>CAZIUL010000020.1:0-69988 GCA_964542475.1 uncultured Phycisphaerales bacterium | reverse complement strand
TTTTCTGCTATCATGCCCGAATATGCATTGATGCGGTCCGGCCGGGCCGGCCGAACAATCGGAGGATTTAACGGGTGAAAGCATCCGTCTTCGTGACATGTCTTGGGGATACCTTTTACCCGGGAGCGGTGCGAGCGGCAAGGAACGTGCTCGAACGGCTCGGGCTGGATGTTGCGTGCCCCGGGGAGCAGACCTGCTGCGGCCAGCCCATGTTCAACGCGGGCTACCTTGACCGGGCGCGCTCTGTTGCCGGGCACTTCTTGAAGGTGTTCGCCGAAACGGATGGCCCTATAGTTTGCCCGTCGTCCTCTTGCGCTGCAATGGTGCGCGTGCACTTTGAGAGGCTTTTTCAGGACAGCGAAACCGAGCTCGGTGCGGCAAGAGCGGTGGGGAAGAGAACCTACGAGTTCAGCGAGTTTCTTGTAAAGGAGCTTCATGCTGATCCGGCCGCTTTGGGCGCGCATCTGGACAAGAGCGTCACCTTTCACAAGAGCTGCCACTTCAGGGCGCTCGGGATCGATGGAGAGCCGATCGATCTGATAACGCGCATACCGGGCATCCGCTACTCTCCGCTCGATGGGATCGATCAGTGCTGCGGGTTCGGCGGGACCTTCTCGCTGAACTTTCCGCACATCAGCGCGGAGATGGCATCCAGAAAGGTCGCAAGCATCGTTGAGACCGGGGCGGAGCTGTTGGTGTTCGCTGATCCAGGGTGCGCCATGAACATCACGGGGTACGCCAACCGCGAGGGAAAACCGATAAAAGCCGTGCACATCGCGGAGCTTATCGAGCAGGCACTGGAAGGAGGCCGGGCTTGAGAGCACAACGGTTTTACGAAAAGACGCTTCAAGCCTGCGCGGACAGGCCGCTGGCGGACAAGCTCAAGGCGGCAACCAACAGGCAGCTCGAGGCCCGCGAGGCTTCCTGCGGGGAGCTCGAAGATGTGGAGGCGCTCAAGCAGCTCGCCGCGGATGTGCGCGACCACGCACTTTCGAACCTGGACACCCTGCTCGAAAGCTTTTCAGAAACCCTCGAGCGCAACGGTGTCCACGTGCACTTTGCCGATGACGCCCGAGATGCCCGTTCCATCATCGTTGAGGTCGCAGAGGACAGGGGCGTGAAAAGCGTTGTCAAGGGCAAGTCGATGGTCACCGAGGAGATCGGGCTCAACAAGTCGCTCGAGGAGCGCGGGATCGAGGTTATTGAGACCGATCTCGGCGAGTTCATCATTCAGCTCGCCGGCCAACCCCCCTCACACATCGTGCTGCCCGCGGTGCACCTCAGCACAAGCGAAGTCGCCGGGATATTCAGGGAGAAGATCGGGTATGACGGGCCGCCTGACCCGGAGGCGCTCACAAAAGCGGCCCGGGTTTTCCTGCGAAAAAAATTCGCTGAGGCTGACATGGGGATAAGCGGGGTGAACTTCGCGCTCGCTGAAGAAGGGGCGTGGCTGGTTTGCACGAACGAGGGCAACGGCAGGTACGTGATGAACATGCCTAAAACCTATGTCGCGGTCATGGGCGCTGAACGAATCGTGCAAGGCTGGCAGGACGCTTCGGTGATGCTCAAGCTGCTCGGCAGGTTCGCCACCGGCCAAAGAATCACACAGTACGTGAACGCGGCAGGAGGGCCGTGCTCTGTTGACGGACCGGAAGAGGTGCACCTCGTGATCCTCGACAACGGGAGGAGCAAAATCCTGTCGGGCCGCTATTGGCGGATGCTGAGGTGCATCAGGTGCGGCGCGTGCCTGAACGTGTGCCCCGTATTCGAGCTCGTGGGCGGGCAGAGCTTTCCCGGGTGCTACAGCGGACCCATGGGATCGGTCCTCCTGCCGCTCATGCTCGGGCACGATGCGGCTGGTCAGGCTGCCAAGGCATGCTCCCTGTGCCGCGCGTGCATGAGCACATGTCCCGTAAAAATACCCCTCGCAGACCTTCTCATCGAGCTTCGGAGCGACCTCGTCTCGGGCGGCTGCTGTAGCATGCTGGAAAAGGCGGGCATGTCGCTCGCAGCGTTTTTATTGGGGCGCCCCATGCTGTACCGGCTCTCACAAAGGCTTCTGCGCCTCGGATTGAGACCGCTGAGCAGGGATGGCTGGGTGAAGTACATGCCCTCACTTCCCGGCGGGTGGACCGGGAGGAAGGATCTGCCCCTGCCCGCAAAGGAGAGCTTTCTGACCGCCATGAAAAAGGAAGATCGAAAGGCGCAAAGGAAAAACAATCCATGAAAAGCCGGGTTCCTGATAAGATAAAAAGGGCCGCGAAAAAATGCCGTTCAGCAGGTGCCTGCGCCGGGGAACCTGATGTTGGGCATGCCAGGCTCGTCAAGCGCGGCATGAAACCCGGTGAGCTGCTGGGATTGTTCACATCGAGGGCGCTGTCCTCCGGCGCAAAGGTTCACATTGTCTCCGATGGGGACTCGCTGAAACAGGTCATGAGCGGACTCCTCAAGGAGGGGGCGTCCGTGGCAGCCGCTCCATCGGGGGGGCGGCGCATGCGGATCTTTGGATCGAGGGTTGTTGATTTTGTGCCGCGCATGTGCAGAATCATTGAGCAGGACCAGCTTAAGACCGAAGGGGCATTCGGGCTCGATGTCGCGATAACCGGAACAGAGCTCGGGATCGCCGAGACAGGTTCGATACTCATCCGTGCGGGCGAAGGCCGGCCGCGCCGCATCTCGCTCACCGCTGAAACGCACATTGCCCTGGTGGCACAAGACAGCATCGTTGCCGACCTGTTGGACTGGCACGGGCCCGGCGCGGTGCGGGACGCGAAAGCGCATGAGGAAGCGCGCGCGAGTTCAAAGCCGCCGGAATACGGCTCAGGCGGAATGGTAGGCGTTTCCGACAGCTTTACGCTCATCACCGGCCCGAGCAAGACAGCGGACATCGAGCTGAAGCTGGTCATCGGTGTGCACGGCCCGGCCGCGCTGCACATTATCGTGTTTTAGCGAACTTAACGTTTTGAAGCCCTGCTTAACGGGCTGAAAGAAGAAAACAAACGAACAAACAAACGAACAAACAAACAGCGAAATAACAGATCCCGGCGCAATACTGCCCGGGATAGATTAGGAAAGGAACAACATGCAGGAAGAGAGAAAAATGGCGCTTTTCATGGATTTCGAAAACATTGCCATCGGAATCGAGGACGCCAGGTACGGAAAATTCGAACTGGAGCTCATTCAGAAACGTCTGGTTGAAAAGGGGAAGCTTCTTTTCAAGCGCGCCTATGCCAACTGGGACCGCTATACCAAGTACAGGCGCGCGTTTCACGAATCGTCGATCGAGCTCTTTGACATTCCAAAGAGCACCCAGAGCGGCAAGAACGCGGCCGATATCCAGATGGTGGTGGATGCGATGGAGCTGTGCTACTCAAAGGATCACATCGACGTCTTTGTCCTGGCCAGCGGCGATTCGGACTTTTCGCCGCTGGTATCCAAGCTGAGGGAGAACGACAAGTACGTGATCGGTTTCGGTGTCAAGAACTCAGTTTCGAAGCTGCTGATTTCAAACTGTGACGAATTCATGTTCTACGAGGATGTGATTCGCTCTCCGAAGAAGAGAAGAATGAAAAAAGGTATTACCCCCAAGATGCAGGAGCTCTTCGATCTTCTGATGGATTCGATCGACGCGCTCAACAGGGAGGACTACGACATTATCTGGGGCTCCATGGTGAAGCAGACAATGAAGCGCAAGGTGCCCTCCTTCAACGAGCACTACTTCGGATTGAACTCGTTCTCCGAGGTTCTCAAGGAGGCCGCCAAAAACGGCTTGATCGAGGTGGAGAAGGACAAGCGGAGCGGCACCTTGATAGTCACGAGCGTCAAGGAGTGAACACACACAGAAAGGGAGGCAGACAGACAGAGATGAGCGAAACAAGACACAGCAAGGTTGCTATTCTTGGATCCGGCCCGGCCGGATTCACCGCTGCTATCTACGCGGCCCGGGCAGGCTTATCCCCTCTTGTGATCGATGGCCCGCAGCCCGGAGGCCAGCTCACAATCACAACGGAAGTGGAAAACTTCCCGGGATTCCCGGAAGGGGTCATGGGCCGGGAGCTGATGGACAGGATGCGCGCTCAGGCCGAGCGGTTCGGTGCCGAATGCATACCCCGGCTCGCGACCTCGGTTAACCTGGGGCAGCAGCCGTTCGAGGTGGAAGCCGAGGAAGATCGCTTCACAGCCGACACCCTGATCATTGCAACAGGCGCCTCTGCCAGGCTGATCGGCCTCGAGTCCGAGAAAAAGCTCATGGGGCACGGGGTCTCGGCGTGCGCAACGTGCGACGGATTCTTTTTCCGCGGAAAAGAGGTGGTCGTGGTGGGAGGCGGTGATTCCGCGATGGAGGAGGCGATCTTTCTCACAAAGTTCGCATCCAAGGTCACCGTTGTGCACCGCCGCGAGGGGTTCAGGGCGTCTGACATCATGCTGAAGCGCGCGCGGGAAAACGATAAGATCGCCTTCGTGCTGAACGCGGTGCTGGATGAGATCCTCCAGAAAGGAGAGGAGCTCGCGGTCCGCGGTGTGAGTCTGAAGGACACGGTAACAGGGGATATCTCGGAAATGCCGTGTGACGGCGTGTTCGCCGCCATCGGGCACGTGCCCAACACCGGGCTTTTCGAGCGGTTCATCGATTTGGATGATAAAGGGTATGTCATCACAAAACCGGGCTCCACCCGTACCAGCGTGCCCGGGATTTTCGCGTGCGGGGATGTGCAGGACAGCGTGTACCGCCAGGCTGTCACGGCCGCGGGCACCGGCTGCATGGCCGCAATCGAAGCGGAGCGTTTTCTGGCGGAATGACCGGGGCGGGCTGTGGTTTTCGGGCTCGAATTAATTTCTGTCCTCAGCAAGAGCAACTGGTAGAATGGGCCCTTTGTTTTGTATGGCCAGGGAAAGATCCAATACAGGAGTGTTCCGAATGACAGAGGATTTGAACAGCAATGGGAGTGAGCCGCAGGATGCGCCGGAAAAGCACTTTGAAGAGCGGAACGGTGGGCCGCGTTTTTCGTTCGATGACCTTCCCGAGGCATTGAAGGAAAACGTTAAAAGCCTGGGTTGGAAGACGCCCTTGACCGTCCAGGAAAAGGTTATCCCGATCCTTTTGGGCAAAAAGGACGTTGTGGTGCAGTCGAGGACCGGATCGGGCAAGACCGCGGCGTTTGTGCTCCCGCTCTGTCTCGAAGTGGACAAATCGCGCGACGAGGCTCAGGCGCTTGTCCTTGTTCCTACTCGGGAGCTGGCGGAGCAGGTTCACCAGGTGGTCAAAGAGCTGAACCGGAACCTTGGTATCCGTTCGGTCGCGGTCTACGGCGGGGTGGGCTACGGCCCCCAGATAGAGGCGTTCGAAAAGAATGTGCATGTCATAGTGGCAACGCCCGGCCGTATGATCGACCACCTGAAGTCCAAGCGCGTCTCCTTGTCGAACCTCAGGTTTCTTGTGCTTGACGAGGCGGATGAGATGCTGTCCATGGGCTTCTACCCCTCGATAACCAAGATCCTTTCCTTCCTTCCGAAAAGGCGCAGGACAGCCCTTTTTTCAGCCACGCTTCCGCCAGGCGTGGTCAGGCTTTCGGAGCGTTTCACAAGGGAACCGAAACACGTATCGCTGAGCAGCGATATCATGCACGTGGAAGAGGTTGATCACACATACTATGTCACGGACGCCATGTACAAGGATCGCGCGCTTTTGAAGATCATCGAGATGGAGAACCCCGAGGCCGCGCTGATCTTCTGCAACACCAAGCGAGAGGTCGAGTACCTCGGGGTGTTTCTGAGGAACTTCGGGTACGACGGCGACTTTCTGAGCGGCGACCTGTCTCAGAAGGAGCGGGACAAGGTCATGAAGCGGATCAGAAGCGGCAAGCTGCGTTTTCTCGTGGCAACCGATGTGGCTGCCCGCGGGATCGACATCAGCGATCTCGGGTATGTCATCCTCTACAACCTGCCGCAGGCGCACGACCACTACATCCACCGCGCGGGCCGCACCGGGCGAGCGGGCGAGGGTGGAGTCGCCATCAGCCTCGTTTCCCAGCTCGAGGAGGTGGAGCTCGAAAAAAGGGCCAAGCGCCACGGGCTCGTGCTGATAAGGAAGGAGCTGCCAACGGATGAGGAGCTGGAAGAACGAGTTGCCGCGCGGCTCCTCGTGATGCTCGAGGAGAAATACCGCGGGCTCGACCACCTGGACCGCGAGCGGCTTTGTCGATTCATTCCATTGGCCAAGAATGTAAGCGAGCGAAACGAGTCCACGGAAGTTCTGGCCATGCTGTTCGACAGGTTCTACCAGGAGACGCTGCACAAGCCGCTTTACCTGAGAAACGATGAGCATGATGCGGAGAAAAGCGGATCGTCATCCGGGGGACAGCGTACGCAAGACCGTGGGCGAGGAGGTGATAGAAACGGCCGCAGGGACAGCCGCAGGGACGGCCGCGGGGACAGCCGCAAGGGCGGCAGGAGGAGGAGACGGTAGGATAGGCTTTCATCTTTAATCAGGGATGACATTCAAGAACGGAGATAAGAAGTGAAGATCAGCAAGTACATGACAACCAAACTGATCACGGTCAAGCCGGGCATGTCGGTCAAGGACGCGTTCCTGGTGATGCAGACCCACAGGGTGCGGCACCTTCCTGTTGTGGAGGGGGATAAGCTCGCGGGCATCATAAGCGACAGGGACCTGAGGCGTCCCAAGTGGGCGGAAAACGTCGATGACTGGACATCGTATTACGACATCAACGAAGACATTTCAGTAGCTGATGTGATGACCAAAAACCCGGAGGTGGTTCACACCTACGACAAGATAAGGAAGGCGGTTGTGCTTTTTCGCGAGCAGCGTTACGGGGCCTTGCCGGTTCAGAACAAGAAAGGCGAGCTCGTGGGGATCCTTTCCGCGCTGGATCTTTTGAGCGCCCTGGAAGAGCTTTTAATGGCTAAAAAATGAGACAGAGGATCTGGAGGGCGCCGCTCTGTCGGCGCCGTAACCGAAGAAAGAGTTCAGGAGTAGCGACATGTTTTTGCGTTTCGAAGCAGTACTGATGGTTCTTGCCCTTTTCGTTTTTCTGGGATGTCCCGCAGGCAACAAGGGATCAGGCACCTCCAAAGATTTGGTCAAGACGAAACAACCGGCCCAGAAAGTGAAAATCCAGCTCGACAAGCTCGTTCCGGTGATCCTTTCCTGCGATATTTCCTCTTTGCCCGAATCCGAAAGGGAAACCCTGGAGCTTCTCGTGAAGGCTGCAAAGTACATGGACAGCGCCTTCCTTTTGCAGGTAAGCGGCGATAACCCGGCAATAAAGGAGGAGCTTTCCAGCCGGCCTGAAAAGGATGCAGGAGTCCATCTCGAATACTTCAAGACCATGTTCGGTCCCTGGGACAGGCTCGATGAGGAGCACCCATTTATCAACGACGCTGCCAAACCCGAGGGCGCCAACTTTTATCCACTGGACATGACAAAGGATGAGTTCAAGAACTGGCTGGAGGAACACCCCGGGGATCGCGAGGCCTTTGAGAGCAACTTCACCGTGATTCGCCGAAAAGATGACGGTCTTGCGGCGATTCCCTATTCCGAGTTTTTTGCTGAACAGCTCGAGCCGGCAGCTGCACTGCTCCGCAAAGCCGCGGAAACGACGAACGACCCGACCCTCGGTGTCTTCCTGAAAAGCAGGGCGGACGCTTTTCTGTCGGATGACTACTATCAGAGCGACATGGACTGGATGGACCTTTCCGGTGATATCGAGGTTGTGATCGGGCCGTACGAAGTGTACGAGGACGGCCTTTTCGGATACAAGGCCGCGTTCGAGTCGTTCGTGTGCGTGGTGGACGCCGAAGAGAGCGCCAAGCTGGAAAAGATAGGCGAGAGCCTCGACGAGATGGAGAAGAACCTTCCCAACCCGGAGGAGCACAAGAACTTCGACCGCGGGTCATCATCGCCCATCAAGGTCGTCAACGAGGTGTTCACGGCCGGCGACACCAAGGCCGGTATCCAGACCATTGCCTTCAACCTGCCCAATGACGAGCGGGTGCGCGAGGCAAAGGGCTCCAAGAAGGTCATGCTGAAAAACATCCTGAAGGCCAAGTACGAAAAGATCTACATGCCCATCGTTAAAGAGGTGCTCGCCGAGAAAGAGCTGGAGCGCATCTCCTTCGACGTATGGTTCACCCACATTCTCCTGCACGAGGTCAGCCACGGCCTCGGGCCCGGGAGGATCACGATCGACGGAACGGAAACAACGGTCAACAAGGAGCTCAAGGAGATCTATTCCACGATCGAGGAGTGCAAGGCCGACATACTCGGGGTTTACAACGTCCAGTTTCTCGTGGACCGGGGTGTCCTGCCAAAGGAGATGGAACAAACCCTGTATTCGACCTATGTCGGGGGCATGTTCCGCTCGATCCGCTTCGGGATTCACGAGGCGCACGGAGGGGGCATGGCTATCCAGCTCAACTACATCATGGAAAAGGGCGGCATAGGCGTGGATGAAAACGGCTGCTTTTTCGTGAACGACGACGCGATCCGGGAGGCTGTTCGCGGTCTTTCGCACGATGTTCTGGTCATCGAAGCCGAGGGCGACTACGAGGGTGCAAAACAGCTCATAGAAAAGTACCGCATCCTCAGCCCCGAAACCGAGGCCGCGTTGAAGCGGATCGAAAACGTGCCCATAGACATAAGGCCGGTTTTTCCCATCGAAGAGACACTGAAATGACGGGAGGCCCGGTTGAACAAACCCCTGAACCTCTGAACCTTCATCAGCATCTTCGAGGAAAGCACAATGAAACGTAGATTGCCAAACCCTGTCCTCTTATTTTCCGTACTGCTGATCTTCGCTGCTTCATCTTCCGGCGGGCGCGCACAGGAAGCCGATGAATTGAGGCGGATGATAACGGATGCAGGGGATGCGGGAAAGTACTCCGGGTCGGGCTCCGTGCTCGTTTTCGACCGTACCGTCTCGGATGTGCAGCCGAGCGGGCTGGCCTACGTCACTCAGAAGCGGTTGTGGAAGGTCCTGGCCGAGTCCGGCGGGCTCAACCTGCGCGCAATCACCTTTGATTACGATCCACTCTCCGGTCACGTGGAGATCAAGCGCGCCAGGATCATCAGGAAGGACGGGACCGTGAAGGAGATCGCGCCGCAGGAAGCCATGGACTACCCCGCCCCGGCGCGCGCCATCTACTGGGGCATGCGCCAGGTGATGCTTCCCATCGGCCGCTTGGAGGCGGGTGACGGGGTCTACGTGGAATCGTTCAAGAAGGGGTTCACGTACGCGCTGCTTCGCGAAGGCGAAGGGGAAGAGGATGAACGTTTCATCCCTCCGATGCGAGGACACTTCTACGACATCGTGGAGTTCTACAGCTCGAACCATGTGATCGAGAAGAGCTACACAGCGATAATGCCCAAGGACAAGCCCCTGCAGTACGAGGTCTACAACGGTGAGGTCGCCTCATCGATCCGTTTTCACGGGGACAAGGTCGAATACAACTGGACAAAGGAGGGGATCGAGCCGTTTAAGAGCGAATCGAACATGGTTTCCAGGTCGGATGTGGGCACCAAGCTTCTCCTGTCCACCTCGCCGGACTGGATAGCCAAAAGCCTGTGGTTTTACAACGTGAACGAAGATTACGGAAGCTTCGAGGTGACCCCGAAGGTCCAGGCCAAGGTGGATGAGCTTCTGCTAGGCGTGGAAAGCGACAAGGAGAAGGTGTGGATACTGACTCACTGGGTTGCCGACAACATAAGGTATTCGGGCATCTCCATGGGAGAAGGCGAGGGTTTCACCCTTCACACGGGCGAGATGGACCTTCACGACCGCTGCGGGGTTTGCAAGGACAAGGCGGGCATGCTCATCACGATGCTCAGGGCAGCGGGCTTCGAATCGTACCCTGCCATGACAATGGCGGGCTCGCGCATCGATTACATCCCCGCGGACCAGTTCAACCACTGCGTCACACTGATCAAGAACGCGGACTACCTGGATACATGCCCCGGTTACGGCGACTACAAGCTGCTTGATCCAACGTGGGTCCCTTTCATGCGGGAGCTCTGGTCCAGCGCTGAGCAGCAGCAGAACTACCTTCCTGGCGTGCCTGAAGGGGCTGACCTGCAGATCACTCAGCTGAGCCCTCCCGAGAACCACTACTTCAGGATCAATGGCTCGTCCCGCCTGCACGCGGACGGCGAGCTCGAAGGATCCTTTACCTTGAAGGCGGAGGGTCAGTCGGGCGCTTCCATCAGGTCGAACATGGTCCGCAGGAGAATGAAGGCGATGTGGCACGAGTACTTCTGCCGTGTCATGCACGCCATCTCTCCGCGGGCCGAAATCAGGTCGGTCGTGCGCAACGATCCTTACGATCTTTCGGAGCCGACCAAGGTGTCGATCGAGTACAGAATCCCGCGGTACGCGACCGTTGTGGGCGATGAGATGCGTTTCGTGCCGTGCGTGGCCGCGTACCCGTTTTCCGACACGGCATCTTTTCTCAGGATGAACCTGGATCTGAAGGAGCGGAAATACCCGTTCCGCGCGCGCACCTCGCGTCTCGTGGAGCTGTCGGAGACGATCGAGCTGCCCGACGGGTTCAGCGCCGCAAGCCTGCCGTCGTACGGCGCGGTGAAAGGTGAAGCAGCATCGTTCGAAGGAGGGTATGAAGCAAAAGAGGGTTCGATCTCGTTCGAGGCCCGCCTGGAGCTTCGAAAAAGGATATATGACGCTTGCGACTACAAGAACTTTGCAAAAGCGGTCAAGGGTGTAAAACACATGATGGACAATTCGGTTGTGCTTGGCCGATGATTCACGGAGTGATTTAGAGATGAAATCAAGATCGATTGCATGCGCTGTGCTGTTTCTGTCAGCGGCTCTTTTTCCGTGCGCTTTTGCCGGGGATGCTGCTCTGCAAAAAGCTGACGCCGTATACCTGGATGTGCTCGACGAGTACACGCTGTTCGAGGACGGCTCGACCCTGCACCGACACGAACACAGGGTGAAGCTCCTGACCCATTACGCGTTCAACAGGCTGCTGGGAGAAAGCTTCCTGGTGCACGACCCGCGATTTCAGGAGCTGAAGATAAACCGCGCGGTCACCGTCATGGCTGATGGAAAAGAAGTCCCGTGCACGCCAAACGCGATCAACGAGCTGCTTCCCGGCTTTTGCAGGAACGCGCCACCATACAATTACCTTCGCGAGACAGTCATCACGCACCTCGGTCTCGAGGTCGGCGCAGTGATTCACCTTGACCACGAGGTGCGGTCGAAGCCGGGGTTTTTCCCGTACCTGATGGGTGAGGAGCTGTTCTCCTCGGTTCACCCTGTGGAAAAGAAAACCGTTGTTGTGAAGGTTCCAAAGAATGTGGAGCTGAACCACGGCATGTTGAACAGCGGCGGCATCGAACCCGTTATCGCGAAGCTGGACGGGTTTACTTCCTACACCTGGGAGCTGAGCGCCATGCCCGCAACGCTTCCCGAGCCGATGGCGCGCAGCCCCGCGGATTACAAGCCCCTGCTCGTTTTTTCCACCTGTTCGTCATGGACCGATGCCGCCAGGAGCCTGAACAGGCGTTTCACGGCTGCCGCATGGCTCGACGAGGAGTGCGAGAAAAAGCTGAAGGAGGTCCTCTCGGAAAAGACCGGTTCGCTGGAGCGGGTGTTCGCGATCAACAGCTTTGTGAACGGGGGAGTGGCGCTCGCGGATGTGCAGCCGGAGCATACGGGCTACTCCGTTCTCAGGGCGGAGGATGTCTTTCAGCACAGCGTTGGCAGCCGTCTTGACAAGGCCTGCCTTCTGGTGGTCATGCTCAGGAGCGCCGGGTTTTTCGCTGAGCCCGTGCTCGTGTCCAGGCACCGGGAGGTCGCCAGGGATGTCCCATCCTGGCTGCAGTTCAGCGAGTGCAGGGTGTTGTGTTCCCTGCGCAAGAAGCTCAGCGAGCCGCTCCTTTATGAAGAACCGCTCCTGCTGAGCACGAACCGGATAGTGAGCGGTACAAAGAATGACAGGCTGGCCGGCCGCACGCTGTTCAGGCCGTCCCTTCTCAACAACCAGCTCCTGCCGGTCGAGGCGCAGGGCCATGCAAAGAACAAGGTAAGGGCTGAGCTCAGTCTTGCCCTTGACAAGAGCAAGCACACATTGAGCGGCGGGCTGCATGTTGAGGTGGAGGGCTCTTTGAACGAAAACGTCGAGCTGGCACGCGGTTTCGAGGGCTGGGCCGGGCGCTGTTTCAAAAAGCTTCTTTCCGGGGCTGACCTCAGCGAGACAGGGATTGTGCTCCTCGGGGAGAAGAGGTCGATCCTCAAGGCCAGGGCGCGATCCTCGTCTCCCCTGAAGAAGGAAGGCGACTTTTTCGTGTACGAGGCGCCCGGATGCCCGGGCGGTCTGATGGAGATGAATGTTCCCGTGGCTCTTTACACGCGGACCACCCCGCTGGAAATGCCGCGCGGCGTGAGCGAAGATCTGAGCGTTGCCATTGATCTGCCCGAATCGATTTCAGTGGCTGAGCTGCCTCCTCCCATGGAGTTCAGCAGCCCGGCCGGCAGCATGCTGTCGAGAGCGTGGGAAGATCAGGGAGTGCTTCACATTAGAAGGGCTCTGTCTGTGAAGCGCTGCATACCGCCGGACGAGTACGAAGCGTTCAGGAAGCTCGTGATCGAGTGGGAATCGCCTGATACCAGGCGCATCGTGCTTGTTGCGGCGAAACAGGAGTGAGCGTTAACGCAGCCACAGTGCAGGTTACGGTGCCGCAGCTGAAGAGGATGAAATATGCGGGTTAGTCGCGTGCCGCGCGAACGAGCTTTTCGACCCGGCTGATATCCACCGGCGCACCTGTTTTGCCTTCTCGCTCGAGCGACGTTCCAACGATGACTCCGTCAGCCAGCGCGAGGATCTCTTTGACGTTCTTCTCGCACACACCGCTTCCCGCAAAAACCGGCGCTTCAATGACCGCGGACTTGACCTTGTCTATATCATTGAGGTCGATGGCTGTGCCGGTCGCCGGGCCTGTTACGATCAGGCCGTCGGCATGTCCCCTGTAAAAAGCATCCCTCGCCGCTTCTTCGATGCTTTCGCCCGCGGCAAGCGGACGGCCGTGTTTCACGTGCACATCCGCGAGTATCGCAGTGCTCGAGTTCAAGCTTTTTCTGTACCTGAGCACCTTGTGCGCCTCGCCGTGGATGATGCCCTGGTCCGTTGTGCATGCGCCGGTGAGCACGTTGACCCTCATGAAGGAGGCTTCTGTTGCCAGGGCGATGCCGAGCGCGGCATAAGCATCGTTTCTGAGCACGTTTACCCCGAGCGGGAGGCTGCTCCTGGTCGAGATCTCCTTCAGGATCACGGACATGAGCGCCACCGTGTGCGGCTCGACCCGGCCTGGTAAAAACGGCGTGTCTCCGTAGTTTTCCAGCAGAAGCGCGTCCACTCCTCCCTGCTCCAGGGCACCGGCATCCGCGAGCACAGCTTCTTTTGCCGCTTCAAGGCCGCCTGCGCCCGGGTAGCCTGGGCTGCCCGGCAGAGGGTTCAGGTGTAAAACTCCTATGATCGCCTTCAGCGGCAGGGGAGATGTGCCGCGGCTCGGATGCGCAGCTTCTTTATCCGGATTCATGGACCGATCCTTTCAAACCGAGCGCTCTCCGTATGTTCGCATGGCTTGTTTATTTTACACTTTGTGAGGAATTTTTTCGCGGGTTTTCCCTGCCGCGGGCAGGATCACGACAAAGGTGGAGCCTTTGCCGGGTTTGCTGTCCACCAGGATGTTTCCGCCGTGCCTGCGAACTATTCCCCAGCACATTGGCAGGCCGAGCCCAACGCCTTTCACAGCGGACTTGGTCGTGAAGAAAGCGTCGAACACCCTTTTTTTCACCTCTGTTGACATGCCGCACCCCGAGTCCTCGAAAGCGATCTCCATGGTTGCCCCGCGCATTCGCGTGGAGATGATGAGCTTTCCGCCGTCCTGCATCGCTTCGACCGCGTTGTTTATCAGGTTGATGAAGACCTGTTTGATCTCATCCTCGCAGACCAAGGCGCGATACATCTTCCGGTCGAAGCTGGTCTGGAGCGATATTCTTTTTTCCTGGAGATACGGGTTGCAGAGAACGAGCATATCCTTGAGAACCGATTTGATGTCCTGAACGGAGCGTTTTCCGTCCGACACGCGGTTCAGGTTCTGCATCTTTCTTATCAGGTCCGAGATCCTGTCCGTTTCCTCGAGGGAAAGATCCACGAATCCTCGCAAATCCGCATCCAGGGAAAGCTCGTCGCGGATGGACTGCAGGCATCCCTTGATTCCGTAGACCGGGCTGTTGATTTCGTGGGCGATGGAGGCTGCGAGGCGCCCGGTGGCTGCCAGCTTTTCGGACTGCAGCAGGTGGCGCTGCGCCTCTTTGAGGTCTGCTGTCCGCTCTTCAACCTTCTTTTCCAGGTTCTCCGCGTAGTCCTTGAGCTTTTGATCCATGAGCTTGAGCTTCGAGATGTCCTTGAACGTGCAGATGGCGAACTTTTCGCCTCCCAGGCTGTAGCGGCGCGTGCTTTTCAGGACATGTACTTCATTACAGCCTTGCCCGTTGTGGACGGGCAGCGTGCTCTCAAAAGTCAGGTGGTCGCGTTCGCTGCTGAACACGGGGCAGGTTGACCGCTTTTCGTTGCAAACGGTATCAAAGCACTTCATTCCGATTATCTCTTCGGGCTTCAGTTGAAGAAGTTCGCTCGCGTACCTGTTCGCCTCCAGCACCTCGAACCTGTTGTTCACCCTGACCAATCCGTCAGGCAGTGTTTCGACGAGAATGCGGTTGTGTGCCTCGAGATTGTCCGCGTGAAGCCTGGCCCGTTTTATGCCTGATTGGTTCTCCATGCAGGTGGAAAGGATGGCTGACACATTGTCGAGCCTGTTGAAGTCGTCGGTGCTGAACGATTCCCTTGACCGCCTTGCCGCGACGATGAACGCTGTGATCTCTCCCATTACCACGAGAGGAAACGCCGCGATCACGGGAAAGCGCGTGGGGCCGTTCTCTTCCGCCGGGCCGATGATCAACGGATTGACCATGGCTTTCTGTCCCGGATGCCTGCTGTTCATCTTGCCCGCGTAACGTTTGAGCTTGGGTCCGAGACTGTCGAGAAGTTTGCCGCTCGCTGGTGAGGCTTCTGCTGACCAGAAACCTTTTTCAGAGCGGGTGAAAAGCGCGGCCGCGTCGATTTCGATAACCTCGGGCAGGAGCTCGAGCAGGTTTTTCTGGAGATCTCCGGGTGTTGATTCGCGGAGAAGAAGGGTTCCGAAGTGCAGAAGCTTGCGATAGCGGTATGTTTCGTTCATTGTGCGTGACCGTGTAAACAGGGTTTTGAAAAATCGAGGTTTACAATTCATCGGTTCTGATTCAGGCGAGGGCCTGAAAATCCGCGTTCATATCCATATTTTGGGGAATTATTTGAGACAATTATTAGCAACCAACCTTAATGCGTCAAAAAAACAGTTCCGGTTGAAGCTGGTTCAGGCGCGCAGGAAGGGGGCGCTCCGGGCTCAAACATCCTCGCGTGCCGGCCATAATGCTCGATTCTACCGGCCACGTAAGGTGACGGATAAAGGCTGGGCGGCACGCTGCGGAACTCGCCGTCGACCCCCTCCCTGCGCGCCTGGCTGCGAGTTTGCGTTTGAAAAAATGACGCATTAGGGTCAATTGTTATTGATGGATAATCTTCTTTCTTTCTCTTCCTCCTCCTTTTCCCAAAGCCTTATTTGCCTCCCCTTGACAACCCTTTCCACATCGATTAAAGTTAAACCGCATATTTCATCCTCTTCTGCTGCAGCACCGTAAACTGCGCCGTGGCTGCGTTTCATGCCAGGTGACGATCCTCAACCTGTAAGAACAGGCCTGCGGTCGTCACCTGACATGTGCCTTGCCACATCACAGTTTACAGCTACCTCGCGACGAAGAATATGAAATAAGCGGCTTACCGAATTACCATGCACTGGGAGTTTCGATCTCTTTTCAACACTTTTGATACAGGGATGAGACATGAGTCAGATGATTTTGATGGGTGACGAGGCTGTGGCGCAGGCTGCGATCGACGCGGGAATCAGCGGCGCTTTTTCATACCCGGGAACCCCTGCCACCGAGATCTTCGAGTATGTCATGGCGCGAAAGCCCAAGGGCAGCGGGATTTACACGAAATGGTCCACCAACGAGAAGGTGGCTTACGAAGAGGCGCTGGGCATGTCCTATGCCGGCAGGCGCTGCACGGTGTCCATGAAGCATGTGGGTCTCAACGTGGCGGCTGACCCTTTCATGAACTCCGGCATCACGGGTGTCAACGGCGGGTTGGTAGTGTGTGTTGCGGACGATCCGGGAATGCACAGCTCGCAGAACGAGCAGGACAGCCGTTACTATTCTACTTTCGGCCATGTGCCGTGCCTCGAACCGAGCAACCAGCAGGAAGCGTACGACATGACCTACGAGGCGTTCAGCCTTTCCGAGGAGCTGGGCCTTCCGATCATGATCCGTCTGGTCACACGTCTTGCGCACAGCCGGAGCCTTGTCACCGGCAAGAAAAAGCAGGCCAGGCAGGAGCTTCCGAAGAGCGAGGATCGAGGCATTTTCACGCTTCTTCCGGTGAACGCCAGGCGAAGCTTCGCCAGGCTTTGCAACAGGTGGGCGGATGTGGAGAAGAGACTCTGGGAGCTTCCGTTCAACCGGCTCGATTTGAAAGGAAAAAAGCTCGGCGTGATTGCATCCGGTGTGGCCTTCAACTATTTCATGGAGAACGCGCGCCATGGAGCCGACGATGTTTCGTTTCTCAAGGCGGGTACCTTTCCCATGCCGCGCCCGCTCATCGCAAAGCTACTCGATTTCTGCGACGAGGTTCTCATACTCGAAGACGGTTATCCCTTCATCGAGTCCTCCATTCGCGGCTTCATGGATTCGGCGCCTGTACCGGTTCACGGCAAGCTCGACGGCAGCCTGCCGCGCACAGGCGAACTGACGCCCACGATCGTTCGCGCGTCGCTCGGGCTGGATCCCCTGCCCGCCGCCTCGAGCGTGATCGAGCCTTTGGCCGGCCGTCCGCCGGCGCTCTGCAAGGGGTGCCCGCACGTCGACACCTACAAGGCGATCGGCGAGATTCTGAAGGAGTACCCCGAAGCGCGGGTGTTCTCGGACATCGGGTGTTATACGCTCGGCGCCCTGCCCCCGTACAATGCAATTCACTCCTGCGTGGACATGGGTGCCAGCGTGAGCATGGCGAACGGGGCGGCTGCCGCGGGCATCCACCCGTGCCTGGCTCTTCTCGGTGATTCAACCTTTGCGCACTCGGGCATAACACCGCTCATCGACGCGGTCGCCAACGACACAAACATGGTGCTCGTCATCGTTGACAACTCGATAACGGCGATGACGGGCCGACAGGAAACCGCGCTAACAGGAGACGGGCTGGTTTCGCTTCTGAAGGGGGCGGGGGTCGATCCCGAGCATCTGCACGTGATAAATCCATTGCCGAAACACCACGCGGAAAACGTGGCCCTGTTCAAGAGCGAGATAGCCTACAGCGGGCTCTCGGTCATCATTCCCACACGGCCGTGCATCCAGATCAGAAAGTAACGGAGGATCAGATGGATATGAACATCATTGTTTCGGGCGTGGGCGGCCAGGGCATCCTTTCCATCGCCTTTGTGCTGGACAACGCGGCCATGAAGGAGGGATATCGGTTCAAGCAGGCGGAGGTTCACGGGATGTCCCAGCGGGGCGGGGCTGTCCAGTCCCATATCCGGTTCAGCAAGAACGAGATCTGGAGCGATCTTATCGCAGAGGGCTCCGCGGACCTCGTGTTGAGCGTGGATCCGTTGGAGGCGCTCCGTTACGTCCAATATTTGAAACCGGACGGCGTTGTAATCTCCAGCTCGACACCTTTCAGGAACATTTCAGATTACCCCGAGCCGGGCGGGCTTTACGAAAAGATAGCACTGCTCGAAAGGCACGTTCTTCTCGATTCGGGCGCGCTTGCGAAGCTCGCGGGCAGCGCGAAGGCGCAGAACATGGTCATGCTCGGAGCGGCTGCGCCCCTTCTGCCGTTCAGCACCGAGACATGCCTGGAGTTCGTTGACGCACTCTTCAAATCAAAGGGGGAAAAGGCTGTTGATGTGAACAGGAACGCTTTCGATTTCGGGGCCCGTATGAGCGGGTATTTCCGAGCCGCGCTGGAGAAGGGGTTGTTGCCCGCGGATGTCCGCGTCCTGGCAGCGGTTCTGGATCCACGCGACCTAGAAGACGACTCGCTGCCTGTGTGGAAGGAGATCTTCAAGAAGCATCCCGGGCTTGCGTCAAAAGCCGAAGCGGATGGGGAGAAGATCTCCGGTACCACAGCCAGGGCATTGGAACTCCTTGATAAGGGTGCGATTTAAGCGTTTGAGCGAATGAAGGTCCTCCTTGCATCAGCCTCGTATCCAACGCCCTTCACCTTCCACAGGAAGTTCCTGGGGCTGGGCTACATCCATGCGCATGCCCTCGCTGACAAAGAGCTTTCGGACCGGTTGCGCATCGATCACCAATATTACGACACACGCATTAAAGAGGCGGCGCAGATAGCGGAAGAGGTTGCGGCGGAAGGCCCGGACCTGGTTTGCTTCGGATGCTACGTGTGGAACACGCCACGGGTTCTCGATATCGTGAAGCAGCTCAAGAGGATCACACCGGGCCAGCTCGTTTTTCTCGGCGGCCCCGAGGTCGATTACCACTACGAGGAAGTGCTTCGGGAGAATCCGGGTGTGGATTTTGTGTCGGTGGGGGAGGGAGAGGAGAATTTCCGCGGGATCCTGCACGAGCTGCTGAAAGACGGGAAGCCCGGGAATGTGCCCGGGATCGCTGTCCGAAAGGATGACGGCAGCCCTTTTCTCTCGAAGACCAGGATGCCCGCAAAGGATCTCGATTGTTACGAATCTCCATACCTGAGCAATGTTCTCGGCGTGGACGAGGTTCAGGGCGGTGTTTATTTCCAGACCACCAGGGGATGCCCGTTCAAGTGCGCATACTGTGACTACGGGGGGAACCGCCCCGTTGCCGCGTTTTCCCTGTCCAGGGCGGAAGCTGAGCTCGATTTTTTCAAGGCCCACGGGGCTGAAAAGGTTTTTTGCGTGGACTCCACGTTCAACCTCGACAGGAAGCGGGCGAAGCGTCTGCTCGACCGGATGGCGGAGATATCGCTTGATGCTGCGCTGTGGATCGAAGCGCACCCGAACCTGCTGGACGAGGCTTTTGTCGAAGCGGTCGGCAAAACCCGGCTCACCTATCTCGGGCTGGGGCTCCAGACCTTGAGCCACAAGGCAATGGAGAACATAAACAGGAAATGGGACCCCGACCGGATCGGAGCCCTTCTCGACCGGCTAGCGGTGAACAAGAGCTGCCTTCTCGGACTCGAGATCATAATGGGTCTACCGGGGGATGACCTCGAGAGCTTCAAGGAGTCGCTAAGCTGGGTCTATTCAAAGGAGCCCACTAATGTTTTTGCGTTCAACCTGGAGGTTCTGCCTCGAACGATGCTTCACACGGAAGCGAAGCGGTTCGGGATCGAGGAGGGCGGGGCAGGCTCCAGCCACGAGATCGTGTCCAACTCCACCTTTCCCGCGGATCAGGTAATGATCGGAAAGGCGATGACGGACTGGAACAGGCAGATGCAGCCGATTTTTTACCGGCTTTCGAAGCTTACAGGGGTTCCGGCCGGCGATCTGATCGAGATGTGGGCGTGGCACGCGTACAACGCCGGGCTTCACGAAAGCCTCTCAGAGCTGCACAGCAACAGGGTGGATGAAGAGCTGCTCGATCGTTTGGCTGATCTGTTCGAGGAGAGCGCTGCCGGGCTTTTTGCGACGAAGGGATTGGCGGATCTGTCGAGGCACATGAGGGAGCTCTTGCGTTACATCTATTCGAGAAGGTCCGTGACTTCCGAGAGCGCGGTGTTTACGGACGCGCTCGATGTCAACTGCATCACAACCGACCCGCAGCACAACCGGATCCTCGACAAGGGCGCGCTCGTAGGGAAGCCAAGACCCGAAGGGGCGCGGGAGGAGAGCTTTGATTTCGACATGAAAAAGCTCTGGCCGATCGTGACCGTTGACGAGATGCGGGCACTGAAACCGGAAAAACACACATACCTGTTCTTTTCCGGAAAGAACGGCGCTGCCGCGGCGGTTGAGATGCCATAGCCTGTCTTGGCGCCCGGATCTTGCGGTCGGGAAGGAACCCGACCCTCCATTACAAGTGATTCTTCATGTAGTTCTTGATGGACCGGTCGTATGTGCGTTCACCCTTTTTTGTGAAAAAGCACCCCGGCAGCTCTCCACGGTCGCGATGGTAGACCACGCAGGCGCAGCAAAGGCCGCGTTTGTCGCAGCTCGAATAGGTGCACGCGCAGCTCTTGGCGTTCTCTTCCTTGTTGCATTCCATTCCTTTTTTCTCCTTTTTGTAGATGCGCCCCGGGTCAGGAAATGCTGCCCAGGATTCTGATCACCTCTCCGGGCTGTTCGATGTCCATGAAACGGTCGATCACGCCTTCTTCCGAAAACAGCTCACCCAGGCGCCTGTAGATTTTCAGGTACAGCTTGTCGTTGTAAGGCGGCCCGACAATGGGAATGAACACCTGCACATCCAGCCCGTCCGCAGCTCCGAAGGGCACTCCCCGCCAGGAGCGCATGAACCCGATGATCGTGTCTTTTGCCTGAAGAGTTCGCACGTGTGGGATTGCGAACGCTTGGCCGATGGCAGTGCATGCCCTTTTTTCCCGGTTCAAAAGATCGGTGAAGAGCTTCTGCCTGTTGCCGACCTTGCCGGATTCGCAGAGCAGGTCCGCCACCTCCCCGATGACTCGTTCGCGGTAGCAGGCGATGAGTCTGTCGCCTTCGAGCGAATCATCGATCTCCGGATCCCGGCATGTCTCCATGTCGAGCTTTATCAGGTCTTCGCTTATAAAACGTGTTATTCTCATTCGTGTCCAACACCGAAAAAAAACGGCTTTGCATACAAAGCTGTTCGCGGTTTCCCCGAACCGTTCACAACGATTTCCGGGGTTTTGATTTCCACTCCTTGGCCGGCAGTGAGGTCTCTGTTCCGGCTTCCTGGAAATCGGACCTTACTGCCATCACCTGGGTGAACCGGATTGAGTAATGAAGCCGTGATTGCGCGGTCATTTTTTCGGACATTTTTCTGTCCTCGTCCATGAACCGTTCAGACCTTGCAGCCCATTCCTGTTCTGATGCGTTTTCGATCGCTTCCACCTCTTTTGCATACAAAGGAGCGCTGCCAAAGCTTGAACGAGCGTTCACGTACCAGTGAAACGCGCGCTGGAGCTTTTTGATCAAAAGCTCCTGGGCCGGATCGAAGCAGAGAGGAGATGCCTCGTAGAAGTTGTCAAGAGCCGCCATCCTTTTCAGGTCGATCAACTGCTTGTCCAGGCAGAAGCGGTGTATGGAAGTGCCTGGAAAAGGGTAGAAAACGGCCCAGCGGAACCTTCCGGGCGCGATCCCGGCCAGCATGTCGATCGTGTCGTCGACATCCTTTCGCCCTTCGGTGGGAAGTCCGATCATGATGAACGCTGATGTGTGCAGCCCTTCCTCGTGCGCCGTCTCGAACGCCTCGTATATGGCCTTGTCCTTCATCTGTCTTTTGAGCACATCCTTGCGGATCCTTTCGGAGCCGCTCTCCACACCGAACTTCAGGATCATGCACCCGGCAGCCTTGAGAGCCTTTGCCATGCGGCGGTTGAACGCCTGTACGTGCCCGTTCACCACGAACGGGAGGTCAAGGCCGGATGACGCGTAAGCCTCGCAGAAGGACAGCACGTACTCCTCGTTGAGCGTGAAAAGGTCGTCATCAACGATGAAGACCTTGAGCGAGGGATGCATCTCCTTGATGGTTTTCATTTCACGGATGACGCGTTTTATCGGGTAGCGCCTGATGTAATCCGATGGGGTTTGCCCCGCGTCGCGCTTGTAAAGCTCTCTGATCTGGTGGTTGAAGCAGTAGGAGCAGCTGTAGGGACACCCGCGGGAGGTGATGATCGACATCCAGCCGTTCATCTTGGGAAGCATCTCGTCGAGCGCGAAGATTTCGTGGTTCTTTTCCGGCAGAAGTTCGAGATCCGGGTAGGCGGCAACCGTGTTCCTTTTATACCCGGAATCGGTCTTTGCCCAGATGTTTGGAATGGAAGTAAAGCCTGTGTCGTTTGTCAGCGCTTCCATGAGCGCCGGCAATGCTTTGTCGCACTCTCCGATGCCTATGAAATCGAACACATCATCCGAAGCAACCTCGTCCGGGACCATTGTTGCGTGAACCCCGCCGATGGCTATCGGGAAAGGGAACCTTTTCTTGAGCTCGCGCGCGATTTCAAGCGCGTACTTGTACTGCTGAGACATGGCTGAGAAACAGATCAGGTGAGGATCGAAATCCATGACCTTCGAGGCGAGCTCGTCAGCGGTGGGGAGGTCGAAGAGCGAGTCGCTCAGATGGATCAGTTTTGTCTCACAGCCCATGGCCTCGAGCGCCCCGGAAAGGGAAGCGATCCCGTGGCTGAAACCCTCCTGTGCGTTGATGCTCGGAAAAATGAAAAGCACCTTGGCCATCTGTCCGGTTCCTTTCGGTCAGGTTTTACGTTACGTAAGCCGTTGCATGCGCGGCACCGAGGCAACACCCGCTGTTTCAGGCGATGTGCAAGATAGATACCATGCAAAAAAAAGAATGAAATTTCCACTAGCTGGATACGATTAAGTACGGGGAAGTGTTCGGTGTTCAAGAAGAGGGAGTTCTGGTTTGGGATGTAGAATCGAAATCGATATCAGGAACGGAAGAAGAGAACCGCTATATAAAAATTATCCTAGTTAAGCCTACAGCCTGATTCTCAATCGTAGATCACGAGGTTGAGTTCCTTGACCTCACCCTCGAAGATTTCCACGTTCTTGACCTGACTCCTGATAACGGATCCAATCATCGAGAACGGGCTTTTGGTCTGTTTTATGTTTCCCAAGGGCTCGACCGTGTAGATGCCCGCTGGAATAGGGGTGATCTTGTAGAAGCCCATCGCGTTCGTTGTTTCGGTGTGGTGGAATGTGGTGTCGCTTTTTCTGATGTTGACCGTCACTCCGGGCAGAGCCAGATTGGTTTCGTTGTAGACCGTTCCCTGGAGCGTGGCCCCGGTTTCCATCCACTGCTTGGGAACCTCGGTGTTCTGGTCGAGGTTCACCTTTACATCGCGAAGATGAAGTGAAGGATATGTTTTGTGCGTGAACTCAAGCTGGTAGGTGCCCGGAACTATGTTCTTTATTTTGTAGAGCCCGTCCTTGTCTGTCTGCACCGCTGGTGTCCGGTTGTCCCGTATTATGCCGAAGTACTTTTCTATGGGGTTCGGCTTGTAGCGGTTTCTTCTCAGCCGGACCGTGACATTGCTGAGCAGTTTCGAGTCCGGACTCAGCACGCATCCGGATAACGTACCCCCCCTGTTCAGCACGATTGAAAGGCCGCTTGTGTAGACCTCCTTGATCACCTCTATGTTTTCGGTTTTGAACGGGGCGAATCCGGATGCCATCACCTCGACCGTGTACTTTCCCGGTTCCACACCGTCGATGACAAAACGGCCCTCCTTGTGAAAGAACTTCTTCCGCATCTCCTGCTGGGTCCAACCGTCCGGGGGAGCGTTCTCGCGCTCGATGTTGAGCCAGAACGAAGCCACCGGGACATTTCCGGAGTCGGTGACCTGCCCGGCGATTCCGCTCCTGTGGGGCAGATAAAAACGCAGGTTATCAGTGCCGGCTTCCACTCCCGGCATCGGCTCGGTTGAATAGAGCTCGTGCGTGGCAGCCACGTAGTATATGCCCTCGGACAGGCTTTCGATGACAAAGCGGCCTTTTTTGTCGGTTGTCGCTGAGGCCTGGAGGCGGTTCTTGCTTTTCATTTTGTGCGCATGGACCCGGGCTCCCGGCAAAGGGTTGTCTTTTTCATCCGCCACCACTCCTTCGATGCACAGCGCTTTGTCGAGATGGAAATCGAACTCGAACACGGTTATTTTCGTGAAAACCTGTTCGTTCCGCTTCAACTGTGTCGCGTAACCGGGGGCTGAGGCACGAACCTTGAAGTTGCTGTCGTTGATGTTGGGTATTGAGTATTCGCCGTCATCGTTTGTTCTCGTAAGAGCTAACGGCTCGTTGTCTCCCGGCCCAGTTGACCCTTTTGACGAAACAGTGACCGGGTTCAAGACAGCTATGACTGCGCCGCTGATGGGATGGTTTTTCATATCCCTCACCTTGCCGGTAACGGTTTTACCGGGAATCAGCATTATGTTGGGCGCCTCGGTGTCTCCTCCCTGTGTTATACGGATGTTGTCGAGCTTCTTGTGCATGTACTCGTGATGCTTGACAACAAGCCGGTAACCGCTTCCGGTATAGAGCGGTTCAAACCTGTATTTTCCGTGCTTGTCTGTTGTTGTCGTGTAGAGCGGCTTGACAGTGCCGGAAATAAACGAGATCGGTCTGCTGGATCTGAACACCGCCACATCAGCGTCCGCCAGCGGTTCTTCATCCGCATCAGTCACAAGCCCGAACAGGGCGCCGATGTCCTTCTCTTCCTTTTTAGGGATCGCCGTTTCGATGAACTCTCCCCGGTCACCCTCGATATCTTTTATTATCAAGGTCTCCACTTCATCAGGCTGCTCTCCGGAAACGATTTCTACGGGGTCGGGCCCTGACGTGTCGCCCAGAAAGAGGTAGTAACCGGCTGCTGCCAGCAGGATGAGACCGACCGTGAAAACAACGGCTAAAACTGTTTTTTCGCGTGTATTCATGCGAGATGTACCGAAACAAGAAAGTTCAGGATCGATTCCGCCGGTCAGGCGTTTACTGCTGACAGGCCCTGTTCGTCAAGCTCGCGGCTCGAATAGCCCATTATGAGGGGTGGCCCCGAGTCCTATGAAATTATTACGTATTATATCCTTTTCAGCACGAGATAAATGTGGCCCGCCTCCAAAAAATGGCTTGAAAAGGCGGAAGTCGCAGAGAAAGCGGCAGCATATCCGCTTTTAATCTAACCTGTTATCGATTTATTTACCTCGCCTGCTGAAATTTGCTGTTCTTTTTTCTTGAATGTAGGGCTGTTTTCGATAAACTCCTTGGCTTTGATGTGCTTTCAGAAAAAGTTATCGAAAACAGCGATTAAGGCCCCATAGTCTAGCCTGGTCCAGGACGGGTGGTTCTCAGCCATCAAACAGGGGTTCGAATCCCCTTGGGGCTACCAGAAAGCAAGAGCCTCGTCTTCTTTTGAAGGCGGGGCTCTTTTCTTACCTGGTTTTTGAACCTGTTCCGTAGCCGAGCTGCTCTAGCCTGTCTGTCATCCACTCGGGAAGATCTTGAGAGGAGCGGTTGATGGGCCCCGCTTCGTTTATCTTCGCGCGGTGGATCGCCATGCGATCGAGCTCCTTTTCGTACGCCCTCATGACGACCTCTGCCATCTCCGGAGCGCTGGAGTACAGGTTATTCAGCTCATTCGGGTCGTCATCGATGTTGTATAGCTCATAGCTTTCCTCGAGCAGCTCTCCGTTGAAATCGATGGCATTATCGGGCGACCACTTTCTCCTCTCGATCTTGATCAGCTTGAAGCTGTTGTTTTGATAGGATAAATATTTCCTGAATTCACCGGTCTGCCGCGCCTCGGGAGGCAGATCGACGAGCTCAGCCATCACCGGCTCCGGTTTGAACGGTTCGTTTCTTAACAGCGGCGCGAGCGATGTGCCGTAGACCGTGTCAGGCGCTGTGTAACCGGCGAGGTCGAAAACCGTGGGAAAGATGTCGTAAATCCTGGCAGGCGCATCCAGGCTCATGCCTTGGGGGATCCTGCCCGGCGACCAGAAAAGAAGCGGTATTCTAAGGGTGGGGTCGTACAGGTTGCCGCGATGGCCAACCATACCGTGCTCGAAAAACTCCTCCCCGTGGTCCGACGTGATCACCACGATGCTGTTTTCCAGGATTTCCGAATCGATCGATTCGAAGAGCTTTGAGATGTTGTGGTCCACCCACGCGATTTCGCCGTCGTAGAGCGCTATCAGATGCTTCAGATCCGCGGGATCCATGTCCGGCTTGATGTCAGGATTCCGCAGCACCGCTCTTCCATCCACCCACCCGCTGTACCCTGGATCGAAACGTTTGTCGAACGGAGGCCTGGGCAGATAGTCGTTGTGAACATCGAAGTAGTGCAGAAACAGGAAAAGCGGTTCGTCCTTGTGGGTTTTTGCGAAGAAGAGCGCCTTGTTCGTCACTGTGTCGCTCGTGACATCGAGGTGCGACTTCACCTCCCTGATCGCCACCTCCTCAGAGGCCTGCTCCTTGGACATATCCTTCCATTCGTTCAGCCTGTCGTACATGGTGTCCTCTGACATACAGGACCAGTACTTGTCGAAACCGCGCGAGAATCCGAAGAACCGGTGCATGTACGGTGCTGAGAAAAACCCCCCTGTCGCATATCCCAGGTCGTTCAGGGCCTGGGTGATCGTCGTGATCCTCGCGTCGTAGGGGATGCGGTCGTCGACCACGCCGTGAACCTGGTCCGGGGTACCGGTCAGCATGGCGCAGTGCCCCGGAAGTGTCCACGTGGTAGTGCTGCTCGCGCGGGTGAAAACCGCTCCTTCGCGTGCAAGCGTGTCTATGAACGGGGACGGGCTCTTGTTTTCAGGAGTGTAGCCCCTGTACCCGAGGTGGTCGTGCCTCAATGTGTCGATGGAGATTATGATTATGTTGGGCTTGTCCTCTCCGAAAGACGGCACAAAAAAAAAGGCGGCGGCTACTATCACAAGGCCCGCGGCCGCCATGATTGCCACGCGGACGTTTCCCCGGATAGAGCCTGATCCAACAGTTCCTGTTTTGTTCATATACGATCCCGTTCGAAACCGGAAGAGCCTTTTCAGGGCAGATCCAAGCGCCAATTCAAAGGATGGTGATTAATTGTTAATTGTCAATTGCTAATTGCTAATGATACGCTCTTGCTCCATCTGTCGTTGTTTTTTATTGCGAAGAGTAGAGTAAAAAGGTTTTATATGTGTTTTCCGTTCATGAGAAGCTTTGATAAGGAGACCTGAAATGCGATCGATTCACTTGACCCTGCTTGCAACCCTCATGGCTGTCATTTGCCTTGCCGGACCGTCGTCAAACGCGAAAGACCGCGATAAGATCCCGGAGCAAGAGAAATGGAACCTCACCGATCTCTATCCCGACGAAGAGGCATGGTCCGCTGCTAAAGAGGAGTTGGCGAATAGGATTCCGGAGGTTGCGGCCTACAAGGGCAAGCTCGGTGATTCGGCCGGCGAGCTGCTGAACTGCATGAACCTGGTATTCGAGCTCAGGAAGAAGTTCTCCCGCCTTGCATCTTACGCGGGCAAGATTTCCGACCTTGACCTGCGGAACTCGAAAGCCATGGGGCTCAAGCAGTCGCTTGCCCCGCTCGGCGCGGAGTTCGGAGCCAGGCTTTCCTGGATAGATCCCGAGATCCTTTCGATTCCAGAGGATAAGATCGAGGGCTTTTACAAGGAAGAGCCGGGGCTCGAGATCTACCGGCCTGTGATCGATGATACCTTGCGCATGAAACCGTACACCCTTTCGCCGGACGAGGAGAAGATCATGGCGGACGCGGGGCTGATAACGGGCAACGCACAGTCGGCGTTCAGCATCTTCAGCAACGCGGACATCCCGCGCGCCACGGTAACGCTGAGCGACGGCGAGGAGGTATACCTGGACGCGGCAGCGTACACGTTTTACCGAGGCGTCCAGAACAGGTGGGACCGCGAACAGGTGTTTCAGGCGTTTTTCGGGAACCTGAACGGTTTCAGGGGGCTTTACGGAACCCTGCTCAACGGGGAGGTGAAAAAGAACCTGTTCCGGGCCAAGGCAAGAGGGTACGAGAACTGCCTGGCTTCCGCGCTGAACGGCTCGAACGTTCCTGTGGAGGTGTACAAGAACCTCATCAGGAACGTGCGCAGCAACCTGCCCACCCTGTGGCGCTACCTGAAGCTCCGCAAGCGGATGATGGGTCTCGAGCAGCTTCGCTACTCCGACCTTTACGCTTCCATCATAAAAGACGTGGACATCAGTTACACGGTGGATGAGGCGAAGAAGCTCGTGCTTGCGGGTGTGGCCCCTCTCGGCAGCGACTACGTGGAGGTGCTCGGGAACGGGCTGGACAACCGCTGGATCGACTGGCACCCCACGCCGGGCAAGCGGAGCGGCGCGTATTCGAGCGGTTCGGCTTACGGCGTGCATCCCTACGTGCTTCTGAACTTCACCGGAACCTACGAGGAGGTGTCCACGCTGGCACACGAGGTCGGGCACGCCATGCACAGCTACTACTCGAACCAGATACAGCCCTATCCCTCGTGCGGCTACACGATTTTCGTGGCAGAGGTTGCGAGCACTTGCAACGAGCACCTGCTCATGAACTACATGCTCGAGAACACGCAGGACGATGCGGTAAAGCTGTTCCTTCTCGGCAGCTACATTGACGGTATCCGCCAGACCCTGTTCAGGCAGACACAGTTCGCCGAGTTCGAGATGACGATTCACGAGATGGTCGAAGAAGGGGAGGCGCTTACCGGGGATAAGCTGAACGAGGTCTACGCCGGGATAATCAACGACTACTACGGCGTAAAAGAGGGAATCACGGAGATCAACCCCATCTGCTACGTTGAGTGGGCTTACATCCCGCACTTCTACTACAACTTCTATGTTTACTCGTATTCCACATCGATCACAGCTTCCACGGCTATTTCACAGAGGATACTCGAGGGAAAACCCGGCGCGGTCGAGGACTACCGCCGGTTCCTCACGCTCGGCGGATCCATGCCCCCGGTGGAGGAGCTCAAGGTCGCGGGTGTTGACATGACAAGCGACGAGCCGTTCACAGTGACCATGCGCGCCATGAACAAGGCGATGGACAAGATGGAGGATATCCTCGACAGGATGGAAGGGAGATAGCCCCAGCCCCATCCCCTCACCGCACAAAAACGCCCCGCTCCCAGAAGGGAAGCGGGGCGTTTCGCTTATACTCCGTTGTCACGGCTCGATTGTGATCGTTACCGGGTCTGACGCGTAGTTCCATGGTCCTTTCAGCCCGTATGCAAAGTACAGGTTCACCCCAACGAGTGATCCGGAAACAGGCACAGCGTTGAGCTGCGCTGATCCCTGTCCGGATCCGTCCAGAGTACCCATGAAATCGGTGAAGATCGCTGTGTTCATAAGTGCGATAACGATGTTTGAGAAGATGTCGAAGTTGATGGGCAGGGTAACGATGCCGCCTGGAAGCGGGGTGCCCGGCGAGGTGCCTGTGACGCTTCCGAGCATGACGTAGTTCCTGTTTGCATGGCCTGCTCCCGCATCCAGAGTGAAGTTGACCGTGCCGCCGTAGCGCGCTGATATCTTGTTCGTATCGATCATCAACGAGCCCCCACCGATAAAGACCTCGCCCTCGTGGGGCAGGTAGCCGGGATGGGTGATTGTGACGTACATGCAGGTCGAACTGGCCGGGGAGATGTCGAGCGAGACAGCGCCGTTTGCGCCTGTTTCACCGGTCTCGAAAACCTCTCCCTCCAGGTATAGGCAAACTGTTGCGCCCTGGACCGGTGAGCCGCTGTCCGTGACAACGACCTCGAAGCTCTGGGAGCCCGCGACGATCTGCGTGTCATACGACGCGCTCATCGAAGCCGATGGGCTGTCGAGCCACACGCGCATGGCGGGATCGCCGCACCACAGGTACATCTTCGCGTTGTCCTCACCTAGCCAGCCGTGGTTGTTGATGATGTAATCTGAAGCATAGTCGAGGGCGCCTCCAATATCGGTAAGCCCCACGGAGAAGATCGCCTCGTAGAGCTTCTTGTCGAAGTCGTGGTTCGGAATGGTGTAGGAAGGGTCGGTTGCGCCGAGGGCCGCCACTGCGCCGCCGTCCGCATCCATCCAGCACTCGCACATGCAGTAGCTCGAGATGTCGCCGTTATAACAGGCGATGTTGAATACTATGGGCCGCATGTTGGTGTATTGGAGCTGTTCAACATCGTTGTTCGTGTAGCTTTCACCGTAGTTGTTCCAGCTCCACCACTCGGTGACATCGCCGTGGCCGCGGTAGTTGAGCAGGTTGACGCCGTCCTCGATCATTTGGGTGAGCGTGGCGTTGCTTACACCGCTTTCACCGCCGTAGCACTTCTTGATGGACCAGTTGCTCGAGGAGTTAAGCGCTGCCGCGATCTCGTTCTTGCACTCTGTATACTTGTACGGATAGTTCTCTTTGTGGGCCACGAGCACCGTTGTTTTGAGCCAGTTTCCAAGCAGCGGGCTTTTTTCGTAGTCCAGGATGTGATTGATCTGCGGTGTGATGCGCGATGAGTAGGATCCGCAAAGCCGGCCTATTGAAAGGTCGGCGTATAAATCGGGGTTTCCTCCGCCGGTTGTGCATGCGTACCAGTGGTCACCGTATTTACCGGAAAAGTACGCCAGGGGGATGTCTCCCGAATCGCCCACGAGCAGAACATATTCGAGGTCCGGGTACTGATAGATTATGTTTTTCACCGTCTGCTGCGAACCCGTTGAGACCGTCACCACCTCGGTTTTGAGGCCGCTCTTGTTCCTCCACTCGGCGAGCGGCTGTACAGCGGATCCAAGCGCTGGTGTGGTGATTATCAGGTACCTGGTGTCGGAGCCGCGCGAAGGTGAACCCTTGGGAACGAACTCGAAGTTGACAACGCTGTCCGAGCAGCGCTTTACCAGCCTGCTCGAAAGCGCTGGCGCGGGCCAGTTTGGCGTCCCGCACTCGTGTTTCACGGTCACGTTCATTCGCGAGCAAACGGAAAGAGAGCCTGATACCGCATCGACGCGAAACGGATAGGTCCTGATCGAGCAGACAGGCAGCTCGCTGATGTAACCGCTGCTTCCCTGTTCCGCTGAAACCGAGGGGAACTTTCTCTGCCAGGGCAGCGGCTTCGGACTCGGGGCTGCTGCTGCCGCGTCTGTTTCCGGCTCCTTCTGCATGAGGATGTCGTACCCGTCAAGCAACATCACGGAAAGCTCATCGACTTCGATCTCCACAGCCCCGCCTTCCGGAAGCGCCAGGAGATAACACACTGCTGGAATCGCGGGGAGGCCCACGTCGCCTTTTGAGCCGCACCCGGGGACAGAAATGAGGTCACCATCCGGGGTGCGCGATACGAAGAAACCGGGCAGTGTGATTTGCACCTGTGTCTGATGAACGTCGCAGGACAGCACCTTGATCACTGGTGTCGCGCCTTCCTGGCTGCCTGGCGCAAGCGACACCCAATCTGATGCAAAGACAGCGGACGAGAGAAAAAGCACGATCAGCACGGTACGCAATGATTTCATGGTTTCTACCTTTCAAATGTTTGGCTTGAGCTGTGATATGACTTTTCGGCATATAATATAAAAACATTATGGTTCTTGCAAGTTCATAATTATAATGTGCATCTCTCAAAGCAGTTGCATCTGTTTGCAAAGCCAGGGCTTACATCGAAAAAAAACAGGCCGGGCGTTTTTTTCAAGGGAGGAGAAATGAACAGACGGACTTTTTTAAAGGCCACGGGACAGGGTTTTGTATGTCTTGCCGGTTCCGCGGCTTTTGTTCCGCTTGGATCGGGCTGCAGGGCGCTTGACTGTTCTACCCGCCGGGAAAAGCCGAACATTGTTTTGATCTTTGCTGATGACCTGGGCTACGGTGACCTGGGATGCCTGGGCCACCCCACCATCAAGACCCCAAACCTGGACAGGATGGCTTTGGAGGGCATGAAGCTCACCCAGTTCTATTCGGCGGCATCGGTGTGCACGCCAAGCCGCGCGGCCCTGCTTACCGGCAGGCTCCCTGTCAGATCCGGGATGTGCAGCGACAAGCGGCGCGTCCTGTTTCCGGATTCGGCGGGCGGGTTGCCCGAATCGGAGATCACGATCGCTTCAGCGCTTAAAAAAGAGGGGTATGCCACCGCATGCGTGGGCAAGTGGCACCTGGGGCACTTGCCGGAGTACCTTCCACGCGGGCGAGGTTTCGATCATTACTTCGGCATCCCGTACAGCAACGACATGAAACCTTGTCCGCTGCTGCGAAACGAAGAGCAGATAGAGGAGCCCGCGGACCAGGACACGCTCACAGAGCGGTACACTGACGAGGCGTTACGTTTTATTCGTGAAAACGCGGATGCCCCCTTTTTCCTGTATTTCGCCCACACCTTTCCCCATGTTCCCCTATACGCGTCCGATGCGTATCGCGACACGAGCAGGCGCGGGCTGTACGGGGATGTTGTGGAGGAGCTCGACTGGAGCGTGGGCAGGATTCTTGACACCTTGCGCGGGCTCGGGCTTGCCCAGGACACGCTCGTATATTTTACAAGCGACAACGGCCCGTGGCTTATCTGCGGGCTCAGGGGCGGATCAGCCGGCCTCCTGCGCGGGGGGAAGGGCAGCACCTGGGAGGGAGGGATGCGCGAGCCATGTATAGCCTGGTGGCCGGGCACCATCGAGGCAGGGTCAGTGAGCGCACAACCCGCATGTACAATGGACATTTTTACGACTTCTCTTCTGATGGCCGGTGCCAAGCTGCCAACGGACCGCGTGATCGACGGTGTGGATGCGATACCGATTCTGGCAGGTGATGGAAACAGCAGGCGGGACAGCATGTTCTTTTACCGGGGTACCAGGCTGATGGCTGTTCGAAGCGGGCCGTGGAAAGCGCATTTTATAACCCAGGCCGGATACGGGGAAAAACCTGTTTCCCATGATCCGCCCGCCCTGTACCACCTGGAGCATGACCCGTCCGAAAGGTTCGATGTAGCGGAAAAACATCCGGATGTGATAGCCGATATCATGAAGAAGGTCGAGAAGCACAAAGCGACGCTGGAATCCGTGAAGTCACAGCTCGAGATAAAAATCGAATAGGAATCCGGTTTTCAGAAAGAAAATATAAGGGCAACCCCTTTTGGGGTTGCCCTCTGGATTTGTCTCAATTTACAGCGCTCTTTCTCAAGCCTTGTTCCCGAGATCGTAGAGCTTCTCTTCCTCCTGTTCGAGCTCCTGCTTCTCTTTTTCGAGCTCTTTCCTTTCCTCGCCGTACTTGGCGCGTTTACGCGCGTCTTTTTCATCCAACCCGGCGATCTTCTCGTCAAGCACTTTCATTGCATCCTTGATCATGTCGAGTTTGAGCTTGATCTCCCGGCCTTTCTTGACGATCCTGTCCAGGGAAGCGCTGTATATCCTTGATACACTTTTTTTCAGTATCGAATACACAGTTGATGAGGATGGGCTGGGTTTGGTGCCGTAGAGCATATCACCCTCGTGAAACACTACAAAGGCCGGTGGTTTGTGTTTGCGCATGATCCCTTTGATGGGATGGTCATCAGGAAGCGCCTCGTCATCCACGATGTGACATTGAAAGGGCTTTACCGCGCTGAACAGCTTGTCGTCGACCAGCCGCGACTCTTCCCATATCTTCAGTTTCTTCGCCTGTTTCTGGTCGCTTGTGGTTACATAAAGAAGGTAAGGTTTCTCCGGGGCGCCATCCTCCGCATCCTGCTGCTTTTGTTCGTTCAGCATTTCGGAGACGGTTCGTGATTCAAGCGGGGAGAAGTTTCTTTTGAGTTCGGCAACCTTTGCCGCGGGTGAGACTCTAGCTTTCGAGCCGCCACCACCTCCGCATCACTGGCAGCTCGCTGACTGGTAAAAGAACGAGAAGACTCCTGCCAGCAGCAAGGCGAATAGGAGATATCTTTTCGTCATGACTGTTCTCCCTTTGAATGAAAAGTCGAACGAACCGGGATCAAGTGCAAATAATCATACCATGAAACGGATCGGCATACAACCCGTTTTCCTGCGCCGAATCTCTAGATATTTCGAAATTTATTTTTGCCGATTACAGGGATGAAAAGCTCTTACAGATCAACTTTCAGCGTTGATCGGATCAGCTCGATACCGGGAAGGATAACGGATTTAACCGCATCGTGGACGATTTCGTTCGTTTCGAGAACGACGTTGTTCTCGAGCGGTGAAATGAAAATGCGAACCGTGTACGACCTGTTGTTCATGGTTCCGGTGTATTCAATGCCGGCCCCCTTGAAAGCCCCCATCTTGGTGAACTGTGATGATCTGCTCATATCGGGCAGATGCTGCTTGAGCTTGGTTGTTGTGGCTTCGATGTCTTCCTCGATGTTGTTTTCTGACTCGTATAGCAAGATGTGTATTACGGCGTCCTCGCGCACCGGTTCGACAAAGACGCTGGAATCCGGATCGAAAGCCATGTCATCCCGGCCGACCATCCAGTCGCCGGGGTAGGAAAAGGAAAATGTGTTCGACTGATATGTCTTAGGCGCATCCAGATCCGGAGCGGTCTTTCCGGCGAGAAGGTCCGCGGTTCCCATCGCGGCTGTGAACACGAGCAGATAGTAAAGGCAGGGAAGGATTAGGAACCACAGCATGGCCTTGCTGCGCTTGACAAGGAACGCGGTGCGTACGCCCACGTAGCTGCTCCATGCCGACCAGAACGGAAAGATCAAGAGTAGGAGATGCCAGAAGGTGATCTCGCCGGTTGCTGCCGCTTCAGGGCTGGAGTATTTGCCGGTTTCGATCAATGTGGCCATCAGGGCCGGCACCGCCCACACCTGTGAGGCGAACAGGTACACGCGGCGGGCCAAAGAGGGGTCCACCCCCTTGGCGTCCGACCAGCTGAGGCGCATCGTGTACCACCAGCCGCCTATGATGAAGAAGAAAAGGCCGCCGATAACACCCATCAAAGCGGCGTAGGTCCAGTACGATTCCCACGTATCTCCGTACGGGATCTCCGTACTCCTGATCGATTCCATGTCCATCCGGCCAATCACCGTTGCAACGCCGTATGTCCATGCGCAAAGCACAGTGAGCACAGGCGAGGGTTTTATCACGAAATACCGGAAGAAGGTGGCGGGCCTGAAAAAGAGATAGGTCAGCCAGAACGCTTGGTTGGGCTGTTCATCGCCTTGCTCATCGGAGAGTCCAAGGATCTGAATATCCTTGGCGCGTCTCCAGGAGAGAACACCCGGACCCTTGACCCAGGTGTCAGGGCCATCCACAAAGGGAAGCTGTTCCAGGAGCTCCTCCCGGGTGAACGGGCCTTCTCTGCGGGTTTCGGTGTCAAGGGCGTAGTACCACCTGTCCCTTTTGATCCGGACCTCTTTTTTTCCATCAGTCACTGAGTGGCACGCCTTTCAAAAGAGTTCGCGCATCAACTCACGAACCGGCCGGTTTCAGCCGAATCCGTTGCCACTGGTACAGGCTATATCTTCTCGGCCTGGTAGCCCCCTTTTGCGCGGTCGCGCAGGTACATGCCCCCGAACAACAGGATCAGGACGGCTGCAGAGCACGCCACCCATCTGAACGAGAAAGGCGCACCGTATTCATCGGCGCGCTTTACTAGCTCCTCAGCTTTTCCGCCTGCTTCGCTGTCTGCAGCGTACTTGGAGATCGATCTGAGCGCTTTTGCTGTCTGTACCTCGGGAAGGAGACCTTTCTCTTCGATGCTTGTGTTGACCTCATTTACCAGTTCGATGGCTGGTTCGATGGCTCTGTCAGCTTTTTCGCCTTCGCTTTCCAAGACCTGGGGCAGGAGTTCGGCAGCCTGTTGGATGCATGTTTTTGCCTCTTGGAAAGGGATCTTTTCGTGGCCGTACACATCGATTATCCATCCCATGACCGGCACCGTGATGATGCCCACAACAGCCATGCCCCAGCCGCCCATGAGCCCTAGCGCCAGAGCTCCGCCCTTGGGAACCCTCTCGGATGTCACCCCGAGCATGGTGGGCCAGAAGTAGCACACACCCACGTAAAAGACGGTGGCGGAGGCGATGATCGCAATGGGACCGCTTGCATAGCTAAGCATGAAAAGTCCCAAACCGGACAGGATCACCGAGAGCACGAGAAGCCCTGTGGGGGACAGCTTGTGCACCACGGGACCGGCAAAGAAGCGAAGGACCGCCATCAGAGTGCTTCCGAAGACCAGAATGAGTATGCCCGCGTTTTCCATGGAAAAGGTGATTTCCATGGTCTTACCCATAACAGTTTCCATCCAGCGGCCGGGACCGAGCTCCAGCGATGCGGTGATGCCCATGCAGAAGAAGAGAACCAGGAAGAGCGGCCTGAAAAAGGTAGCCTTGAACATGTCGCCGGCTGACAAGCCGGACTGGACCCGTTCGGTGGCTGGAAAGCTCTGCCCGGTGAACAAGACGCCGTAGATCAGCGTTGGTACGAAAACCAGGGCCAGCTTGGTCTGCCAGCATGCAAGGGGGAATCCCTCCCAGAACCCGGCTTCGACCTGACCAAGAAAAAACGCCGCAAGGCCGCCGATCACGATGCCGCCCGGGAACCACACATGGAACTGGTTCAGCTTTTCCGTTTTGCGGTCGGGGTATACCGTGGCCACCAGCGGATTGCACACCGCTTCCACGGTGCCGTTGCCAAGCGATGTTATCAATGCTCCCGCAAAGAGCGCCCAGAATCCCTGGCCGAAGTTCTGCGCGAAGATCATGAGCAGCGGTCCGATTATGTGGCAGATGAAAGCGAAGCGCAAAAGCCTTCGCATTCCGATGGCGTCACAGAGCGGGCCGAAAACGAAGATGGAGATGGTGAACCCCCAGATAGTGGCGCCGGCCACCCACCCCACTTCGGTGTTTGTCAGTGCGAAAACGTTTTTCAGGTCGCCCATCATGGATGTCACCACGCCGAAGACCACAGCCGTGGAAATCAATGACATGCAGCTTCCGAAAAAGAGCCTGCCCTGGTTTATCCCGGCAAGGCTGTTCCCGTGACTTGTGTCCGTGCTGGTGTTCATACATGGCTCCTTCAATTTCTGTTCAGGTTGACGCATGGTTTGAAATCCCTTATATATTATGAAGCCCAAACTTCTTCGCAAGGTGAAAAGAAATTCAAACCAGTTGGGACCTCGAAATCGTGATGAAGCTGTGCAGGGGCGTGAAGCCGGTCGTCCATACTATCCCGATTCTGAAAAAGGCAAAACATGAAGATCGTAGTACTTGACGGCTATTGCCTGAACCCGGGTGACCTGACCTGGGAGGGAGTGGAAGAGTTCGGCGAGCTGACCGTGCACGAGCGCACATTGCCCGGCATGGTTGTGGAGCGGGCCGAAGGCGCTGCCGCGCTTCTCACGAACAAGACCCCGGTTTCCAGGGATGACATGGCCGCGCTGGACGGGCTGAAATACATCGGCCTTCTCGCCACCGGCTACAACGTGGTGGATGTTGTTGCGGCGCGCGCGCGCGGGATCGTTGTGACCAACGTGCCCTCGTACGGGACCATGTCGGTGGCGCAGATGGTGTTTTCGCACCTGCTCGACCTGACACAGCATTGCGCCGGGCACGCAAAGACGGTTCGCAACGGAAAATGGTGCGAAAGCGATGATTTCTGCTACTGGGATCACCCTTTGATCGAGCTGTCAGGGCTCTGCATTGGCATCATCGGCTACGGCCGCATCGGCAGTGCCGCCGCGCGCATCGCCCTTTCCTTCGGCATGAGGGTGCTCGTCTGCGACACGGATTTACCGCAGGAACTCCCCGAAGGCGCGCAAAGGTCCGGCCTGGACGAACTTTTCAGGCAAAGCGATGTGGTGAGCCTTCACTGCCCGCTAACCCCTGAAACGGATCGTCTCGTGAACCGCGATAGGCTGGCGTTGATGAAGAGATCCGCCTTCCTGATAAACACCAGCCGCGGTCAACTTGTGGACGAGCAGGCCCTGGCCGATGCTCTCAACCGGGGGGGTATCGCCGGTGCGGGCCTGGACGTGCTTTCCATTGAACCGCCTTCCCGCGACAACCCGCTTCTCAATGCAAAGAACTGTTCTGTCACGCCGCACATCGCCTGGGCGAGCAAGGCGGCAAGGCAGCGGTTGATGGATGTTGTTGTCGAGAACCTGAAAGCGTACGTCGAGAACAACCCGGTGAATGTGGTGAATCCATGAAGATCATCGTGGCACCGGATTCCTTCAAGGGGAGCCTGTGCGCGAGCGATGCCGCCGCTGCCATTGCTGAAGGCGTGAGGCGAGCAGCGCCAGGCGCCGATATCCACACCGTTCCTGTTTCCGATGGGGGGGACGGACTGGTGGATGTCCTCTGTCCTGTTCTGGGAGGGGAGATCCTGAGCCGACAGGTCAGCGATCCCCTGGGCCGCCCGGTCAAGGCCCGGTTCTGCTGGGTTGCCGGCCGATCGCTCGCCGTGGTCGAAATGGCCGAGGCATCAGGTCTCGCGCTCCTCCATGAGCACGAACAGGATCCCATGCGAACCTCCACCGCCGGCACAGGCGAGCTTGTGGCGCAAGCTCTCGAGCTTGGCGCCAGGCAGATGATAATCGGTGTCGGCGGGAGCGCAACATGCGATGGAGGAACAGGAATGGCATCCGCGCTCGGGGTACGGTTTCACGACGAAGAGGGAAGGGATCTGGATCCCACGGGCGGCAGCCTCGAAGCAATAGCAGGGATCGATCCGTCCGGCCTGAATCCAGCGCTGAAAGGGATGCAGATCAAGGCGGCGTGCGATGTTTGTAACCCTCTTCTCGGTGAACGGGGCGCTGCACGCGTTTACGCCCCTCAGAAGGGTGCGGCTCCGGCCCAGGTGTGTATGCTCGAGAGCGGTCTGGCGAACCTTGCCTGCCGCATGAGGGATGACCTTGGAGCTGATGTGACCGCGCTCAGGCACGGCGGCGCAGCAGGCGGGCTCGGAGCCGGGCTCCATGTTTTCCTCGGAGCGGAGCTCGTGACCGGCGTAGATCTCGTTCTGGATCTGGTGAGGCTTGACCTGGCGCTCGACAGCGCTGACCTGGTAATCACAGGCGAGGGCGTAATCGACAGGCAGACGCTTTTTCACAAGGCTCCTGCCGGGGTTTGCTCCCTGGCGGGAAAAAAGTCTGTCAAATGCATTGCTGTCTGCGGAAACGTGGATGAGGCGGACATGGACGAGCTTCATGCCGCCGGTTTTGCCGGGCTTTATCCGATTTGCACCGGATCCGTTGCGCTTGAAGATGCCATGGCGAACGCGCCTGTTCATCTGAGCACGGCTGCCGAACGTGCTGTCCGGGCATTCCTGGGGGAAGGGGAATAGGAAAACCCGACAGGACCGGAGGGCAACCACGGGGGGTGCCCCAACAAGAAAAACGTAAACCTTCCATCGGCTATGCGGGATCGGTTCGTGAACCGCCCGCCCGATCCCGATCCTGAATTTCGTCTCATTGAATTATAGATTTTACAGAAACAGATGTGGTATACTAGCTGTTTGTTAATTAGTTCGTGCTAAAAATGCTCCATTGCAGATTCTCATCCAGTCAGGGGAAATCTGATTTTTTCCGAAACGGTTCCGAAATGAGGCAAGAATCCAAAAAAAAGGCAACCCGGACCATTCTGGTGGATGATGTGCCGGTCGGGGGGGTCGGTGAACTTGTGCTGATAGCAGGGCCGTGCGCCGTGGAAAGCGCTGCCCAGGTAGAGAAGGTGGCGCGCGTTCTGAAAAGGTTGGGCATTAGAATCATGAGGGGCGGAGCTTTCAAACCGCGCACAAGCCCGCACGCATTTCAGGGGCTGGGAGAGGATGGTCTGAAGATTCTGCGCAGCGCCGCCGACAAGTTCGGGCTCAAGGTAGTGACCGAGGTGATGGACACTGCCGAGTTCGAGATAGCCCGCCGATATTCCCACATGATTCAGGTCGGCGCGAGAAGCATGTACAACACATGCCTTCTCAAGACACTCGGCAGGCAAAAAACTCCTGTTCTGTTGAAACGCGGGCTGAGCAGCACTTTGGACGAATTTCTCATGGCTTCGGAGTACATCCGGGAGGCTGGAAACGACGGCGTTCTGCTTTGCGAAAGAGGGATCCGCACCTTTGAAGGCGCCACCCGTTTCACACTGGATATATCTTCCGTGCCTGTGATCGCCCGCAGGAGCGACCTTCCGGTTGTTGTGGACCCGAGTCACGCGGCGGGCGATTCGGAGCTTGTGCCGGATCTGGCAATGGCTGCAGTGGCGGTGGGCGCTGATGCCCTGCTCCTCGAAGTGCATCCTGCGCCTGAAACAGCGCTTTGCGATCTGAACCAGGCTCTCACGTTCAAGCAGCTTGAAAACCTGGTGCCAAGGCTTCAGGAACTCCGGAACCTACGCAAGGATAACCATACCCATAAATCCTAAACCCTGAGCCTCTGAACCTTTAACCTTTGAACCTGTTTTAATCTTGTATTTTTTTCCTGTTCCATATTAATTGATCGATGACATTGCGGGTGGTGCGTATTAACATTCAGTATCATTGCTGGAACAAGTGCACTACGATGATGTGGTTTTCAAAGGCGCTGTTGGACCGGTATGCCATAAAATGAAAAAAAACGTATTAATACATGCCATCGTTGCCATCATCATGCTGGCTGCGCCGTTTCATGTCGCTGCCCGTCAGGCCGATCCTGCTGAGAAGGAAAAGCCGGTGGCTGAAAAGAAACCGAAGCCGCCCGAACAGGAAATCCCGGCTCTGTTGAAGAAGCATCGAGCTCCCTTCAGCGCTGATAACACGGATGCCGGGGCATTGGCCATAAGCGCCACCGAACTCATCAAGTTCGGAGATCAGGAATGGCTGTGTTCAAAGCTTGTCGACGGTCAGCTATCGGAAGCCGGCGTTTTAGCCGTTGTCACCGCGTTCGAGGTCAATGACGACATCTCGGCCCTTACACAGGTTCTTATCCTTTCGGTGGCGGATTCCAGGGAGCAGGTCAGGGAGCGCTGCGAGAAAGCGCTTGCCGCTTTTCTGGAGAAGCCGAAGACGCGTGTACCCACCATCAAGAAGGTGCTGGCGACATGCTCCGGGGAGGGAGTATCCAACGAACTCCTCCTTGCGTCCATTTCCGCTCTCGGATACGCCCGCGATCTTGCTGCCGTGGATATCCTGATACCTTTTGTGAAGCACACCGACGCAGGCGTTCGCGCACGCGCGAATAAATCCCTGGTGTCTCTCACCTATCAGGGGTTCGGAGAGGATGCAGGGGCATGGAAGAGCTGGTGGGACGGCAACAAACATCTTAGCAGAGATCATATCATCGAACCGGTTCTGAAGGCACGGATAGCCGGGTTGGAAAAAAAGATGCAAGAGCTAGAAGCCCAGCAGTCCGCGCTTGCCCTGCAGATGATTGAAAGCGTTCCCCAAAGGGCGGTCGATTTTCTTTCGTGGGATGACGCCGGTGTGAGGCGGCGGGCGGCAGAGGTGATCACCGAGAACCGTTCGGAAGAGCTGGTCAAGGGGATCATGGAACAGCTCATCTCCCACCTCCAAAACGGAGAGAACGACGAGAAAACACTGCTCCTGCTGCTCGATCTTGTGGGGAGCGGCACAAGCGAGGAAAAACGCGCCCAGGAAATCCTGCTTCTTTACATGCGCGATGATCCAAGGGATGTCATCAAGGTCAGGGCTGCAAAAAGCCTACAGCAACACAAAACACCCGAGGTCTGCAAGGCTGTGGGAGACCTGCTCGGAGAATTGAAAGATGAAAGGGGCCGCGCTGAGCTGAAGTTGTGCCTTCTTGACCTTCTTACCATGTTCGATCATGTAAACGATTGCGCTCTAATAACGCCTTTTCTTGGTCTCAAAAACGACAAGGGAATCCGCGGGAAAGCGGTCAAGGCCCTTGGCGCCTGCACGAGTGAGAAGGCCGTGGATTTGCTCTTGAAGGCGTTTATCGAGGATCCTGAAAGCGAAGTTCGTTTCGAGGTTACCGGGAGCCTTGCCAGGATAGGAAAGGCTGGGACGCCTGAAAACGGCCTGAAAGCCAAGGCTGTGGAGGCGCTCAAACGCGGCCTGGTGGACAAGGAATCTTTTGTCAGGGAGACCGTGATCCGGGAGCTGGGCACGCTCGCACCCCCGGACGGTGTGGCTATCATCCAAGAACATCTGCGTGTCGAGAAAGACGCCAAGGTGAGGCTTTGGTGCGTCAAGGCGCTCGGCATGATCCATCAGGCGGACGGGCTTGCGGTCATCAGCAAGGCTCTTTCCACGGCGCGGGAAGGAGAAGCCGCGGATAAGGAGTTCGTTGAAGAGGCGCGCCGCGCATGCTCGGACATCTGCGGAGATGACATCAACCTCTGGCAGCAGGCGGTGGAGATCTTTTCCAACGATGGACACTATGTCCTGGCCGGTTCCTGCTCGGACAGCTTCTTGTCCCGTGCCCAGGAAAAAAACGGCCATAACGGCGCGATAGAGAGGGTCAAGATACTGAAAGCCGATTCCTGGTACAAGATCTACATGGGCTCCGGGGAGATTAAAAAGGCGGTGGAACAGGCCCGGCTGCTCACCGAGATCGCACCTGAAGACAACGGCTACCTCCTCGAATACGCGCGTGTTCTCGTCAAGGCCGAGGATTTCCAGGCAGGGGCGGCGACCTACGGGAAGCTGATTGCCCGGTATCCGGCGGACAAACCGGCCGAGCTGTGGCTGATCAAGATCGAGGCTGCCGAGTGCTCATTGGCACTCAAAGATAATGCGGCTGTGCTTGCGCTGCTGAACGGATTTCCCGTGGAAGGGCCTGGAGCTGGAGCAATGCCGGAAGAGCTCGTCAAGCGGTTCAAAGCGCTGAAGGAAAAGGCCGCACCTGTTGTTGAGGAGGTTAAGGAACCGCCAAAGGAACCTGTACCGGCACCTCCGGAGCCGGGAGGCGACAAGGAGGGTGGCACAGAGGTGAAACCACAGCCTGAAGTACAGCCGGATGAGGACCCGGATGACGGGAAAGGCGTTCCCTCCGATGACAGCGGAAAGGGTGGTGTCGGATGAGGATCGTGATAGTCGGTGCCGGTGCTGTCGGATTCAACCTTGCAACAGAGCTATCCCGCGAGAAGCATGATATCGCTGTGATCGAGAACGATCCGATGCTGATCAAGCGCCTGAAGGACAAGCTCGATGTGCAGGTGATCCAGGGATCCGGCACCAATGTCACAAGCCTGAAGGAAGCCAAGGTCGAGGGCGCGGATTTTCTCATCGCGGTGACCAACATCGATGAGGTGAACCAGGTAACCTGCATGATGGCGCACGCGTTTAATGTCCGCCGAAAGATAGCAAGGGTGAGGAACCGGAGTTTTACCCGGAAGGATCCGGTGATTTCCAAGCGTGATTTTCACATCAACCGGATCATCAACCCGGACCAGATCACGATCGATTATATTCTGAAGGTTCTCGACACGCCCGGCGCGTCGGATGCGGGGGATTTCGCAGGAGGTGAGATAATCCTGCGCGGGTTCCACCTGACCGGCGATGAAGATATCCATGACCAGGAGCTTGCCGTTCTCAAGAAGAAGTTCAGCGATTTTTCGTTTCTGATCGTTGCGATAAACCGTGACGATGCGATGATAATCCCAAAGGGTTCGGATGTGCTCAAGCCCGGCGATACTATATACCTGCTGATGACCAGGGATGTTTTCCCCCATTTTCAGGAGCTTTTACCGTCGGTTAAGGAAAAACCGAGAAAGGTAGTGATATCGGGTGCGGGCAGGATCGGCCTGACCCTTGCCAGGAGACTTGAACACAGGATCGATACCGTTGCACTGATGGATGTGAACACGGATCTGTGCGAAAACGCCTCGAAGGTGCTGAAGAAGTCGCTGGTCGTGGAAGGCAATCCGCTTGAAGATGATGTGGCCCACGAGATTAATCTTGGCGGCGCGGATTTCTTTATCGCGTCCCACGATGATGACAGCAAGAACCTCATCTACGCGCTGCTTGCCAAGAAAAAAGGGGCAAAGCGGACAGCTATCATAACCAGGGACCCCGATATAGTGCCGATCCTGGGCACTTTGGACGTGGATGTCGTGGTCAACTCGCGTCTCATTGCGGTGGGGGAAATACTTCGTTTCGTAAAACCGGGAAAGGTCCTTTCGGTCAAGAAGATCGGAGACGGCAGCGCGGAAATCATCGAACTGCTGGTCGGTAAAGGTTCAAAAGCCGTCGGCAAAACACTGAGAGAGCTCAGGCTCCCGGAAGGCTCGCTCGTTGGCGCGATATACCGCAACGGAGTGGCCATCATACCCGATGGGAACAGCACGATAATGCAGGGGGACACGATAGTGGCGTTCGCTCTTCCGACAGTTGGGGAAAAGCTGGAAAAACTGATGGCCGGAAGAAAACGCATTACCTTTGTTGATTCCAATAACAACAACAACCGGATTGAAACGTGAACATCCGTTCAGTGCTGCACATCCTGGGTTGGCTGGCTTTGCTGCTCGGCCTGTTTTTGTTGATCCCCCTGGGAATCGCCCTGTTCTGCGGTCAAGGGCCCACGCGGGAGGTCCGCGCGTTTCTGGTTGCTGTTCTGGCTTCGGTCCTGATCGGGCTGTTTTTCAAGCGGAAGTTCAAGTTCGATTCCAGCGGCTTCGGGCTTTGTGAAGGCTTTGCAACCGTAACCCTGTCCTGGGTGCTCTTGACCCTGCTTGGCGCCATCCCGTTCTACTTGTCAGGCGTCTGTACCAGCGTGGTCGATGCGGTTTTCGAGACCATGTCCGGCTTCTCAACAACAGGGGCAACCATTTTCGCAAAATCCGATACCCTTCCGGACGGCATCGAAAGCCTTCCTTCGGGAATCCTGTTCTGGCGCTCGCTGACGCATTGGCTCGGCGGCATGGGGATCGTTGCGCTTTCCATTGCTGTGCTTCCAGCTCTGGGAGCGGGAGGCAACATCCTGTTCAGGGCTGAGGTGCCGGGCCCTACAACGGACAAGCTGGGTCCCAGGATCGCGGATACGGCCAAGATCCTGTGGATGATCTATACAGCGCTCACACTCGGTGAAACGCTGGTTTTATGGATTCTGGGAATGCCCCTGCTGGATTCGTTCTGCCATGCATTCGGCACCATGGCTACCGGCGGATTCTCCACCAAGAACGTGAGCATCGGATTCTACGGTCCGGCGATCCAGTGGGTGATCATCGTTTTCATGTTTCTGGCAGGCGTCAACTTTGTGCTTTATTTCCACTTGATCCGCGCGCGCTTCAAGCCTGTTTACAGGAACAGTGAGTTCAGGCTCTATGTTGGAATACTCGTCGTAGCCATAGCGATAATCGGGCTTCATCTCTATTTTTGCCCTCCGGAAAGGTTCGCCGGGCCTGAAACCTACAAGGATGGCGCCGGGTACGACGTCCCGGGTAAAGCGGTCAGGGACGCGGTTTTTCAGTCGGTTGCTGTAATGACCACTACCGGCTTCTGCACCGAGGACTTCAACGCGTGGCCCCACGTGTGCCGTTTTCTGCTGATCGTTTTGATGGTGATCGGAGCGAGTGCCGGATCTACCGGCGGAGGAATCAAGGTGGTGCGGCTCCTCATCGCATTCAAAACCGGTTTCAGGGAGATCAGGCGTATCATAAGACCGAGAGCCGTCTTCAACGTAAAGATCCGTCAAAGAACAATTCCGGAAGAGGTGATAGGCAACACCGCCGGCTTTTTGATCCTTTATTTTCTTCTCTTTGGTATATGCTCTGTTTTTATGCATTTGCTCGGGCTGGACCTGGAGACAGCGTTTTCATCGGTGCTTGCCTGCATCTCGAACATCGGCCCCGGCCTTGGACGAGTGGGCGCCGTTGAAAACTACGCCCACATCCCCGCGGTCGGCAAGATCATACTTGCCATGTGCATGCTTATTGGGAGGCTCGAGATCTATGCGGTGCTGATTCTGTTCTTTCCCCTTGCATGGAAAAGATGATCTCCTGGAAAAATGCGCGTCGGCAGTTTACGATGCCGCAGCATATGAGAGTGAAATGTGCGGCTTAACCTTAATGCGTCAAAAGCTTCGAGCAGAAATGGCCAAGAGTGCATCAGCTACAGCATAAAATCGGTTTTTTGTCCCGGAACTTAAGTGCATCTTATGTGAGGAGACGGAAAATTGGTTTTATGTTGTAGATGGCGTGCTATCGGCCAAGCGAAGCGTTTTATGCCGAAGCTTTTGACGCATTAAGGTTAACAGGAGGGTGCTTATATGACAGTCCTGGAGTTCAAGGTCCATTGTCCCGTGTGCAACGGCATCATCATCATCGATGCAAGAAACGGCAAGATCATACGCCATTTCGAAGCGGACAAGCGCGGTGAAGACGACAAACCGGATCCCGGCGGTTTCGACGACGCGCTTGGCAAGGTCGCCGACAAAAAGGGAAAGGGCGATTCGACTTTTGCGGATGCCATGAAAAAGGTGTCGGGCAGAAAAAAAGGGCTCGACAGCCTGTTCAAGGATGCCCGGGATAAAGCGAAAAACAAGGACAACGAGGAAGAGTCGGAGGACCGGAGCGATTTCTGGGATTGATCCCTTTGCTGCTTCGTTGATATTCGATCATGAATATTTTCGCGATTTCAGACCTGCATCTTTCAGCGGGAGTGCCCGGGAAAAGCATGTCGGCCTTTGGAAGGTACTGGAACGACCACGAGCGGAAAATCGAACAGCGCTCAAAAGAGGTCGTGGGAGACAAAGACATACTTCTCATTGCGGGTGATATATCGTGGGCCATGAAGCTCGACAATGCCCGTCCAGACATCGAGTACATCGCCGGCCTACCAGGCAGGAAAGTGCTGGTTCGCGGCAACCACGACTACTGGTGGAGCTCTGTCGCAAAGGTCAGGTCCGCGCTGCCTGACAACGTGTTTGCCCTTCATCACGACGCGCTCTTCATCGATGGTGTGGCCATCGCTGGAACGAGGCTGTGGGAAGATATCCGGATGCCGGGGCTGGGCCTTCCTCAAAGAGAGGATCTGGATCTGCCGCCTGCTTCGCGCGCAAAAGGTGAAAAACCGCCTGTAATGCAAGATCCGGAAAGGGATGAAAAGATCTTTACACGGGAGCTCAACCGGCTGAAAATGGCTCTTGCGGACATGAATTCAAGGGCGGAGCTGAGGATAGCAATGGTCCATTTTCCTCCCATTTCCATCGATTTCGAAGAGACGAGAGCTTCACGCCTGATGGAAGAAGCAGGCATCCACCACTGCGTGTTCGGCCATCTGCATAAAGCCGTGCCTTCTCCGGGATGTTCGTTTCTTGGAGTGCGCAAGGGGGTCAGCTACCACCTGGCATCATGCGACTACCTGGATTTCATCCCTTCTTTGATTGCGAGGATTCCTCACGAAAAAGAGTAAAGGAAAGAGAACCACGGTGGACAAGGAGGATGCGGAGGAAGAGGACTGACCTGGCCCGCATTTTTCATCCTCATCTGCTGCGGCACCGTAAACTGCGTTCATGCTGCGTTTCATACCAGGAGACGATCCTCAACCTGTAGGAACAGGCCTGCGGTCGTCTCCTGCCATGCGCCTTGCCACAACACAGTTTACAGCGCCTCGCTACGATGAGTATGAAACATGCGGGCTAGGACGTGAACGGAACCACGTCGCGGAGGCGGTCCTGGATCTTGATCCAGTGTGTGCCTTTCCAGAAGAGCTGGCCGCAACGCAGGCACCTGTAGAAATCATCGAGCCAGCAGTAGGTTTTGGATGGCGCTTCTTCTCTGACCGATGCCTTGGGAATCCATGCGAGATGACCGCCGCACTTCATGCAGCGCGGCTGAAGGCGGTTAAGTTCGAACTCGGTGAACACGTGCTTTACCTGCTCCGGCACGTTCATTTCCCTGGGGATGAAAAGCGAGGGGAACTCGCCGTTAGATGCAGCGAGGGTTTTCATAATGCCCGAGTCGCTGGTGACCAGGACTCGTTTTTCTTCTTTTGCGAAGCGGATCAGCTCGGCATCATCGATGTTATACGACCACCACGCATCATAACCCGCGGCCCGGAGCCAGCGGGCGAGCCCCTTCAGCATGGAGTCGCAAGCGAACCCGTGGCTGACGATTAAGTCGTACAACCCGTTCGAAGATGTGCGATGGTTGTTCAATCTGATGTCCTGTCCCGGCGTTAGGTTAAGAACCGGTTCACCCGCTTATTTTTAAGCTGTTATACCCGTGTAGGTTTAAACGTGTGCTTGTGTTCAGGCTTTCTATCGAGTTTCGATAATACCACAAACTTGATGTATTCAATGGAGTTCATGCCTGAGAACACATACATTTTTTTGACGTACTCCGGGTCAAAACGGTTCTGTTGCCTGTTCACAATTCTAGAACCGGGTCGGTCTCATGCCAACTTCCGGAACGGTTAAGGCGTAACGTTTTGATTTCAAAAGGGTTAAAGATCATCTGCGCATCGATGACCGAGTCGCTGTTGATCCGGTCATATCTGTCTTTTATATCTTTCGGGTAATCTGCTCCCTCTTCTTGTCCCTTTTTTCTTAAAAGAATGCGTGCATTGCATTTCTTTCCCGCGGATTCCTGCAGCCTGATGGTGAGTCCCTTTTTGTCCTGTGAACGCTTGAAAGCGGTCATGCGCACGTTTCCAGGCGACAGTGAAAGCAGTTCACCTGGGAACAGCCTTGCCTGCCGAACGCTTGACCCTTTGGGTTGTGGGGGGTCGAACAGCTTGCCCGCGGGCAGGTGTGCGATTGCAATGGGGGGTGCGTCGAGCCAGTCGGCAAGCCCCGGCAGCTTTACAGCGAGCTCTCCCGCTTCTCCAGCAACGGCAAGGAGGCGGAACTGGTGAACGCCTTGATCCATATGTTTTACCTCACGGTCTGTCAAATCCAGCCCTTGCTCGTGGCAGTAAGCAGGGCCCCTGAGGACAGACAGGTGCGCGCGGCCTTGCTGGAAATCGATTCCGTGCTGTCCGGAGTTCACGATGCCGAGCGCTGCTGTTCCGTTTTTTTCCCCAATTATCATCCAGCGGCCGTGAACATGTTCCCGTCCGTCAGCAGGTCTGGTTATTACACCTCCGGGGATCTCGCAATCGAGAGTCCCGTCCGAAAACACCGTCGGGATACCGAGCTTCAGCCTTTTCGATGCCTCGTTCCAGAGAACGCGGAAACGGAGCTCTACAACAGGCCACATGGTGTAGGTGATCGTGTGCATGACGATCCTGCTCGATCCGTAGGTGTGGACAGATTCGATGATGCTCCTTACCGGGCCGCGCTGAACGGTTTTCACAGAGCCCTTCATTGCCTCGAACCGGCCGGCCTCTTCGTTGTACCTGTCCAGCCCGGTACCCCATGAATCGCCGTGATCCAGGACCACGACAGGTTGGAGCAGAGGTCCTGATACGCACTCTTTTCCGGTGCTTGTGCGCATCCCGGTGATCAGTCCGGTCGATGGGTCGGTCGAGCAGCAGACCGGCGTGTCCTCATCAAGCGGAGCGGCATCCGCTCGTCCTGCCGCCTGTCCGGGCATTGATGCTTCAGCTTTTTTTTCATGGGCTTCAAGCAGGTAGTGCGCGATGCCCAGCCCCGGCAGATCAGCCATGAAACAGACCTTTCGGCGCCAGTCGTTGAACGGTAGGAGGGACTCCGGTTTTTCCTCCTGAAAAAGCGGCTTTTTTCCGGAGGGTGTCCGGAGGCTCATTCTCCAGTCGCCTTTCCAATACGGCCGGTAGTCAGCCATGAACTCCACTTCAACAGGTACGAGCCTTGTCGACGGGGAGGTGTTCATCACGGTTACGGGAAGCGCAGAGCCCTGCCTCCCCGGTCCGCGGGTGAGCGATGCAATGGCGCCCAGACGCAGGTTCCGCGCACATTCGGCAGCCTTTCCGTATATGTCGAGCGAATCCTGCTCAGCGGGCTGGATGCATGTTCCGGGCAGGATATCGTGAAAATCGTTGAAAAGGTGGTCCCTCCATGCCTGTTCAATGCTCTCATCCGGATAATCCGCGCCTTCGGCCCACCATGCCGCCGCAGCCATGGCCTCAGCCTGTTTCAGGCGGCCCAGGCTTTTACGCGCTCTTCGCTTCAAGCGCGAAAGCGATGTGTAGCACCCTGTGAAAGCGCGTTGCAGGTCTCCTTTTTTGATCGGCGCCACACGGGCGTGCACAGCAAGGGCCTCGCACAGCGACTCCGGCGTGCTGTGGATTATCGAGACGCGCTTTTCATTGCCCATGAACTCATCGATCTTTTTCAGGTCTTCCCTGGTGGGGCCTCCGCCGTGGTTTCCGAGCCCCCAGAAAACCGGCACATCCCTTCCCTGTTTCAGGGCGGCCTCAACGCCTTGCCTGAGGCGGTCCTCGATGTTGTCGCGCTCGGTGTGGTAAAGGCCGACCTCGATCCTGAGCGCGGGGATCCTCGTTCCGTCCGCCCCTTCCCACTGGTACAGCTCGGATGGAAGGTCGAGCCCGTCCCTTCCCGGCCGCATGTGGATGTACATGTCGTACCCGCAGAGCCGAAGCACCTGCGGAAGACCCCAGCAGTGGCCGAACGAGTCGAAGTTGTAAGCCACCCGCGGTGTCACGCCGAAGCGGTCGAGGAAGTAAAGCCTCCCTTCCCGGATGTGGCGGAAGTACGATTCGACGCCCGGCAGGTTCGCGTCCGGCTGCAGGAACCAGCCGCCGCTGATGTGCCAGCGCTCCTGTTTAACGAGCTCCCGGATCCGCAGGAAAAGCCGCGGATCGTATTTTTCGACCCACCTGTATAGCAGCGCCTCGTTGTGATTGAAGATCAGGTCCGGGTGTTCATCGAGCAGGTCGGCAGCGGTCTGGAAGGTTGCCATTGCTTCCGCGCATCCCTCCTCCCAGCGCCACTGCCACACAGGATCGAGGTGCGCGTTGCAGATCAGGTGTACTCGGTGTTTTTTCACTGCTGATGCTCCGTGTTAAAAAAGAGGTCAAGACCTTTCTTGATAAGCATAAGAAATGACACTATTGCCTGCAGATTTGCCATTAAATACCGGCCAACAAAATCTATTATTAGCCCGCTTATTTCATACTCTTCGTCGCGAGGTGCCGTAAACTGTGATGTGGCAAGGCGCATGTCAGGAGACGACCGCAGGCCTGTTCTTACAGGTTGAGGATCGTCTCCTGGCATGAAACGCAGCCACAGTGCAGGTTACGGTGCCGCAGCAGAAGAGGATGAAATATGCGGGTTAGGACAGCAGAAGTCAAAAAGCGCCCGAAAACAAACAGCAGGGCTGATAGAGTGATATTGGAATGTTATCTGATCGTAATGTGAAGCGATGCCTGGAGTGAATCGTGTTTTACCGTATGACGCTGGAAACCTTCAGGCTGGTTTTTCCGGTCATCTTGCTCCTGGCGCAAGCTGTGGGGTGCGGCCCGGGGATCGAGCCGCCTGATTCGGTTGTTTTCCTCGAGGGCGCGTGGAATGGGGATTCTGTAGTGGTGCTGGATTCGCGCACCTGGTCATTGCCCGGCGCTGTGAGCGCATGCGATCTTGACCTCGATGACGACCTGGATATCGCCGCAGTCGGGCCTGACATGGTTTTCTGGCTGGAGCGGGAGAACAAAGGCCTGTGCTTTTGCCGCCATACAATCGATTGCGAAGGGTGCGCGAACGGACTGCTCGTGCTGGACATGGACCTGGACGGACTGCCGGACCTGGTTTCAGCAGGCGGGGGAGGTGCGGACAACAGGACCATGCCCGGCCTTCTGTTCTGGTGGAAGAATCCGGGTGTCAGAGCGGACGAATGGGAGCGCTTCGTTCTCGATCCCGTTCCAGGAAACTTCCTGCACGACATTGTTGCCTCGGACCTGGACAACGACGGTGTGCCCGAGATCATTGCTCCGCGCGGAGCCGCTTATATCGAAAGCACGGACAGGGAGAACGATTGGCTGGCTGTTTACAAGCTCGAAAACCAGGGGACGCGCGCGATATGGCGCAGGGTTCCGATCACGGGCCCGGATGGGTTTGTGCGGCCTGTGGATTTCGGTTTGTGCGCGGCTGACATCGATGGGGACGGTTTCAATGACATTGTTCAGTACAGAACGGTCTGGCTGAACCCGAAAGGAAAGCTGGATGAGGCCTGGACCGGTTTTTCCTGGACAACGAACTTTTCCCCGTCGAACATCGTGGCTACTGACATGGATGGTGACAAAGACGCGGACCTCGTTTTCTCGGAGGGGCACTCGCACCGCGTGGGTTCGTCCAGAATAGGGATCTGGTTCAACAGGACCGGGCCGGGCGCCGAGATCAGGGGGCGGGCAAAGGTGCTCGGCACCGTGGAGCAGGATCCCGAAAACCTTGGGGTGGCGGACCTGGACGGCAACGATGTGCTTGATGTGGTCACCGGAGCGATGAACTGGCGAAAGACGCCCGGGAGCGTGGATAACCCCTCCTGGAACGACAGGGACGGGACACTTGTGATCTTCGCGGGCAAAACCGATAGAAACGGCGGGCGTGTCTGGGCCGAATGCAGGGTGCGCTCTGACCTTGCAGCGCTCCATCACCTTACACTGGTAGACATGGATGGAGACGGAGACCTGGATGTACTCGGCGAGACAGCCGGTGCAAGACCGCCTCCGGAACCGGTCGTGCCCACGTTACAGATCGTTCTCAACAAAAACAACGGCAACAACGACAACGACATCAACTGATGATGAACCGCTTTGCTTGCGCGTTCGTGTTCGAATACGGGATGGCATGATGATTTCAGATCTCAACAGTTCGAAAAACACCACACTGCCTGAATATGACCTCGTGATCGTGGGGTCGGGTCCGTCAGGTATGACCGTGGCGAACGAGCTCAGGGACTCTGGTATAAGGATATGTGTTCTTGAAAGCGGGGGCCTGAAACCCACGAAGCACGGTGATGGGCTCCGAAAGGTTGAAAGCGAAGGTATCCGCATAAAGGAGTACTCACGCGAGCGCGTCCTCGGCGGAGCCTCCACCACATGGTCGGCGCTTTCCAGCCCCCTGGACGAGGCGGAGATGAAACCGAGGCCTTCGGTCGGGACCGGCGGGGTGGAGGGCTGGCCGATTTCGCGCGATGAGCTCCTGCCGTTCTACGAGGCGGCTTCAAAACGTTACCGGTTCCCTCCTCTCAGCCTTTTCCTGTCCGGGGGGCTGAATCCGGTCAAGAAAAAGGGCGATTTGCAGCTCTCGTGGAATGAGGTGACGGAGAAGGTGTTCATGTCCGCCCAGGAGCCGCAGAACTTCGGCAGCGAGTACAAGCACATTTTCGAATCGAAGCAGGCGCCGCTCGACCTCTACCTCGATGCAACCCTGATCCGCATTCAATGCGACAAGAGCGGGCAAAGGGCTGATTCGGGTATCATCAGGACGAGTGCCGGGCGGACTTTCGAGGTGAAAGCCCGGGTTTATATCCTGGCGACCGGCGGCATCGAAAACGCGAGGATCCTCCTGAATTCTAACGACCTGTGCGAGCAGGGGCTCGGCAACGGGCACGGCTGTGTCGGCCGCTACTTCATGAACCACCCGAAAAACTACTATGGCATTATCAGGCTGAACCAGCCCATAAAAGAGCTTCCCTACTACTTCGGTTGCATGTATCAGGGTTACGCGGGCTATGCGGGACTCAAGCTCGACCAAAAGGTCCAAAAGGAAAAAGGTGTGCTCAACTCTTACCTGCGTTTCGAGCCGCTTTTTCCGTGGTCGGACAACAGAGGCGTCGAAGCCCTGGTTTTTCTGGCGAAACAGTGCCGGTTTCTGATGAGCCGCTGGAAGAAGTCGAAGCAGGGGAAACTTGTCTCCTTGAGGGACTATTCCGAAACCGGGGATGACACCGAGCTGCAGAACGAGAGGAAGACCGTTTACGCATGGGTAATGCTTTTTATCACGGTTTTTATCAACTTTCCACAGGTCCTGAGATACCTGTATTTCAGGCTTGTTGCAAGGAGCGCGCCCAGGATAAAAACGATCAGGCTCAGGAACTTCATGGAGATGGAGCCGCGGCCGGAGAACCGGGTGATGCTGGGCGGCGAGAACGATGTTTACGGCCGGCCCCTCCCCGTGGTGCGGCACGAGTGCACGGAGCTGGACAAGCGTTCGATGATAGCGCTGCATGATGTTCTCAAGGATGAGCTGTCGCAAAACAGCTTCGGGCACATGGTATCAAACCTGCGCGAGGAAAAGAGCTGGCCCATCGACCTGGATGCCTCGCATCACATGGGCACCACGCGGATGGGCATTGACCCGCGCGAATCAGTGGTGAACAGGGACTGCCGCCTTCACGATGTGGACAACGTCTACATGGCCGGCGGATCGGTCTTCCCGACTAGCGGGTGCGCCAACCCTACCTATACCATGGTCGCGCTTTCCATCAGGCTTGCGAGACATCTCGAAAGCAATGTTTTAGGACCCGAATAGTGCATCGGAGCAACAGATGAAAAAGATACTGATGATCGGCTCGGGGGGCAGGGTGCGCTCCACGACCCTGCCCGTGCTGGAGAGGCTGAGCCGGTGTTATTCGATACAAAAGGTCTTTTCCAAGGACAGCGATGCGCTGGAGTTCAAGGGAGCGAAGATCGAACCCGCGGACATGGACCTTTTCAGCGGATCGGACCTGGACGGGGTTGACCTCGTGTACGTGGCTGTGACAAAGCCGAACTTTCCGCGTGTGCTGAAAACATTGTGTGCTCATGACGTGTCAGGGATCGATCTGCTGATTGAAACGCCGGCGCTCCTTTTCAAGCACTTCTGCCACGCGGGCTTTTTCCAAAGGTTCAAAAACGCGTGGGCAGCTGAAGACTGCATAGCGCTTCCCTGTTTCGATTTCTTGTACATGGAGACTTTGCGCTGTGTTCCTGGTGATCCGGAACACGTGGAGTTTCATCATTCGGCGTACAAGTACCACTCGATAGCAACGCTGAAGACTCTGCTTCGCTGCAGCAGGATAACATCCGCCCGCCGCAAAAAAACCGACAAGGCAAAGGGAACCGTCTGCCGAAGCTTTACGCTCTCCAACAACAGGACAGGCCGTGTTCACGAACCGAGGGACTACAGCAGAGGGAGCTTTGTGCTGTCGGGCGGCAACTGGGATGTGACCGATGCTTCGCATGCGGGCGGGGAGGATGGCGGGCTTCTGGAGCCGGTTGTGGCGGACGGCTCGTGCAAAGGCTTCAGGATCGGTGACGCGGCCTGGGATCTTAATGAAGATGAAACCGCACTGATGGGGGGAGTAAAAAGCGGATCGAGTGTCACTTCGATGATGGATGAAATGAAGCGTGTAGGCCTTTTCAGGATGCTCGTACGCATCCATGACGGAAAGGGAGGCTATCCTTTGGAAGAGGCCCTGGATGACATGGTGATCGACTACTACCTGGACAGGCTGGGGTTCTACAGCTCCAACCCTTTGATGAGTGTCAAGTCCGTGATGGGGCGCATGCTGCTGAAGGGACTAACCGGGATAATTCCAGGGTAAAGATAATACCGGTGTAAAAAAGAAGGGTGCCTAAAAAAAGAGACCTTGAAAAATCCAAGGTCTCTTTTTCGAATCGTAAATGTACTGTCAGTCTATCAATAACGGCGATTGCCGCCGCCTCCGCCGCCGCCTCCGCGGTCATCGCGATCCTTGCGTGGCCTGGCCTCGTTGACCTTGATGGCCCGGCCCGAAATCTCCTGGCCGTCCAACGCTTCAATAGCAGCCTGTGCTTCTTCATCGCTGCTCATTTCCACGAACCCGAAACCTCTGCTCTTGCTTGTGTAGCGGTCCACAATAACCTGAGAATCCTCAACGGTTCCGTGGGCACTGAACATCTCTTTCAGTGCTGCATCATCAAGATCGTAGCTGATATTTCCGACATACAGTTTCTTACCCATAACAATCTCCAGCTAACCATTTGAAAAAACTAATACCTTCCCCTGAACCGGGAAAGCGGCTGTTAAACAGCCCCTAAATGTCAGCAAAGACGAAGGCGAGGTTGTGGTCTGGGCAGAAACAAAAGAGAACTGTCGCATACCTTGTCCGCTCGGTCGACTTACTAACACAAAAACAGATGATATCATATCAGGTATGTGATTGTTTCCATAAAAAAGTGGAAAAAAAGTAAAATAAATATCATTTTTCCGCATCTTCGGGCTGCACTTGAGCAGGGCCTTTTCCTTGGATCATCACTTTTTCCAGGTCCGCGCGCAAGCCTGCGTTTGATGGGTCCAACTCGATCGCCTTGCAGAAGCATGAATAAGCAGCCGCCGGATCCCCGATGCACGCGTAGGCTGCTCCCAGGTTGCGCCATGCCTCGATGTAGTCGGGCTTTCTTTCGGCGGCTTTTCGGAAATACTCCGCTGCCTTGTCCAGCTCGTTTCTTTCGGCAGAAATGATACCGAGGTGGTTGTACGGCTTGGCATAGCCGGGCCTGATCGCGATGGCTTTTCTAAAGTGTTCTTCAGCCTCTTCAATCCTGTTGTTTTCCTTCAACACCCTGCCTAGGCAGTTGTGTGCCCAGTGGTGGTCCGGGTCCAGTTCTATCATGCGCCTGCACACGGATTCGCTGTTTTTCCAGTGCGGCAGCTGTTCGGATGAGGAAAGCGCGAGCGCGGGGATGATTGCGATCATGCAGGCTCCGAGGAAAACCCTTTGGAACCGCAGGCCGGCGACCAGTGCTGGGACTCCCCAGGCGGTAACCACGAGGATGCCGACGAGCGGAATGTACGTGTAACGGTCAGCCCTTGCCTGGTTCACGAGCTGGATCATGCCAATGACCGGGATCAGCGACAGCAGGTACCACAACCACCCCGCAACGAAAAAACCGCTGCGTTTCGTGTAAAACAGGGCTGCTGCGGTGATGAGCAGGATCGCAGAAAAGGAGCCGGCTGCTTTCCACACCGAAACATCCTCCGGCCTGAGAAGGTAGTAGAAGGAAAGCCCTGACGGCCAGATGGTCTTCCAGATGTAAACCAGGTAGGTGATGAACGCGTTTCCCGCTCTTATGCCGAGCGGGAGAGAGCCCTCGGGGTTGATCAGCCCTTCTTTCTGCTGAACCATGATGGTGGCCGCGCCGAGCGCCGCCGCAAGAACGATCAGTGGCAGCTTTTCCATCACCAGGGAAACAGCGGCTTTTCCTTTTACGATTCCGAACCTCCTGAGCGGCCAGAAATCGAGGATGAGAAGCACGAAAGGAAGCGTGACCACCATCGGCTTTGCCATGAGCCCGAAAATGTAAAGAACAAGGACCGCCGCATACCTGCCCTTTCCAGGGCGCGCCGTGTAGCTGATGTAGGCATGCACTGTCAAGAGCCAGAAAAACGCGCTCAGCACATCTTTTCTCTCAGACACCCAGGCTACCGATTCAATGTGCAGCGGGTGGAGCGCGAAAACCGCTGCGACGAACCCGCTCCGCCACGTTTTGTTTGTCATCTTTTCGAGGAGCAGAAACAGCAGGAGCGCGTTAACCACATGGAAGAAGAGGTTCGACAGGTGGTGCGGACCCGGATCCTCTATTCCGAAAAGCTCGCAGTCAAGCATGTGGGAGAGCCATGTTAAAGGCTGCCAGTTTCCTTCATGAGCGCTTGTGAATGCCCAGGCAGTGTTGCTCCAGGACAGGCCGGTGTTCACACTCGGGTTTCCAGCAACGAACTCGAGGTCGTCGAGAACAAAAAAATCGAAGCTATTCACCGGCCAGTAAAGCGCGACAGTGGAGACGACGAGGAAGGCGCATATCCCCAGGACAAGGCGTTGTTTTTTGGTGTCAGTAGCGCTCATTTTTCCCGGCCCTGATCCTGTTCCATGGTGCTGCCCGGCTCTTCGGACCTGTGGCGGCGTCTCATGACAGCGTAGACATCCGGCTCCTCTTCAGGCACGCAGATCGGCAGCGGACCGACCTTGTGGCCGTAGAACCCGGCGCCTCCCGTAACATCGGTGAGGCATAAGTACGGAAGCCCTTCGGCGGCCTTTTCCTCCAGGATCTCCCACTCTTTCCGTTTCTTGAAGCTCTTGTAAGGCACGATGTAGTTGTTCTTTGGGAACACGATGAGGTCGCCCGGGAAAAACCCGCTGTCCGCTTCGGCCATGGCGGCCGGCCCCGCGCCGAGCTCCTGCATGTAGTACTGGAAGCCCCAGTGCCCGTAGAAGAGCACTCTTTGGTTTTCCCTCCCGTGCCTGTGCATGATCTCTCGGGCATGACCGCGTACAGAGTTTGCCCACGCAAAGTCGCTCCATGCCGCGCAAAACGCCACGGCCACACCGAGCACCGCAGCGCTACACCAGGCCGAGGCCTCTTTTCGGCTGCTGGCCGCACCCGGCAGCGGATGCCGGTTCCGCACCTCTCCCTTGTCCTTGCGCGGAGGAGCGTGCGTTGCAGCCAGGATGGCGAGCGGTGGCACGAGAAGGAGGATGGTGCGCGCTGCAACGGTCCAGTTTATGAACGCGGCGAACGCAAGCACACCCAGGATCCAGAGCCCGGAAAGCCGGACTCGGTTGTCGGAGCGGCGCTTCCGTAGGCGGTTCGCAACGAGAATCAGTGTTGCCAGGCCCGCGGCTGTGAACACCGCGCTGAGCAGGTAAGTTTCAAATGATATTATTTTGCGGTTCATGTTGACTGTTTCAAGAAGCCAGAGCATGGGCGCACCCGCTGTTCGTTTTGCGGTGATCAGCCAGAGCCCGAGCGGGCCGAGCGCGCCACTGACAAGCAGTGCCATGCGCACGATCCATCCGCCCTCGAAAAGAACGATCACGAGCGGCCACAAGACGCACCCGCCGAGAAAGGTAAGGAAGGCGTATACGCGGTCGAACCCGAAGATGACAGCCCCTGTTTTTTGTGTGTACTCTGCCGCACCGAACATGTGTCCCATGCCGTACAGATGCATGGTCCAGATCTCCCACGCGGCCAGCACGATAACAGGAAAGAGCAGGGCTGACAGGCATGCGAGCCGGTTTTTCACCCGCGGGCACAGGAATACGGTGTACGCCGCGAGCAGCGGCACCAGGGCCGCGCCAAAGTACTTGGTGAGCCCGGCAGCGGCTGCGAGCAGCGCGGACGCGGCGATCCGCCGGGCTTTACGCCGTCCCTTTTCTTCGAGCCCCTCGACCCACAGGAGCACGGACCAGACCATGAGCGCAACCAGCATGACATCGCACATCAGGTTTGTGGCGGATACCAGGAACGCCGACGTTCCAACGGTCAGGAGCCCGGCTTTTACCGGGTCAGCCTTGAGCAGCCCAGCCAGGCGCATGGTTCCCGCCACGGCGAGCAGCGGCCAGACGAGCATGGCAAGGTGCAGCCACCACTCGTCCCACCCGGCCAGGCCCGCGAAGGCGAGCCAGTACGATGAGAGCGGCGGGTTCTGGATGTTCAGATGCATGGGCGCCGTATCGCCGAACCAGTTCCCGTCGAACCCGTATGGGTTGAGTATGTGCTCCTTGAGTACGCGCGCTTTTTCCGGGTCGTGGATTTTTTCGAGAAACGGTGACAGCGGGGCTTCTTTTCGAATATGAATGTGCCGTGCCACCCACAAAAAAAGCGGATCGTCGCAGGTAACCGCCTTGGTCAGGAAGGGGAGAAGAAGCACGAGCGTGAGCAGAAGCACAATGAACCGGCCGGTACCTGTTCGGTATGCTGCAAGGCTTACATCCGGTTCAGCAGCCTCCTCTACAGTTGTTACCGGCTCAACTTTCGTTTGGTTTGGCATGTGTATGCAGGCTCAACAGGTAAACCTTGTCACATTGACAAGGAAAAGGAGTTCGAGGCTTTAACCCGCTTATTTCATACTCATCTGCTGCGGCACTGTAACCTGCGCTGTAGCTGCGTTTCATGCCAGGAGACGATCCTCAGCCTGTAGGAACAGGCCTGCGGTCGTCTCCTGGCATGCGCCTTGCCACAACACAGTTTACAGCTACCTCGCGACGAAGAGTATGAAATAAGCGGGTTAGCCTACAACCCGGAAGTGTCCTGGTAAACCATTTATTGTTTGACAATCCGGGAGTGGAGCGGGTAGTTTACCAGCAGCGATATGAAACAAGATAACCGAAAAACAGATGTGCCCTTGATAAGGCTGATCGGAGTCCTGCTGCTCCTTTCGGTTTTTTTGTTGGGTGCCGGTCCTGTTCACCATGTTGTTCATATCTTTCACGCGGAACATGAACATGAACATGAACATGGAAAGGAACACGACCAGGACAACTGCCCTGAATGCCAGATGCTGAACAGCCTCCAGGTGATTTATCCTCAGGATGCCGATGTTCAGCCTCTGGCATGGGAAAACCTGTGCGGAGAAAGCGCATGTCCGGACAGACGCCCCTTTTCGAACCCTGCGACCCTGTTTCCCAGCATAAGATCACCCCCGCTGCCCTACCTGCTGTTCGCCCGTTCATAGCGGAACAACTCTGAAAACTCACACACTGTTAAAGCTTGAACCACGCATTCCTGGTTTAGTGCCCGGGTTTTGGAGGTATTTATCGATGAACCTGGTAAAAGCGGCTGCAGGGTGCGCCTTCGCCCTGTTTTGCCTGGCGTCGGCTCAATCCTTGTCCGCGCAGGAAAAGAAAGTAACCGTAGAGGATCTCAAAGAAGAGATCGCGAAGATGAGAGAAGAATATGAAGAGCGCATTCAAGCTCTCGAACTGGCCCTTGAACTGCTGGAACTGGATAAGGTGGAGAGCGTGGAGGATGGAACAGAGGAGCGGCCTGGCCGGATGCGCCGTAATGACACGGGAGAATATCTGCCCTCGGCCGGCCCGACCATGGGCGCATCTCCCGGATTGATAGGCGAGCTCGGGCAGACCGACCGGTTCTCGCGGATCTTCAACCCGGCAGTCGGAGTGGTCCTGGACACGATCGCCACATGTTCCACGAGCAAGGGGTCACGCATCGGCCAGGACAGCTTCTGGCTTCGTGCGGCCGAGCTGAGCCTTTCAGCGCGTGTTGATCCTTTCGGTTACGCCTATGCAACGTTTGAGGCCCAGGAAGGCGAGGCCGTGAGGGTAATCGAAGCGGCAGGAGTTATGAACCGCCTTCCCGCGAACTTTAGCTTGAAGGGCGGCCGTTTTCTTGCGGATGTCACCAAGTTCGGCCAGCGCCACGACCATGCGCTCCCCTTCGTGGAAAAGCCGGGTGTTTTGACCGACTTTATCGGCGGAAGCCTCACGGGAACAGGCATGGAGCTGCACCAGTGGTTCGGGCTGACCGACGAGATACCTCTGAGGTGGTCGGTCGGGGTGTTCACCAAGCTCGAGGGGCACACGCACGCAATAGGACACGCGCATCACCACCACGATGAACAAGGGGAGCACTTCCCCAAAAGGCATCTCGACAACTTTTCCTATGGGGGCCGCGTGACTTCGTACATGGATGTCACTGAAGAGAGCAGTGTCCAGCTCGGGAGCAGCGCGTGGTGGGCCCCGGACATCCAGGTAGAACACGGGGATGAGCGTCATCACACTCACCGGGCCGTGGGCGCACTCGACATGACCTACAAGTGGCAGGATCCCGCATCGCGCCGCGCGTTTAATCTTGGAGGCGAGGCCCTGGTATCGAACGGCACTTTCCTGCACGAACACGACGGTCACCACGAGATCGTTGACAACGAAGCTTTGGGCGGCTACCTGTGGTGCGAATACGAATGGAACCCTTACTGGTCGACCGGGCTGCTGGCCGACGCTTACTCGATCAAGGATGCGTCAAATGTGGCCAAGCGCGATTATTCCGGTTTTTTGACCTGGAAGATCTCTCCGTTCAACTGGCTCAGGTTCCAGTACAGGTACAACGATCAGGACAGGGGGGATGTTATTACGAGCCGCGATTATCACGAGCTGATGCTGCAGTGGAGCATAGTGATGGGAAGCCACTCGCACGGGCTAGACTGGTGACCGGATGGATGATGGAATGGAGCAGGTTCCAAGATTCAAGATGCAAAGGAGTCGATGGAGATGAGCAAAAAAACGATCAGACCGTGTTTCATTTTGATGCTGCTTCACTTCTTGTGCGCGTTTTACATTCTATCTCCCATAGCCGATTGCGCGGACGAGATCTTCGTTGTCACGACGGTTCCGGACCTGGCTGACATGGCTGGTGAGGTGGGTGGCGAGCTCGTCAGGGTGAAAAGCATAGCCGGCGGCAATGAGGACATGCACTCGATACCCATGAAGCCGAGTTACCTGATCATGCTGAACAGGGCGGATGTTTTGATCGAGGTGGGTCTGGACAACGAGCATGCCTGGCTTCCGGACCTTTTGTACAACTGCAGGAACGATGAGATACAGCCGGGAGCAGCGGGTTTTATCAACTGTTCGGCAGGGATAGAGCCTCTGGAAAAACACAGCAACCCTGACCGCATGGAGGGCATGGTTCATCCGGAAGGAAACCCTCATTACAACCTGGATCCGGGGAACGCTCCGCAAATGGTGCGCACGATCTGTGAAGGGCTTTGCAGGGCATACCCCGGGCATGCGAATGTTTTCAAGAAAAACCGGGATGCATACATTGAACTTCTCGAATCAAGGATGAGGGAATGGGAGGTCCTTGCACAGCCGCTCGAAGGAGTCAAGGTCGTGACCTATCACAGGTCCTGGAGCTACTTCGTCGAACGCTTCGGGATCGAGGTCGTGGGCGAGATCGAACCGAAGCCTGGCATTCCTCCGAGCGCGAGACACCTGGTAAGGCTGATCCGGAGCATAGAGAAGGAAGGAGCCGAGCTGGTCATCAGGGAGCCTTACTTCACCGACCGGTACCCGAGACTTCTTGAGGAAAAGACAGGCATAACATGCCTGACCCTTCCCAACATGAGCGGCGGTACAAAGGAGACATCCACCTACATACGCCTGATCGATCACAACATAAAGGCCATGTTGAAGGCGCTCGGAAAACCAGTTGCCACGGCAAAAGAGATCAGCAGGGCGCTTGGCAGCGGGAACGAAACAGAGCAGGAGGAACGCTGAGACGTATGGATGAAGAAGACCGTAATTGTAATACGAACGCGCGTCCGCCTTGCCATGAAAACGGACCGGGCGAGCAAAGGGATGTGCTGCTCAGGTTCGAAAAAGCCGTGCTCGGGTACGGCGGGACCGCGGTTCTCAGCGGGGTGGACCTCATCGTTCGAAGGGGCGATTTCCTGGGCCTCGTAGGGCCGAACGGCGCGGGCAAGACAACGCTTCTTCGCGGTGCGATAGGTGTTTTAAAGCCTGACAGCGGCAGGATCCGGGTTGGACCGGGGGAGGAACACGAAAAAAGCATCGTCATCGGTTATGTGCCGCAGGTCCAGAGCCTGGACCCCATCTATCCGCTCACGGTCGGGGAAGTCGTTCTGATGGGGGGGTACAAGCGGTTTGGCCTTTTGGGGCGGCCCGGAAGAAAGGAGCTCTCTTTTCTACAGCAATGCCTTGCCGATGTGGGAATGAGCGAGCAAGCGCGCCGCCTCTTCAGCAGTCTTTCCGCGGGTCAGAAGCAGCGCGTGTTGATCGCACGTGCGCTTTTCACGAGTCCGGATCTTCTTCTCCTGGACGAGCCCACGAGTGGTGCGGACCACAACGCTGAGAAGAGCCTGATGGATCTCTTGAACCGCCTCAACACAGAAGGTCATACCATCGTGCTCGTGTGCCACGAGCTTGATGTGGTGCGAAAGGCGGTCAAGGAGATACTATGGGTCAGCAGGGGGTGTGTTCTTCGGGACTCTCCCTCCGCTCTTCTTTCCGAGGGGCTGATAAATGAGATGTACGGCGCATAACCCTGTTTTTTCCTCGATGCGCGGACCAAGTTTTTGATTGTTTTGAGGACCTGTGAACATGTCAGGCATAAATGAGGCAATCAGCGATATTCTGACCCTTTTCGCCAACAGCTTCTACGGCTCCATTGTGGTTGGCGTGGTTTGCCCGTTGATGGGAGTCTTTTTCCTCGTGCGCAGGGTGGTATTTCTGGGGATCGCCGTTCCCCAGTTCGCAGCAGCCGGTGTGGCGTTCGGTTTCATGGTCTGCCCCTGGTTCCACGAGCGGGCTAATGGGTACTCACACGGTCCCGGGACCGGTGAAGCCGGTTTCGCTTTCCATCTCTTCTGGGCCACTGCGTTCACATTCGGGGCACTCCTGGTGCTTGCGCTTTTGGGCGAAAGGAATGGCTCCGCACAGGAAGGCCGCATCGCCGCAGGCTACTCCTTTGCAGCGGCAGCGACCATACTGTTCCTTTCCGCGGGCGCGTTTGGGGCCGGGCATGTGCAGGTGCTTCTTCGCGGAGAGATCCTGGCATTGAGCGGAAGCGATCTGCTTGCGATAATCATCCTGTTCGGTGTTGTGCTTGTTGCCTTCATCCTGTTCCACAGGAACTTCCTGCTTGTGGGTTATGACCGCGAGGCTGCCATGAGCCTCGGCAAAAATCCCCTTCTCTGGGATGTCATCCTATACTGTCTCATGGGCGCATCCATCTCGGTGGGTGTGATCACAGTGGGTCCGCTCGTTATCTTTGGTCTTCTGGTGATTCCGCCTCTTGCGGCCAGGGCGGTTGCCTTCAACATGACAAGCTTCTATGTGACAGCCTCGGCGATCGGACTGGTAACAGCGGTTTTAGGCTTTATGGTTTCCTACATGCTGGACTGGCCGCTCGGGCCGACCGATGTTGTTCTGGCTTTTGCCTTGATGTGCCTTGTGCGTGCGGGAAAGGCGGTTTATTCCATGTCGGCTTTCTCCACCAGAAAACCAATAAGTCCTTGAGAAATCCGGGCCTATCCTTTATCCTGGGCGTTCGAAATGAGGTCTTTTCCATACAAGCGCCTCAAAACGAATTATCACAGCATCCGGATTTTGAATACGGAAAAACACAAACCCCTCTATAGCAAGAAAACTATCTTTGGAGGACGGATCGATGACCATGCGCATTGAATCCCAGGCGATCATTCTGCTCCTGGCCGCTGCGGCGCTTCTCGTTTCTGCAGGATCGGCTGCGGCCGAGGAGGGCACGGTCACTGTGACGATCAAGCCGGGCCCTTACCAGATCAAGGCTGTGGGCGATGGCCGGGAGATCTTTGTGGAAGGCTTCGGCCGGCTGCTCGTTGCTGGAAAGCCGAACATGCCCGCCCGCATCTTCGGGGTGGCTGTTCCACCGGGAGCAACCGTCAAGGGCGTGACCTATGAGGTGGAGAACGGGATCGTCCTTCCCGGCACGTACCGGATCCCGCCCTGCCCGCTTCCGAGGGTGTCAGGCGCTGAGGATCCTGAATGCTACGCTCGCGATTTGAGGGTTTACGAGGCTAACTACAGCGAGGTGTACGGCAGCCGGACTCCCTATCCCGCGCAGCAGGCCACATACCTCCGGCAGGCGGGTTACAGGAAATACAACCTGGCCGACGTCCGGATCTGTCCCTTCAGCTGGAACCCCGGCACCGGCAAGCTGACGCATTATCCCGGCATCACGATCCGTGTGAGCTACGATCAACCCGAGGAGCTGCCCGGCGACGTGGTCCGCCTTGACAACCTGCCCCGCACCGAGGCCCTCGCCCGGAAGATCGTGTACAACTACGATGAAGCACAGGCCTGGTATCCCGGAAATTGCACCATGGGCGGTCGGGGCCTGTACGATTACGTGATCATCACCACAAGCCCCCTGACCGCTGCGGTACAGCCCCTGCTGGATTGGGAGACCGCCAAGGGCCGCACCGTGAAGGTGGTCACCACGAGCTGGATCTTTATCAACTATCCAGGGTACGACCTGGCGGCGAAGATCCGGAGTTTTCTCAGGGCCTGCTACCCCCAGGAGAAATGGGGCATCGAGGACGTGCTCCTCGTGGGCGACAATAACGATGTGCCTATGCGAACCGTCGCCCAGGATATGGGCTACGGCCGGCCCGAAACGGACTACTACTACTCCGAACTGTCCAAGGCGGACATACAATCCTGGGACAGCAACAACAACCTCCAGTGGGGGGAGGACTCGGACGCCAACGACTTTTACGGCGAGGTCAAGACAGGCCGCATCCCCTGGAGCGATCCCGAAACGGTGGAGCACATCTGCAAGAAGTCCGTCAACTTCGAGCTGAGCAACGATCTCTCTTTCAAGAAGAACATACTCCTCCTGGGCGCATTCTTCTGGCCCGATACGGACAACGCGGTGCTAATGGAGCTGAAAAGTAACACAAGCCTCAATCCCGACATTCCCTGGATGGAGGATTGGAGCACCACGAAGCTCTATGAGAAAAACAGCGAGTACTCTTCGACCTATGACTGCGACCTGGAGCTGTTGAACAAGAACGCCACCAAGACCTGGGCCAACGGAAAGTACGCCTTTGTCAACTGGGCCGGCCATGGATCCCCCTTCTCCAGCCACATATACGGCATCTATGCGCCGCCGTTCATTTCCAGCGCGGACTGCACATGCCTCAACGACGATTTCCCCTCGGTGATCTTTGCCAACGCCTGCAGCAACTCGGACACTGCCGAGGAAAACATCGGCAAGATGATGCTCAAGCAGGGATCCGTCGGCTTTCTCGGCGCCACAAAGGTCTCCTACGGCATCCTCGGGTGGAGCTTTCCCTACAACGGGTGCGGTTCGTCCATGGACTACTTCTTCACCACAAAGGTGACCTCGGCAGAGTACTCCCAGGGCGCCGCCACCCAGTGGGCCCTTCAGGAAATGTACATCTACGGGCTTTTTTACGCGGACCTGGAATACGAGTACTTCGAGTGGAGCTCCCTCTGGGGCAACCCGGACCTGAGCCTGGCCGTGCAGTCACCGCTGGCCTGGCGCTTCATCGATGAGCCCCCCAAGGGCCTACGTCTTCCAGGCAACGAGGCCCACATTGTCCTGGAAATCACTCCGGGGCTGGAAAGCTACGTTCCGGGATCAGGGATGATGTACTACCGGTTCGATCCCAGCGATCCGTACGGCACGGTATCCCTCACGAATCTTGGAGGCAACCTCTACGAAGCGGTGCTGCCCAAAACCCCGCTTGGTGCCAAACCCGAGCTCTACTTCAGCCTGCAGGGCAGCGGGGGCTCCACAGTAACTCTGCCGCTGAACGCGCCCGACAAGGTATACGCCTTCGATGTGGGCTACATGGAGATTGTTCAGAAGGACGCCTGCGAGTCCGATCTCGGCTGGACCATAGAGAGCTTCAACATCGAGGCCGGTGAATGGGAATGGGGGGAGCCGGACGGTACCATGGCTCAACCGGAAGAGGACTGCACTGAGCAGGGCATGTACTGCTTCGTCACCGGGAACCAGGGCGTCTACTACTGGGACGACGACCTGGACGGGGGGCCTACGATGCTCACCTCACCTTCCCTGGATCTTGCTGGTAAGGATGTGATGATCGGAGCAAACCTCTGGTTCTATCATTTGTTCAACGGCGCCTTTGAACCGTTCGAGGTGCAGGTATCAGACGACGACGGTGCCACCTGGGTAAAGGTTATGGAGCTTACCCATGATCCCCAGTGGAAGTTCAAGTCCTTCAGGCTCTTGGACTACGTGCAGGCCACCTCCGCAGTGAAGGTGCGGTTCATTGCAAGCGACTATCCCAACGACAGCACTGTGGAAGCGGCGATGGACGACCTCTGCGTCTTCCGCCTCCGGGAGACCCCGCCCCTCTGGGCCGACGCCTTTTCCATCCCCCTCTCCCAGGGCGCGGTTATCGGTTTAGACCTGGACGCGGGAGAAGCGAACGGGGATCGACAATACCTGGTGCTTGGCTCAGCCACCGGGACCGAGCCGGGCATCCCCCTGCCGGGAGGAGAGGTGCTGCCCCTGAAATGGGATGTTTTCACCGGAATCGTCATGTCGTCCCTGGGCACGCCCATATTCAAGAGCTTCATGGGCATCCTGGATGCCGCGGGGAAGGCCAATGCCACACTGGACACCATGGGGCCGGTTAACCCCATCATGGCGGGGACGAAGATCTATTTCGCCTACATGCTGGCGCCCAATCCCTTTTTCGCATCGAACCCGATAACAATAACCCTGGAACCCTGAGCGGGATCCTGCACATGGATAAAGGAGCGATGAACATGGATACCCGGCTGATAACCACACTCTTGATGTGCCCTCTTTTCATCGGCATCGCCTTGCTCGGCAGCGGGTGTAGACGCTCGAGCACCGGCGGCGGATTTTCCCTGGCCAAGACCACGCCCCCTACGCTCACGGGCTACGGCGCATCCAGCACCGAGGTGTACCTGGAGTGGACGGACGAAACCGAGAAGGAGAGCGGCTTCGATGTCGAGCGCAGCGATGACAACGGCGGCACCTACAAGGTCGTAGCCACTGTGGCCGCGGATGAGACCTCCTGCAAAGACAACGTTCCTGAGGCAGAGACCGAATATCTCTACCGGGTGCGGGCCTTTGACGCGAAGAATGCATCCGATTACAGCAACAGTGTGACAGCCTTCACCCTTTTCGCGCCCTCGGACCTGGAGGGCCGGGCCGGTTCCAGCAGCCGGATCGACCTCCAGTGGACGGACAATTCGGACATGGAGAACGGCTACAGCCTGGAGCGGAACACGGGCAGAATGGAGTTCGAGGTCATTGCCGACCTGGCAGCGGATACCACGTCATATCAGGACGAAAATCTCGATCCTGAAACGCTCTATTTTTACCGGTTGAGGGCTTACAACGAGAACGGCAGCATGTCGGACTACAGCGATGTCATTGGTGGTGAGACAGCCTTGACCCCGTGGGCCAAGGCCTACTGCGGCCTGAACGATGACAGCGCCGTTTCGGTCCTTGACCAGGGAGACCAGGGCTTCGTGGCAGCGGGAACCACCTCCTCCTTCGGCGCGGGGCCCAGCGACTGCTGGGTCCTGAAAGTGGCCAGGGACGGGGCAGTGGAATGGGAGAAGACCTACGGTGGAGCCTACGACGATTACGGCAAGACAATCATCGAATCGGTGCAAGGCGGCCTGATCCTGGCGGCGAACACAACGGCCTTCGGAGCTGGAGCCAGCGACGCCTGGATCCTGAACCTGGATCAGGCGGGTAATATCGTATGGGAGAAAGCCTATGGCGGCCCTAGTTATGATTTTGCCGCTTTTACATGCAAGTCGAGCAACGGGGGCTACATCGTGGTGGGCGCCACCGCCTCGTTCGGGGCGGGCTCCACGGATGCCTGGGTCCTGAAGCTGGATTCGAACGGCGATGTGGAGTGGCAGAAGCGCTACGGCGACTACAATGAAGACTATGCCCTCTCCGCTGCCACGACCGATGACGGAGGCTGCGTGCTTGCCGGCACCACCTCTTCCTTCGGCGCAGGGGCCGGCGACTTCTGGATTCTGAAACTCAGCGCCGCGGGCGATGTTGAATGGCAGAAGAGCTACGGCAGCACCTATGAAGAGTATGCCCGGAGCATCGCGCAAACACCGGACAGCGGTTTCATCGTGGCAGGCGACACCTATTGCTCCGGCACCTCCTATCCGGATGTCTGGGTCCTGAAGCTGGATTTGAACGGCGATGTGGAGTGGCAGAAGGCGTTCGGCGGCACCGGTGCAACGGATTTCGAGGATTACGGCCGTTTCATCTCAGTCGATGGAAATGGCGGTATCATTCTGGCGGCAGACACCTGCTCTTTCGGCGAGGGAGACCGCGATCTGTGGCTCGTGAAGCTGAGCCCCGAGGGCGTGTTGGAGTGGGAGAAGAGCTACGCCGGTTCAGGCGACGACCTGGCCGGAGCTGCAAAGGAGTGCATCAACAGCGGGTATTGCGTCACCGGCACAACCGCTGCCTTGAGCCTCGAGGATGTGTGGCTGTTCAAAGTGGACCCGGACGGCTCCATCAGCTTCAATCCGTCCGGTAACGTTACGGTCCATAACACCCAGTGCACGGTCTCGGATACGTACGCAGTGCCTAAGGAAACCTTCGTGACTCCGGTGGATACCTCCGTGAACATCGAGGACACCCAGGCCACGGTGACCGTTTCCAAGTGCACGGTGGTGAATCAGACGCCATAACCCGCTTATTTCATACTCTTCGTCGCGAGGTGCCGCAGCAAAAGAGGATGAAATATGCGGGCTATGAGTACATTTTTGTTATTGCTTTATACCGGGATGTGAGGGTATGGGAAAAGCCGGGCTCACATCTTGTCATGGTTCTTGTATCCCTGATCCGGATCATCCGGATGCATTCCCTTTTCGATCATGGCCATTCTTTCCTGGTGCCTGATCATCGCCAGGATTACCCAGACAAGACCGCCCACGATGATGGCGACTATGGGGACGAGCATTGAGAGAAAAACCGGGTCTTCCAGCAGTCCTATCAGGTTCATGGCTTCTGTCCTCAGCAGGTGAGTTTAATTAGTTCCTGTTAAAAAAAGTGTGAAGACGTCACGAACCGCCGGACTTCAAA
>CAZIUL010000019.1:0-71620 GCA_964542475.1 uncultured Phycisphaerales bacterium | reverse complement strand
CTAGTGTCTATGTCGGATAGAGTCGGACGTCTCAGGTAAGTCCGACAAGACAGAAGACAGAAAGCCTGAATTGCTCCGATGAAATGAACAGTTCCAGTAACCTGCCTTTTCATACTCCGTCATCATCTCGTAATGAACTGCCTGAAACATGCGGTAAAACAGTTCTTGGACTGTAGTCTGGATTTCCTTTTTCCTCCGAGGTGTTGGGGGTGCGGATCTCCGTTTAATCCGCCGGCAGGAGACAGCATCGGATTAACCTCGCTTTTCTGTGAGCAGTGTCTGGACGGAATCAGACTGTTGGATGGGAATACCTGCTTCTGTTGTGGGCAACCGGATGTGGAAGACCCCTCGCGGTGTCCGAGATGCCGTGGGGTGGCTGTCGGTTTCAGGCGGGCAGTAGCAGGGGCTGCATACGAGGGTGTTGTGCGCAACATGATCCTGAGGCTCAAGTTCGGCGGACAACGCAACACAGCGTATCCGCTGGCGTTTCTTGCCCTTTGCGGTGCTCGACAGGTGCAGGATGCGCATCCTGCCGGGTGCGTGGTTGCGGTTCCGCTGCATCCGGTACGCTGTCGCGAAAGGGGATATAACCAAGCGGAGTTGATCGCACGCCAGGTGGCGGATTTTATGGGCCTTGATTATCTCAAGGGGGTAGTCAGGCGCCTTCAGAACACAGCGCCCCAGGGAACAGGAGGCGGAGGGTCGAGGAGAGAAAACGTTCGTGATGTTTTCGGGCCTGTCAGGGACGGATTTCTTCACCTGATGCAGGGAGAATTTCCAGGAGATTCGGTTGACGGCCGGAATGTGCTGCTAGTGGATGATGTGATTTCCACCGGGGCAACAATGGACTATTGCGGAAGAGCGCTTCTCGACGCCGGGGCGCTGTCGGTAACAGGTGTGGCAGCTGCTACCTGATTGTGGTGCGAAACAAAGCAAAACGAAAAAAAGAGACGTTGGGTATCAAGCCGGTTGGGAGGCTTCTCAGGATCGGCTCCCTTCTCTTTTCAAGAACTGCATGTCCTTTACGAACTGAGAGATGGATTTGCGGTCTTCATCCGAAATATGGGTGAACTTGGCTGATATCGCCGCGCCTGTTTTCGAGTGTACGGTTTCGGTTATCTCGGCCCTGATCTCGAAATAATGTGATTTGTCGAAAAGAGGGAGCCTGAATTTCAGTTTAACTTCAGAGCCTGCCGCCATGCCGGAAGCCTCACACGCCAGATTGAAATGCATCCCGCCTTCTTCGAGTTTTTTGATCTGTCCTACTATGGGGGACCCGCCTTCCCCGATGGAGTGCACAAGTAAGTTGGAACCTTCATTCATCTTGATGCCGTCGTCTGCATCGAGATAATCAAGTGCCTTCTTGTCGCTGTCAAAGATCTTGATTGTATCGATGAGTCCGAGGCTCTGCAGCACTTCGCTTACCGACTTGCTTGGATTGGAAACGACGAGGTCGCCTTCCTTCTTATTGAGCTTCTCCCTGGTTTTGATGATGCTGCCTATGCCTGTGCTGTTGATGAACCTGACATACCGCATGTTCAAAACCGTGTATTTGATGTCGGCTGCTAGGAGGTTATCCATCTGTTCCAGAAACGGGTTGCATACGAATGAGTCGAACTCCCCTTTCAAGGTGAGAACAACAGCATCGCCGCGCATTTCTTTGATGAGCCTCATTTTTCCTCTCCCATTGATCGCACAAGGATGGTCTCGTTACACAACACCGGAAAAACAGCTTACACTGACTGCCGGTAATGTAAACACTAATTTTATAGCGGCGACCGAACCCTCCTGAACTCTACTGTCTCGTCCTGAACCCTGAACCTTGAGCTCTCCTACCGTATTGACCCTGGTGGAGCGGGGCTGGTACAATGTCCAATCGAAACGTTTCGCTTTCTGTTCCGCAGGCACAAGGGCTTAACCGACATGGAAGGTGTGAAACACGGATAATGAAAAAGTTTTTTTTCAGCGGGAAAAAGGGCGACGAGCCTGAAGATTCTTCTGATATCGAGGAGGAAAACACGGTTTATCTGACCGGAGACGACCGTGTTGACACAGCCAAGGTAAAGACTCTTCTCAACACAATGGCGGAACTCATCTCCAATATGGATCCGGATCACCTGTTACAGACTATTCTGGACCGTTCGATCCGCCTTGTCGGTGCTGAGCGGGGCATTCTTTTCCAAAAGCAGCAAGACGGTAAAATGAGGATAAAACTGGCCCGGGATGCCGACGGCAACGAGGTGACAGGCCAGGTCCAGTATTCCACACGGGTGGTCAACGATGTCATGAATACCGGCAAGCCGGTGCTGCTGAAAGTGGGAGCCGGCAATGTTACCGATCTTTCGCAGTCGGTCGTTGACCTGAAGCTCAGGGCGGTCATGTGTGTGACGCTTTCCATCAAGGAGAGGATACTGGGTGTAATCTATGTGGACAGTCGTATAGCTTCCCGTGAATTCAAACCGTCTGATCTCAAGTTTTTCGACGCGCTTGCCAACGCAATGGCCATCACAATCGAGAATGCCAGGCTTGTGGCGGAGTATGTGGAAACGGAACGTCTCAAGGAATCGATGGAGATCGCACGCGGAATACAGCAGGGACTGCTCCCCGACAACCCTGTGGGATTGAAGGGGTTCGACATCGCGGGAAAGCTGAAAGCTGTCGATGTCGCTGCCGGCGATTATTTTGACTTCATCGAAATCCCTGGCAACCGGCTCGGACTGGTGGTCGGCGATGTTTCGGGCCATGGAGTCGGACCTGCCATAGTTATGTCCAGCGTGAGGGCGATGCTGAGAGGGCTGACACACCTTAACTTCGGTCTGGGCGCTCTTCTGGAATACATAAACGATCAGCTGGGACGCGATACCGATTTGGACATCTTCATGTCGCTTTTCGTGGGGGCCATCGATCTCACTGATAAGAGCCTGGTTTATGGGAGCGCAGGGCACATACCGCAGCTCCTTTACAAGCCTGAGAAAAACGAGTTTTTCGAGCTCAAGAGAACGGGCATTGCGCTCGGAGTGGATGATGGTGCCAGGTACAAAGCATCCCATAAAATGGAACTCGAACCAGGGGATCTTCTCGCCTTTTACACGGATGGAATCCTGGAAAGAAGAACCGGCATGGAGATGTTCGGAATGGATCGCTTGAAAAAACTCCTTGTTGAGCACAGGACCAGGACGGCCGAAGAGATCATTTCGATAGTTCTGGAGGAGGTCTATCGGTTCAGCCCGCAAGAGGTGGATGATGATTTGACACTGGTTGTGGTTCGCGTTCTCGATTGAAACCGTTTTCATTTTGGATGTGATGTATGCTTGAGGATGTCACCTTTACGGATTGCCTTCTCTGGGCAGGAGACCGGTTCGAGAGCGGCAAGCTTTGTATCTCCGGCGGATATATCCTCGATGTCAATGATTTCGATGGTGTAAAGGGGCGGGAGGTCCCCTGCAACGGGCTGGCAATCATGCCATGCCTGATAGACAACCATGTTCACTTCAGGGAGCCCGGTGCCGAGGAAAAGGAGGGCTTTCGTTCAGGATCCGCGGCCTCCGCTCACGGCGGGTCTGGCACCGTGATCGAGGTTCAGAACAGCCTTCCCTTGCTCACGACTCCGGGGCTGGTAGAAGAGAAGAAGCGGATGGCATCGGATAAGTCCGTAATCAGAATCGGTTTCTATGCAAGCGCGGATGCTCCGGTGCTGGATCACATGAACGAGATGGCTGGGATGACATCGGGGCTAAAGCTTTTCATGGCCCCTTCACACGGCGATAAGGGTTGCGCCGGTGAAGAGACTATCCGTCCCTATTTTCAACTGGCTTCCCGCGTAGGCTTCCACCTGATCGTGCATGCCGAAGACGGCGACATAATCCGCGAGGAGTACGAAAAGTACAAGGGCAGGGGGCCCGCCTTTTTTTCCAGGGCAAGACCTCCCGCTGCTGAGATCGTTGCTGTTGAGAGAGCGCTCAGGCTTGCCGAAGAATACGGAACCAGGCTGCATGTGTTTCATGTGACCACAGCAGGGGCTGTAGACATGATAGCCGAGGCCAGGGCGCGCGGCGTGGATGTGACCTGCAGCACATGTCCTCATTATCTCTTTTTCACGGAAAAAGATGTTGCGGACAACGGCGGCCTGTTCAAGGTGTATCCGTCAATCAAGAGCGGACACGATCGGGAGAGGCTTTTCGCTGCATTGCGGGAAGGAGATGTGGAGATTGTGTCCACCGATCACGCGCCCCACAAGCCTGAGGACAAAACCCTCGGATTCGATGATGTCCCCGCGGGCATCTCATCGGCTGACCTGTTGCTGCCGTTGATGTGTACACTGGTTGCAAAGGGGCATATCGGTTTTGATGATGTGGAGCGCCTTTGCCTGCGAAATCCGGCTAAAATCCATGGGCTCATGAACGAAACAGATCTCAGGCCGAAATCAGCGGCGGACCTGGTCTTTTTCCATCCCGAAGAAAAGTGGATCGTCCGGGAGGAAGATTTCTTGTCGAAGGCCAACCTGTCCCCTTACCTCGGGATGGAGCTGACCGGCCGTGTGGCGGCAACGCTCGTGCAGGGGCGAACAGCCTTCCTCGACAGAAAGGGGCCTCTTGGCTCGGTTCTACAACCACCAGCGTAGCTGCTGGTGATCAATGGGCCTCGAGCCAGTCGCGACCGTGTCCCATGTCCACGATAACAGGCACACGCAGATCCAAGGCGTATTCCATCTTTTCCCGAACGATGCTTTTCATCTCGTCGAGCTCATGTTTCGGAACGTCTAAAACCAGCTCATCGTGTACCTGCATGATCAATGCCGAACGCAGGCCCTTGTTTACAATCTCCCTGAAGATGTCGATCATCGCCTTTTTGATGAGATCAGCCGCTGTTCCCTGAATAGGAGTGTTGACAGCCATGTTTTCCGCCATAGTTTTCACTTGCCGGTTCACTTCGTTGATCCCGCCGATCTGCCGTTTGCGCCCAAGGAGCGTGGACACGTAGCCGGTCCTCCGTGCCTCGTCGATAGTGCGGTCGATGTACTCCTTGACACCGGAAAACACTTCGAAGTATGAGCTGATGAACTCGCGGGCTTGAGTGAAAGATATGCCTATCTCTCTGGAAAGCCTCTGGGGCCCCATTCCGTAGATGATTCCGAAGTTGATGGTTTTTGCCCTGGATCGCATTTCGGATGTGACATTTTCCGGGTCAACATCGAAGATCAGGGATGCGGTGTCGCGATGAATGTCCTTGCCTTCCCGGAAAGCCTTGATCATGGCGGGGTCTCTCGAAACATGCGCCAGGATTCGCAACTCTATCTGTGAATAGTCCGCGGATAGGAGAACGTGATCATGATCCCTGGGGATGAAGGCTTTGCGGATCCGGCGGCCGAGATCGGTGCGGATGGGTATGTTCTGGAGGTTCGGATCCGAGGAGGACAACCTCCCGGTTGCTGTTACTGTCTGGTTGAACGAGGCATGAATTCTGCCGGTGGATGGATTCACCAGAAGGGGCAGCGCCTCCACGTAGGTGGAGCGAAGCTTTTGAAGCTGCCGGTATTCCAGCACAGCCCTGGGAAGCGGATGGGATGACATCGTCTCCAGCACCGCCGCATTGGTCGAGTAACCGGTTTTTGTCTTGCGAACCCTTTTGATTCCGAGCTCCTTTTGAATTTCGAGCTTGTCGAAGAGCAGCTTTCCGAGCTGCCGGGGTGAGTTGATATTGAACCTCTCCCCCGCGAGATCATAGATTGTTTCCGTAACCTGCTCCATGCGGCTGCCAAGCGTACCTGACATTTCCTTCAGCATTTCTGGATTTATCCTGACCCCGTTTTTCCTCATGTGCTCAAGAACCCTTGCCAGGGGCATTTCGATGCTCTCGAAAAGGTCCATGAGACCCTTTTCCTTCAGCTCGCGCTCGAATATGTTTTTGAGGCGGAACGTCATGTCCGCGTCTTCACACGCATATTCGCTGACTTTTTCGACGGGAACGTCGGCCATGGAGATCTGTTTTTTGCCTTTACCGATGAGGTCTGTTGTCGGGATTTTTTTGACGCTCAGGTATTTCAGGCTCAGGTAATCGAGGTTGTGCCGGGCACCGCCCTGGTCGAGAAGGTAATGGGCCACCATCGTGTCGAACGCAACGTTGTTGACATACGTGACACCCGCGCCGTCCAGAACAAGGAGGTCGTATATGATGTTTTGGCCGCAGATCTTAACATCCGGGTTGGAGAGTATTTCGCTTAGATCTCGAAGGTACCTGTCGATGTCTCCGCCGGGTTCGTCGAAGATCGGTTCTTTAAGGTTAGCTGGGAGATAGAAGGCTTCACCCTCCTTGACCGATAATGCAATCCCCACGATTTTTGCTTCGATAGGATTCAGGGAAGTGGTTTCCAGGTCAATTACAAGGGATTGTTCCCCTTTCAGCCTGTTGATCAGGTCCTCGTAGGCTTTCCTGTCGTCAACCATGTGATATCTTTTGCTCACATTGTCATCGAATTCGTTTCCCTCCAGGATGCGGTTGATAAGCGAGGTGAACTCGAAACGGATACAGGTTTCCCGGAGTTTCTGCGCGTTTTTTTCAGCGATCTCAAGTTCGGAGGCTTTGACTTTCAAAGGAACGTCGAGATTGATGGTGACAAGTTCGCGTGACAAGAAGGCCAGATCACGGTTGTTCTCCAGCTTTGTTTTCAGTGCTTTGCTGGATATGTTGTCGAGGTTGCGGTATACGTTTTCGATTGACTCGAACTCTTTGATCAGCTTGATTGCTGTTTTTTCTCCAACGCCAGGAACACCCGGAATGTTGTCCGATGAGTCGCCCATCAGCCCCATAACCTCGATTACTTGTCCCGGCTCCACACCGAACTTCTTGACGACTGAAGGAACGCCATGAACCATGGAATCGGTGTCCGATCCTGATATTTTGTATATTTGAACTCGTTCGGTGACAAGCTGCATGAAATCCTTATCCCCAGTAACCATGAAGACATGAATGTTTTGACCGGCTGCTTCGGCAGCGAGTGTTCCGATCACATCGTCGGCTTCCCAGCCCGGCATCTCCAGAACGGATAATCCGAGGTTTTTCGTTATTTCCTTGATGTCAGGGAGTTGCGCTACCAGTTCATCCGGAGTTTTCTCGCGTGTGGCTTTGTATTCAGTGTATTTCCTGTGGCGGAATGTGGGTTCGGGAGTATCGAACGCTACCGCGCACAGCGATGGTTTTTCAACATCGAGGATGCGCAGAAGAGACAGGAGATAGCCGTAGGTAGCGCTAACGTTTTGTCCATTTGATGTGAGGAGGGGGTTCCTGATGAATGCGAAATGCGCCCTGTAAACCAGCGCGGTACCATCCACGAGAAACAGGGTCTTTATTGATTTTTCATGTGAATCAGGCAATATTACACACCTTAATGCATAAAGGGAAAACAATACAAAAGATTTTTATTCAAGGTGTTATAGAAAAAACTAGTAATTCCAATTATGTCGGAACCTTTCTTTCCTGTAAACCGTCATTTTAACCGGATGGGTGTGGATGTGTCCGGCTGACGGATAAAATATACGATCTTTGATTTTTTATGTGTTCGGAAAGCTGTCTATACTCGATACCTGGGGATGGTTTCAGGCATAAAACAATCCAAACGTCTCATTAGCAGGGCTGAACAGTTTTGATGGTTTTTTTAATTATTTCAATCGCTCCGTATTTGGGCCCGATAAATATTTTTATTGAGCTGTGTTTGTCAGCCTGTAGGGATGATATGATAGGTTGACGTTTTAAATGAGGACGTCAGTGGAGGATAGAGGGTGGTAATTTCTCAGTTGAGGGGAGGGTTTTTCATGAAAGAGTGTTTTTGCTCTATATTTGACACGAGAGAGGAGCGTATTATCGAAGAAGATGGTCGTGTCTTTCGTCGCCTCATCTGCAACATATGCGGGTGCGTTCTCGACAGCAAACTGGAGAGCGAGAATGAGGCTTTAGGACAAGAGAGAAGGATATCAGGCGAAATGGGAGGAGAAACGTTTTCTTGCTGATAACTATTTTCGGGTAGTAGATGTTATAAAATCCAAAGCATTTGTTTTTTGTACGTTCTATCCCGAACAGATTGCGTATCGATATACTCTGCCGACACCGGGCAGAGTTTTTTTTTATTGCCGAGAATCCACACCGGTTCTCTAATGTCTCAGTGTCTCCAGACATTTGTAACGATTGATTATCAGGAGAAACCATGACGCTGAAAAAAGGATTTCTGATCTGCCTAGTAATGTTGACAGTATTGATTGTGGCGGTTCCGATCGTATTGAAACAGCTCGAATCGATGGAGCGGCAGTCCACCTATCAGAACCTCCTGAAGGAAGGGTACAGCCTGGTGCACGACAACGGGGAAGGTGCCCTTGATGAGGCGATGAGCAAGGGGCTCGAAGCCTGCAGGATAGAACCCCTTGGCAAGGAGGCGCTTCTTCTGATGGGTCTTATCTATTATAATAAAAAGGATTACAACAAATCCATCGAAGAGTTGAGCAAGGTCATCAGGGAGACGGATCAAATCGATTATTTTCCCGAAATCAACTATCATCTCGGTCTTTCACATGCTGTCTTGTCTCGTGAGCTTCTTCAACGTGATGAATGGCAAAAAGCCCTAACCTGCTTGATGGAAGCTTCAACAGGGGGATACCATTGCCATGATGCTTACTTCAGAATAGCCGCCCTTTACCTCTTGAAATACAAGGAAACACCAAGCAAGGAGATCAAGGAAAAGGCTGCTCTTAATATCATGCGCGGCCGTAGCCTGGAAGAAAAGATGGAAGGGTACGTGACAAACGAGCCGGGATCAGCCTGCCCTTTATGCGGTACACCGTTCGAGAAAAGGTCGGATGATCCCGCATTTAAAAATATTTTCCAGAAGTTGGCGGACAACTGAGCTTAGCGTGTGCCGGAGTTAAGCCGCAGCCGCTCGATTATATCGCTTTTCTTCCTAAAATTAGGAGAACGAGAAAAAGCGCTGCAGCACCTGTCAGGAGGCTGACAATGGGATGGCATCCAAGGGCTGCTGGAATATAACCGCAGGCAACAGCTACCAGCATGGTGCAGACAGCGTATGGCGCCTGGGTTTTGATATGGTCCATGTGGTCAGACGCGGTGCTGACCGAAGAAAGCACGGTTGTGTCGGAAATTGGGGAACAGTGATCACCGAATATTGAGCCTTCCAGCACCGCACCTATGGAAATCAACAGCATGGGCATGGCGCCTATCGAGCTGGTCTCGCCGATCTTCATCGCGAAAATCACCGTGTTTGGCAGAAGGATCGACATTGTGGACCACGAGGAGCCTGTTGCGAAGGCTACTATGCACGATGTGACAAACAGGATCGTGGGGAACAACACCGGGTCGATCACGCCTTTGAAAAGCGCGATGAGGTAGTAGGCGGTTCCGATATCCACGCATACAGACCCGATGCACCAGGCCAGCAGCAAAATGGCGATCGCAAAGGCCAGTGCTTTCGTGCTGGACGCAGCGGCCTTCATGCATTCAGGTACCGTCAGAATCCGCTGCAGCAGCATCATGACGACCGCAAGCAGGAATCCTGCTACAGCACCGATGAGGATGGGTTTGGCTGTGTTGTCCCCGGCTGCCACGCCGAGAACCTCCCGGATGGCAGAGGCGGAAAACAGGTCGGACAGGGGGCGGTCCCATCCTTTTCCCATGCGCCACAGCTCTTCCAGTGTGACCAGGATCATGAAGAGGATGGGAAAGACAGCGTTGATCCACCTGGCAGGCGCATCTTTTTTCGGTTCTATCTTTGTCATGGAGGACGAGACCATTGGCCGCCCATCAGCTCTTATGGTGTGGCCCGTCTGCCTTGCGCGTTTTTCAGCCTTCAACATGGGGCCGAAATCACGCTGAAGCAGGATCTGCATGGCGATGAAAACAAGTGTCAGTATGCAATAGAAACGGTATGGGAGTGTTTGAAGAAAGACCTCGTAGGCTCCTTCCTGAACGCCCGCTTCGGGAAGCTGGGCTGAGAACGTGGATACCTCATAAGCGATCCACGTCGAGAGCATGGACAGACCTGCCACCGGTGCGGCTGTGGAGTCGACGATGTACGAGAGTTTTTCACGCGATATCTTCATCCTGTCCGTGAGGGGACGGAGCGTGTTTCCAACGATGATGCAGTTGGCATAGTCATCGAAAAAGATGGCCAGCCCCATCAGGTAGCTCACCGCCTGGGTGGAGCGAACGGTTTTAGCGAACCTGACTATGACCTTGACCATGCCCTGGATCCCTGCGCCGCGGGTGAGCACCCCGACCATTGCGCAGAGGAAAACAACGAAGCCTATGATGTCCAGGCGGAATTGGTCGGTCAGGGCTTGTTCGTAGAGGTGCCGCGATATGAACCGCCAGATGCCCAGAATAGGATTCATCCCCTCGAGTATAGTTGAGCCGAGCAGGACGCCGAAGAAGAGGGCAAGGAGAGTTTTCTGGAAAAGCAGGGCAAGGAGGATAGCGATCAATGGCGGCAGGATCGAGTAGAGCTTGAAATATTCCCTGGCTGCTTCTTTTTTTACACCGACACCCGGCATCTCGAATACGAGCTCTCCCCTGCTCTCTTTTTTCCTGACCGTGATGTTTATCGTGGCTGCTGAGGCCGCAGCATCGGGCTTCGTATCTAGCGCCCGGAGGACCTGCCCTTCTTTTTCGTACCATGCGCACCCGCCCGTATCGATGAAAAAGTTGCCCTGATCGAGGTTCGGGGTAATAAGAAGCCTGATCTCCCTTTCGATTGCCGGTGTACTGGTTTCCGGGCCTGCTCCTTCGACATGAAGATGTTTCAGGCGGACGGATTTCCCCTCTGGTAACAACGGTGCATTTCCAGCCTGCGATGGCTGGTGCAGCTCGTCAAGGCATTCTCCTGCCATCAGGCGGATGGTCTGGAGAAAGAGATAGTCCTCATTGGGATCGGGCAGAAAGAACAACGAGATGAGAAACAGAAAACAGGCGCCGTACCGAAACCATTTCATGGCCTAAACCTATTGTTCATCCGATTGATGATTACCTTTCTGCTTGCATTGAGGCCTCGCAGACAAAATAATGGTTTGAAACTCTGCGACCGTTTTCAACCTTTTTCTTAGAGGAGCTTTTCAATGCCTCCTGAAATCTGTCCCTTGCTGCTGCTTGGCATATCGGATCCCGCTTATCTGGTCGCTGTGCTTTTCCTTGTTGGCCTGGCCATCGTTATCTTAATACAGATGCGTCAGTACAAGCGGATCGGAAAGCTTGTAGATGATATCGATATCATCAGGGACCTCAGATCAGAGCTTTCCGAGATGAAAAAGTCACTCGACCAACTGGATACCAACCGGATTCTAAGTGTGCTCGACGATCTCAGCAAGGCCCGGGAAAAGCCCGATGCCGCAGCGACACCGCTGGCGCCTGTTGAAGCGACGGGATTCGAGCCTGAGGACAAGGATGAGACAGATATTTACAAGGAGATCGAAGAACGCCTGGAAAGCCTGGGTTTCAAGAATGTGAGCATTTTGTCGGATATCCCAGAGCTTGCAGAAGATCCGGACAAGGAGTTCAGGCTTCCGGTCGAAGCCTTACGCGACGGGGCCGTGTTCAAGGGTTATGCGGTCATAAGGGGAAACAAGGTCGTTTCAGAACGCATACAACCCGCTTATGAAGCGTTTCCCTAAAATCCTGCATAGAACTTATAGGCAGTTTACGGTGCCGCAGCAGAAGAGGATGAAATATGCGGGTTAAAGACTCCGGGTCCGAATCCAGGGATACCGGTTTCCAGGTAAAACTTTTTATTTTTGATCATTCCATCCAGCGGGAATAGCTCGTACTGCGTGCTTTCCTTCCCCTTGCTTCGACGCGCGAGCCGGATGCCGTGAGGAGAGGCCTCTCTGATGTAGGGGATCAGCGCTGCCAAGCCCCTCTCGTGACCGTTCAACCGGCGTTTTGCGGCAAGCTGGATTCGGTCGCCTTTTCTTGCAAGCTCCAGGTCCGGTCGATTGATGAAGGCGTTCATGAGGCAGCCGAGTTCTCGCGGATCCGGGTTGTTGAGCACGGATCGCGCGAAGTTGGCTAGCCTGATCATCCAGAACGCGGTCCTGAGCTCGTGTTGTTTCAGGCCGCCGGGCACCTCCGGGAACAGTGATGACCTCGTCAGCGCCCAGCGATCATGGCCGGCATTGTTCAGATATGGATAGGCCTGCGCCTGAATGCCGGAGCCGGGAGCGGGATAAAAAACCGAGGGCGCCAGCAGGACCGGCTCTTTTGACCATTCGCCAATGTTCGCCATCAGCTCAGGCATGGCCTGTCCAGGGTAGCCGATCATCATGTAGGCAGTGACGTGGAAACCGATACGCGATGCCAGCCTGGGGATCGCCATCGACTGGTTCAGCGCATCAGGCCGGTCCATCCTGGAGCGCTCCTTCGGATCAGCGGAGAGAGGCGCGAGGTTGATGTTCCGGAAACCGGCCTTGAACATAAGATCGAGCAGATCGGGTGTCAACCCCTGCATTGCTATGCCGTTCATCGCTTCGAGCCACAAGCTCCGCTCGCCAAAGCTCTTTACGATCAGCTTCATAAGCTCCTTTGCCCGGCGTGTGTCACATGTGAGGTTGTCGTCTTCAAAGTCGAAGGCGGTGATTCCGAACAGGTCGCGGCATTGGATCATTTCCCTCACCACATCAGCGGGCCTTCTAGGCCTGAAGGCTCGTCCCGAAGTGAGATGCGAGCAGCAGAAAGCGCACCTGTTGGGGCATCCTCTCGATGACAGGATCATGGCCATGCGCCGGCCTCTTCTGAGATACGCGCCGGGATCGAGAAGTTCGCGGGCAGGAAGGTCAAAGCTGTCAATGTCGGTTTGAAACCGGGGCTGGTTGAAAAAAAAGGTGCCTTCCCTTGTCCTGCCCGCAACCCCGTGAATCCTTGCGGGATCCACCCCTTTTTGAATTGCGTCAATCAGCGCGGCAAAAGCCTCTTCGCCTTCTCCGGCAATCACGTAATCCACGGTATTGCTTTCGAGTGCGCGGTAGGGCATGAAAGTCGGATGCCCTCCTCCAAGAACGATGGTTACAGATGGTGCTGCCTTACGCGCTGCTGCGGCACAGGCCATCGCTTCCGATGCATAGGCAGCGAACAGCGACGATATTCCGACCACATCCGGATCGGTGCGCCGTGTTTCATCCTCGATTTCTGAAAACGACGGCCCGAAGTGGTAATAGCGCCCAAAGAGCTTGTAAGGCGATGTGTCATCCGCATCGCATGGCCACGTGAGACGTTCGAGATCGGCGGGTGGGGCGGCTCTTTTCGATTTCCGGACAGCCCCGCTGTCAAGAAGGTGTACATCGTGTCCATTCTTCAGGAGCGCTGCTGCCAGATAGAGCAGGCCGAGAGGCTGCCTTCTCGAACGCGTGTTGAAAAAGTCGCGGACAGGCGGATTTATCAGTAGGATTTTCATTTCGTCATAATGGGTCCGCGATTGAAAGTGCTTCTGAAACGTTGATTGATAAACGATAACATTCATGGATTTTAAGGCAAAAAGGAATAATATGGCACTGTTTCCTTTTTGTATCTATTGGCGTTGTTATGCATGAAAACGGAAAAACAAGGCCGGATCCAAATTACCCGGCGCGAACCAGAAGGCAGCATGACATCAGAGGAGTTCCTTCTAAAGGGCAGGTATGGATAGCGGGCAAGCTTGCCCACGATCAGGAGGCAGGGTACACCCTGGAAGACGCTTCGGGTTCGATTGGGTTGAATTTTGAGAACGCCTCGAAAGGCGGCACGGGAGATGGTCGTAACCACACTTCCTTGTCCCCCGGAGACATTATCGAGGTGCAAGGCGGAAAAGGCCCGGGCAGCGGTTTCTCGGTTTCACGATTCAGGGTTCTTGCGCCGGGAAAACCGTTCCCGCGCACCGGATCATGGAACAGGGCCTTGTGGAACCTTCCACGGGATCTTTTCGAGCGGCGCCGCCGGCTTAAAGAGGCGCTCAGGGTTTTTTTTCTTGATCGTGGTTTTGACGAGGTGGAAACCCCTGTCATCGTGCCTGCCCCGGGACAGGAACCGCACCTCGACCCGTTCAGGACACAGCTGGACGATGGAGAGAGCGGAAAGGAGATGTTTCTCATCACATCTCCCGAATACTTTCACAAGCGGCTCCTTGCTGCAGGTTTTGAAAAAATATTCGAGATCGCGCGAACGTTTCGAAACGGGCCGTCAGAGACGCGAGGGCTTCATCATCACGAGTTCACAATGGTGGAATGGTACCGTGCTTTCGCATCCTACGAAGAGATAATGGTCGATATGGAGGAGCTGGTTTACACACTGGCAATCGATGTAGCCTTTGAAAGGGCAGAGCAACTGAAGCCTCCCTATGCCCGGCTTTCCATGAAAGAAGCGTTCGAGCGTTTTGCGGGGGTGGATCTGCAGCCGTTTCTTGATAACGACCCAGGCTTTGCAAGGGACGAGGCGTCTCGCAACGCATTTGGATTGAATCCCGATGATCCGCTCCGGACCCGCTATTTCAAAATCTTCGTGGGCGGTGTAGAGCCCGCGCTCGGCCGCGGCGAGCCCGTTTTTCTTATCGATTTCCCGGCTTCCGAAGCATCGCTTTCCAAGATCAGTGAACACAGATCCAATGTATGCGAAAGGTTCGAGCTGTACATCGATGGCGTTGAACTGGCCAACGGTTTTACAGAATTGAACGACCCTGAAGAACAAAAGCAGAGGTTCGCCGCAGAAACGGAAGAGAGAAAGGCAGCAGGCGGACTACCTGTGCCACAGGACCCCTCTTTTCTCGATGCCCTCGAGCTTGGCATGCCCCCTTCCGGTGGCGTAGCGCTAGGCTTCGATCGTCTTATAATGCTCCTTTTGGGCGAAAAAGAGCTGAGTTCCGTTGTGCCTTTCTTTTCCTGAAGCCTAGGAGTCCGTTGAAAAAGTGCTTCGGAAGCGAGGCCGAGTCATTTTGTCCGAGGTCAAGGCGCGAGACCGAAGACGAATCAGTGGATTCGTTGAGGATCTCGCAACGCAGAGATCGGGCAAAAGGGCCGGCCGCAGCCGATCTGATTTTTCAACGGGCTCCTAGTCCGCACATTTCATCCTCTTCTGCTGCGACACCTCGCGACGAAGATGATGAAATGTGCGGGCTAGAAAAACACGGCGGAAAAGCTTCGCTTTCCGCCGTGCTGATTTTTGTAATCAACCCCGGCCGCCCAACCCAGCAATTCGTTACTGGTTGAACTCCAGCGTGAACGGGTGTGAGAAGACCCTGGATACAGGATCGACAGCCTGTATACGGAAGTCGATCAGGCTGGGATCCGAGGGCATTGTTGTGATGAACTCACCTGTTCCTTCGGAGTTGTAAACACCGGTCAGGTACGGCAGCAGGTTGAGGCCGATGGAGAAGTAAGGATGGCTCATGTCGAGCAGGAAAGAACCGAACCCTCCGTAAAACGGGGGCAGCACACTGCTCGTGATATCTCCTGAGACGAACAGATGATACGGCTCGCCTGAAACACCCCCGGAAACGGTGATGATGATCATGTCCGTCTTTCTAGGATACCTTGGCTCGATTTCGATGGAACGCATGTCGAACAGCACGGGCAACAGGCTCAGCGCGTCGATTTCGACCTCGCCGGAGAATCCGAATGAAGCCTCATCGTATCCCGCAAGCAGCGTTCCTCCTCCCTGGTCGCTGAAAACCGAACCGTCGTGAGATGTCGGCGACTGCACACTGAACAGGAGCTGTTCGTTCGCATCATCATAGCTCAGCCCTTGTACATCGATAATGCTGTACTGCTTGCCAAGAGCGTTGGAAACCATGTCGGAAACCATATCTTCGGTGTAGAGCACAGAGGCTGTGCCCTGGGTGTTTATACATATGATGCATCCGTCTTTCACAATGCCCGGCTGACTGCCTGACAGAAGCGAGCTGTTTTCATCGTCCGCGAAGCTGAAGTAAATCTGGCCCGATGACGATCGCGTGAAGGCGTTGACATCCACGTTGCCGTCGGACGCTCCGCTGACCGTGACAAAGTACGGCTCATCCATGTAAAGTTCGATCCCTCCTGTTTCGTGGAACCTGAACAGGTCCCCGTCATGTACACCAATACAGCTTGTTTTCGTCGAAAAAAACATGGCGCTCGGCAAAGATGAGCCTGGTATGAGCTCAACATGGAAAGCATCGATGTCCGAGGGGATCTCTTCGATTCCATCGCCGTTGTTGTCGCCGATCATGAAGGCGAAGCCCTCGTTGCTGAAAAGAAGACGTGTACCCGATCCTTCCTCGTACGTTACGATTTCTTCCTTGCCGATCGCTTTTCCGGAAAGATCCTCGTTGTCGGTTAAAGAAAAGCCGATGGGATGGTTACCACCGGATCCGGCAAGGATATCCTCGGATGCGTTCCACCCAAAAAGCAGGACAACAGCCAGTACAAATAACGGTTTTTTCACAGGTTCCTCCTTTGCTTTCATTATGAAATAAAAAAACAATCAAACGGTTGAAACGACGTCATGTATTTGTCGATGAACAGGAGTGGAAGTTACCGGATAACTTTCCTTTTTCCTCTGCCGCTGTTTTGTGATAGAATGATGCATGCCGATCCGATGGCTCCCCTTTACGGAACCGGTCACATGTCGAGGTTCTCGATGCGTATTTCAAAACATCTGTTCGTTCTCTCAATCCTGACAGCTCTTGTTCTGCTCGCAGGCACGGATTCCAGGAGTGATGATCTTTTGATCACTTCCGGCAAGAAGCTGTCCGCAAGCCGCATGAAGTTTCTGGAAGACAGTATCAAGCAGCTTCGTGATGCTGACTACCAGACGAGGTTCGGCGTAATCGAGCGCTTGATCCGTCTGGACAAAGTGGCACTGCCAGCCATGGTTCACGAGATAGAGCACAACACCAACCCGATGCTTGTGCGATGTTTGATCCTCGCCTTGTCTGAGATAGGAGGCAAAGAGGCTGCCCGTCTGCTCGAGAGTATCTCGGCAAGCTCTTCACGCGGCAGGGATGAGCTGATAATGGCGGCTCTGGGGCTCGGCAAGTCCGATGCATCAATCGAGCTCGATCGTTTACGCTCCCTTCTCGGTCCCGAAAAGAACCGTTTTGTCAGAAAAGCCGCGGCCCTGGCGCTGGCCAGGAGAAAAGACTCTCTCTCGGCCGGCAAAATGATCAAATACGCAAAATCGGAACGCGAAGACGAGCTCTCAATAATTTTCCTTTTGTCCGCCCTGATGGCCGGCGGCGATGATGTTATCAAGGCTGTTCCAGCGCTTCTCAAATCTTCCAATGAAAGCCGCAGAAAGGCTCTAATTCTTGGTGCGGCGTTTTCAGGCGAGTCCGTGCTCCTGCCCGCTCTGCTCAAATACGGCCTCAATCGCAGGGGCTTGATTGGCGCGCTGGCTGTCTGCCTGGGCAGGTTCAGATCGGAACAATCCGTTCCTATTCTCGAAAAGGCCGCGGCTGGTTTGGATCCACGAATCGCTGCTGATGCTCTGTATTCAATGACCTACCAGGATGAGAAAAAAGCTGCCGCGATCTTCAGCACAGTGCTGAACAGTTCGAGGGAATCGTACGTCAGGGCTCATTGCCTGCTGGCCTTGTCCTGGTCAGGTTTTGCCGCCTCTTTTCAGGATGAAGTCCATGATGCGCTCAGAGATCCTGATCAGCAGATGAGGTCCGCGGCCGCCTTGGCGTGCCGGCATGTCCACGATGATACAACCTGCGCCATGATCGGAGATGCTCTCGAAAAGGAGAAAAATCCCGAGGCTGCGTCGGATTTGCTTCTCGTGCTGGGGATACTTGGAGGAAAGCAGTACCTGCAGCTTGCTGATCACTGGGCAAAGCAGCGAGGTGACGAGGTTATGTCCGGGGTTGCACAAAAGGTGGCCAAGGTAATGAGCAACAAGATGGATCCGCGCATCCTTGAAGAGCTCTATGCGGAGAGGTTGTCCCGCATCTCGGGAATGTGGCATTTTCGCCTTCGAGACGCTGTGATGACCGAAATCTTCAAAGGGTTGGAGCTGGACAAGATAGTAAGAATGACATCAGATTCCGACTTTCCGGGAAGCTATGGAACAGGCGAGAGCGGGGGCAGCGGGTACGGAGTCGATCCCGGTTCCGGAAACACGGATTTGGGCAGCGGTGGTACAGGGGAGGGCGGTGAAGCGGCAGGCGGTGTTGAGACTCCGGATGAAGAGGATGGCGGATCAGGGTCATCGGACGGAGGAACGGATTTTTCTCTGAAAAAGAAGAAACTGTTCCGTTATGAAGTGATCGAGAGGGAGCTGCTCCTTTGGTTTAAGAGGTACCCTTACTTTCCTGATTCTTATTTCAACAGCCGTTGAGCGCGATGGTCATGGATTTTCCTGGTATCTTCACATTGCACTCGTAAGATGGTTACACTCCAGGCAGCGGTACCCGGGTAATCAGGCACCTGTTCATAACCAACATGTGCTGTCCACAGCGTGCAACATCAACAGAACGTGTTTTGGAGGTATACTCAAGATGGTATCGGTCAAAAAGAAATACTACTGTACCTTTCCAAAGGAGATGATCAGGGAACCGATTCTTTATAACCTCGGCAAGGATTTCGATGTAATCCCAAACATTCGGGGAGCTTCCATATCGGATGATATCGGCATGGTGTACCTCGAGCTCGAAGGCGAGGAAAAACACATCGACAAGGCCATCCAGTACCTGATTGAGCGGATGGTGAAGATTGATCCCGTGATTGGGGAATGACGCGGCAACAGATACGCGTCAGTGATATAACTGCCAAACTCTCTTGTCGGACATGTCTGACTTGCCAGACATGTCCGACATTTCTTCCCTGAACTATAACCCCTCCTCCTCATCAGCCTTATCTATCTCTCTTTGCCTGGCAGTTTCGATCCTGTCAAAGAAAACATCCTGTTTTTCCTTGCTGTCGATCTTTAATCTCCAGACCTTGTTGACGACGCTGTTGATGGCCGGCCTGTTCCATTTGAGGTTTTCGTTCATCAGCTCCTCTGAGATGTCGCCTTTCACGGGCACGTCTGTGAGCCCCTTGCCGGTGAACTTGTTCCACATCTCCGCGGTTCTGAAGGCAATGACCACATCTTCAGGGCTCAAGAGGTCGAGGTTGTTGAATCCGTTCAGCAGAACAGGAATGATATCGTACCCGGCATCAGGTTCGAGCGCCTCCTCGAACTCCTTCTTCAGCTTCCTGCGCTTGTAGAGCGGCAGCTCCTCCTTGATGAACCCGTCCACAAAGCATTCGGTCAAACGGTCGAACCTTTCCTGGCTGCACCCGATAATAGGCGGTAGCATTTCGAACTTGATGACGGGGTCGATCTCTTCCGGCTCTTCGGGAACCTCGGCCGCTACTTCGGGTTCCGGTTCGGGTTCCGGCTCGGGCTCCGGTTCGGGCTCGGGCTCCGGCTCTACCTTGACCACTTCGGGCTTGGTTTCCTTAACAACAGGCTCTTCCTCTCCGCCGAAAACAAAGAAGCAAACGATGATGATGCCGACGATTGATATGCCTCCGATGATCCAGACCCACATCATGTTGTTCGACTCGTCATCTTCCCCGCCCCTTCTCCTGCTGCTTCGCCTGGATCCTCCAGCCCTTGCTCCGCCTGGGCGGCTGGGGCGCGGAGCAGCCGCGGCTCCCGCTTTTACCCCCGGCTTGACCGCTTTTTTTGCGGTTGCCGGTTTTTTCCCGGCAGCCACGGATTCCTGAGTCATTACCTCCTCATCCGCTGCTGGAACAACAACAACAGCTCCGCATTTTTTGCACTTGGCCTTGCTTCCCTTGAATGTCGGCGGAATCTTGTACTTGCTTCCGCATTCAGAACAGACAGCTATCCTATCAGCCATGATTTACTCCTCAAATATCTGCAATTTGCCCTGCCGGCTGACAAGGTATAAATAAAACTAACTCCATAAGACGGTAATGCTTCACACTTGTTGTCCTGTATTTAGCCTGATCGAGGCTGTTCCTTCAACACAAAAACAGGGCGCCCGGTATATCACCAGTCTTCCATCTCTTCTTCTATGTCTCGGCCTTCCCATGTGTCCTTGTTACGATCCCACCATCCGAACCAGCGCTGTATTGATCTTGTGAGATCCGTTGCCTGGCTTTCGAGCATGCTGTCCAGGAACATTCCGGGCTGGAACCTGAATGAGCGGCCGGTGAGAACCCTGAGAACAGAGACGCACTTGTTGGCAACGGCAATATCTTCCTCGCTTTTCATGTCGAGGCCGACCATCTTGTTGAGAACCGCTGGTATCGACTTTTTCCCGAGATCGATCAGGCTTTCCCTTGCCTCGCGGGATGCGTTGCGGCTATCCCCGAGCAGGTCTTCTGTCAGCATCTCAAGCCTGTAGACGGTGTCCTTGTCCGTATCAGGGGTGTATTCCTGTTCAACGATCTCCCCAAGCGGATTGACGCGGTGTTTGTATTTCTCGTCTAGGGTTTTCGGCTTGTCTTCAGGCTTGTCCAGGTCGCCGCCGTACTCGGGACCGACCGTATAGTCGAAGATCACGAGATCGTTCCCAATTCGCGAAATCTGGTACGATCTGTCCTGCAGGCGACCGTTGTGCGTGTTCTTCAGCCGTACATCCACCTGCCCTTTTTCGTTGTCCCAGGAGCTCTCCTTTACATGGACGACTTCCGAGCTCCTCACGAACCCGCCGCCTTGCGCCGAGTCGTTTGTCATGGCTTGAGTGTAATCCTTCTTTTTGAGCAGCTGGCTGACCTCGTCAAAATCGTTCCAGCGGGGCTCTCCGCCCGCTTTGTGCAGCCTGTGATATACGCCGAAGTTGAACATCTTCAAAATGGCGTCCACATCGTTGTCAGAAACAGCTTGAAGGAAATCGAGGCAGAACAGCTCCCTTTCGGTCCTGACCACCTCGAGCGGCTTGTACTCGTCAGTGTGCACGGTCTCGTTGCTTGTGTCCTGCTCAACAGGAGGCGGTTTTTTTTCCGGTTCTCCTTCACCGCTGATGCTGAAGATCATCGCAACAATGATCAGAAGGCCCGCGCCTGTCAAGGCGAGTATGATTTTCATGGGATTACGCTGCTCGGGCTTTCTTGTCCGGGCCCTGAGAACCTTGGCTTCAAACGGTGTTTTGCATGATTTGCAGGTGACCCTTTTCCCGAGAACGTTGAAGTGGACATCGTACTCTTTTTTGCACCTGGGGCATACGATCATCGGCATCTTCGGCGACTCCCGTATCGTGACGTTTATTTTGAATCCGGCTGTCTTCTTGAACTTAATGTATATTTTGTATGTGTCAAGCTGTTCCTGCGGTGATATCGTTTATCTGCCGGGGAGGGAGAGGAGAGATGGAGGCGGCGCCTTGAAAGCTGAGGGAACAAGCCCAAGGGGCATGCCTGAAAAGCCGTTCGAGCTTGTAAGCGAATACGTGCCCACCGGTGATCAGCCGGAAGCCATCGAATCCCTGGTAAGGGGTGTGCGCGATGGCCTGAACCACCAGGTTCTCCTTGGAGTGACAGGATCAGGCAAGACCTTCACGATGGCCAATGTGATAGGAACAATCGGCAAGCCCTGCCTGATCGTTGCTCACAACAAGACCCTGGCAGCCCAGCTCTACTCAGAGTTCAAGACACTTTTTCCCGGGAGCGCTGTCGAATACTTCGTTTCCTACTACGACTACTACCAGCCGGAAGCTTACATCCCGCGAACCGACACCTTCATCGAAAAGGATGCCAGTATAAACGAACGGATCGACAAGCTCCGGAACTCGGCCACTGCCGCGCTCCTTTCCAGGAACGATGTCATCATCGTTGCGTCGGTGTCTTGCATCTACGGTCTCGGTTCGCCTGATTTCTACGACGAGATGAGCGTGAGGATCGAGGCCGGCGCAAGATGCGATCGCGACAGGCTTCTGCGGGACCTGACAATGATCCAGTACCAGCGGAACAACATCGAGCTTGTTCGCGGCACGTTCAGGGCGCAGGGCGACGTGGTCGAGATATTTCCGGCATACGAAGATGACAGGGTGATCCGCGTCGAACTTTTCGACGACGAGGTCGAATCGCTGTGCCTGCTGGATCCTCTGAAAGGAGATGTCCTGGAAGAGCTCAAAGAGACGACTGTATTTCCCTGCTCCCACTACATCACCCCGAAGGAAAGGCTTGAAAAAGCGGTTTCAAAAATCAGAGATGAGCTCGATGAACGGGTCAAGGAGTTCAAATCCCGTGCAAAGCTGCTTGAAGCCCAGCGCATAGAACAGCGCACAAGGTTCGACCTGGAGCTCCTGTCGCAGACAGGGTTCTGTTCAGGGATCGAAAACTACTCGCGCCACCTCGACGGCCGCAAACCGGGGCAGCCGCCTGCCACGCTAATGAACTATTTCCCGCGCGATTTTCTTCTTTTCGTGGACGAGAGCCACCAGACGCTTCCCCAGGTAGGCGGCATGTACAAGGGCGACCGGTCGAGAAAACAGTCGCTTGTTGAGCACGGTTTTCGGCTGAAGTCGGCTCTTGACAACAGGCCTCTCAGGTTCGAGGAGTTCGAGGCGCTTACGAACCAGGTTATCTATGTTTCCGCAACGCCCGGCGCCTACGAGCTCGAAAAGGCCGGCAACCGCGTTGTTGAACAGATCATCCGGCCGACCGGTCTGGTCGATCCCGGCGTGGAGGTCAGGCCGGCCGAGGGCCAGGTGGATGATCTCATGTCCGAGATAAACGCGCGCGCCGGGCGTAACGAGCGGGTCCTTGTAACGACCCTCACGAAAAAGATGTCGGAGGAGCTTTCCGAGTACTACCTGGCGGCCGGAATGAAGGTCCGCTACCTTCATTCGGACATCAAGACGCTCGAGCGGACATCGATCATCCGCGAGCTCAGGTTAGGAACCTACGATGCGTTGATAGGGATAAACCTCCTGAGAGAGGGCCTCGACATACCGGAGGTCTCGCTTGTAGCCGTTCTCGACGCTGACCGCGAAGGTTTTTTGCGGTCAGCCACCTCGCTGATCCAGACCTTCGGACGCTCCGCCCGGAATGTGAACGGACAGGTGATTCTCTACGCCGCAAATGAAACGGTTTCCATGAAAACAGCCATTGGCGAGACATCGCGGCGCAGAAAGATCCAGGAGAAGTACAACAGCGAACAGGGTATTACTCCTCGAACCATCGTAAAGAACATTTCGGAGGCTGTCGGCGAGATATGTGACTCGGATTATGTCACCGTCTCCAGGGCAAAGAGCGGCCTTCCGGACGGGGCTGATCTAGCGCATATCCGCGCATCCATTGCAAAAGCCCGGTCTGAGATGCTTGAAGCCGCAAAAGAGCTCGCGTTCGAGCGGGCAGCCGAACTTCGCGACAGGATGCATGATTTACAGGAGTTGGAGCTCAGGTACCAGTGACCTCTGCAAAGCCGTTTCTCGACAACATCCCGGAAGCGCCCGGGGTCTACATGATGAAGAACGGAGAGGGGCTGGTCGTTTACGTGGGCAAGGCCCTGAGCCTGAAGAAGCGGGTGCGTTCTTATTTCGTGCCGTCGTGCAGGCAGGAGAGCCGGTTAGCCGAGCGTCACCTGATCGACCTGGTCGAGGATGTGTCGTACATTGCCACGCGCAACGAAACCGAGGCATTCATCCTGGAAAACAACCTTATCAAGAAGCTGAAGCCCCGGTACAACATCCGGCTGAAGGATGACAAGACCTACCTGAGCCTCAGGGTCGACACGAGCCATCCCTTTCCAGCGATCGTGCCGGTAAGGCGGCCCGGGCGGGACCATGCCGTTTATTTCGGTCCGTACTCATCTTCAGGCGCGCTCCGCACCAGCTTAAGGGTGATACGACGCGTTGTTCCGCTCCGCGACTGTTCGGAACGCGAGTTCAAGAGCAGGCAGCGTCCATGTCTCAAGCACCAGATCGGACGCTGTCCCGGCCCGTGCGTCGGCAAGATAAGCAAGAAGTCATACAGCGGATTATTGAAAAAAGCTATCGGTATTCTGCGGGGCGACGTGGAAGATCTGATACACAAACTCGAAGAGGAAATGGCACGCGCTTCCGCTGCAATGGAGTTCGAAGAAGCCGCTCGCGCCAGGAACCGCATAAACGCTCTCAAGTCGATTGCGAGGCCGCAGCGTGTCGAGAACATCCGGTTTTACGACGCGGATTTCATGGGTGCGTGCATTCGAGGCCGATTGGCTGCCGTGGCCGTGCTTTCGTTCAGGGAAGGAAAACTCATCTCAAAGAGGCCGTTTACCTTTGACCTGGCGATCGACGCCAGAGAGCTCATCAGCCAGTTCCTTCTGCGTTACTACGACGGCATCCGTTACATACCGGAGGCGGCGTACGTACCGATCGAGGTGCCTGAGATGGATGCTGTTGAGGCACGCATCAAAAGCCTCAGGGGCGCGGCTTTCAGGCTCAAAGTACCGAAACGCGGAGACGCGGCAAAGCTCCTGGAGATGGCGCGTGAAAACGCGGGCTTCTCTCTCGATACGCTGCTGAAGGAGCGTAAAAACACGGAAAAGGCGCAGATGCTGCTGAAGGTTTCGCTCGGGCTGAAGCGTGTTCCCGCCTCCATAGAAGGGGTTGACATCTCCACAATGGGCGGAGCTGAAGCGGTGGGGGCGGTGGTGCGCTTCGAAGAGGGCAGGGCCGTGCGCAGCATGTACAGGAAGTACCGGATCAAGAGCGTCGAGGGAATGGATGACTACGCCATGATACGGGAGGTTGTCCTTCGCAGGCTGAAGAGGGGCGCTGACGAGGGCGGCCTTCCGGACCTGATCCTTGTGGACGGGGGGATCGGCCAGCTCAATTGCGCGCTGGAGGCGGCTCACGAACTCGACGTGACCGGGGTGGACTTTCTCGGCATTCAAAAAGGAGAAACCCGCGCCAGGGCGGTGTGCGTCAAGGAAGGATCTGATGACATGATAGTAGCGCCGTCAGTCGGCGCCACCGACAAGGTGCCCGCCGGATCTCTTTCCATGCACCTTCTGCAAAGAGTTCGCGACGAGGCCCACCGGTTTGCAATATCGTATCACCGAAAACGAATGCAAAAAGCAGGGATCTCGTCACCGCTAGACAGCGTCAACGGGCTCGGCAGGCAGAAGAAACAGCGCGTGCTGAGCCGCTTCGGCGGGCTGAGAGAGCTCATGGGCGCGTCGAGGGAAGAGATAAGTATGGTGCCCGGGGTCGGCGCCGTGCTTGCGGATCGGATCTACCGCTCGCTTCACAGGTGAGGGGATCCCGCGCGGATCACCCTCTCGGATGAAAGAGGGCATGGACCTTCTTGAGCCTTGATGGATTAATGTGAGTGTAGATCTCGGTTGTTGAGATGTTCACGTGGCCTAGAAGCTCCTGTACGGCCCTCAGGTCCGCGCCTCTCTCCAGCAGGTGTGTGGCGAACGAGTGCCGGAGCACGTGAGGTGACGCTTTTGACGAAACCCCTGATTCGGCCGCGTATTTTCTCACCAATCGGAAGATCCAGTCCCGTGACAGGCGCCTGCCGTTCCGCGAAAGAAAAACGTGTACCGGCTTCCCTGACCTGTTTCTTGCCGCGAGCACGCCGCGTACGGTATTCAGGTACAGCTCAAGAGCTTTGCGCGCTTCATCACCAAAAGGCACAAGCCTTTCTTTTCCGCCCTTGCCAATGATCCGGAGCATTTTCATTGAGAAGATGATCCCTTCGGTTTTCAGGTCTGTCAGCTCCGAAACCCGGGCGCCGGTTGCGTAGTACAGCTCCAGCATGGCCCGGTCTCGAATGCCCAGAGGGGATGCGCTGGATGGAGCTTCGAGAAAACGGTTCACTTCTTCTTCAGTCATAAACTCCGGCAGCCGGTGCCACAGCCCCGGGTAACTGACCTGGGAAGTGTAGTCTGATGAGATTGTTTTTTCAGCGGCAAGAAACCTTACAAACATCCTAATGGACGAAAGGTACCGCGAGGTTGTGGACATGGAGACTCCGCGCGACCGTTCGGCATCCAGGAATTCGAAGATCGATGAGGGATCCTTGAGATCAAACGAATGGATTCCCTTATCATCCAGAAATGCGGAAAACCTGATGAGGTCGTTTTTGTATGCGAGAGCCGTGTTTTTCGCCACACCCAGCTCGGCATTCAGATAATGCAGGTAATGATTGATATCCTGATTTTTGGATTCGTCTGCCAAGTCAATCCGCTCCATTTCCATGTATGAAAAAAATTCTCTTGACTGTATTCTAACACTCACTATTATCAAAAACAATTTTGGATGTATAAATGGTTTATAAGTCGTGATAATAAACCAGTTATGGCGATAAACAGTACTATTGACGCAGGTCGGACCCACTATAGCAGGGGAGTTTGAGGGACTCGTGGCTTCAAAAAAACAAAAGCTTACAAAAAAGAAGAGCGGAAAGAAAAAGAAGTCCAGTGGAACAAAATCCGTCTCGAGCAGAAAACCACCCGGGAAAAAAGTCACAAAGTCCGGTAAAAAGAAAAAGACAGCAACCAGGAAAAAAACTGCGGTGAAAAAGAAGACGACAGCAAAGAAGAAGACAGCAACCAGGAAAAAAACTGCGGTGAAAAAGAAGGCAACGGCAAAGAGAACAAGCGCTACAAAGGGGAAGCTTAACGCCTCAACAATAAAAAAAATCTACGAACTGCTGCTTCAAAAGAGGGGATTGATATTGGGGGATCTTTCCAGCATGGAATCTTCGGCCCTGCGCGCCAGCGAACAGGGATCTTCCAGTGACAACATGGCGGATTATGGATCGGATAACTACGAGCAGAGCTTCATTCTCGGTCTGATGGAAAACGTCGGCAGCCAGATCAAGGAGATAAACTCCGCCCTGGAGAGGATTGAAAGCGGATCATACGGGGCGTGTGATGAATGCGGATGTTCCATTCCGAGAGCTCGACTCGAAGCGATACCATGGGCCAAGCACTGCGTGAACTGCAAGTCTAAATTGGAAAGCTCATAATCGATGGATCCTATCTCCTCCAGCCCTTCTCCGACAACAGGAAAAGCATTGTGCGTTTACAGGAGGCTTTTGAACGCGCTGCTGCTGAAAAGAAAGCTGTTCTGGGTCGTTGCCGTGCTGATTCTCGTGGCTGACCTGGGCACCAAGGATGCCGCAATATCCTATGTAACGCAGAAAAAAGCTAGTGGTGAGATCATGCGGGACATGGCCACCGGTGCTCAAGTCTGGTGGGTTTGCGATGAATGGCTCGGGCTTGTCGAGGTATACAACACCGGAGGCCCCTGGGGGATCGGAAGGGAGTTTCCCGGTTTTCTGAAAATAACCCGTTTGCTTGCGTTGGCAGTGATTTTATACATCCTGGCCGGGACCCCTTATCGCAAGCGCGGCCAGGCTGTTGCGCTCGCTATGGTGATGGGTGGGGCGCTGGGCAACATCTGGGATTCCTGGACCCTCGGCCATGTAAGGGATTTTTTACATGTTGATCTTGGTTTTCATCCTGCTCATCCTTGGCCGGCTTTCAACCTGGCCGATTCGATGATCTGCTGCGGGGTTATCCTGCTTGTGATGAGTATCATGATCGGTTTTTATACGGATCGAAAGCAGGGCGATTGAAGAAATGTCCGACAGGTCCTACAAGAGAGTTAGAACACCGCGGCAACGAAATTAGGGCTTCATAGCATAAAGAACGGTTTAAACCATGCTGTCCGTTGAAGTTGGCCCCTTAAAGCTGAGCAATCCGGTCATGAGCGGCTCAGGCACATTCGGCATGGGGCCTGAGATGGAGCGTTTTTTTGATCTCGGCATCCCAGGCGCTGTTGTTCTGAAAACAGTAACCTACAAGCCGCGCATCGGAAATCCGCCGCCCAGGATTGCAGAGGCGCCGTGCGGACTCTTGAACTCCATAGGCCTTCCAAACAAGGGGGTTCATGCCTTTGTAAAGGAACAGCTGCCGCAGATCAGGGGCAAGGCCTCGTGCCTGATAGTGAACTTTGCCGGGGAACGCGAAGAGGAGTTCGCGGAAACAGCAGCGGTTCTGAGCAGAGAAGAAGGGATCGATGCCCTCGAGATCAACCTGTCGTGCCCGAACGTGGCCGGTTCGCGCATCCCCTTTGCCTCGCAGCCGAGCGTGGTGGAAGCGATAGTCAAAGATGTAAGGAAGGCCGCCGCTCTTCCCCTGCTCGCCAAGCTTTCTCCCAACGTCAGCGACATTGTTCCGATCGCCCGCGCAGCAATGGATGGAGGCGCGGATGCCTTGACCCTGGTCAACACCGTACTCGGCATGTCGATCGACTGGAAGACCCGCAAGCCGCGCCTCTCCACTGTTTTTGGAGGACTCTCGGGGCCTGCAATAAAGCCGGTGGCTCTCAAGCTGGTTCATGAGGTATGGCGGGAGCTGAAAGCACCTATAATAGCGGCGGGGGGGGCTGCATGCGAGGAGGATGTCATGGAGTTCATGGTGGCTGGGGCGTGTGCCGTGCAGGTTGGAACAGCCACGCTTTCAGACCCTCTGAGGATACCTGCAATAATCGAGGGTCTCGAAAGGACAACGGCTGAATCGGGACTGGCGTACATCGCTGATCTGATCGGCACTCTGGTTTGCTGAAGCAGTTCCCCTACAGAAGAGATAGCTTTGAACCTGAATGACATAAGCGTTGGCTTGGTGCTGCAGGCGCTCGACGTCTACGTCAAAGTCGCCTTTATAGGGCTTCCTCCCGAAGAAAAGCTTCCTGATTTTGGCGCAGATTACGACGAGAGCATCGAAAAGCATATCGAGCTTTTCGAGGATGAGTCCACCAAAGAAAAGGGGGTGAGACTGCGCCGGTATATCCTCAGACTCGGCAACAGCAAGTATCCTTTCATGAAGTTCGGTATCCAGGAGCACCTGATCCAGGACGAGTTTTTCTTCATGGTTGACACTCACGACGACATGTTCAGCATGCCGACTTCTGAGTACGACGAGCTGAAAAAGATAAGGGCGTTCAACCGGGAGATCAAGGGGAAGATTGAGGAGTTGTGGGAGGAAAAGGATATTCCGACCACAGCCACTCATAAAAAGGCCATTTCAGGAGGGCAAAAGGATGGGGGGGGGCATCTGGACGAAGAGTTCAAGAACAAGACCGTTTTGATCGTGGACGATGATCCCATGGAAGGCGATACATTGGAGGAGCTGCTCAAATCCAGGGGGTTTGGCGTGGAGAGGCTTTACGACGGCATCGACGCTATCCGTGAGGCGGATCCGCTGCGGCATGATTTGATCGTCATGGACAACGACATGAAGATAATGGATGGGCTGGAAGCCTGCCGCATACTGAAAGAGGATCCGCGGCGTTGCTCGATTCCAATAATGATTGCGTCTGCCCGCACCATGGATATTCCGATGATGGAAAAAGCCGATGCCTATCTTGCCAAGCCTTTTCACAAGGACATTCTGTTCTCGTTTATAGAGCACATATTCAAGATAAACCGTTGATGCAGGCTTGAACCTTGAACCTTGAACCTCTTATGCCATAATATTCCGACCACATTGTTTGACTCGTTTACTCAAACAATCGAGACCTTTGGAACTAATCACAATGTTTGATCAGATATCAACAGGTTTTGGAAAGCTGCTGCAGAAGATGTTCGGCTCGCAAAACCAGCGGGCGCTCGACTTGATGACACCCGTTGTGCAGGCGGTCAACGACAAAGCACAAGCTGTTTCCTCGATTGCTGATGCGGACCTTCCGCTGGAAACCGGGAAGCTGAAGAAAAAGCTGGAGGACGGTGCATCTCTGGATGACCTGCTGCCGCATGCCTTTGCCCTTGTCCGCGAATGCGCGCAAAGAGTGGTCGGAATGAGGCACTTCGATGTCCAGATACTCGGCGGTGCTGTTCTCCACCAGGGAATGATAACGGAAATGGCCACGGGCGAGGGGAAAACGCTTATGGCCACATGTCCGCTATACCTGAACGCCTTGACCGGCAAAAAGGTATATCTCATAACAGTTAACGACTATCTTGCCGGCCGCGACAGGGAATGGATGGCCCCTGTGTTCGAGTCACTCGGCATGACCGTGGGCGCCATTCAGAGCGGCATGAGTTCCGAAGAACGGCACAAGGAATACGCTTGCGACATCGTCTACGGCACCAACAACGAGTTCGGCTTCGACTACCTGCGGGACAACATGAAGGTTTCGGCGAAGCAGCAGGTGCAGCGGAGCATGTACTATGCCATTATCGACGAGGTGGATTCGATCCTGATCGACGAGGCCCGGACCCCGCTGATCATCTCCGGTCTTCCGGAGACGAGCGTGTCGCTTTACTACAAGGCGGATTCCATTGCCAAGCGTTTGAAAGAGGACCTCCATTTCGAGAAAAAAGAGAAAGAGAACTCCTGCCCGCTGACTGACGAGGGGATCGAAAGCGCGCAGAAACTCGCCGGGGTCGAATCGTTTTATTCAGGCGCCAACATGAACTGGCCGCACCATATCGAGCAGGCGCTCAGGGCGAACCATCTTTTCAAGCGGGACAAGGATTACGTGGCTCGCAAGGGCGATGACGGCGTGGAAGTGGTCATCGTTGATGAGTTCACCGGGCGTCTGATGCCCGGCAGGCGCTGGTCGGACGGCCTTCATCAGGCGATAGAGGCCAAGGAAGGCATACAGATCAAGGAAGAGAGCCAGACACTCGCCACGATCACCTTCCAGAACTACTTCCGTTTGTACGACAAGCTTGCGGGTATGACCGGAACAGCGGTAACAGAGGCAGCCGAGTTCGCGAAGATCTACAACCTTGACGTGGTCAGCGTGCCGACCAACCTTCCAATGATACGCCGCGACTACAACGATGTGGTCTTTCGCACGCTCAAGGAAAAGAACAACGCGATCATCGATGAGATAGTCAGGCTCAATTCTCACAAGCGCCCGGTTCTCGTCGGAACCACATCAATAGAGAGCTCGGAACTGCTCTCAGATATGCTCGGCCGCCGCGGTGTCGATCACGATGTGCTCAACGCAAAACATCACGAGCGCGAGGCCGTCATAGTCGCAAATGCCGGGGAGAAGGGAAATGTCACCATCGCCACCAACATGGCGGGCCGCGGCACGGACATCAAGCTGGGGGAAGGTGTGATATGCCAGGATTGTATGCATCCGGAAACAGGGGTGTGCTGGTGCTGCGTGGATTGCGTAAGACCCGAGAAAGCGGACAACTGCTCGGGTTGTTTCAAAAAAGCCATCAGGGACCGTTTCCTGAAAAACAGCAACGGCACGCTGCCATGCAAGGAAGATGTCAGGTGTGGACTCAACATACTTGGGACCGAACGGCACGAGGCAAGACGGATCGACAACCAGCTGCGCGGGCGTTCGGGAAGGCAGGGCGACCCGGGCTCCTCCCGGTTCTTTATTTCGCTCGACGACGACCTGATGCGGATTTTTGCGAGAGACTGGGTCAAGAACATCCTCCAGAAGCTCGGGATGACAGAGGGTCAGGAAATCGAAAGCAGGATGGTGAACCGGGGCATCGAGAACGCCCAGAAAAAGGTAGAGTCACGCAACTTCGAGATCCGCAAAAACCTCCTGGAATACGACGAGGTGATGGACAAGCAGCGCAGGACCATCTACGAAAACCGCCAAGAGACTCTCGACGGGGCCGACCTCAAGGATAAAGTGACCGCCATGATAAACGACACGGTGCTCGACCTCATCGGCACCTATCTCGGCGGCTCATCCAAGGATTGGGATTTCGGCGAGTTCGTCAACCGGATCAAGCAGGTGTTCGAGGTTGAGATCCAGCCGGGCGAGCTCCAGAAGAAGGAAGCGGATGAAGTTGAAGAGCTGGTGATGACCCGGCTAATCGAGCGGTACGATGAGATCGAGGCATCCAACGGCAAGGAGCGGCAGCGATCCATAGAGCGCTACCTGCTGCTCGATATACTCGACTCGAAGTGGAAAGACCATCTTTACGCGATGGATGCGTTGAAAGCGGGGATCGGGCTCAGGTCATACGCACAGGTCGATCCAAAGACAGAGTATAAAAAGGAAGGCTTCGACAAGTTTCAGATGCTGCTTCAAACCATTTCTTCGGGAGTGGCTTCGTTGGTCTTTAAAATGGTTGTTCGTGATGGGGACGAAGAGAGGCTCAAGAACCGGTGGAGTTCCGCGGAGGAGGTACGGCAGCAGGATCCCGCGGGGTTTGAACAGCACAGGAAGGGGATGGAGCAGGCCATACAGTCATCGGGCAAGGAAACCGCCGTGAAGCAGATCAAGCGGAAATCTCCCAAGGTGGGGCGCAACGATCCCTGCCCCTGCAACAGCGGGAAGAAGTACAAGAAGTGCTGCTATCCCCGGTTCGGGAGCTGAGGGGTGGAGATCGAACTGAAACCAGGCGATCGCCGGAGCAGGGTTGTCCTGATCCACATATTCTATGACATCGTCTTCATGACGGTTCTCCTGCTGGGATCTCCTTATATCGCCTACAGGATTCTTACGAGCCGGCGTTTCAGGGCGGGGCTCAGGCACAGGCTGGGTTTCGTGCCCAGGCATCAGCGCATGGGAGAAGGGATGGTCGTATGGATACACGGGGTCTCGGTCGGCGAGATCAAGACAATTCCCCCGCTGCTCGAAAGGATCAAGAGAACTCATCCGGATGTGCAGTGGGCCATCTCCACGACCACTCTCGCAGGGTACCAGATGGCGAGAAAGCTCTTTCCGGGAATGTTCATCTTTTACTTCCCCCTGGATATCGGCTTCATAGTGAAGAACGTCATGCGCCGCATCAACCCTGACCTGATCATACTCATGGAACTCGAGATATGGCCCAACCTGCTTTATGAAGCGGACAAAAAGGGCGCACGGATCGTCATCGTTAACGGCAGGATTTCCGAGAAATCGTTCAACGGATACAGGAGGTTGACAAAGCTTTTGCCTGAAATGGACCGGATCAGCCTTTTTTCGGTTCAAAGCAAAGATTACCGTGACCGTCTTCTGGCCCTGAATATAAATCCGTCAAAGATCGTGGTCACCGGGAACATCAAGTATGACGGGATAGACACCTCAAGAAAGCTGGACGCTGGACGAATCAGGCGGGACCACAAGCTGAATGACGAGAACCGCGTGCTGGTGGCCGGATCCACTCACAGCGGGGAAGAAGAAGCGCTTCTGGACATCTACCTGGACCTCCAAAAAGCTCATAACGGGCTCAGGCTTGTTCTGGCACCGCGCCATCTGGAACGCGTGGATGACATCTGCAAGGCATGTCTTAAGCGCCGTGTGATCCCTGTCCTCAGGACCGACATCAGCAGCAAATCAGGGGATCTAGACCCTGATGAAATCTTGATCCTTGACACTATCGGCGAGCTCGACCGCGTCTACTGGGCAGCGGATCTCGTGTTTATCGGGGGAAGCCTCGTTCCGAAGGGGGGGCATAACATGATGGAGCCGGCCGGAAAAGGGCTTGCGGTTCTTTATGGACCTCATGTTTTCAACTTCGAAGAGGACACGGCTCTGCTCGATCGTCACAATGCCGCCATAAAGGTAAAGGACGCCGGGGAGCTGAAGGAATGGATCGACCGTCTGTTAAAGAACCGAGCTGAGGCCGCGAGGCTAGGTAAAGCCGCCATGGAGGCAATATCTGAAGCAAAAGGGGCCACGGAACGGAATTTCGAGCTTCTTGAAACTATTTTTATCAAGTGCCGGAACAAAAAATCGCGATAAGACAATAGTTGCAAGAACCATGCCCGTGCACAATTAAAGAGTGCATCGAACAGCCGGAGATCTGAACTTCAGCGGGTATCTCCCGGATTTTGTTTGAAGAGAATCCCAGGTTCTAATTGAAAAATACTGGTGCGTGGGTTATTTAATCGATATTTTCGTTTAGATGAATCTTTATTACCCGTTTGTTTCATACTCTTCATCGCGAGGTTCCGCAGCGGAAGACGATGAAATATGTGGTGTAAGACCAAATAACCGACACGATATTTATCACAACAATTTTAAGGAGCTGCTTTCCAATGACAAGGGTAGCATATCTAACATCTGAGTCGGTATCCATGGGGCATCCAGACAAGGTGGCGGACCAGATTTCTGACGCTGTTCTGGATGCCTGCCTTGCCGATGATCCCGGATCGCGTGTTGCATGCGAGACACTGGTAACGACCGGCCTCTGCGTTATTGCAGGAGAGATCAGCACGAAAGCGTGGGTGAACTTCCCGGATATAGCGCGTAATGTGATGGTCGACATCGGGTACAACAACGATGCCTTCGGTATAAACGGTGAAACCTGCGCTGTTCTGTCAAGCGTGGATGCGCAGTCCCCTGATATCGCAAAAGGTGTGGATGAATCCAAGAAGCGCGGGCAGGGTGCCGGAGACCAGGGCATGATGTTCGGGTACGCGATCAGGGAAACACCGGAGCTGATGCCCATGCCCATCATGCTCGCGCACAAGCTCGTGGCCGAGGTGGCGCGGCAGAGGAAAAAAAAGCTGATTCCGTGGCTGAGGCCTGATGCCAAATCCCAGGTGACCATCGAATACAGGGATGGAAAGCCCGTCCGTGTGGATGCGGTGGTGATCTCCGCCCAGCACAACCCCGAGGTGAAGCAGAAAGAGATCAAGAAGACAATCGTTGAAAAGATCATCAAAAAAGTGATATCCCCGAAGATGATCGATTCGAAGACCAGGTTTCATATCAATCCCACAGGGCGTTTTGTGATCGGCGGCCCGCATGGCGATTGCGGGCTGACAGGGCGCAAGATCATTGTGGATACATACGGTGGCCTTGCGAAGCACGGTGGGGGCGCCTTTTCGGGCAAGGACCCGACAAAAGTCGACCGCAGCGCAGCTTATGCCACACGCCATGTGGCAAAGAACATTGTTGCCGCCCGCCTTGCTGATCGCTGCGAGGTACAGGTCGCCTATGCGATCGGAGTGTCTGAACCGGTGTCCGTTTCCGTTGACACATACGGCACATCGAAAATCCCGGAGCAGAGGCTCGAGAAGATCGTCCGGGATGTTTTTGATCTGACACCCGCGGGCATAATCAAGCGTTTGAAGCTGCGTCGTCCCGTTTTCCGCCAGACCGCCTGTCACGGTCATTTCGGCAGGAAGGGCGATAGCTTCACATGGGAAAAGACCGATAAGGCGGATGCTTTGAGGAAAGCCGCGGGGCTCTGATGCCGGATCCACGGATCGAGCCGGCGGATAATAGGTTTGGACTTAACATGGTCATGCAAGGAGTTGAATAATGGATTACGATGTAAAGGATATCGCTCTATCAAAACAAGGGGCCCAGCGGATCGATTGGGCCGGCAGGGACATGCCTGTGCTCAAGCTGATCCGCAACAGGTTCAACAAGGAGAAACCGCTCAAGGGAAAAACCATGGCTGCCTGTCTCCACATCACTTCGGAAACAGCCAACCTGGCGATCACCCTGAAGGCGGGAGGCGCCAACATCATGCTTTGCGCCTCCAATCCGCTTTCAACACAGGACGATGTGGCTGCCGGGCTCGTCAAAAAACACAAAATTCCGGTTTTCGCAATAAACGGGGAAGACAACGAAACCTACTACAAGCACGCCCGCGCGGTGCTTGATGCCGGTCCGCATGTGACAATGGATGACGGGGCTGACCTGGTCTCCACGATTCACACCGAGTACAAGCACCTTCTCAAGCAGATCGTGTGTTCCATGGAGGAAACGACAACCGGCGTTATCAGGCTGAAGTCCATGGCAAAGGACAAGGCCCTGAAGATACCGGTGATGGCGGTCAACGACGCGGACACCAAGCATCTTTTTGACAACAGGTACGGCACGGGACAGTCCACGGTGGACGGGATCATCCGGGCGACCGATACCCTTTTTGCGGGGAAGAACGTGGTGGTTGCCGGCTACGGTTGGTGCGGCCGAGGCTTTGCCATGCGGTCCCGGGGAATGGGCGCAAATGTGATCGTCACGGAGATCAATCCTGTGAAAGCTCTGGAAGCCGCCATGGATGGTTTTCGGGTCATGCCGATGATCGATGCGGCGCCGCTGGGAGATCTTTTCTGCACGCTCACAGGCGATTGTGACGTGCTGGCCTGGAAGCACATGGAATGCATGAAGGACGGCGCCATGATTTGCAACTCGGGCCATTTTGATGTTGAGATCGATGTCAAGACACTGAACCGCAAGGCAAAGAGCATCAAGCACGGTGTGAGGGATTTTGTCGACCAGTATCAGCTTCCCAACGGCCGGAAGATCTACCTCCTTGCAAAAGGGCGCCTGATAAACCTCGCTGCAGCGAACGGTCATCCGGCCTGTGTCATGGACATGTCGTTTGCTGTTCAAGCCCTGGCAACGGAGTACGCGCTGAAGAACCGCAGAAAGCTGAAACCCATTGTCTATGGTGTGCCTGATGAGATCGATGACACGGTGTCAAGACTCAAGCTGAAGTCCATGGGCATCGGCATCGACACGCTCACCAAGAGGCAGGAGATTTACCTTTCTTCGTGGCAGGAAGGGACATAAACCCGAGCATGATCCAAAGCGGTTGTTGAAACGACCTGTAAAAGGACGTAACCTTTTTACGCAAAAGAAATAGGTTGCGCCCTTTTTTTGTGGACCGGAACTGTTGAAAAGGGCAAACCCTCTGTTACAATACGGCTGCAGCGTGATATGATTCTCCGGGCATCGATAATGCGCCTTATGGAGTCAAAAAACGGAGCGATACATGGAAAAGCAGGAACAAGACAAGTGCATGAGTTCAGATGCCCTAATCTGCGGGACCGCGTCGAGAAAGGGCTTTTCCCTGGTGGAGATCCTCGTGGTGATCACCATCATGGCGCTGCTGGTCACTCTTGTTGCCGGCTTTGCCACGAACCTGCTCGATAGCGCCCGTGTTACCGCCTGCCAGAGCAACCTCAAGGAGATAGCCGAGCACATGATCCTCCAGAAGAACGACAGGAGGAAACGCAACAAGAAGGGCTGGCCCCAGTACAAGGGGATCCGTTTTCTTCTCGAGCTGACCAAGGGCGGAAAAGACGGCAAGTTCGCGTATATCAGCGGCCAGAAGACCAAGATATTCATCTGTCCAGGCACCGATGACGTTAACGTAACCCCGGAAAACGATACCCAAGGCTCAGCATACTTCGACCTTGACAACCTTTTCAGCGATACCATCAGCTATGCGGGGCGCAACCAGGTGGACTTTCCGGTCGAGAGAGACACAAAGCGTGACGACGCGGTTATCGCGGCTGATGACAACGAAGGCAGGGCCAACCACAAGTTTCACACCAACTATGTGACCGTTGGCCCGGCTGTGGACAGCGTTGACATCAGGGATTTTGTGGACGATTATCCCGAGCTGGAATACCTGCCTGTGGGACCGGACTCTCCTGTTGAGGACTTTCAGAAGCTTGTGCTTGATTGATCAATCTCGAATGGCTTCACAAGGATGTTATAGCCTGTTTGTGATTATGAAAGGAAGGAAGATGAAAAAAGGAATCGTGCTTGTTCTGGTGTTGTTTGCTTGTTTTCTGTCTGCTGCGGATGCAAAAGAAGGTGTCCGCTGGAACCTGAAGTTCGAACAGGTCGAGCTGGACAGGATCTCCATCAAAACCGGGACTCAGCTTCAGTCTTACTGGTATCTTATTTACAAGGTATCCAATGAAACGGATGAGACCGTTCCGCTCAGGCTCAGCATCAAGGCCATATCGGATGTAGCCAACAAGACCTACCTCGAGGGTTACTATAAAAAAGTGGAGGGGGTTGTAGAGCGAATCAAGGGAAGGAAGCTCCTGAACATTCGTGACATGCGCTCTGAAATCGGTCCCGGCAAAACCTTGGAAGCAATCGCTGTTTTCGGTTCAATTGCCGAGAGCACTGATACGTGCAAGATCCAGGTGCTCGGCTTGTGGGACAGGGTTCGAAGGGAAGGTACCAAGCTGTTTGTGGAAGATAGAGCCCTTGTGTTGAAATTCAAGCGGCCTGGCGACGAGTATTTTCCACAGCACGATATGATCGTTTTCGATCGCTTTGATTGGGTGGTTTTGTACTCCAGGGAAGTTACAAAGTAGCACCAACCGGGCAGTGCATGGCACATTCGTTTTCCTGGTTTTTTCACTGTATGATAATTCTTGTAACTATCCTGATCGTAACAGGTTGGGGCGGTACGAAAAGATTTCATGGTTTTTTGATATTTGTGTTCAGAATTAACTTGATCATCAGTTGATTGTGTTCTATAAATAAGGCAAGGATAGAATTTTTAAATTCAAACATCATAGACATCCTCGAACAGCTCATTGAAAATGCTATGAATTGATATTTTGGTGTTGCAGGTTGTCCCAAGGACGTAAAACTCTTTTCTTCTCCCCTTTCTTCCCCTTTTCCCGGAGTTTCCTGCAGCACCTTTTTATATTACCAGCATATTTTCACACGCCATCCTTTTACATCTAGCCCGATTATTTCATACTCTTCGTCGCGAGGTGCCGTCCCGCGCGCGACGCGACTAATTCCGATTATGAAGGTTGATAGAGGTGTGTTCTTCTACCCTCTCCCCCGCGGTATCCTGTTCAGGCTCGACCGGATTTTACCTCTTGTGGTTTTTTTAGATACCGCGCCAGAGATGCTGAGAAACGGTTTGGGTTTCGGGCCGGGGCTGGATACAGCGCCATAGCTCTCCTCTGCAAGGCGCAGGATTTCCGGATCCAAACCTTCATCCGAAATTTCCCCTGTGAACCTGCGGCGCCCCTCGAAGAGATCCTTGATGTACTGTTGGATCTGATCCTCGTTGTAGAAGTTTTCAGGCTTGTATTTTTTGATCGCATCCCCCCCGATGCAGGAGATTATCCTTTCGACACCGAGCGGCCCTTCCTCGTAGCGGTTTGTGTGCCGCATGTCTCCGCGCTGAATGGCTGCCATGAGCTCAATGGGAACGCGTTCCGTTTTGCGTACCAGCGTTTTTTTGCCCGATGTCCCCTTCTCGATGATTTCGCCCATTCCCCCGGTGTTGTACTGAAAATAACGCAGCTTCCCCGGGTACCTGCTTTCCAGGTTCATGATGATCTCATGGAAGCTGTTCACCTTCTTGGCCCTGGAACCGACTATGAACGGGTCGGTTCCCACGATACGGACCGATTCGCCCGCTTTTGCGGGTTGGGAAGCATAGCTGTGAGTGGACTCTCCCCACAGGTAGGCAAGCACCGCCTGTCCGGCGGTCAAACGCTGCGCAAAGGACATTATTGTGTTGCGCCTGGTGATGAACGCAAACACGATTTCGTCGAGTTCATCAAGGGGGGGCAGGTCGATGTGGTCCGCCTGGATGTAGACGTTTTTTCCGCCCTGCTTGATCGAAAGCTTGTCTTTCTGGATTACCGCCCTCCCGTTTGCGCACAGCGTCTCATCAAGGAAGTCGGGCATTCTCTTCGAGTCTATAAGGACGTTTTCGTAGAGAGCGGATTTGTCGATCAAAGCGTTGTACATGGCCTCCTGAAGCTCTGGATCAACATCGGTTTTCACGAAGAAACCGTTCTCCGACCCGAACGCTCCTCCATCCTTCTTGAGGAACACGATGTCGTCCTGGCAGGCCTGTGTCATCTCTCCGCCTGTGTAGTCGAGCCCCAGCTGGTGGCAGGACCATGTTGATTTGCCGGTGGCTGAAAGGCCGAACAGAAAGACACCGGACCTTTTCATTTCACCGTCCCGCTCGTTTTTAGCGGTCACAAGCTTTGTTCCGGCGTGCAGCCCGACCATTCCCTGTTTGTCCGCCGCCCACATTGCCTGCCTCAGGAAACCCTTCTTGTCCTCGCCCATGTAGTCGGTGGCAAGAGCTATGTTGATGTTGTGCTCAGGTATGGCAAGGACCTGCTGCCTGAGCTGGTGTTCGTCCGGAATGTGCAGCATGAAGAACTCAGGTCCGGGCTGCCCGGGATCCGGCTCTTTCAGGGTGTTTGCCCACATATAGGCCAGCCTCGCGTTCTTTTTATCAGCCACCGAGACATAGAGGTTGCATTTGGGGTTGAAGGTTCCATTGCTTCCCATCTGCCTGCGGATGTGCACGAACGGAAGCGTATTCAACAGATGCAGCACCTTCTCCAGCTCGGCAGGCGCGTTTTTTATTATGCCCTTTTGCACATCAGTGGTGTTGGGCAGCACAACATCCCGGCTTCCGAGGTACACTGTTCGGGGCCCGACCCTGCTTGAGACGGCGGAACGCCATCCATACGAGCCGAATACGGATCTGAATCCGCTGTTCAACGCCATCTTTTTGAGCTGTTTCATGCTCGGATGAATTATGTTCGGCCCCTCGAGAAGAGGTTTCATTTTTTTGGCGAACCGTGCGTAAGCATCGGTATCGTAAAGGGTATCGCTCATGAGACAGGACCTTTTTTGCGTTTTGATTCCATTTTTAACAGGTGAAATACCTTCATGTTATTGAACCGTGTATTATGCAGTAATCCACCTCCAGAGGTCAATGGCGAACAGGCTTAAAAAAGGCTTAAAAGCTAACGTTTTCAGAAGCGGCTGGACCGCGGGGCGCTCCTTGCGTATTCTTATCGAAACCGATATTTCGAACCTGTTTGAAACATTTCGCGAAATGTGCGGATTAACGACAAGATTAAAGCGCTGCATTTCATGATCGACACCGGACCGGATATAGGGAGGCACCTGTAACCGCTTGGAAAAACGTAAGCTGAAGATAGTGTTCACCAACCTGAACAACAGCCTGTTTGCCGACGGCTCGCGCATCCTGTCAGCCAAGCTCAAGGAGATGGGCCATTCCGTGCGCATGATTTTCATGACCCAGGCCGGCAAGATACACTATTCCGAGAAAACGCTGGACAGGTTCGCGGAGCTCGCACAAGAAGCGGACCTGGTGCTTTTCAGCTTTTTGAGCGACAACTTCATGCGCGCGTCACGCATGACGCGTTATCTTTCCGCGCGCGTTTCAGCGCCCATTGTGTGGGGAGGGATTCACGCCACCATCGAGCCCGAGGCTTCGATCGAGCACGTTGACCTGTTATGCAGGGGAGAGGGGGACGAGGCCCTGCCCGAGTTCGTTGAGCGGTTCGCCGCAGGCAAGCCGTACCACGATGTCCAAAACTTCTGGATCAGGACGGGGAGCGGGATCGTTCGAAACGAGATGCGCCCTCTCCTGCTCGACCTCGATTCCAACCCCTGGCCCGACTACACGAACGAGGACCATTTCATCCTGGACGAAGACGACGCCATCAAGGAGATGACGGATGAGCTCCTTGGAAAGTTTCACAACAAGGCTCCACTGGGGTTTGCGCATTACCCCGTGACCTCGACCCGAGGCTGCGCATACCACTGCGCCTACTGCTACAACGCCGTTTTCAAGGAGATGTTCAAGGGACAGCGAAGGGTGCGGTTCCGTTCCCTTGCCGACGTGGTAAAAGAGATCCGTTTCATCATGGACAGGTTTCCTCATTTCAGGAGCTTTTCGTTTTCAGACGACGATTTTTTCCTGAGACCCTACAGCAGGCTCGAGGAGCTGGCTGATCTCATATCCGGCAACCTGCAGGACGTGATCGGGCGCTCGTTCTGGGGCTGCTGCGTGACCCCGCGCTCGCTCGACCGGAAAAAGCTCGGCCTGCTTTCCCAGGTTGGGCTCAGAGCCCTGGTGATGGGGGTCCAGACCGGATCAGAGCGCCTCAACCACGAGGTCTACGCCAGACGATTCAAGAACTCGCTTCTCTTCGAGAAGGCGGCATGGCTCGACAGCGATTTCCACAGGAGCGTCATAGTCCTGCTGGACTTTCTGGTCTGCGGTCCTTTTGAGACGGAACAGGACACCGCAAAAACAGCGGAGATGATGCTGAACCTTCCCGAGTGGTTTGTGTTCAGCGTGTACAAGTTCACCTACTACCCGGGATCCCCGATCTACCGCAGGGCTGTTGACGAGGGGCTGATCCCGCCCGGCCCCGAGGCGTACGATAACAAGCAGTTCATGGTCGCCTTCAACAAGGGGTTCGACTACGTGACCCATCTCGTTATTCTCTTGAGCTGTGCCAGGAACCTGGTCCCGCGCATTGTTCTGCGCCTGCTGGCATCGCGGCTGCTGAGGATGATCGGCAGGCTGATCCCGATCCGGCTTCTCGACCTGATACCCTGGAAGAGGTACTATTTCCACCTGTGGGGGAAGAACCAGGGAGCCATTTACAAGGGGCGTGAGATCAGGCACCGGTGAGGGGTTGGCTCATTCCCAAAAAAAACCGCCCCGGAGCCGTTTGCGCGCTCCGGGGCGGTTGTTTTGTGTTAGCTGGTCATTTCATCAAGACTGTCGCTTGATCTCCTTTACTTACTGGTTGCCTCTGATCATCCAGTGATAGGGGTAGCCTATCGCCGACATCTCATAGACGGTAAGGTTGACAAAGTTACTCGGATCCGGATCCCACGGATTTGTGTCATAGCCGAGGAACCAGCTGTCGCCGGTGGTGTAGCCGGAGTCATAGTCCATGCCAGCCGCAAACGAGCCCGATGGTACGTTCACGTAGGCTGCGATAAAGAAACTACCGGTTACACTGACGCCCGTGGTAAGGTCAAAATCCATGAACGTGTCAGTGTCAGCGCCAGTTATTGTTAGCGGGCCGACCGTTGCAACAAGCGTTGCATTCGTTGTGGGGTCGCGGTCGGTATCGCTCTCTTCGTAAACGTAAGCTATACCGTCCAGGCCGTTGAGCGTTCCAGGTCCGCCGTTATAGCCGAAAGCGATATCAATCGTGTCGATTGTATCGGTGCCGCCTATTGCGTCGAAGTTGTGCATCCACAAGGTGTTTCCGCCACCGTTCCAGCCAAGTGCGTTCTCGGTCGAGCCGTCGTCGTACTTGTAGCCGGTCGGAGGTGTATAACCTTCGAACAGCACATCTACCACGTTGGAGACAAAGCCGAACGGCTGGAACAGGGTGTAGCCGAAGTAGATGGTGATGTCGTTGGGGCCGATCATTGTGTGAGCGGGAACCGTGAAGAGCACACTAGCGTCGCCGCCGGCACCCAGGGTATCCATGAAAGGCAGACCGCCGGCCATGGTCAACTGAAACGCGAGACCTGTAACAAAGTCCCAATCCATCTCTAAAATATGGCCGCCGCAATTGATGCCTAGGTTATAAGGAGTTGCCGACATGAGGAGGCAGAAGTTACGACCGGCATTTGCGACGCCTGCATCAAGAGAAAAGTTGATGTCGCCACCGAGAAAAGGATCGAGAACAGAGGTGTCGCACTCGAGAGGAAGTGTCGTGGTGGGGCACTCGTAGCCCATGAGGGAGTCATAGGTGGTCTGAGAAAGACCGATGAGTTCCCACATGCCGCCTCCCAAATCATGAGCGCACGCACCACCAGCAATACCGCCCATGGCTCCATCAAAGGTAACGCCGGTGAAGTTGCCGTTGGTGAGCTCTGACCATAGCTCGCCAATGCCGTCCTGAGAATGCATCCAGAGATCACCTCCCACCATGGCAGCGCCGTAGCTTCCGCCGAGGATCGTTGGGAAACTCGTGGAGCCGCCGCCTAAGTCGCACTGGTAGATGTCGCTGCCGAAAGAAGCGGTCCAGAAGCAGGTTGTGCCGGGATCCCACGCCAGCGCGCGGCATGGATTGATCGGGTACGGACCGTAGTATGTGCCTGTGGGCGATCCGTCAGCAGGGTCTATCTGGGTGACCTCGTAAGCATGGTCGGTATCGGAGCCTGCATAGAGCCAGGTTCCATCAAATGCAAGGTCGCGCCAGCCCCATGCGCCCCAGCAGGCTGGAGGCTGCGGATTGCTCCATTGCAAGTTACCAGCCGAATCCAGCTTGTGGAGGTAAGCGATGGTGAAGTCGAACGCACCGGTAACAAAAAAGTCTGTGCCAATGATCTCGCAACCCAGGCACCTGATGTCACCAGTTGGTGTTGTGACATCGAGCGGACCCCAGGTCACATCCCCGAGGCCACGGGTTTGGCTCTTGACTGCAGAAATAATCTTGCTGCCAGTAGGTGCAGCTTCATTATCCTGCGCCACCACCATGGGGACACAAAGGCTTACGACTAGAGTTAAAAACAACAATTTCTTCATTTCGTAGCTCCTTTAACGTGTACCAATTGTTTCTCTACTTTTCCCAGAATCAAGTATACAAAAAAGTTACAAGGTTATGGCTTTTACCTCCTTTCTGCACCGAAGTGCTCTTTTTCAGTTACTTGCCTTTTTATCTTCCTTCTATAGTTGTTTCAGCCTTGCAGCCATCCTTGCAGCCATCGGGTAAACACTTTTTCTATCCCTTTGCGTAAGGCTGTTAAGACGATCTCCATCAATCCGGACCACGGACGCTTTTCTGCTTTCCGTGACCGGTTGTCAGAACTAATCCTGCCTGATTTAAAGAGATCGGCGATACTATGGGATAGGCTTTATTTTTTGTTGGAACAAATGTAATCCCAATAACCTAGGAAATTTTTGCTCCTGGTAACTTTGGTCTTATTTCGGCTTTTCTCTACTATTGCTGTAGGACAGAGTTAAATTATCGCACCTTTGTCTACAGCCTTTGTTTTCCACGTTCGAGACCCATTAAAGCATAGAACCGGTGATCTTGTCAACCGAATTTTTTTTATGCATCCTTAAGTTTTTATTCCTCATTTTTTCTTTTTATTTGGGTTTTTTCAGGATTTGTCGGATTTTCTGAAACACGGGCGGCGATTTGTTATCAACCGCGATATGTTTTTGCCGTCAAGTCGATAATCAATAAAGGGTTGCGTGTTTTGCAGGGATCCAGCCCTCGTGTCCCCTGGCCAGCCTGATCAGCAGCCATTCTTCTCTTTTTTCAAGCATTCTGAACTCTGTTCCCTCTGGCAGAGGTTCTGTGAAAGCGGCTTCGTAACCGGTTGAAGTGCCTTTTCGCGCGACCAACTCGTTTTTGATCACAACTCCGTGCCTGACAAGGTCGTGGCGATAGAAATCGAAACCAGCTGACAAGACCAGCAGCAGAGTCAGGAGAAGCACGAGCGGCTTGAGCCTTCTGAGAAAGACCGCGCCTCTCCAGAAAAGCGATGTCAGCCAGATCAACAGGGAAAAACCTCCGGCCGATACGACGAAAAGGAGCTTTTCCGGGTAGCTCAGCCAGTCCTGCCAGAAAAGAAGGTACTCCACCAGGTCGCGCCCGTTGCCCTGCTGTGTTTTGTGTCCAAGCGCGTATTTCAGGTTGGCATCTAGAAAAGGATCTCGCGGACGAAAGCGTTTCGCCTGCCTGTAGGCGGCAATTGCGTGCCCGGTTCTTCCGGCCTGCATGTATGCGTTGCCGAGGTTGTAAAAAAGCGCTCCGCTGCATATGCCCTGGTCAGCTATCTGTTCGTAGAGGTTCGCAGCCGCCAGGAACTCGTCGGGCGCGGATGCTTTTTCGAACAGTTCCCGGGCTTCCTGGAACTTCAGCGATGCTTCGAGAGATGGCGATGCGCCGCACCCGGAAACAAGAACAAGGCATAGCGCCCCTGCAAGAGCAGCCAGGAGTGCAGGAAGAAGATCGCGCATCGCTCTTGTCATCGAAGCCTTCCTTCCTTTTTGAACAGTTTTAAAAGCGCCCTGATCACCTCTTCGCTTTCTTTTGCCGCCTCGAAGCTGTCCTCCCCGCTCAATGATCCGAACAGCGCTGCATCGCAGTCCTCCAGGAGCCTGGATACCCTGTCCGCCAGTGCCTTGTCCGCGCCAAGGGACTCGATTATATCGATGATCTCGCGTACGGTGAGCCCTGCTTCATCCATGTCAGCCGTATCGGCAACAAGGCCTGCCAGGGCGGATCTGACGAGCTCCAGACCACCGCGCATGTCGTTGTTGCGTATCTTGTCGCCTCCGCTGCGCACGCGGGATATGGCTCTGCCTCCTGCGGCTTTCCTTCTTTTGAGGGCCGTGTCGCCGGCTACCCTGCGGATCCTGGATGTTATCCCGTACACAAGGAAGTAAAAAAACGCCATGCCGCATAGTGCAGCCGCGTACAGCTCAGGTCTCACTGATTCGTCCTTGAACGCTCCAAGCTCCGTGATGCTGCCGAAAATCCCTTCCTTTCGCGATTCGATGCTCTTGTTTTTTCCTTGCGGCTGCAAAGCGCCTGATATGATCTCCTCGGCGTCGAGACGGTCGGCTTCCGAGATTTCCAGCGGTATCGGAACGGTTTTCAATGCGGCGTATCGCTCGCGTTCGACATCGAAATAGGAAAACGGTACGCTTGGAAAGGCATCGACCTTGGAATGAAGCGGCCTGAGGCTGTATGTGAATGTGCGCGTGTTTCTCCTGGTTTCTGTGGTGGCATCGTAGATTTTGAATCCGTCCGCGATCTCGGTAACCGCTTTCAGGTCAGGGGGTTTTACGCTGTCGATGGTGCCCCTGCCCTTGAGCTTCAGTGTCAATGTCAATGGATCGCCCACGCGGGAACGGGTCGGTGTCAGCGCGGCATCGAGCTCGAAGCTTCCTATCGCACCGGTGAAATCCAAAGGACGGCCCTCCTCTGGCGCGGTCTTGACTGTCACTGTAACCGGCTTTGCAACCGCGTAGATCTCTTCACCGCTCAGCCTCCCGCGGCTGTTCATCCCTGTTCCGAACGTCCCCTTCAGCGTAACCGGCCCGAAAAGGAGCTCTCCCGTTCTTTGCGACGTGAAGCTTCTTTTGAGGGTGTACTCCCAGTATCCCTTTTCTTCTCCTTCCGCCACGGTCATACTGTGCCGTCTGCCGGGCGGCTTGTATGTCGCGCTTTGTGTGGGGAAGGTCGAAGAGATCTCGTTTATTGTGAAACCTGTACCGCGTTCGAACATGAAACCCCTGGTTTCTATCCTTCCGAGCCAGTCGCGCCAGTCAGTGGCTGGAACGAGGCCGGAGGGCAGGTTCATCACCCAGGGGATGTTGAGCGCCGGAGCCTCCCGCTGTACCGTGAGTGGGCTTTCGCTGCCGTGCGGTTCGGGCAGCTCACAGATGTTGATCTTCAACGTGACAGTGAAAGGCTGCATGGGGTAAACGTACGGGCGGTCAACCACGATCTCCAGAATCGCAGCATCCTGTTTGTCCGGCGCAATCACCTGCAATGTAAAGGTCCTGCCGCTCAATGTTCTGCCATCCACTTCAGCCGTTGGAGAGGGGATCCGCAACAGGCCGGTTTTTTTCGGGGTCAGCTTGTAGTAGAACGCTTTTCCCTTGCGCTCGATAGTGGTGCGCCTGCCGTTGATTTCGAAGATCTGTGTGCTGTCCAGGGATTCTTCCCGCAGGAACCGGACATCGAAGTCAGCAAACCCGTCAAGAACCGGAGGGGACGGGTCCTTGACATGGTTCAGCGTGATTCTGTAGACGATCGATTCCCCCTCGTAGACCTGTGTTTTTCCAAGCTCCACGATTATCTCGGGTTCGTCTTCAGCGAAAAGTGCTGCGCCATTGTTCGGTATCAGGAGAACCAGTGCGGCAAAAAGCCATTTCATGGGCGTCACCAGTCCTTTTCCGTTTTTGAGGGTTTCAAGAGCGCGCGCTCGTGCTCTTTTTTCTTATTCTTGTAGTCTCTTTCCCTTTCCTTGACCTTCTGGAGGATTGCTTCGGCCTGGTTCTTTGAGAGTTCCTTGCGGGGCTGCTCTTTTTTTTGCTGTTCCCCTTTGTCCTGTTCCTGTTCCTTGTTCTGCCCGTCCTGTTGCTGGTCGTCCTTGTTCTGATCTCCTTGTTTGTTCTGGTCCTGCTTTGGAAGTGGATCCGCTATTTCCTTCAAGAGCTTCAGGGCCTCTTCTTCATCCGGCAGGGCGGCTTCCGCGTTACCCCTTCCAAGTTCCTCTGAAGCGCCGGCGCAGAGCTCGCGCACCCTGGGGCAGAGCTCTATTGCTTTTTCCATGGATTTCTTGATCCCCTCGATCTGTTCCTTCATCTTTTCCTGGTCAGCTCCCTGCATAACGGCTCCAGGCCCTGCTCCGGCAGGCTGCTGCTTATCGATCGTCTCAAGCCCGTTCCGGGCCTTGAACGCGAGCACATCGCTCCACCCGGCCGCGCGTTGCTCGATCCATGACAGGTCGCTTGTTTCATCCGCGCTCCCCTCGACATGGGTATCGTCCCCAGGCGTCTGGGCGATGGGAACTGTCCTGTTCACGGCTCCCTGCTGGGTTTCAAGCAGCTTCTGCACCATCGCCTGATAAGGTGCCACAGCGCCGAAGATCCTGTCCAGGCTTTCCAGTGCGCTCTTTTGCGGGGGCAGCGCGTCTTTCACCTCTTCCGGCATCAAGCCGGCTGCCTCTTCCATGTATCCCTGCGCCTCATCAGCCCATCCCTGCAGGACGAGCATTGTTTTTTCGGCCTCGTCAGGATCGATGCCGCCCGGCGCTCCCGAAGGCGGAGCTTGACCCGTTGCGCCGCCGCCGCCCTGCGAAGTTGAAGCGCCCTTGATCTCGCTCTCGATCTTCTTATTCAGCGGATCGATCTCCAGGGCAAGGCTCTGCTGTTCCTCCTGTGCTTCATCGAGCACCTGACGCTTGCGCGGGGAATCATCCTCGTATTTAAGGGCCATGCACAGCGTTTTTATGGCTTCCTGTTTCTTCACGATCATCTCGAGGAACCGGAGAAGGTTCATCTCTTCACGCGCCTTGTCCTTGTCTTTCTCCTTCCACACCGCTTTCATGTGCTTGATCCACAGCCGGATTAGCTCCAGGTTGTGCCTGGCCCGGGCGTGGTCTCCTTTGAGCTTGATGCAGTCCTTGAAATGTCCGACCGCGGCCAGCAGATGACCGAGACCTTGCTCGCGAAGAGCAGGATCCGCCTCTTCCGGGTGCTCGCCGAAAAGCGTTCTGGCTTTTTCCGATGCCACGCATCCCATGTTGTAGCGGGCAGGGGCGGCAACAGCCACATCTCTTGCCATGGCAGCGTCCCGGAAACCCTCTTGCGCCTTTTCAATGTTACCGAGACCGAGCTCCGCGCACGCTTTTGCGAAAGCGATTCTCAGGTTCTCGGGCAGAGCAACATCCGCTTCCATGAAAGCGTTGGCTGCTCCCTGGTAGTCGGCATCCATGAAAAGCCCGACCCCCTTGTTGTGAAGCTCGGCCGCATCCTCGCACAACGCCTTCTGAGAGGTGATCGCTCCGAGAACCGCCAACAGCGTGAGCGGAAAAAGCATCCTTCTCATTGCTTCACCTCCGCTGTTTCCCTGGAGATCGTTTTCTTGCGAAACACCGGGGTTAGCATGTCAGCGAGAAGAAAAAGAACGCCAAGGCACACGAAGAGCTGAAAGCGCTCCTTGAACCGTTTCCTTTTCTCTTCCCTGATCTCGCCTTTGGCGAGCCCGGCCAGGTGGTTGTCGTAGACCTCGCCGAGATCGTAGGCGCTGGTCTTTGCCGGGATGTACGCCCCGCCTGTGGAAAGGGCGATTTTTTTCAGGAGATCCTCGTCCATGCTGGACCACACCTCCTTGCCCTGGTGCTTGATGTATACCAGGCTGTTTTCATCTTTCCTTACAGGGATCCTGGCACCATCGCCCGGATCGCCGAGGCCCACGCAGAAGATCTTGATGCCCCTTTCGGCGGCGCGCTTGGCTGCTTCCTCCGGGAACGAATCGTGGTCCTCACCGTCTGTAATCAGCACAAAAACCTGGTCGCGGTCCCTTCGCTCTTTCATGGCTTCCATGCCCTTGCGGATGGCGTCCCCGATCAGGGATCCGCCCCTGGGCGCGCTTGAGGGGCCTGTCTCGTTCAGCACCGTTTTGAAAAAACCCTGGTCTGTTGTGAGCGGCACCATGACAACGGGCTTGCCCGCAAAAGCTACCAGGCCCGTCCTGTCGCCCGTGAGCTGCTTGAGCAGGTCGCGTATGTCGGACCTGGCCCTTTCCAGGCGGTTGGGTGCAACATCTTCTGCCAGCATGGATCGCGACACGTCGAGGAGCACGAAAAGGTCCACGCCCCGCTGCTTCACATGCTCGAAATAGTACCCGAAGCGCGGCCTTGCAGTGGCAACGACCAGGCAGCCAATGCCGGCCAAAACAAAGATACCCTTTATCCACGGCCGCGCTCCCCTGAACGAGGGCATGAGCCTTGCCACCATTGCCTGATCAGCGAAGCGCCTCGCCGTGGCCGCCCGCTTTCGGAACGCGTAGATGAACAGCGCTCCCGCGGCAGGAAGGATCCACAGCAGGAAAAGTGCGTTCGGGTTTTCCCAGTACATGTTTTCTATTCCGTTGTCATCACGGCAGGGACCTGAACCTCGTGGCCGTCAAAAGGAGCTCAAGGAGAATCAGTACCAGCCCGGGATAGAGAGCGAACTGAAAGAGCTCCTTGTACTCCATGTAAAGCCTGCCTTCCGTTTTTGTTTTTTCGAGACGATCGATTTCCGCATAGACATCCCTGAGCGCTTCGGTCGTTTGAGCGTTGAAGTACTTTCCGCCGGTTTTCTCCGCAAGCATTTCAAGGGTTTCCTCGTCGAGCTGGAACGATTGGTACTCCGGGCGCCGCGGCGTTATCCAGATGATCTGTTTCTTGCCGAACTCGTCTTCGCCGTAAATGGGGATGTTTCCCACTGTGCCCACACCGATCGTGTAAATCTTGATCCCGAACGTTTTTGCCGCATCAGCGGCTTGTTCGGGGGTGACAACGCCCGCGTTGTTCGATCCGTCGGTGAGAAGGATGATGATCCTGCTTTTTGCTGTAGAGGCCTTCAGGCGCTCCACTCCGAGCGCGACAGAGTCGCCGATTGCCGTGGCGCTTTCCTCTCTCAGGAACCCGAGGTTCATGATGTTCCCTTGCCTGTCGTAGTCCGGCTCGGGGATGTTGACGGTTTTCAGAACTTCGAGCAGCACGCCGTGGTCAAGCGTCAGCGGGCACCTGCTTTCCGCGAAACCGCCGAACCCGATGAGCCCGATCAGGTCGTTTGGCCTTCCGGGCAGCTCGTCCGCTCCGGCCACGAACTCCTTGAAGACCTGTTTTACCATGTCGAGCCTTGTCACCCTTTCGCCTTCGACCACGAAATCGATACCTCTCATGGAACCCGAGCGGTCTAAAGCCATCTGCATGGCGATCCCCTCGGTGTGGATGCGGAACTCCTCATTTCCGTGTTGTGGCCGTGCAAGCGCGAGAATGACAAGTGCCATGCCCACAAAGCGCACCCAGGGCAGTGTCCTCTTGACGCGGAGCGCCATGGTTTTGGGAAGGGTTTTCAGGACCTGGATGCTGGAATAGAGCACAGCGGATCTGCGCTGCCGCCTTGTTGCAATGAGTACGGCAACGAAAAGAGGGATCAGCACGAGGCACCACAGCGGATCCTGGAAGCGCATTCCGTTCATGCCGCCTCCTTTTTCCGGAACCCAATGAACTCCTTGGCACGGTCGAAGCTCTCCTCTATCTGCTCCTTCCCCGGCTCGAAGCGAGCGAACTTCACGAGATCAGCAGCCTCGAGAAACCGCTGGAGGCGCTCTCTTTCTTCCCTGACGAAGCTTTCCCTTCGCGCGATTTCGTGCAGAAACTCCTCTGTGGTCTGTTCAGGAGCGCACACACCCGTGGTGCGTTCGATGTAGCGGCGCACGATGCCAGTGAGCCCGACATAGAACAGCTTCACATCCCTGTCCACAACGCCCGAGTCGATGAGCTCCTGGAACTCGAGAAAAGCGATTTCCTGCGGCGTGAGCCTTTTTTCGATGGGGATGGGATTCCTTTTTTTCCGAAGCATGACGACAGCGGCTGCGAACCCTGCGGCAACCGCTGCACCGCCTAACACCCACCAGCCGTAGGCCGGGCCGCGAACAGGCATCTCTTTCGGAGGCGCGGGCGGCGCGAGCTCGGCAAGTGACGGGATCTTGGTGTCCAGCGCCGAGCTGATCTCGACATCGATGCCCTCGGTCTCGATTTTGTGCTTCTTGTGGTCGCCTTCCGGCCGGTTGTCCACAAAGGTTATGGTGATCGGGTAGATGGAAAGGGTTCCGGTTTCCAACGGCTCAAGGATGAGGCTCCGCTTTATCACGCGAACGTTGCCGCGCACCTCGGGCAAAGGTTCGCGAAAGTCGCGGATGATGAACGGGCCCAGCGATTCCCCGAAAGGGGGAGGCTCGACCGCGACACCCTGCTGTGCCTCGATCGTGAGGGTGAGAGTCAGCTCGTCCGAGAGGCGGGCCTTTTCAGGCTTGATTTCCTTTGTGACCCTGACCGGTCCGCGTTCCTTGACACTCCGGGCCGCTGATCCGCTTTCGATCGACGGAAGCTCCTCCTCGGGCTGCACTCCGTCGCTGTTGCCGCAGCAGCAAAGGAGCGGGAAAAGCGCCGCACAAAGCAGATGCGTGAAGAACGGCATCGGTCCAGATATGTCCCTCCGGATCATCGCGAAGCTTCCCCCTTCTTTTCATTCGTTTTCGTTTCGTTTTCAACACCATGATCTTCATGATCATCATCCGGAACCGTGGATGCGCTCTTTCCTTTTCCCGGGGATGAAAGTATCTTCACATCGTACCGTATCATCAGGTCATTGAAGGCAGCCTCCATCAGCTCCCTGTTTTTCTGTTCAATGTAGTCCTGCCTGACACGGTAATCAACCTCATCGAATGCGGGGATCCGGGAGGGGAATTTTTCGCGCACGAGCGCAAGGTACCTCGTCTCCAGCCCCTGGATTGGTGATGTGGTCCATTCGCCTTTTTGAAGGGAAAAAAGCGGTTCTGTTTTGATCCCGAGCTTCGGATGGTGCCGCCCCTTCTTGATCTCCCACGTGGTCGATTCCTTTTGACCGTTATTGTCTTCGCGGGTCGAGGCCAGTTTCATGAAGTCATCAGGGGATTCGATACGATTCAGAAGTGACGCGGGATTCTCGCCTTCATCAAGCGCGATGAGCGCCGCTTCGATGCGCTCCGGCTCTGCGTACTTTTCCATGGAAGAGTTGTAAAACGGTTCGAGATCAGCGCGCGTTGGCGCTGTCTTTTCGAGAACGCGATTCACGAACGCTGAGGCGAGAAGGTTATCCTCCATCATCTCCAAGGATGAAATGTGGTCCTCTTCGCGCTGCAGCCCGAGCTCCCTTGCGCGCCTCACGAACAGCTCGGTCCGGATCTGCTCCTGCATGAACTGTTTTCTGGCTTCTTCTGTTTCGAAATTTTCGAGCATTGCTTTCCTGCCTGCCTCGTCCCCGGACATGCCCTGGAGAGACATGAAGCTGTCAACTTTCCGCTCGATCATCCTGTCGAGATCCGCTTCTGTGAGCTCGTCGCCGGAAAGGAGTGCAAGTACCTTTCCGCGATCCGTGTCTTCAGCGCCTATCTCCACGCGCCTTGACAGCTCGCGGCCAACCTCACCGTGGAGCCCGAGCCTTCTCAGGCACTCGACCATCCTCGGGCCGATTTTGGCTTCGAGGTCCGTGTTGTCCCCGGGGCTGAGCTCGGCCCGGACAAACGCCGCAGCCGCTTTCTCGTACTCACCGGCGCTCATATGGAGCTTGCCTATCCTGTACAGTATGGCGTTTCTTTCGCTCTTTTCGCCTGAAACTGCCAGGTGGCGCTCCCACACCCGGGCAGCCTCTCCGTCGAGGCTCCTTTTTTCCAATCCCATCGCAACAGATTTCCACTCCGCCGCATCAAGTGCGGAATCGCCGTTTTTCTGTCCTGGTTCGGAAGGCCCCGGCCGGGCAAAGAATAAAAATGCCGTCATCCCGGCCTGGATCGCAAGGATAAGGCACAGCAGGAGCTTGAGGCCCCGGTCCGTCTTTTTCTTCAACCCCTTGGGCGCTTCACCCAGTGTCAGGTTCGGTCGTTCGCTGCTGGTCATGCTTTTTCGAGTTCTCCTTTACATCCTGTTATCCTGCTTCTTCCTTTTTGCGAATCTCAGCGAAAACGCCGCTCCCTCATGTAGAAGAAACGGCGCAGGCTTTTGAGGTAGTTTTCTCCGGTGCTGATCGGCAGCTCGTCCACGCCGGCCTTTTTGAACTCATCCGACAGGTTTCTGGACCAGTCCGCGGTCCGGCTCTCGAAGAGAGCGCGCACCTTCTTGTGGTTTGTGTCCAGCTCCACGATCTCATTGGTTTCAGCGTCTTCGAGAGAGATGAAACCCACGTTCGGAAAGAGGTGCTCCCTTGGATCGGCCACTGAGATGGCGATCAGGTCGTGCCGCTTGTTCGTGACAGCCATGTTTTTTTTTGCGCTCGGCCCGAGGAAGTCGCTGATCAGGAAAGAGACGGTGCGCCGCTTTTGAACGCTGTTCAAGAAATCGAGCGCTGCGCCGAGGTCGGTATCGCGCGCCACCGGTTCCACCGAAAGGAGCTGGCGGATGAGGTTTAAAACGTTCTGCTTGCCCTTGCGCGGGGGAAAGTACCCGAGGACCTCGTCGCAAAACAGGACGAGCCCGACCTTGTCGTTGTTCTTGAGCGCTGAAAACATCAGGAGCGCGGCGACCTCGACAACCATTTCGAGTTTCGAACGGTCCAGCGACCCGAAGGCGCCGGAGGCTGAGACATCCACCATGAAGAGGATGGTCAGCTCGCGTTCCTCGCAGAACCGCTTGATGTAGGTGGTGCCCGCTCGTGCGGTCACGTTCCAGTCGATGGAACGGACGTCATCGCCGGGCTGGTACTCCCTGACCTCGTCGAACTCCATGCCGCGGCCGCGGAACACGCTCTGGTACTGCCCCGCGAACATGTCGTTCACCGTGCGGTTCGCCACGATCTGTATCCGCTGGACTTTTTTGAGAATCTCCGCGATGTTTTTTTCCGGCATTGAGCTTCATTCCCGGGTTACGGCACTGGAACTGTGGAAAGGATCGAGGTGATCACATCTTCCGTTGTTGTCTGTTCGGCTTCCGCCTCGTATGTAAGGATGATGCGGTGCCTGAGTATGTCGTAGGCGATGTCCTTCACGTCCTGAGGAGTGACATAACCACGCCCCTGCAAAAACGCGGTTGCACGGGCCGCCAGGCCGAGGTAGATCGAAGCCCTTGGCGATCCGCCGTACTCGATGAGGGGCGCGAGGTCCTTCATCTTGAAGCCTGCCGGATCACGGGTGGCCATGACGATGTCCAGGATGTACTTCTTTATCTGCTCATCGATGTAGATGAGCTTGGTCACCTCCTGCATGGATGCGATCTCCTCGGGATCGAGCACCGGCTTGACATCGGTCGCGGTGTCGTCGAACGCGAGATCCATGATCCGGCGCTCCTCCTCCGGCTTTGGGTACGTGATCTTCACCTTCAGCATGAACCTGTCCACCTGGGCTTCGGGTAAAGGGTACGTTCCCTCCTGTTCGATGGGGTTCTGCGTTGCCATCACGAGAAAAAGGCCTTTCAGAGGAAAGGTCTCTTCCCCGATGGTTACCTGCCTCTCCTGCATCGCTTCGAGCAGAGCTGACTGTACTTTGGATGGGGCGCGGTTGATCTCGTCGGCGAGAATGAAGTTCGAAAAAATCGGGCCTTTCCGTGTCTTGAAGGTGCCGTCGTGGGGCACGTAGATCAGGGTGCCGATAAGGTCCGCGGGCAAGAGGTCAGGGGTGAACTGGATCCTCTGGAACCGCGTGGAAAGAGATGTGGCCAGGCTCTTGATCGCTGTTGTCTTTGCAAGCCCCGGCACCCCTTCCAGCAGGATGTGGCCATCCGTCAGAAGACCCACGAGCAGGCGGGATATCATCTCGTCCTGCCCGACTATCGCCTTGTTGATCTCGGATTTCAGGCGAAGGATCATTTCGGATTTCTCGACCACTTTATCCTTGATCTGATGAACATCCACCTGCATTTATGCGATCTCCTTTCAATGTTCCGGAACAGGTTGATCCGTTTAACGGATGAATAATCCAGTTGTTACGTTCTTGTGCAGCTCGTGTTTGACCTGGAATCGAAAACGTTTAAACTTTTTTGGCAAGTTAGGATAAATAGAAAAAAGCCGCTTGTTCTTCAAGGGGAATGTGAAAAAACACACCTGTACAGATAGGGCATCCTAGTCGCATCAGGCAGCATCCGTTCCAGCCCCGGTATCATGACCGGCTGAAGCCCGCTCCAACCTGTCCACTGGTTTTTTACCAGTCGGAGGCACAGGATATCATCGATTTTTTCAGGTGTCATGCCGCGGTTCAGGTCGAATCCCCGCGTTATACCCTTTCCGTCTTCGGTGATCTGTTCGGTTTTCACGTACATCGCCGGGTGTTCGGCTCCCCTGATGTATTCGAACGAATACAGGTCGTGGTAAGGGTCAGTGTTCGGGGTGCGAAGAACGTACCGGATCCGCCTCTTTTTCGAGATGCTTTCGAACACCCCCGGATCTCTTGCAGAGTAGGCCGTCATGGTGTCAAGAACCCCTTCCATGTTCCCGTGGTACGGGCCGGCGATCACAGGTCTGCCCGACCAGTGTTTTACCATTGGGCCGAAATCCCAAGCTGCGAGCACTGCTTGCGGGGTTACATCATCCGGGATATAAGGATCGTTTTCGCGTATCCAGGTGCATATCTCCCTTACAGCCTGGTAGTCTCCGGGCGGTTCATGGTCCGGGAAGCCTTTGATGCTCTGCCACGTGCATGAAAGCCAGGGGACCAGCACGATCGCAGCGGCTGTGACTGAGGCTGCAGGGGGAACGATCCGTCCTATTCCCCTCCCCGATCCGATCATGTTGTTCGAAGCGGCTATTTTCGACCTAGACACAAGTTCCCAGATGCCTGCAGCCATGACCGGGATTATGAAGAGCGAATAGAGATCCCTCCATCTGAGCTGCCAGATGGTCAGCAGCGCGGAAACCACGACTCCTGTGACGAGAAGCAGCTTGGCCCGGGAATCCAGCATTCGCGTTACAACCACGCCGTAGATCAGAAACGGAAGGGTGTAAAAAGAGTATCCGAAAGCCTCGTGAAACCTTCCGAGGGCGAGTTTTCCGTTCACAGCGAAGATCGCCGGTTGAAACTCCAGGTTCATCTCGAACCAGCGGCTTGTTGCGGCGGTCACCTCCGTGCCCATGCCGGATCTTTGAAGGTACCAGAGCAACATACCCGCTGCCGATGCCGGGAGTAGCGGCAGCAGGATCGCGGAAAATAACCAGGAGCGGCAACCAAGCGCTTTTCTCCTCGAAAGCACCTTTTTTGCGGCAAAGAGCCCTATTGCCGGCATTGCCAGGAGAACGACATGACAGATGGAGATGGAGTCAAATGCTGCGAATGCGATGTTTCCCTTTCGCTCGATGAGCAGGAACAGGAACGCGGCTGAAAAGGCGGCTCCTGACCAGGCAAGAGCTTCATGCAGGCGTCTCGACCGTTTTTCAGGTTCTGCGGCGAGCGCTGCGTGCAGGACGAGTATGCCTGCGATCAAGGCCCAGAGGCTGAGCGCCTGAACCGAGACCCAGACAGCCGCTGCCATGAGTATTCCGCTGAGAGCGTTTTGTTTTATAGCCGTATACCATGGCGTGTCTGCGCGTCTGAGCATGAGAAGCAGCGACCCGAGCAGAAGCGGCACAAGGAGGCACTGGTGATCCGGTCTGCCGAGGGAAAACGTCCACTGTTCGAACGGATTTGCCAGGAAGACGAACCCCGCAAGGAGCGCCGCCTGCCATGGCCATCGCCTGAAAGCCCATGCAGAGAGCAGCCCTGCTGTAAGAAGGCCGAGGAGCGGGCAGATCCAGACACCGGCTGTTTCCAGCGGATTTTTGTCTCCAGCGATGTGGAAGATCCGGGAAAAAAGCGCAAGCCCCCAATGGAACGGCTGTGTCCAGTGTGAGCTGTACCCGGTTGGAAAGTTGTCCAAAGGATCGTTGTGAACGAATATTCCGGGTTCTTCGATCACGCGCTGTGCCCTGTCCATCCACGCGTAGCTGTCCGGGTCCAGGAAAAAGGATTCCCCGTCAAGCATGACCTTTGGGAGATGAAAACACTGGAACGCTAAAAAGATCAGGCCGAGCACAGCGCCGAAGCACAGAGCAGCGGTCCATCTCACCGGTTTGTCAGGGGAGAGCGCTCCGGAACGGTTGGCCCTGCCCTGTTCCTTCCCTTTGTTGCCTTTGCCTTTTTTTTCTCTTTTCTGTGCCTGCTTCACCGCGCTTATTTCCAGAGATGTTCCTTGATGTACCGGCCGGTTTTCGTCTTGCCGTGTTGTTTGAAAAAATCCTTCCTGGATGCCTCGTCAGACTCGAAGCCGGGCCCGGTTATCTCGATGAACGCCTCCTGTGCCGCAGCCTCCTTGCCGAGCTTCTTCACGGTTTTTTCCAGGCGGCTGAGAAGTCCCTTGATCCCAGCGGCTTTAGCGAGTCGGGCAAGCTCATCGAGCCGCGCACCGGCGCCAAGAGCGTCACAAGGACCGGCCTCGTCGAGCTCCAGAAGCGCGATCTCCATCTCGATCCTTCCCTCGATGTCGTCCTCCACATGGCGCGAGAGCTGTTCGGGCTTCCATCCTTTCAGCTCTTTCGAAAGCTTAGGAGCCTCCTTTTTGAATTTTTTCACCTGCCCGCTGAAAAGGCTGTTGAAGGCGTCTACTGCTTTTTTTTGCGGGACACCAGCGTGGAGCACTCTCAGCACCTGTAAACCAACCTCCATTACAGGGTCCTTCATCCCGCAGAAGACCGGGCCGTACGGTATGAGCACGTCAGGCGGCCAGCCCACACCCTCGGTGCGGACACGTTCGATGGGAGTTTGCCGGTCGGTGACACCCATGCGAAAATCCACGAGACCGGAAGGGCATTTGAAGACCTTTGGGATGATGGCCCATCCGCCGGTGTTGCGCCCGACCGACACGACACGTTCGGTTTCGCTCATCGCCCAGGTGAACGTTTCCGCGGAAGACACCTCGAGCTCGTCCTGGAGCATCACAACAGGCCCGCTGAAACGCCATGAACCGGATGCCTCTATGCGTCCGTTGATCCCGTTGTTCACCCCGTTTTCGAAGAAACGGCCCGCTATGTCCCAGGCCGGGCCGTCGCCGCCGCCGCCCATGCCCCTGCAGTCGAGCAGAAGCGCTTCCATGCCTTTTAGCCGGTCCAGCGCCGTGTGAAACAGATTTGCATCGGAGGAGTTCATGCTCCCGGTTATGCGGAGGTACCCGAGCTTTCCGCACCAGGGCGACTTTATAAACGCTGAGACCGCTCCCTTTGCCCATTCAACTCCCTCCGGCAGCGTAGCGGATGACGGAGAAAACGCCTTGCCGCCCGGGCCCCAGCGGGACAGGGATACGTTCCTGGTTTTTGCATCCGGCATCAGAAAGAGCAGATCGATTTTTTGTTCATTGCCGAACTGAAAGAACCTGTTGCTCATGGATGCGAACAGCGAGTGGTCCGAAGACGAGCCCATGAAAGGGGTAATCCGTTTCTTTTCCCTGGCAATGGCCAGCCACGCGGGCTCGCTGTTGATCGCGGCCAGGGCTGAGCCCGCGGGGATTGATCCTTTCATGTGGTGGTCCTGCATCATACCTCTCAATATGATGAACCCGTTGTCCCAGCCCATCCAGAGCCCGCCACCGTAGAGTCCGTCGAACTTCGACGGTAGAAGCTTCCAATCGATTGATGTTCGGATGACACCGCTGTGGCTGTCCTTCAGCACGGCAAGCAGGCGCATGACGTTTTTTACATGCTCTGCATCGCTCTCACATTTCATGAACATGGGGCGCATTTTCGCGCATGCTCTTTTCCAGTCGATCTTTTTGCTTTTGAGGCACGGATAGCTCCTGGCCACTGTTTTTTCGATGAACTCGAAGTCCTTTGTGTAGTCTGACCGATCAGCTGCCGTGGGACAGAGGAAGTTGCTCGAAAAAGCGGTTCCGCTCAAAGCGATGAACAGCATGAAAATGAAGAACAGGATGCGCATGAAGCCGACCTCCAAAATGCACGAAAAGACACAGGTGAAAAATAAGCTCTTGCAGGCCTGTTTCATAGCCGCTTTTGAAAAATGGCGCAAGAAAACCTGGAAAAGCAACGAAATCTATGATGAAATGTTTTGTTTCCGTGTTTTCGAGAACCGTGCGTATCTATTGCCGGTTCGAGCAACTATTCGATTGGAAATATACACAAATAGGAGCATGAATATGAAATTCATACCGTTGATGCTGGTTTTATCGGTTTTGTCTTCGATAACCGCTGTTTGTCAGGATAAGGATCCTTCTGTCACTGACGAAGGCAAGTACACAACGACAGCCTCTGGGCTCCAGTACATGGTCATCAGGGAAGGGGATGGCGGGCCGCATCCGGGTCGCTATGACAATGTGGAGGTTCATTACAAGGGGATGCTCCAGGACGGCACGGAGTTCGATTCTTCGTACAGCCGCGGGGTGCCGACCAACTTCCGCCTCGACCAGGTGATTCCCGGATGGACAGAGGGCGTCCAGCTCATGACCTGCGGGGCAAAGTTCAGGTTCATCGTCCCTTCGGAGATGGCCTACGGCGAGCGTGGCAGGCCTCCCAAGATTCCGCCGAACTCAACGCTTACATTCGAGATAGAGCTTCAGAAGATACGTAAGGGACCTGATGTGCCGAAGTTCAAGAAGGGAAATCCCAAGGTTCAGAAGAAAACAGAATCCGGCCTCGTTTATGAACCGCTCATCGAGGGTCAGGGTGATATCCCCACCGAAGGCGAAATGGTCCAGGTCAAGTACGCTTTCTGGAACATGGAAGGGGAGCTTGGCGACTGCAACGAGCTCCACTCAAGGGATCTGAAGTTTGTCATGGGCAAGATGGAGCTCGAGATATTTGAGGCGGGAGTTGGGATGCTCAAGGAGGGATCGAGGTACCGTTTCGAGGTGCCGCCCGAATTGGCTTTTGGCGAAAAGGGCGGGGGCCGGGTTATACCACCCAACTCCAAGTGCGTGTGGGAGCTGGAGCTTGTGAGGATAGTGAAGCCGCTGCCTGTGCCCGAGTTCGTCGTTTCTGCGCCGGAAAAGCTCAAAACCACGGACAGCGGCTTGAAGTACGAGGTGATAAAAGAAGGGGAAAATAAAGATAGAAAACCTCTTATCGGGCATATGGTTACCGTGCACTATGCCGGGTGGCTCGAGGACGGAACGCTTTTTGACAGCTCTTACGAGAGGGGCGACACCGCCTCATTCAGGCTCGGCCGCGTGATACCGGGGTGGAACGAGGGGCTCCAGCTCATGGAGGAAGGGGCGATCTACAGGTTCATAATACCTGGCGACCTTGCATACGGCGAGCAGGGGAGTCCTCCCAAGATCCCGTCGAACGCCACGTTGATTTTTTACATAGAGTTGCACGGGATTTCGTATTAAAGAAGAGGACGGATATGGAGGGTCGGCTTCCACGCCGTCCCTCCTACTCGAACAGAGCAAGCTCTTCGATTCCGCGACACGACCCGTCCCTTACCCACGCGTCTAGCTGTGCAGGATCCTTGAGCTGCTGCCCGCGGTTTCGCGGTACAGCTATGAAACCGGCTTTCACTTCTTCAAGGCGGCTCATATCGCCCCAAAGCTTCTCAAACTGTGCCACCGGAAAAATGTCCTCCTGGCCGGCGCCCCAGATCAGCTTGACCCCTTTGATGGTCACATAGGTGGGGAGCTGCTCTTCCACGCGACGGACCGCGGCCGCAACCTTTTCCCTTGACTCCTCATGATCCGCCGAGCGGATGATGTCTCTGCGCGTCAGGCCGAAAATGTCGAGCAGGCGGTCAATGGTGATCCAGTTTGTGAGCGTGTTGTAGAAGCTCAGCTTGAACTCGTCCTCCTCCCTCGGCAGGGCCAGCGCCTCCATGAGCTGGGGTCTGCCGTCCACAAGGGTCAGTCCGCCTCCCTTGTCCTCGTAGCGCCTTGCTGTCACCTCGAAGCTGATCGCCTTGCCGCTTTCGATGTGCATGCCGAGAATGAGGGGGTCGAGCCATGTTCCGAGAGTGTCCGTGTTGTGCGCAAGGAGATACTCGATTCCGGGATTCTCGTTCATGAGCTCTGCCAGCACACCGTTTCGGAACATGTTCGGAATCTCGTACCAGTGTCCGGGCGGGTTGAACCTCTGGATCGGGATGTTGTCCTTGTAGTCTTCGCCTTCGCCCTTTTCGCGGGTCCATTCGATGATCGCCTCGTGGTAGTCCTCGAGAACCTTCTGCTGCTGTTCGTCCAGCATCTGCTGTGGCAGCTCTTCCCAGATGAAGCGCAGGTCCCTTTCCATCGGGAATACCCGGTGCCCGATGGCGTGTGCCCGGGACATCCGGACAGGACCCTCGTACCCGAAGCTGTTGTTTCGGTCGAGGCATCGCTGAAACGCGTCATGGGTCAGGAAGCTGGTGGTGAACACGTGCTGGACCTGTGCGTCGTGGCGAATGGATGCGCGCCGGCTTTTCGCCAGATGTATTTCCGTGAAGCTGCGGTGCCTGCCCGCCATCATGACAAAGGGGTTGATAGGTTTGACCACAGCCGCCCCCTCTGTCCAGCGGCTGCCGAGCCCTCCGCTGAATGTCACAACAGCGGCTTTGCCGTCATCAAGAGCGGCGATACCTGTTTTCTCGATCCTCTCCCTGTTTTCGATCTCCTTCTCGCTGAGGGCTGATACATAGTGTTCGCGCGCCACATCCTCGATAGCGGTTTTGCCCGGGAGCCTGTTCCTGCTGGTTCCGATCCTGCCGCTCTTGAGGCGGGCCTTGAGGCTGCCGTGGGATTCTGAATCGAATCCGTTTTCTATCTTGATCTTCTCCGCCTCCTCCTCGTTACAGGAGGCGCTGTTGCCGGTCCCGGGGCCTGAAGCCGCGCCGGGTCCTTTCCCGAAGATCCTCTCCATCCAGTACGCTGCGAGAGGAGTGTCGTTGCTTGAGCATGCCACGGTATCCTGGTCGCCGCACAGCACCTCTAACTCTTTTTCATGAGCGGCAACCCATTTATCATCGCTGGAAGCCGCCGCGTTTTCGAGGCCGTCACAATAGTAGATCTCGGGCATGAGAGCGTGTTTGCCCTCGCGTAAGGAAGCCATGATGCCCTCGTAGTTGAGCTTGAAGTCGTAGACCACCGGGTCCATGGCGAACGGCAGCGATTCGTTGTAAAACCGTTTGAGTTCGGTCATGATACTTTTCACTTCGTGCACGAAACCGTCGTGGACCTTGGGATCGATTATGAATGCCATGCCTCCGCCTGCCATGCCCCCGAGCATGAGAAATCCCCAGTAGTCATCATTGAAGCGCTGCTTGATCCTGGCGATCAGATCCTCGGAGAACGCGTTGGTGGCCCACGGTATAATGACCTTGGTGACCGATTCCCAGTCCCTGGTCGTTAAAGAGCCGAGCTCTTTCATCTCGCCGTTCTTGACGGCATCCACCACCTCGTCGAGGATCTCGTAACCGTCGAGGCGGGCCTTCCATTCCTTGGCGGACCTCAGAAGGTATTTCTCAGTGACCATTTCCAGGATCGGCCCCACGTTCTGGGACATGCCGCCGTGAACCATGACGATCGACTTGTTCAGGCGCGATTCCACCTCTGGGCTGAGCTGCTGCATGGCGAGCACGTGGTGAGCGGGCAGGAGGCGTCCGCGGCTGACACCGAACTCAGGATCTCCCTTGGCGGCTTCCACGCCCTCGATTACCTTTATGCCCGGCCAGATGCCGCCCGAATCCTGCCAGCCTCCGCCTGAGCCGCCGAGCCATTCGCCTAAAATGGCCCGGGATGCGACGAGCCGGCGTTCCTCTTCGGTCAGCGGCCCCTCGATGTTTCTCGTCTGGCCGCTGAAACGCATGAGCCTTGTTATTATTGCGGAAAGCAGGGTTGTGCTGACCGCAAGGCGCGATCCCTTTGGAATGTCCTTGACCCATGTGGCGAGTTCGAAGCCTCCCCTTTTGCCGAGGAACCGCTCGAGGAGCCGGTCCAGGGAGATGGACTTTCCCTCGAAGGATGGAGGGATCACGCCGGATGCCACGACTCCGGCTTTCACGAGCCCGAGGTGGTCGTTGCCGAAGTTGAACAGTTCGTCAAGGTCTTCAACGTCCTTGCTGCATTTGAGATCCATTGATACAAGGCGGATGACGGGGTCGTCTATCATCCGGCAGTAGACATCGATTGGAGGGGTGGGCTTACCTTTGCCGTGAACGCAAAGGTCCACTGACATGTTGATCACGCGGGCGCCCGATGGAAAGTCCATTCCGAGGAAAAAGATGTCGGACCATCCGCTGTGGCAGGGGTCAGCCCTGACCGGTGAGCTGTCCATGCCCAGCGGGTATAGCCCGGTTTCCGGATCCTTGAGAGTGAACTCCTCCCTGGCCCTGAACGGCACGTCGCCTTTTGCCTGCTTTTCGAAAAGAAGATGGTTTCCGCGGCTTCGGCTTATGGAAAGCTTCACCTGGTCAGCCAGGTATTTGAACGCGAGATGGTAGTAGGCATCGGCAAGAGCGCTCAGAATCGCCTCGTTGATCCCGTGGATCATCATGGATGTCCTGAAGATCTCGATGGCTTCGTCGTAGTCCCGGCCCAAAGCGGCCTTGACTCCTTTGAACGGGATATGACCGAGCTTTTTCACGTCATCGCAATCGATCAGGTGGAACCTGTAGATGGAGGATATGAAAAGCGATGCCCTGACCTTGTGGTACAGGTTGTCTGAGACGTGCCTGAACACCTCGAGGCGTTCAGCCGTCCCGAGAAGCTCTTCCCGGGATTTGTCGCTCATAAGCTCATCAATGGAGAGGTTGCGCACCTCTCCGTCGTTGCTCATAATTGTTTCGATCGTGTTGTTTTGCATTTCAGGAAGAAAACGCGGCTTTCTTGTCAGGGAGAATGAACAGCACGCGCCCGTCATCCTCGATCCGGAAATTGTCGTCCTGCATCAGCGCATGAGATGCCCACCACCAGAAACGACCGCCCCTTTTCCAGAATATCGGATTTTCACGAAGCCAGAAGAGAGGAAAAACAGTGCTCTCTTCGGGTTTCGGCGGCAAGGCGCTGCCTGTACTATCATTCCATTTTCTGATGAGAGAAAGCTTGTCCTCGTGATCGAGGCTGTCGTATGCCGCCCTGAAAACCAGGTAGATCTCCAGGTCCTTGAGGATCCTGAGCTTGGCGGGGCGGGAAGATCGCTGTACCATGTGGACCGTCTCGCTGTAGATCTCCTTGATATCGAGCGGCCTCAATGTCATCGGTTTTTGTTCCGCTGTCGGTCCGGTGAAGGAAAGGATCTCCCTCGCCGTTTGCCTCGCAAGGGCCGTTGCTCGGTAGTCCTCCCGGATGAGTCTCAAGAGGAACTCTTTTTCCCTCAGCATGGACGCATTTTTTACAACGGTCAGCTTCAGCTTTCCAAGGGAGTCGGAAGTCGATGGGGAGGCTGCACCGTTGATGTCCGATACGATCTTTTTTTCCGTGGAGGTTCGCTCGATGATGTCTTGCAATGCATCAGCCGAAACCGCTTCGGGTTTTTCCGAACAGGCGGGACAACATGCAGCAAGCAGGAAAACGGCGAGCAGGCAGCTCTTCCGGGATCTGAGCAGGAAAACAGGCCGGGGTGCAGGCAATCGGCTGAAGCGGTTCGAGATCATTGTGACACCTGATCGTACGGCACGGTTGAACCATATCTGTTGAAGTTGTTCTTGTTTTTTTTATTTTTTAAGGTTACCATTATCATCGTGTTTTTCCAGGCAGAAGGCAGTAAACGGTTTTTTTTGCTTTTCGAAGAACCGGCGATTGCTGCGCACCGATATTACTAGAATACTGGAGGTGTTCTGCCAGGCTCCTTTTGGTTTTTGGAGCTGGAACTCTCCTTGAATAACTATCTGGTTGGAGGTGTATCATGAAATATCTGATTACCATGCCGAAGCTCTCTGAAGGCGAGCTGAGAAGAACCTGAAAGGATGTCATCAGCGCTTCACGGGGAAGCGAAATGACGTTCGAACGCTCTTACATGAACTGGGATGAAGGAGTTGGGGTTTGCTGCTGGAGCGCCCAGTCCAAGGAGGAGCTCGAGAAGCTGTTCAAGGAATCGAGTGTTCCCTACGACAGTATCGTTGAGGTGGAAGAGCATGTTTCAGAGACTCTTGTGAACTAAGACCTGCAACCGGAAACCACCGGGAATATAAAAGCGGCCTTTGCGGGCCGCTTTTTTTGTCCATCTCCATTGCCCTGCTTCTAGTCGGCTTATTTCATTTCGGCTTCCACCCCGACCGGAAGAGGACGGCGTGGAAGCCGTCCCTCCATGCAAAAATAAACACGGTGAAAATCTTCTCGGGCTCGTTATACTATGTAGATAATGAAAAACCTTGATTTCAGAAAACGCGCCCACGAAATGGCGGACTGGATTGCAGACTATTTGGACGGCGTGGAAAGCTATCCGGTCATGTCCCTGGCGAAGCCCGGAGATGTTTTGGATCAGCTGCCGGTTGATCCCCCGGAAGAGGGTGAGGGCTTTGATGAGATCTTCAAGAATTTCAACGACATCATAATCCCCGGCATGACCCACTGGCAGCACCCGTCGTTTTTTGCTTACTTTCCAGCGAACAGCTCCAGGATATCAGTGCTTGCGGAGATGCTTACAGCAGCTCTTGGCGCCCAGTGCATGATATGGCAGACATCCCCCGCCGCAACCGAGCTCGAAGAGTGTGTCATGGAGTGGCTGCGCAAGATGCTCGGGCTGCCGGAAGGTTTTTCTGGAGTGATTCAGGACACGGCATCCACGTCAACCCTGTGCTCGATACTCACCGCCAGGGAACTGTTTACCGGATTCAGTTCCGGTTCGTCCGGGATGATTGGCAAAAACGGGCCGTTCACCACCTACTGTTCCGCTGAGGCGCACTCGTCCGTTGAGAAGTCTGTCAAGATCGCGGGCCTTAGCAGTGGTTTGTTGAGAAAGATCCCCGTGGATGAGAACTTTGCCATGCTTCCGGACAGGCTTGATGAGGCGGTCGAAAAGGACAAGAGATCTGGGTATAGCCCGTTGTGCACGGTAGCAACGATCGGTACGACTTCATCGACCGCTGTGGACCCGATCGGCAAAGTGGGCGAGGTCTGTTCGAAGCACAAAGTGTGGTTTCATGTGGATGCCGCTTTCGCGGGCAGCGCCCTGATCTTGCCGGAAAAAAGGTGGATGATCCAGGGCATCGAGCATGTGGATACCTTTGTGTTCAATCCGCACAAATGGATGTTCACAAACTTCGACTGTTCGGCTTATTTCGTGAAGGATCCTTCGCTGCTGATCCGGACCTTCGAGATCCTCCCCGAATACCTGAAGACCGGCGTGGAAAGCCGTGTAAAAAACTTTCGCGACTGGGGGGTTCCTCTCGGCAGGAGGTTCAGGGCTCTCAAGCTCTGGTTCGTGATCAGGCACTACGGAGTTGAAGGGCTGCGGTGTAAGATCAAAAAACACATAAGCATGGCCGGCGAGCTGCTGAAGAAGATGCAAAAAGAGGACGGATTCGAGGTTCTGGCGCCGGTCCCGCTCAACGCGATCTGTTTCAGGTACAGGCCGCGGGGCATGGAGAACGGGGATGAGCTGAACCGGCTGAACTCAACCCTCTTGGAGAAGCTGAACGAGAGCGGCGAGCTGTACATGACCCATACGAAGCTTGACGGGAAGTACACCATTCGGATGGTGATAGGCCAGACCGAGGTAAAAGAGAGGCACGTGGAAAAAGCGTGGGAAAGGATCAAGCGGACAGCGAGGGAAGTGGGGGGGGAGTAGAAGAAAAGAGGGTGTTCACTTACCTCACCTTGACCTCGAACGTCTTTTCCCCCACGCCTCCCTTGTCATCCACAACCAGTACCCAGACATGATAGGCTCCGGGATCATCGAATGTGTGTACCGCTTGGTGTTCCCCTGTTATCGAATCGGGTGAACGCGAGTTTTCGAAGCCCCAGAAAACCTTTGTCTCAGGGGAGTAACTTGACAGCCTGATCCTGAAACTCGTCTCCTTACCCGCTTTTGCAGTCGATGGTGTGAGGGTCTTGAGTCCGATTATTGGGCGTTTTTCTTTTTCGACATCGTGGTATTGCCCCTGGTCGATTGATTTGATCGACTGGACCGTTCCATCGGGCCAGTATGCGATTGCCGCAAGCGGCGGGCCGTATTTTCCAAGACCGAAGTGCAGCCGCTGTTCGTTTTGCTGTGTGTGGCTCCCCATGCTTGTTGATACAAGCCTGAGCTGGGCATTGCCCTCCTGAAGCAGGAGAACCCTTGCACCGATGGTCTGGGCTTTTTTGGTTCCCTTGAGGTCGAACCCGATCCACCCGGACCCGCTCCCCTTGTTGTGAAAAAAGTGAACGCCGGACTTGCCGTTGCATTTTGGAGCGCCCGTTGCCACGAGATCGGGATTACCGTCGGAGTCAACATCCGCCCAGGCGGAACCGTACCCTCCCCAGAGCCGGATGAGCTGCCTTCCCCCGCACTCCTCGAACATGCCCCCGTCGTTGGCAAAGAGCAGCGCGAACGAGTTCGGCTGGTTTCCATAGACCTGGTTGACATACACGTCGATCCACCCGTTGTTGTCGAAGTCCGCGCACGCCGCGCCCGACCAGAGCTCGTCGCCTTTCCATTTGCCGTATTTCTGGACGGGAATGATCGGGATGCCCATCTCAACCCGCCTGTCCTCGAAGGTGTACTCCGGCGGTCCGGAGTTGATGTAGATGTTCGAATCGTCGCAGTCGTACCCCCTGCTGTCGTAGTCCGATCCGAGCACCTTGGCGAACTCGGGGCTCACCTTGCCGATGGCCTTGTGCGCCAGGTTCGACACCCAAAGATCGAAAAAACCATCGTTGTTCAGGTCAGCCCAGGATGCGGCGATCGTGTGCCCGTACCGGTATCCCCGTTTTTTTCCCGAGTGCGGATCAACGAACATTTCCTGGTCGTACCTCCCGGTCGCCCCGGCTTTTTCAGACACATCCACGAGCTTTCCGCGGTCGTTACACAGCAGGATGTTGGGATGGAGCCGGTAGTTTCCCGAATAGATATCCTGGTCCCCGTCCCAGTCGTAGTCGCACCAGATCGCCGCCCTGCCGTAGCGGATCTGGTCGAGGCCTGCCTTGCCGGTCACATCAATGAGTCCCTTGCCTCCCTTGTTGAGCCAGAGGGTCTGCCTGAAGATCTTGTGCTCCTTCCAGTTTTCGCCTCCGCCGGTGAAGATGTCGATCCAGCCGTCGCCGTTGAAATCGCCGCACCCTATGCAGGATGCTCGGCTGTTCGGGATTTCGATCCCCAGCCTCTTGCCCCTGTTCACAAAGCTTTTTCCCTCATTGCTGATGAACACATCCCCGGAGTTGGTGACGAAATCGAGCCACCCGTCCCGATCGAAATCGAACCAGCATGCCCCGTCGCCGCCTGCTTCGTTAAGCCCGGCCTCTGCTGTGATGTCCAAGAACGCTATCTTGCCCTTCGAACCGTCGTTTCTGAACAGCTTCCTGCCGTTGATGAGAAGGTCGGGATCGCAGTCGTTGTCGAAATCTCCGAATGAGAACTTCCCGCCGCGGGCATCGGCCAGCCCGCACTCTTTGCTGATCTCCTCGAAGAGCGGATCCTCCGACGCTGACGCGGGCACAAAGGGCAGGCTGATGAAAAACAGAAACGATAAGAAGATAAGTCGGCGGTTCATGAAAAACCTCGAACCATGTTTTGTCCGAAACCACTGGGCTGCAAGTGAAAGCTGTTAGGAACAAGCCTGCTGCCGTCTCCTGACATGCGCCATGCCACAACACAGTTTACGGCACCTCGCGGCGAAGAGTATGAAATAAGAGGATTAAAAACGAAATGCGTACTGAAGCTTGACAATCAGGTCGTGTTCCACAGGAACGATCGAGTCGTCTTCCTCCCTGATCCACGAGGAGTTGACCACAAAAAAGAGCTCCCTTCCGTCTTCGATGATCCACTTGAGTCTGCTCTGAAATCCAAGGTTGTCAGAGACGCTGTCAGCCTGCACCAGGCTCTCAAGGCGTATATCCGGGGTGAAGTCGTAGTTCAGGTTCATGGATTCCACGCGTGTCGTGAAACTGCCGCCCGGCAGCCTCATGCGGTTCTGGGAGTATCTGAGCCTGAGCTCCAGGTTTGGGGAGGGGTTCCACTTCGCGCTGGTTCTGACCTGTGTGGTTCTACCGTTGTACCATGTCCCGGCCTCGTAGCTTAAATCGCCTGATATGGAACGCTTTCTCGACGATGAAACACCTGCTTCGAGAGTCTGCCAGTCGTATTCTCCGGCAGGAATCACGTTTCCATCCACAGGCTCGAACGCCTCTTCCATGCGGTCCGAATCGAGGCTGTGGCGTATAAAGAACCTGTCACCGGAGTGCCATTCGGATTCGAACAGCTTGGTCATCAGGTTTTTTGAGATGATGGTGCCGTCCGGCTGGGTCCAGAAAGAGGGGTGGAACGAGAACTCGAAGTTGCGGATAGGTCCGCTGTCCGGCCTGGGCTCCCAATCCACGCCGCCGAAATATTGCCGTTCCCCGGGCCTGTACACGTGGCCCAGCGCGGGAACAAACTCCTCCTGGGCGTAAAGCGTTCCGAGGTAGTGGTTCCAGTCGCTTGTCTTGAACGTCGTCCGGATACCGTATCCAGCGCCGCTGCTATCGATTTCCTCGTCGTTGCTGTTCAGGAAATAGGCATTAAAAGTTAAGAGGCCTGGAAAAAGATCAGTGCTCACGTAGCGGATATCGCCTCCCCCGACCGTGTTGCTATCCCTTGAAGACGGATTGCCGTGGGTCAGGATACCCCCCAAGGTCAGGTTCCGGTTTACACGGTAAGCCGGCCTGGCCACTATCAGCTCTCCGGCCGGTATGTCCGCGTGGCTATCCTCGCCTGTCCGTACCGAGAGAAACCCGATGTCCAGGTTCTTAACCCTGCCTGAAATGCGCGCCCCATAATCGATGGAGATCTCCTCGCCTTCAGGGGAGAGGCCGATACGGCGGCTGAAAAACGGCACGAGTATCGGCCTGCTCCTGTCACCGAACGAGTTCTCCCAGCCGAAGTGGAAATATGTTGATCCCTTGAGAAAGAAGTCTCGTTTTTCAGGAAAGGTCAGCGAAAAGCGCGAGAGGTTCACTTTTCGCTCATCGACCTCGGTCTCGGCGAAATCGGTGTTCACGGTGAGGGAGCCTGCCAGCTGCGGGGTGATGCGCCAGTTGAACTCGCCGCCAAAATCGCCTGTGGTAGTTGAATACCTGGGATCGTGCTCCCTTCTTCGCCTCACCTTCAGGTAGGGTGCGAGCTCAACTCCCATATCCTGTTCCAGGTCATCGAATCCGCAAAGCTCGCCTCCTTCGCTGACCGTGGTGACGCGGAACTCCCGCTCGATCCCTGTCCAGCGGTGCCTTGATCTGTCGCACCCGCGCCAGCGCTCGAAGTTTGCCCGCCAGACGCCTTCCTTGCCAAAGGCAAGCGTCTGAAACGGTATTGCGAACTCGGCGGTCCACCGGTCGGAAAATATTTTACTCTTTCCTCTCCAAAAACCATCCCAGTCGAAGTTCAGACGCTGTCCGTTGTCAGCGACCATACCGTCGAGTCTCGATCCTGCCGCATCGATCAGGAAATAATAGCCTGATTTGCCGTCGCGAAAGGTGTCCAGGGCGATTTTTACAGCGTCATCATCGCGCTGGTAAGCATCCCTGTGCATGTCCTGCAGCACCATCTGCTCGGGTTCGGGCTCGTAGCATATGAAACCGATGTAAAGGTGTTCGTGGTCACGCATCAGCAGGATCGCGGTGGGCGGATCAGACGGCAGCCCTTCGTTGGGCTCCACCTGTTTGAGCGAATCGATCAGTGTCGCATTGCTCCAAGCACTGTCATCGAGCTCTCCATCTATTTCAAGCACCCCTGACACCTTGGGAACCAGGATTGCCGGTCTGGGTTTTTCAGGAACGTCTTCCGCTGACATGCGGGGCATGAGCAGCAGAATCGTCAAGGCAGTTGTTGCTGCTATCGAGGTGTTAGCCCGCATGTTTCACACTCCGAGTGAAAATCACCTTCAAACACCTTCAAAT
>CAZIUL010000018.1:35722-73336 GCA_964542475.1 uncultured Phycisphaerales bacterium | reverse complement strand
CGCTCTCCATTGTCGACCGGCGTATTATTCCGCGCGTACGTACCTGCCGAGCGTTTCCATGAGCCGCGATGTGACAGGCCCGGGTGAGCTGAGCCGGACGCCGTCAATCAGCCGGACCGGCATGATATCCCGCGTTGTGGATGTGATGAAGCCTTCTTCGGCGTTGTGCATGACATCGATGCCGAACAGCTTCTGCGAGCATGGTATCCCTTCTTTTTTTGCAAACTCCAGCACCAGGTGCCTCAAAACGCCGTCCAGGATGCCTGCCTCCACAGGAGGCGTTATCAGCTCCCCGTTTTTGACGATGAAGAGGTTGGCGGTTGAAGACTCGGTCACATGGCCGTCCGCGTTCAGCATGATCCCTTCCACGGCGCCCGCGCGCCTCGCTTCCATTGAGGCGAGAACGTTGTTGAGATAGTTGCCCGATTTTATCATCGGGTCGAGCGCGCCCCTGAGGTTTCTCCGCACGCCCACCGTGACCAGGGATATACCTTTGTCGTAGTAGTCAGCCGGCCACCGTGGCAGCTCGCCCGCGATCACAACCGTGCAAGGCGTTGAATACTCGGGCGGGTGTAGAGTGACACCGTCGGCCCCGCGTGTAACTATCACCCTGACATAGCAATCATCCATTCCAAGGCGCGACACGAGCTCGTCCGTGTGAGCCTCGATGGCGCTGCGATCGAAGGGCAGCTCGAAACCGAGGGCCCGGGCCGAGCGACCGAGCCGCTTGTAGTGCCTGTCCAGGGCGAACGGTTTGGCCGCGTATGTTCTGATGACCTCGTACACGCTGTCTCCGAAAAGAAAACCCCGGTCGAAGATGCTGACGCGCGCTTTTGTTGAGGGCGTTATTTCGAAGTCAACGCTTACGAGTGTCTTGTCGGGCACCATGCGATGTTCCTCCTGCCCAAGCCGCGGTCAAAGCCGCCACGGATCGCGGACAAAAAATGAAGCCCATGACCTGACTTCCATGCCGTTGAGCACATGCACCATCCGGAGCCGTTGGATGGTGTCCCTCGAGAACCTGGAGAGCGGGATAAAGACCAGGTGCCGGTTGAGCCTTCTTGCCGCCTCCCTCAGCCTGAGCCCCGGCCGTTTCCAGGCCACGTATGTGACGAAGCGCTCGCGCGAGTGAAACATCGCGGCGACCGTAAGCCTTTCCGCGGGAGTCATGCAATGGTCGAACATGGGGCTCTTCCATATGTCGGGTATGGGGCGGGGAGGATACAAAAGAAAGCATCCCCCGTATTTTGCCCGGGCAATCCCGGGGCCGACCATTTCCTCGAGATAGTTCGTCGCATACAGCGCCAGCGTTGATTCCGCGCCGTGTTCCGCGTACCAGGTCGTGCGCCAGGGATATTGCTCCCAGTCTTTTGCGTCTTCGAACACGAAAACCACGACCTCGACCTCTCCGCGTGCAGGGGGAAGCTCCTTGACGTAGATCTCGCGCTTGTGCCAGTTGCGGACCGTTTCCCTGAGGTCGATCCCGTCCTTCACCGAGGTTGTGAACTTTTCCACCCTTGCCAGATCCTCTGAAAGCAGCTTCCGGGTCATGCCGCGCACGTGCCTGTGGAACGACTCGATTTTATCGTCCTCCGGCGGCCAGGAGCAGCCTCGGTACGGGTTCCAGAGGTGTGCCCATTTCCGCTTCAGCCGTGGCGGAGGGGGGGGCTTCAGCTTGATCGTTTTCCATTCGACAGGGGCGCGGGGCAGCCTGGAGCGGAGCTCGATCGCGCCGAGGTCCTGTGCCCTGGCCCTGTTTATTCCCATGTCAATGAACGGAAGGTCCGGGGTCGTGTCGAGGAATGGGTAGTACTTGGCGAGTTTTACTACCAGGGCGGTGTATTCCGAGCCCCCGACTCCCTTGGCTGCCACAACGATATCGTATAGATCGGGAGTCATCCGGCGCTTGACAAGGCATAGGTTTCTGGTGTAGGCGAGCATGGCCTGCAAGCGCTGCGTGGAGATTGCGTCCGCCTGCCGCGGCTCTTCGCTCCGGTATTCATCGCGCGCCGCTACAAGCAGCTCCTTTATCCCGTCCGTCTCCTCGTAAGCCTTGTTGTCGATGGAAGCGCGCGCTTTTTCGTACAGATGAGCAAGGTAAGGGAGCTCGCCGAGTATGAAATAAAGCGTGTCGTGGTTGACTGAGTAGAGCCGCGGTTCGCAGAAGTACGCTTCCTCTTCTACCGGTTCCACGGAGGATTCGAAGTGGCGCCTGATTCCCTCGAGATGCCCGAGCCCGCAAACGAAGAGTGTCCGTTTCTTTTCGCGGTCGAGCTGCCGCAGGGAGACCGCCATCCGGAGCTCTCTCTCGTCATCCAGACTGCCCGGAGGCGTTTGAGGAAGAAAGGGTTTAACAGCCTTGTAGTATCTTTTCAAAGGGCATAGCCTGACCGCGTATTCGTCCGGCAGCACGGTGATCCGGTTTTCGAACATGGGCGAGTCCAGGTCCACCGGGATCACGGGGATTCGTTCGGGAACCGCCATGCGCACGGCCTCGATGATCGAGTCGGTTGGGTCCAGGGGAAGGTAAGCCCAGGCCTCCTTTCCGGACGAGTCGATGTAGTCGTACACAACGGCTGAGACGAGCGGAAGGCGCTTTACCCCCTGGAGAACCGCGTTCATGAGAAACGGGGGCACCTCCACCGCAACAGCTTGGTATTGCCTGGCCAGGAAGAGCTTTCTGACTTCCGCGGCAAACGGGGACCGCTGGTGTATGGAAGGGACCACATCGATGTGTTGGCCGAGCCTGATCGTGTTACTGCTCATTTTTGCCCTGAAAAAACCGGAAGTGAAGCTGGAATCGAAACGAGACCGGTTTCATTTTTCGTCTCCGTCCGGGTTCAGATCATCACCCGGCTCGAAGAAAAAGTCCCCGAGCCCCATGGAGCCCTCATCGTCCGCGCGCCTTTTTTTTGCAAGCTTTTCCAGCTCGAGAGAATCCTCTCCCAGAACCTGCCCGACAGCCTGCTTCCACAGCGATCCGAGCTCTCCCTGCCCGGCTTCGAACATCTTCAGCGTGTAGCGGATGACATTGATTCCGTCTCTCGATGAGAACGGAAGGTTGAGTTTGTGGGCCCGCATCAGAAAATCCACGGTAAGTCCCAGCACCTCGTTTTCGGCGAAAGGGATGTTGTAGCTCAGGATCTTCAGCTCGTCCTCTCTCGACGGAAAGTCGATCTCTATTGCCGGCTGGAGACGGCTCATGATGTAGTCGGGGATTTCGTAGGTGGAAGCATCGTCATTCATTGTCACACAACACCTGAAATCCGGATGAGCCTTGATCATGATGCCGGCTACAACGCTGTCCACGTATCGCCGGGCGTCGAGGAGCGGGGCAAGCGAGGCCCAGCTTTTCTCGCTCATCCGGTTGCCCTCGTCGAGGATGCAGGCGCCACCGCGGATCATGGCTGTTACAACGGGGCTTGCGTGGTAGGCGATCTTTCCGTTTTCAGCGAGCACAGGGGTGATTATCAGGTCCTCAGGCCTTGTGTCGGAGGTGCACTGAAAAACGTAAACCTCCTTTTCAAGCGCGCGTGCCGCTGCAATAGCAAGGGTGGTTTTCCCGATACCGGGCAGGCCGAGCAGCCTTGGAGAGAGGCTGATATCGTTCTCTTCCACGATCAGCCAGCAGGCGTTGAGCTGATCCATCAGCTCTTGCTGGCCCACCCATTCGCATTCCGTGTTATCCTGGTGGCTGAGCCTCAGTTCAAGCCCGCCGACAACAGCAACTTCCATTGGTTCCTCTCTTAATGTTTATAATACTACCGGTTATGAGCTTTGGACCCACTTGCGCAGCAGAGACATGTTCTGGATCAAAGCCTTGATTCATGTTCCTTATATCCGTTTCAAAGCTGTAAGGCAAATACGGAATTGCTCCATACCGGCCATGTCCGGGAGCCCCTTGGAATCGGCCTACATGGAGGCTCCCCAATCAATGCGATTATTTTTATTGGAACTTAAGTTTACATTGGCAGGCCACCGAAAACAGGAATAAGGAAAACAGGTAATCGAAATCGGCAATAAGTATGTTTGGCAGGCCGGGGGGAAGCACCATGATAGAAGCCGTGAACAATCAGGACCTTTCATTTGATCTCGATGATGTCATCAGGCAAACAGGCCTGGACATGGAAGAGTACATGGAGATCTTCGAGATATTCAAGGAGAGTTTTGTCGAGCTCATGGGAGATCTCGAGCAGGCCCTGTCCTACGGTAACATCGACGGCGTAATGAGCGCGGCTCACACCATAAAGGGAGCTACCAGCAACATCGGTTTCCTGCACATCGCAGAGCTTGCCAGGCAGATCCAGGACGAACCGGGGGACAGCGACCTGGTGAAGAAAAACATGCCCATGATGAGGGATCTTTACGCAAAGGTGGTCCAGGAACTCGAGTCCATGGCTGGGTGACTGACCCGTTCAAGCCGCGCCGAAACAGGCACACGGATCAGTTATCAAAGGTGAAGTTGTCGATGTATAGCTCGATCTCTCCGGTCTTCCAAGGATAGCCTGCAGCGCTGAAAAGCCCGGCTGCCACCCGACCTTTCTCAAACACGAACGGATATGATGTCTCGATATCGAGCAGACACCTCTTGTTCTCGATCTCTTGCACCCACAGCCTGATCCTCCCCGTTTTTTCATCCGAATCCGGCTGCAGCACGCTGTTATAAGGCAGGTACTCGATGTTGACACGAAGCCACCTTCCCATGGGGAGGTAAAATTCGCGGCTCATCCGGCTTGGCGAGGACAGCGTATCGCCGCCGCACAGAAGGGAGATCCGGCCGTTTCTGTAGCTGACGAACACATCGCTTTTTTTTGGTCGAGAAGGATCGTGATCCGGCGCGCGCGCAAGTCCGTGTCCATGACGCGAAGACAGGCCCCAGAGGAGCCCGGCTCTGATCAACCGCGTGAAGCAAAGCTCCGCGCAAAGCCTGAACCCGTTGCCGTCCCAGCCCACATAAGTGTAAAAACCGCTGCTTTTGAAGGCCGGGCCTTTCTCCCCGAGGCTGCGCAGAAAAACCCTGCCGTTCGAGTCTTCAGCGCTCATGCCCTCTGCCTGCCAGGAAAGGGAGCGGTGTTTGCCGAAAGGCTCCCCGATGCTGCGAAAACAGCCGAGAATGTCATTCACCTCCGCGAGCCGCGGATCGCTGCCGCACCTGTCGAGCAGAGTCCGGGCCTTTTCCCATTGCCAGCCGTCAATGTAGCGCTCAATGAGGGCTTCGGTCATTCCCGGAGAAAGCCGGCTCCCAAGCAGGCGTTCCATGCATTTCACGGCGGCGCTGCAGCCAACGTTCTTTTCGTATAAAAAAGCAATGTTCTCGGCTTCTTCCGGCGTTGGGAATGTGTGATATGCCTCCTCCATCAACTCCACGGATTTCTCAACAAAACCCATGCACAGAAGATCCGCAGCCGCCGCCTTCATCGCCTGCCCGCACCTTTTTGCGGATTCCTCGCTTTCCCGGTGCCCGCATCCGCCAATCGCAAAAACCAGGGCGGACAATAGCACGGATCGCAAGAAACCGCGCTGTTTCCGAGGGTTCCCGCCATCCGGAAACTTCCGGCCCCTCGAACGTTTGGGAATCAAAATCAACAGAGTCATCTCGATATCCTGACTCCCATGAAACCGTCTCCTTTTTCAACGATCAGTTCATTGTCCATTGCCATCATCAGGCTCGCCTGTCCTGCTGTCCCGGCCCGGTGCGGATAATGGAGCCACAGGAGCTCGCCGTCGTTTTTCAGCACGAGAACTCTTGTTTCGGGCTTGGCATCCGCACGGCCCGGAAACCAGACTTCGAACGCGGCGGCAGCGCAGCTGTTTTTGTTGGGGCTTCCTTTTGCCGCGCTTCTTATCACGGCTCCCTTCCGGGAGCCGGCCGGTTCGAACGCTTTCATCCGCAGCATTTCGATGCGAGGAGATGCATCCGAAGAACCGCTCGGCAGCGATGGGAGGGTCGGCCTGATTGTGTATAGCCCGGCTCTGCGCCTCTGGTCATCGCAGAAGCATTCCGGATCAAAGTCCGAGCTCAGGCCCAGCACGGCGGCCGGCCCGTTCTCATGCGCAGCGATCACGCGGAAAGCGGATGAAAGCCTGCCTTGGATTGTCCTATCGTAAACGGTTACACGCTCGCCTTCATCGTCTTCTTCGCCCAGCATCGTGATGCGGAAGGCCTTGTGCCCGAGCGTGATGTCAACCTCCTCAAGCCCCGGCAGATCAGGCAGCAGATCCGCTGAAAGGGACATGATCAGGGCTCCGGACTCCGGCCCGGCTTCTATGGGAGGCCTTTCGTAATCCTGGAGCTCATGATCTCTCGGCGGCTGAGAACGTTTTTTCAGCTTTATCGATTCAGCGTTTTCCAAAAGGTTCAGCGCCATTGCCTCGGCCCCGGGATAAAGCCTGAGAGGGCTTTTGAGCAACTTCTTGACCGAGGAGATGATTCGGCTCAGCTCTCTTCTTTCGATAACCAGGTGCTTCTTGAGCAAAACAGCCTTCCACGAGGTTTCGGTGCCGGCGTACCAGTCGATTATCCGGTCGCAAACCAGGTCCGATATCTCTGTGCGGCCGCAGTCGTAAAACCTGCCCGCCAGATCGAGAAGCTCACGGCCAATGAAAACAGCGGGGTCCTGGTAGTGAACCGCAAGAAAGGCCCCCAGCGCGTCTTCGAGGCGGTCCTGAGCGGCAAGTAGTTTCCCAAGCTCGGCCCGGACGCGGGCTGTCCCGGGAACCGAGCGGCTGCTTTCGAGGAGGCTCGACAGCTTATCGATTCGTGTTTTTGGATCCCCCTCTGCAATTGCCTTTTTTGCTTTACTCCAAAGGTCGGACCGCTCAATAGAAAGGGAGATCTTTCCAAAAGCCTCGGACATCACACCGGTTATCAACAGCAGCACGAGCAGGGTGACGACAATCAGCCCTGCCACCGGGGCATTGGCAACGATCAGCTGTACCAAGGCGCCAAACAGGGTTCCAGGGCTTTTTACGGCGGCCCGGGCCTGCCGCGATGAGGAGGGAAACAGGAGGTCGATATTTTCCGGGAGAGCAGCAGAGGCATGTTCAACGCGGTTCTGGACCGAGTCGAAAGCTTTCGATAGCGTGTCTTCGGGCAGGTCTGCAACAAGGAAGCAAAGACCGTCGAAACGCCAGAGCCCCTTGACAGCGTTGTTGCTGGAAATCCCTGCTTCAGCCAGCGTCTCGATTTTTGTTAAAAGCAGCTTTTGAAGCGTGTTGCTCCGGTTGTCCGGGCCGTTCTCGGGAAAAACGATGAGCGACTGGTGTTCTTCGGTATTCGTGTTTCTGGAGCGGTAGAGCACCCCCTCCGGGCCTTGCCGGAGTTTTTTGAGTATCTGATACTCCCCTATGGGAGTTCCCTGTTTCCAGTCCATCTCCAAAACGGAAATCCCGCCTGCCTGCCGTGAAAAAACAAATTAGAAGATCGCCTGAAAAGACGCGGGGGATGGGATGATCCATCCGACCCAACCAATCTATAAAGGAAAAACATAATCAACCCGATTTGGCTTTTGTTTGCAAAAGAAAAAAAACAAGAGGCGGCAAGAGACCGCCGCTCTCCAGAAGAAACGGTGTGCGCCGATTGAGCAATGGAGGGCGCCGCTCCGTCGGCGCCGGAAGAAAAGAGGCGGCAACAGAGTGCCGCCCTCCAGAAGAAAAAGGGATTGCACCGGTTGGACAATGGAGGGCAGCTGCTCCGTCAGCCGCCGGAACCGAAGGCGGCAAGAGACTGCCGCCCTCCAGAGAAATGAAAACATTCCGTCGACCGTGTGTGGGCCGGCCTCTAAATGGAAGCCTCCTCGCTATCCCAGCAAACGGCCTGAAGGTCATGCTCTGCGTCCTTGCGCTTGAGCTCGCGTACAAGTGGGATTTGAGTGTTTCTCCAGGACACGTTTTCATCGAGATTGTTGAGAAAATCAAGATGATTCCGCCAGCTTCCTTTGAAGACAATCATGTTCATGAAAAGTGTTTCGACTTCATCTTTTGAGAGAAGAACGTCGCTTTTCTGCTTCTCCTCTGTACAACACAGTCCGCTGTTCATGGTTTCTTTTCCTCATTGTGTGTGTATACCTGCCTTGAGCCTGGCCCGCCTTGCGCCAGTCGAAAGGTCGAGATGCCTGTGCATTTTGACGAGGTTTTGAAATGTCAGTTACAAAAGAGCTTTGTTTGTGCGCTGATCAGCACCGGACTGCTTGTTCCTATCGGAGATATAATCGGAGAGGCTTCGAAAAAATAACGGCTTTTCTTTAACTCGCTTATTTCATACTCTTCGTCGCGAGGTGCCGTAAACTGTGTTGTGGCAAGGCGCATGCCGGGAGGCGACCGCAGGCCTGTTCCTACAGGTTGAGGATCGTCTCCCGGCATGAAACGCAGCATGAGCGCAGTTTACGGTGCCGCAGCAGATGAGGATGAAATATGCGGGTTAACCTTTGAACAACCCAGGCATACAATTCCGGTAGGGTTTGTTTTAACTATTAAGACTAAAAAGAACGCTCCTAATGAAATGGATGATCCTGGCCCTGTTTCTGCTTGTGTTGATGCTTAACCTCGTTTGCGTCGATTGGGGGCTCCCCAGCCATTATTCGTGGGCGCCGGATGTCGTACACCCGTACCTGGTTTTCAACGCCGCGGAGCATTCGTTTTCCAACGGGTGGTTCGACAAGTACCCGCCCCTGCACTACATGATGTTGTCGGTGTTGTATGCGCCAGTTCTTTGGATGAACGATTCCGAGCAGATCAGCTCCTTGGAATCGGCAAAAGAAGAGTTTTACAGCGCCTCTTCTCCGCTAGAGCTTTTGATCGGTTCGGATGTGGATGTAAAAACACTGGCCGTTTTTTTCTACCTGGGGCGCGGCTTGGCCGCATTCATGGGCGCGATGATTTTTATCGCGACCTTTCTAGCCGGCAGAGAGCTGTTCAATGCCAGGGCCGGGCTGATGGCGGCCCTGATCGCTTCTTTCCATCCCATCACGATCTTTTATTCGCACACCATGAACACGGAGACACCCTATTTCATGTGGTCCGTATTCGGTGTGTACTTCTATTTCAGGGCGCTCAAGAGGCAGGATCTTACCGGTTTCATCGGTCTCGGAACCTGCGTTGCGCTTGCGGCGGCCACCAAGGAGCAGTCGTTTGCGCTTTTTGTCCTGCTTCCTTTTGTCCTTATCTATGTCCGCGCGTCCGGCAGCGATGGAAAACGCCCGGGCCCGGCAGCGCTGTTGCGCGCGCTTTCGCACAAGACCATGCTTGCGGGAGCCGGGGTTTTCCTGCTGACGTCCGCCCTTGCGAACAACCTCATCTTCAACGCGGGCGGCTACATCGACCACCTGAAGTTCAATGCGCCCGGCGTTTCGGTCATCGAAAGGCTGCATCCGCTGACATTCGAAGGGTGCATGAGCTTGACATGGGAATCCCTTTTCTGGATCCGCGAGACAGCAACCCTGCCTGTCATCTGCGTTTGTGTGCTCGGCTTGATCTTGGCCTTCCTTGGGAAAAGGCGAGCCGCCCTTGCAGCGCTTCTTCCCGCGTTTTCCTACTTCGTTGTTTTCATCGTATACATCGGGTTTGTCACGCCGCGCTACATCACACCCGTTTTTTTCATACTCGCGCTTTTCGGCGGTTACTTTTTGAGCAGCCTGTGGACATGGCAAAAAGCACCCACCGTTATCAGGGTTGCCTGTGTCAGCCTTTTTCTGGCGTATATCTTCGTTCTCGGGGCCGGCGTTGATTTTCTTTTCGGCAACGATCCCCGCAACAAGGCGGAGGCCTGGATCGAGCGGAACATTCCGGAAGGGTCGCGGGTTCTTGCCTTTTCGAGCCCCAAGAACTCTATCTGCCGCCTGCCCGGCGGGCGCACGTACTATCCTGTTCAGTATTTTGAGGGGCTGGCAAGGCTCCGCGAGCTGATCGATGAAGCTACCCCGGATTTTTTGATAGTCCAGATTTTCCACGGTAATGTCTTTGGGAAGGATCCCTCAACATGGCTTCCGAAGATGCGCGATAAGTTGGGCAGGCAGGGGTTCGATGTGAAGGAGGTGATCGAACCCGCATGGCCGCATCCGTGCCTGTCTCACCTTTTTCTCAACCCGCTGGTGATCTTGGCCGAACGCCGGGGCTTGTAACCATCCAGCCTCCGGCCTTCTTCCCCTCAGCCCGCTTATTTCATACTCTTCGTCGCGAGATGCCGTAAACTGTGTTGTGGCCAGGCGCATGTCAGGAGACGACCGCAGGCCTGTTAATTACAGGCTGAGGATCGTCTCCTGGCATGCAACGCAGCATGAGCGCAGTTTACGGTGTCGCAGCAGATGAGTATGAAATATGCGGGTCAGTGCCGTTTTCCCGGTATAGGGTTCTCACTCATGTCCGGCATACGTCCGTGCTTCCTTGATCCGACTCCGCCGGTGTAACCGATCTCCTCTATCGACTGTATGAACTCCTCGTTCAGGTCCACCGCCTCGCCGGCTTTTTCCGCGGCCAGGCTGTCCAGGAGCCGCGAAAGCTCGGCCCGCAGGTAACCGGCAACGATCGCGTCGGATTCGACGATGTTCTCGATCTGCCTGGGGTCGTCGGGCAGGTAGTAAAGCTCTTCGCGCCGGTTCAATGTGTCGTAAATGTACTGGTACCCGCGCCAACGGAGCGAGTACGAGGGCTTGAACACATCCGAACGCGCCATGTGCGCCCGCTCCTTCCAGGGCAATCCGCGATCGAGGGCTGCGGTCAGGTCCGCGCCGTCCGCGCCGAGACCGCGGGTTCCGGGAAAGCCCGGAGGCAGCCCGGCTGCCGCTGCAAGGGTCGGGGCCAGGTCCACGAGCGACACAACCTCTTTCACCTTCCTTCCCATGAAAGCCCTGCCCGGGTACTTGATCACGAGAGGCACCCTGAGAGCTTCCTCGTAAAGGTGATGCCCGTGTTCGATGGAGCTGTGCTCGCCGAACGCTTCACCGTGGTCCGAGCAGAGCACGATCAGCGACCCCTCGTAAAGACCGGTTGACCGCATCCAGTCGAGAAAGCCTGCCACGGCATGATCCGCCCAGGACAGGTTGGCGGCATAGAGCTCCTTCAGCCGCTCGAAATCTTCAGGACCGAGCCCGGGCACGCCCCTTTTCTTGAAGCCGTCCAGCACAGCCCTGCTCCCTTGCACCGCGCTGCTTCCGCTTCCGGATTCAGCGAAGCGTGACATGAAAGGCTCGGGCGGGGCGTAGGGCGCATGCGGCTGAAACAGGTGGAGGTACAGGAAAAATGGCCCCCCCCTTTTTTTTTCGCGGCATTTCAGGATGAGGTCCTTTGCGCGTATCACCGCATCGCCTGGCTTGACTCCTTCGTCCCAGAGTTCGGGATCGCTGAAAAGCTCATCAAAACGATCGAACCCTTTTCCGTACCCGTACAGGGAGGCGGCATTGGGGTTTGTGACAACCGCCAGGGTGTGGTATCCGGCCCGCTTCAACACGGCTGCCAGGGTTGCGCATCCTTCGGACAGCTTGACGTTCGTGCCGTTTCGGGTGGCGTTCATCACGACACCGTGCCGGTCCGGCAGAAGTCCTGTCATCAGTGAACCCACTGCGGGCAGCGTATACGGCGCCGGGGTTACCGCCCTTTGGAAAACAACCGCTTCTTTTGCGAGCCTGTCCGATGCCGGTGCCGCCGTTCCTTTTTCCGAGCTCCACCTTCCTTCGCAGCAGTCGAAGAAAAAAGCGGACGCAGCGTCGAGAAGGATCACGACCATGTTCGGTTTTTTATCCCGCAAAGAGCCTGCCTCGCCTGTGCCTGGTCCGGCGGTCCTGTCTTTGGAGCGTAGCTCTTCCGCTTCCTGTTTTCCGGATTCTTTAACGCCCACACGGACCACGCGCGGTGCTTCCCAACTTACGAAAGCCGCGCTTTTTTCGTGCCCGGGTGATCCGGCGAAAAAGGTGATGCGGCTCGCCTGGCCCTTCAACTCGGACAGGTCGATGTCAACGTCGACAGGAGCTTCTCCTGGAGAAAGGCTCTCCAGGAAGCACTCACGCATCGATCCGTCCCGGCCCGCAACACGGATAAGCGCCCGAAGCGGCGCTCCTTTGGCTGAGGCGGTTGTCCTGAGGCTTTCCTCGCTGCCGGGCATGTGGTAGAAGTTGATGATAGTGCCTGCCGGCTGCAGCAACAGGCTCCTCGATCCGCTTTTTCCTGCTACGCTGAGCAGCCCTTCCGTTGCGGCGGAATGGGTTCCCTCCAGGAGGGCGGACACGAAAAAGGCGGACACGGTCATTGGAAAGACATATCCGGGGAGGGTCATTTTCACGCCTTCCTCGATCTCCAGGCAGAAAAAATTGCTCCCGGTTTCAAGCATTTTTGCGGGAACTTCAAAGCGCAAAGTAAAAGGTTTTTCACCGCGAGGCAGAACGCCTTTTCCCAGCAGCCGCTTGTTCAAGAAGACGTTGATCTTGGCATTGTCGCCTTTTCCTCCCTTGGCAGCGCATCCTTTCAGCACGAGCGTGCATGCCGCCGGATCGAGCCGGTTCATCCGGAACCCGGCGCGCCCTCCCACCAGAACCGCGCAGTCGGCGTCCTTCTCCTCGTTTTTCCATGACAGCCATCCCTCGGTTTTTTCGTGATACCGGAGATCAGCCTCTTCGTAGTGCGCTTTGCCCGATGTTGTGCCGAAAAGGATCTGGGTGGTATCCTCGATGAAATCGGCGCGCGACACTTCCGCGAGAAGGTCGAGAGACACCTGTTCCTGTTGCGCGGGTTTGAACGGGCCTGTCGAAGCGGCAAAGTGGTACATGCACCAGAGGAGCGCGATAACCATCAGCACGCACATCAAAGAAGCCAGGATAAGAGATGTGAATCTTTTTTTCATGCCCGAATGATAAACGCGGTTTCAAGGAAAAGGAAGGCCCGGCTATTGATTGGATTGCGGAGTCCGAACCAGTTATGATCAGGCACGATATGGAATGTTACCGAGCGCTCGGGGCTTTTTCGCCGGGAGGTACGAATGAAACGGGTCGTCCTGATGGCACCCAGGCTGGAGCTGAGGGGTTCGACTGTCTATACACTGACCCTGGCAAGGGAGCTGAAGCTGAGAGGATACAATGTGGCGGTTGTTGCCGCTGAAGGACCTTTCGTTGAAACGCTTCTGGAGGAGAAGATCCCGTACGCCTTGGTCAACATCACGGGCAATCTGTTTCAGGACGTTCTGTTTCTTAACCGGGCCGCCTCATCGGTCAAGTCGTTCAACCCCGAGCTGATCCATGTTACCCACCATGATCTTGCAGGTGTGGGAGGGTTTGTCGCGGGAAGGCTATCATGCCCGTACATACTTACGATACAAAGCCCTGTAAGGAATGTTCTGAGGCACCAGCGCAAGCAGCTCCGCGTCGCGATAGCCATCAGCCAGCCCTCAAGGCAATCAGCGGTCAACAAGGGCCGCCTTCCGCGGGAGCTGGTGCGAATAGTCGAAAACGGTGTTTCTTCCGAGCTCAAACCGCCCGAGAAAAACGGTGCTGGGCTTGTCCCGGTGGTCGGTACCGCGAGCCGCCTTGTCAAGGACTTGGGCATCAAGTACTTCATTCACGCCGCCCGGGAGCTGATTTCGCGGAATGTACGGGCGCATTTCCTGATCCTTGGCACGGGTCCCGAGGAGGCAAGGCTGCGCAAGCTAATCCGCGGCCTGGAAATATGCAGTCATGTTACAATAAACTCCGCATGCCCGGACCTCAACACCCTTATCAGGCCGATAGACATCTTCGTGTCTCCCGCCCTTTCCGAAGGGTTCAGCATCTTTGTTCTCAAGGCTATGGCATCAGCGGTCCCGGTTGTTGCCTCTGCGGCCGGCGGGGTTTTTTCTTTGATCAACGACAAGGAAACAGGCCTGATAGTGCCCAAAAAGGACGTATCCCTCTTTGCGGACAAGATCCAGGCATTCCTGGATGACCGTGAGTATGCAAAAACGATCGGTTTGAACGGCTTCAATTACGTTCAGGAAAACTTCCCCATCAAAAAAACAATGGAAAAGACGCTGAGCCTCTATCAGGAGGCGGAAACCTCCGTGAATGTGTAAAAAGGGGCCGCACAGGAGAGTCCTCCAAGCCGGATCCTGTTTTCCAGCTTCCAACCCCCAGCCTATTTTATTCACGACCGCTCCCATCCCCTGCCGATAAGCAACTAAGCTTTGCTGACCATTTATTCACAAAAACCCGAACCGGGAATGCTGAACGCAATGACTCAAACAAGAAATGAAAGGGATCCCGAAACGCATTTCAATCGAGCCCTGGAAAGCTATGCGGATGGTGATCTCCACGCCGCGATGAACAGCTTCAAAAAGGCACTCGTGTACGGGATGCCCCCGGAATCGACATCTCACATGATAAAGCTCTCCGGGGAGTTTTCAGAGAGAGAGCTCTGGAAGGAGTCGGAAGAGTGCCTTCTCGATATACTAAGGGTCGATCCGGAAAACAGAGAGGCCCTCAAAATGCTCGACTCCCTTCACACGGAGCCCGCGCGGTTTTACGGGATCAAGCCCCACTTTGACGAGGCCGGGATCGAGGAAATAAAAAGGAGATCGGTTGTCTCCTCTGTGCCCCGGATCCAGCTTTTCATCGAGCTGACGAACCGCTGCAACGGCAGGTGCACAACCTGCCTGCACAGCAGCATGAAGAGAGAGCAGGGGGTAATGGATTTCGATCTCTTCAGGAAGATCGTGGATGAAAGCCTGGGCAGCCTCTACCTGGAAATGGTTCACCTGTACGGCGTGGGCGAGGTTTACATGATACCGGGCGTGATGAAGTACTTTGATTATGCGCTTGAGCGTTATTCCGAGCGGGGGATCAGAACCTGCCTGATCACGAACGGCGAGCGGATAACCGAACTTCCCGCGGACCTTTCCGTGGTGGACATAAGCTTCAACGCGGGAAAGAAGGAAACCTACGAGCGCATAACCGGCATATCCTTTGACAGGACAAGGGACAACATTTTAAGGCTGCAGCGCGATGGGCAGCTTGACGAGAAGGTCAACATCCACATGCTCGTTTTCGATGACAACGCGGAGGAGATCGATGAGTTCAAGAGGCTTTTCGCTTACACGGGCGCAGAGCTTGTGCTCGCGTACAAGTACGACAACCAGCGCGGCGAAATAGAGGATAAGACAGTCGCACGGCACAAAACGGGCAACGGTGCGAGCGGCGCAAGAATTCCCTGCCATTACGTTAGAGACGTTCTGAACATAGCGTGGAACGGGGATGTGATCCTGTGCCCGCACGACTTCGACGGGGAGGTGAACTACGGAAACGCGAACGATCAGGCCCTGGCGGAGATCTGGTACGGCAGCCTCCACAAGAAGATGCTATCCGATCACGCGGCATGCAGTTTTCAGGGCCTTTGCGCGAAGTGCAACTTCAACCTCCCCATCGATGGAAAGAACGTCGTTGTTTCCAAAGATGAAAGGATCGCTCTCAGAAAGAAGCACGCTTCAGGCGCATGGAAGGGGCTCGCCCGATGCGAGAACCCGGAAAGCTGCGAGATCCTGAAGCGTTACCTGGACAACATCGACGAGATCGAGCAGGAACAGGAGCGGCTCGTGGCCATCTGTTCCACGGACTACCGGTTTTACGGGATCGACACGGTCATGGACGAGAGCAGCCACACGCACTGCCCCGGCCTTCGAAGGCTCAGGGAAAACCTGAAAAACACGCGTGTCTGCTGGAAGGCGCCCACCTTCGGGCCGAGCGGTTATGCGTTCGCCGCGCGCGGCTACATCACCGGCCTGGCTGACCTTGGCACACATGTCTGCGCTCAACCGCTCCTGGGGGACTGCAAAACCGAATACGATGGCTACGGAGAGCAAGATGCCTGATTCGCACACCATAACCGCTTTTGTGGACTCGATGAAACGGGATGTCAGGCTGTGGTCACCGGTGGACGGAGCGACCCTCGACAAGCTGGCGAGCCGGACCTTTACACCGGCAGGAGGCGTGTTTGTCTGCCACCACCTGCCCGCCGAACCGGACGGCAGCGACTACTACCGCGCCATGCGCGGGCAGAACCCGGGTATGACCGCATACGTCGGATACACGGTTTTTGAAACCGACAGCATCCCCGAGGCCTGGATAGAGCCGTGCAACGACATGGACGAAATCTGGGTGCCCTCGCGGTTCAATGTGGAGACCTTTTACCGGGCCGGCGTGAGAAGGGAAAAGCTGCATGTCATCCCGCACGGCTTCGATCCGAAACAGTACCGCCCCTCGGAAACGCGCCCGCTTGATATCAGCGAAAAAAGAAAAGGGTTCAGCTTCCTTTCCATCTTCGAGTGGACACACCGGAAAGGATGGGATGTCCTGATTAAAGCGTACCTGGAAGAGTTTTCAGGTGCTGAGGACGTAAGGCTGATATTGAGAACCTACCAGGGCGGCGGCGTGGTCAGCCGCGAGAAAAGGCCGGTCATCGATCAGTTGATCGATTACATACACGAGCTCGGGTACGACCCTGAAAAGATCCCTGATATCGAGTTCATCGACCGGATGATTCCATCGGAGCAGATGCCGGCGCTCTACATGGCTGCGGACGCGTATGTCATGCCCACCCGCGGTGAAGGCTGGGGTATCCCGTTCACCGAGTCGATGCTCATGCAGGTGCCGGTGATCGCGACGCGGTGGAGCGGCCACACCGAGTTCATGAACGATGAAAACTCGTACATGATCGACATCAACGGGCTGGTGCCGGTGGGTTGGGAACAGGTTGTGGACAGCCCGTTTTACAAGGGGCACTGCTGGGCCGATCCTTCGGTCGAGCACACGCGCGCACAGATGCGGCATGTTTTCGAGAACCGTGCGGAGGCAAGAGAAAAGGGCAGGGCCGCCAGGGAGCACATTCTGAACCGTTTCACCACGCATCACGCGGCAGCCAGGATTGCGGCGCGGGTGCAGGCCCTGGACAGGCGAAAGATCGGGAGAGGCGTGTATTCGTTGCGCCCTTCTCGGCGCGCCGGGGCCCGCGGCAAACCCTCGGGCGGGACGGTAAAGGCGAAAGCAAAAGCAAAGCCCGAAAGGGTTCTTTTTTGTACACGGCCCGACTTGGTCGACCTGCACCAGCGGGACACCAACGATGTGTACGGGCTGAAGAAGGGATTGGAACGTCTCGGCGTCAAGGTGGATATTACATGCAATCCGGGCGCTGATCTTGACCCTTACGACCTGGTTCACATCATGTGCCTGGATGAGGCGTTTGCGGTCAACGCGGCGCTCCACAAGAAGCCGTACACGGTCACGCCCCATTTCCGGCCTTCCTGTAGAACGGATGTCGAGTCCATGAAGATGTGCTCCGTTTTGAAGGGGTTTTGCTGTTCAGGGGACGAGGCGGCTCTTGTAGAGCATCTGGATGAAATGCGAGACAATCCGGTTCAGGACACACCGCTGGGCACAGGCTACATCTTCAAAAACGCTGACGCGGTTTTCTTCAGCGACAAGGAGGAGTGTATGGCGATGAAAAAGCTCCTTCCTGGAGGGGCGCGAACGCATTCGGTCGGCCGGGGGATCGACCTGCCTGACAACCTGTCGAGGGTTTCTCCCGAGCTCTTTGTGTCGAAATTCAAGGTCGAGCGATTCGTGCTCTGCACGGGCCGGATCACACCGGGAAACAATCAGCTCATGCTCATGCTCGCGCTCATGCACGAGGATGTTCCGGTAGTGTTCGCTGATTCGGGAGCAAATGTTCAGCAGTACGAGGAGCTCTGCAAAGAGTTCAAAAGAAAAGGCGAGACAGTGTTCACGGGAAGAATAAAGAAGGAGATGCTGTTTTCAGCGTACCTCGCGGCAGGGGTTCATGTCAATGTCGGGTGGGACGGCCTGTTAGGGGCGGAGACCATGGAAGCGTGCGCCCTGGGTTGCAGGGTGGTGGTCGGGCAGGCTGCTGCAGCAGCAGCCAATCCGTGTAAAAACGTTTACCTTTGTGATCCGGCGAGCCCTGATTCCATAAAAGAGGCTGTGATGGCAGCGCTCGGCGATCGTGCGGGCATCGTTGATCCCGTGCCCCCGGACGGATGCGCGTCGTGGGATGAAACATCGAGAAACGTTTTATCCTTTTACAGGGAGATCGTTGAAAACGCGTGTACCCCGGAAGGAGGGGCTCGCCTCGAACAGAAGGCGAAAGCAGCCGGGCAAGAAATTCTGTACGACCGTTTCAGGCTGGAAGCTCATACGGCCTGCAGAAGAGGAAACATGGAGGGAATGGAGCTTGCATCCAAGCTGTCGCAGAAGAGGCCGGACGATCCCTTGATATGGTTCATCCTGGGCTCGGCGTACCAGAAGCTTTCCAACCATCAAGAGGCCCAGTCCTGCTTCGAAAAAAGCGTGACCCTGAAACCGGTGCCCAACCCGAGAGCGTACCTCAACCTCGCATTTTCCCTGATAAAGCAGGACAAGAACGCCGAGGCTGCAGAGACAATGCTGCGGGCCCTTGATTTGCACCCCTTTATTCCGGAAAAGACCAGCGCCTTGATGTACGAATACCTGAAAAAGGCAACGCGAAAAGCGATACGCAAGCCGGGCCCGCAGGACACCCGCACCGCTCCCAATCCCTGTCCAACAATGGAGGGCGCCGCTCCGTCGGCGCCGGAACAAAAGGCGGGACAAAGCCAAGGGGCTTCATGATCCGCATCGGGCTCATAAGGAAATCACATCGCGTAAAGGGTGTTCGTGTCCACGGGAAGCCCAAGCTGTTTCAGGTAGAGGTGAAGCTGCATCTTGTGGTTTACCTGGTGCTCCTTTGCCATGAGCAGCGCCTTCCAGATCGCACCCTTGAACCCCCACGGCGCTTCAACGGTTTTTCCGAAGAAATCCTCTTCGCTGATCTCTTTCTCGAGGTATGCGATGGAATCGTTCAGGTCGTTCTCCATGGCCTCGGCCGCCTCCTTCTTGGAACAGGCCGGCATCTTTTCGAGAACCATGCATTCGGCCATCTCTTCCGGCCCTGAAAAAGGCCATTCGTTGGTGATCATCATCCTGACGATACACCAGTTTTCGCTCAGGTGCTTCAGAAGCTGGCCGATTTTCATGAAGTTCGCGGCAGGCGCCCACTCGAGCTTGTCGTCGGGGACCATCTCCACCATCGCCTTCAAGGGGGCCTGCGTGCTGCGCATCTGTTCGATGAAATCCTGTTTTTTCATGACTGCTACCTCCTCTTATTCCGGTTTTTGTCATTCAACTCAAGTGAAACAAGCGGTCTCAATTTCTATTGCATGCGGTATCGAAATGCCTTTTGCTCTGTTTTCGATAGCGATCCCGATCCGGAAGGCAAGCATGAGGGCTTTGCTTCTTCACGGGAACACCGATCACTTTCTCAGCAGGGTTCTTTTCCCGCCCGGATTTGCTCTCCGTGCAGCCTGCCCTCGATGTACTTTCCAAGGGTCCAGACGGCGCGGTCCGATGACCTGAAGACCGGGAGCCCGCCTTGCTCGAGCGTGCCCGCTAGCGTGTCATAGAGGTTCCCGCTGTCAACCACGGCAACGACAGGTTTGTCGAACTCTTTTGCAAGCGCGGGCAGGCGCATTGCGATGCTTGTATCGCTTGTTACCGATTCGTTGGGCAGGATCCCCTGCGGCAGGGTCTGCATGACCGGGGACAACGGAACGATGGCCGCGACCACGGCATTCACGTTCTCGTCCTTCAGGAGAGCCCTTATAACGGCTTCGTGCACCGCGTCCGTGGCCATCGGGTTGATGTCCATCGGGTTCTTCACATCCACGAGCGTGTCGAGCTTTCCCTCCTTCAAGACCTTTTCCAGAGTCTTCACGGTAGATGTGCCGAACGCGGCCATGTCGAGCGCGAAGTCCTCGCCGAGGATGTTGTCCGCCATGCCGACCGATTCGTAGCCCGCGTTGCTCACGGCCGCGATCCTGTTTCCGTTGATCTTCTTGTCGTGGAACACGTTTGCCAGCCTGAACAGCTCCTCGAACTCGGTGAAGGTCCGGGCCACCATTGCGCCTGCCAGGCGGATGCATGACTCGCACACCATGTAGTTTCCTGCCAGGGACGCCGTATGACCGGATGTGGCGCTCTTGCCCTCCGGGGTGCGCCCCGCCTTGTAGAAAAGGACGTTCTTCCCCATCAGAACCGTTTCGCGCACGGCTTGCGCGAACTCCAGCCCGTCCAGGTCGGCGAACCCTTCCATGTACACCGCGATGATCTCGATCTCAGGGATCTCACGGATGAACCTCAGCAGGTCGCCGGCCGTGAGGTCCATCTGGTTTCCTATGGACAGCGCGTACGCCGGGTCGAGAAAGGTGAGCTTGCTCATCCGTGTGATCATGTATGCCCCGCTCTGGCTGATAAACGCGCTTTTGCGCGCGTGCTCTCCCCGGTGCTTCGGCAGTTTTTCCTCGGGAATGAACAGGGTGTCGTACCGGCCCGGATGGGACAGGATGCCGAGGCTGTTGCCGCCCAGGAAAACAGGCCCGCCCCCGGGTTTTTTGTGCGCCTCGTTTATCATGTTCTTCAGCCCCTCGCCCCGCTCCTCGCTTCCCTTTTTTTCGCCCAGCCCCCCGGGGATGAGAAGCACGCTTTCAGCCGCCCCTTTATCGATGATCTTTTCCACGAGGTCCGGCACCTGGCTTGCGTCGACCGCGAGCACGAGCAGGCCCAGCGGCTCTTCGAGCGAGTCCAGGTCCGGAATGCACCTGACCCCGTCTATCTCATCCGTGCCTGGACGGATCACCCTGACCTTGTCCGGATCGAATCCGTTGGTCAGCACGTTGTTCAAGATGATCCTTCCGGCGTTCATTCCCTTTGAGGAAACGCCGATCACGCCGATCGACGACGGGTGAAGCAGCTTGTCTATCTTGTCGATGGGGCGCGGCGCGCGCTGCTCGCCTCTCTTTGAAAACTTGCACAGGCCGTCCAGCGGAACCATGAGGTAGTCGGTGAACGCGAACGGGTTTATCTCGAGCTCATCGATCACAAAGGGCGTGTCCGGGTTCAATGGCGAGTAGCGGTTGGCCATTTCGATGAACGATGAAAAGCACTCCAGAAGCTGTTCATCCGTGACCACCCTTTTCTGGCCCCTGGTCAGCCCGGCCAGCTTCTTGTAGGAGATCGTGTTCCGGTAAAGCTCGAAAAAGGTCTCGCCGTCGCAGAGCTCTGTCGATGCCGCGACCACGGCCTGGCCCTTTTTGAAGCGCGCGGCGTAGAGCTCCGTGTCCGTGCCCCCGAGGCCCGCGCTGATCACCATGCCGAACTCCCGGCTCAGCCGGATCCCCACGATCAGCTCGTTTCCGAATCCCGGCGAATCAGGGGGCATGAACTGGCACATGGCCACCCCCTTGATGTCTCGGGCGATTGCTTTTTGAAGGGCATCGCCCCTCAGCCCCTGGTATGCGCCGGGCGCTCCGGACATGTACCTTTCGATCCAGGCCGCGTAGTTTTCCGGGATTTCGTACAGCATTCTCCGCCATGCGGATCGGACCTGTGACGGGGTTTTTTGAACGACCTTGACCCCGCCTACCTCGGTTTTGTGAACTATGAAGGGCGAGACGATCTTCAAGACCACCTTGTCCCCCGGCATGGCCATTATTTCTTCGTCCGAGGGCCGCGATCCTTGCATGAGGAGCTGTACCCGCGGCGGGGTTTCCGATCCCGAGCTCTTCAGCAGCTCGTAGACCTCGTACTCGTATAGAAAGCCCCTGCCTTCCTCGGAAGCCTTTGTTAAAAGCTGCGTGATCGCTTGATAGTCGATGCTGAATTCCATTGTTTTCCTTTCCGGCCATATGAAGGCTGATCCGGCTGAAGCAGTGTTTTGCTCCGGCCGCAGGCAAGAATAAGAAGGTACAACAAAATGCAGGTAAATCCATGACCCGGGCAAAAAAAAACGGTATAAGCGTTTGATGTCGTCGAAGTTGCCAAAGGGCTTTTTCTTTGACAAGGCAGCTCTCCCCCGGTAAAATTACAGGTTTTCTATTTTGAACGAAAGTCAGGGCTTGCTCGGTGCCCCTTATTCGTCGGCACCTTGCCTGTTCGGCTGCGGCCATAACCTGTAACCTCTTGGTTGACAGGGCGTAACAACTGCCAGCGATCCGGCGCAAGTTTTATGAATCGAAAAGGAGGTCTTTGTGATGGATAAGGTCCGCATGCTTCTGGTCGACAACGATCGGGAGCTCGTTGAATCCACAAAACCGCTGCTTGAAGAGCACGGCTTCGAGGTGCTTTTCACGCATTCGGCGCGCGAAGGCTGGGAGATGGTGGTTTTCGAGGAGCCCGATGTTGTCGTTACAGAGATCATGCTGGAACGCCATGACTCCGGTTTGGAGCTGGTGAAGAGGATCAAAGGCGATCCAAGGTACAAGCGGATTCCTGTGCTCCTGCTCACATCCGTGGCCAAAGGCACAGGGTACAGGTTCGATTTCGAAAAGGACGGCTACTGGATGAAGGCTGACGGATTTGCGGAAAAGCCCCTGGCGGTGCCGGACCTTGTGAAAAAGATCGAGGCGCTTCTCGAAAAAGCCCGCGGAGAGGGTTCGTCCTGAACAGGACGGCATCCCTGAAAAACCTCCCCGGCAAGGAACAAAACGCTAAGGACGATAAGAAAACCGTTCCCGACTGAAATCAAAGGTAATGGAAATGGCTAAAACGAAAAAACAACTGGTTCTCAACGAAATCCTGGAAAAAGATCTGCTCGCGCCCACGATCGTTCGCTTCAAGCTGTACGCTCCGGTGGTTGCGAGGAAGGCGCGGCCAGGCCAGTTCGTGGTGATACGCGCGGATGACTACGCCGAACGGATCCCAATGACCATAGTGGATTTCGACCGGGAGACGGGCTCTTTGGTGATAATCATCCAGGTGGTCGGTGCGTCCACAAACAAGATGTCCCTCCTCGATGTCGGCGAGCGGTTCATGGATATCGTCGGGCCGCTTGGGATTCCGAGCGAGATCGAAAACCACGGCACGGTGGTGTGCATCGGCGGGGGGCTCGGAATAGCGCCGGTTTATCCAATCGCACGCGCGTTCAAGGAGGCGGGCAACAAGGTTATCTCCATTGTGGGCGCGCGCTCCAAGGAGCTCCTGTTTCTCGAGGACGAGATGCGGGATGCAAGCAGCGAGCTTTTGATTACCACCGACGACGGCACCTACGGCAGGCACGGATTCGTGACCGACGAGCTCAACCGTCTCATCGATGAGGGGGTAAAGATCGACTGCGTGTGCGCGGTGGGCCCCATGATAATGATGAAGGCTGTTTGCGATGTGTCCAGGCCGCACGGGATAAAAACCGTAGTCAGCCTGAACCCGCTCATGGTTGACGGCACGGGAATGTGCGGCGGCTGCAGGGTGACGGTCGGCGACGATGTGAAGTTCGCATGCGTGGACGGCCCGGAGTTCGACGGTCATATCGTGGATTTCGAGGAGATGATGTCAAGATCCGCCATGTACGCCCGTGAGGAGCATAGGGCCATGTGGGAGCACGACTGCCGCATGGGAATCGCTGCCGAGGAGAAGGCCGAGGAGGAGAAGGCCGAAGAGGAAGAGGACGAGGGCGGGGAAGCGAAGGACGGCAGTAAGAAAAAGAAAAAGAAGAAGAAGAAAAAAAAGAAGAAAAAGCGGCGCGAATCCATGCCCAGGCAGAATCCCAAGGCGCGCATAACCAACTTCGACGAGGTTGCGCTCGGGTACACGCGGGAACAGGCCATACGCGAGGCCAACCGCTGCACCGAATGCAAGAAGCCGCTTTGCATCGACGGCTGCCCGGTGGAGATCGACATCCCCGCTTTTATCGGGCTCATGAAAAAAGGCGACTTCATGGGCGCGATCCGCAAGATCAAGGAGAAGAACTGCCTTCCCGCCATATGCGGCCGCGTCTGTCCACAGGAGGACCAGTGCGAGAAGGTGTGCGTGCTCGGGAAGAAGGGAGATCCCGTGGCAATAGGCAGGCTGGAGCGGTTTTGCGCGGACTACGAGTTCGAGCAAGGCGAGATCAAGCCCCCGCCCCTGCCCGGGAGCACGGGCAAAAAGGCGGCGGTCATAGGCGCAGGCCCTGCCGGGCTTACCGTGGCGGGCGACCTGGCCAAGCTCGGCCATTCGGTCACGATTTTCGAGGCGCTCCACAGCCCCGGAGGCGTGCTCGTGTACGGGATTCCAGAGTTCCGCCTTCCGAAGCGCATCGTTCAGCTCGAATCAGACTACGTGCGCAAGCTCGGTGTGGAGATCAAGACAAGCTACGTGGTAGGGCCGTCCAGCAGCATAGACGATCTCATGGAAGAAGGGTATGAAACGGTTTTTATCGCCACCGGAGCGGGCCTGCCGTATTTCATGAAAATTCCAGGCGAGAACCTGAAGGGGGTTTATTCGGCGAACGAGTACCTTACGCGCGTCAATCTGATGAAAGCCTACCGCTTCCCGGAGTACGACACGCCTGTCCGCCTGGCGCGGAACGTGGCCGTTGTGGGAGGCGGCAATGTGGCCATGGACGCGGCCCGCTCGTCGCTCAGGCTCGGGGCTGACAACGTGTACAACGTGTATCGCCGCTCCCGCCAGGAGATGCCCGCGCGCGAAGAGGAGATAGTCAACGCCATCGAGGAAGGCGTGCAAATGAAGCTTCTGACGAACCCCGTGAAGGTGCTCGGAGACGAGGACGGCTGGATCACGGGCATGGAATGCATCAAGATGGAGCTCGGCGAGCCGGACGACTCGGGCAGGCGGCGCCCTGTTCCGATCGAGGGGTCCGAGCATGTCCTCGACGTGGAAGTTATGGTAATGGCGATCGGCCAGGGAGCGAACCCCCTGCTCACCAAGACCACGAAAGATCTCGAATTGAACCGCTGGGGGAACATCGTGGCGGACGAGGCCACGGGACGCACCAGCAAGAAGGGGGTTTTTGCGGGCGGCGACATCGTTACCGGCGCGGCCACGGTGATCCTTGCCATGGGCGCGGGACGTGTTGCAGCGCAATCCATGCACCAGTACATGCAGGACGGGAAGTGGTAGGGAGCTTTCCCGAATTTCCATGGAGGGTCGGGTTCCACCCCGACCTGAAGAGGACGGCATGGAGGGCGCCGCTTTGTCGACGCCGGAAGAGAAGAGGCGGCAAGAGACTGCCATCCCTCCAGAAGAAACGGCACATACCGCTTGAACAATGGAGGGCGTCGCTTTGTCGACGCCGGAAGAGAAGAGGCGGCAAGAGACTGCCATCCCTCCAGAAGAAACGGCACATACCGCTTGAACAATGGAGGGCGTCGCTTTGTCGACGCCGGAAGAGAAGAGGCGGCAAGAGACTGCCGCCCTCCAAACGCCAGATATAAGTTATCCGTGTTTATCCGTGGTTCTCTTCCTAGTAGCCTGCTTATTTCATACTCTTCGTCGCGAGGTGCCGAAATATGCGGTTTAGCCCTCTGGGTTCTCCAGGTTTGAAGACACCCTTTCATAACAGTCGGGGCAGATGCTGTGGCTGAATTCGGCCTTGGAATGTCCCTTGATATACTGTTCCAGCTCTGGCCACCTGCCTTCATCGCTACGAATTTTTTTGCAGTAGGAGCAGATGGGCAGCAGGCCGCTCAGCATCTGTATGTCCTTTGCCGCTTCCTGAAATTGGCTGTTGAGCAGTGACAGCTCCTCGTTTTTGGCAGTGATCGCCGCATACTGTTTTTCGAGCTCGATGTTGGTTTTTTGCTTTATCCGGTACTTCGTGATAAAGACATAGAAAAGCACGAGCAGGCCGCAGAAACCTATTATCAGGGAGTTTTGCAGGAGCGACTGTTTCTCGTTCTGATTCCGCAGAAGCTCGATCTCCTTTTGTTTCTGCTCTGTCTGGAAAACCACCCGCAGCTTTGCAGCCTGCTCACGGATTTTTTGTACATTCACCTCCCGGCCGAGCTCGTTGAACCGGCTCAGATGCGCCCATGCCCGGTCATTCTCCCCGTTTGTATGATATGCGTTTGCAAGGCATCTGTGAGCTTCCATGACAAGGGTCTTGCTGTCCAGCGCTTTCGCGTTCTCCAATGCATCGTTGTAGCATTTCAGGGCATGCGGAAAATCCTCGATCGCGAGGTACACGTCGCCCAATCCGCACAATGAGTATACATGCCCTTCATGGTCCCCGATCATATCGTTGATGCCCCTGGCTTTCAGCAGGAACTTCAGCGCGTTGTCATGATCGTTCCTTTCAAAATAAACGCTCCCGATGCTGTAGAGGACGCCTGCCAGATGATGTTTGTTTTTTGCCTTCTCGTAGACACCCAGGGTGCCTTTGTAGTATTTCAGGGCGTTGTCCAGATCACCGGACTTGAAAAACGCCTCGCCGATATTGGCGAAGGTGTGGGCGCGAACCAGCTCTTTGCCGTCACCGGCGGATTTCAGTGATTTGCCGAAGTAGAGGTGCGCATTCTTGTAGTCATCCAGCTCGAGGTATACCGCGCCCAGGTTGTTGTACATGCCGCAGATGTTCTCGAAGCCGATCTCTTCCCCAATGGCAAGGCTCTTTTGAAAATTTTCCAGGGCCTTGTCGGAGTACCCCGCGACCGCGTAACAGACACCGATGTTGTTGATGGCCTTCATTTCACCCGTTTTGTAGCCCAGCACTTCGGCCAGGGAAAGAGCGCTCTTTGCGTGGGTGAGGGATTTACCAAGGTTGCGGTTCAGGAGGAAGCCGGCGAGTTCATTCAGGATTTGGACCCTCTCTTCGCCTTCAGCGCTTTCGAGGCGGCTTTCCAGCTCTTTTTCCTGGCAGGTAGCCACTGAAAATCCTGCGGATAACAGGAAAAGAATGCCTAGCAACAGTACTCTGCGCTTCATGCGTAAATGGTACCTAATTATCCGGCAATAGAAAATACAGTGTCGGATTTTTTCGATTTCTGTACCATCGTGTTTTCCAGGCGCGGATAGTATGCACAGGCAAGGATCACCCGGCTCGCAGAAACGGTCTTTTTGGAATCACGACTTTTTTGAACCGTAAAGTACAGGAGGCGTATAGATCCCGCGAAGCGGCTGATGAGTACCAGGCCAGACACGGGCAGGGGCGCAATCGCCGTATGGTCACACGGCGCGAAGCAGGTCTCATCGAGAAGCTCATAAAAGGAGTTCCTGTGGACGGGGTCGTTCTCGATGCTGCGTGCGGCACAGGGCGGCTCTTGTCGTGCCTGCGTGCCGCGGGGCGGCGGATCGTCGGCATCGACTCTTCCATGGAAATGATTCTCAAGGGAACGGAAACAGGGAGCATACAGCCCGGTACGGCGGTCGCAGCATCGGTTTTCATGCTTCCCTTGACGGACAACGCGGTGGATGCCTGTATCTGCTGCCGCTTTTTCCACCACCTGGGCGACAGAGAGGAACGCGCGGCATTGATCGCGGAGCTTTGCCGCGTTACATCAGGCCCTGTGGTTATATCTTTTTGGGGCGGGTTCAACATTCAGTGGATGCGCCGCAGGATCAAGGCACTGTTTGGAAGGCGGGCTTCAGCGCGGCATACCATCGGGGTTAAAGGTTTCAAAAGGGAGCTCGAGGCATGCGGCTTCGAAATAAAGATACACGAGTACCTGGCGCGTTTCGTATCAGAAACTGAGTATGTGTGCGTAGGCCCAAGAGGTTTGGAAAACAAGAGGACATGACCGGACAAAGCACAGCAACAGCCGGCCCGTCTTTCGCATTCGCGCGAAAAGAGCCGAGACCCTTGTTTGTAGCGCTGGGCGTGCTTGTCCTGGTTCTTGCTCCTTATCTCATTTACAGCAACTCCCTGCAGAGCCCGTTCGTGGCCGATGACATCGACTACATTCAACGGAACATCGACATTCAAAAGCTCTCGTTCCCGGAAGCCCTGCTCGAACTGCGTTTTTTGAACAAGCTCACGTACAAGATCAACATGGCCGTGCATGGGAACGACCTGCCCGGATACCACCTGGTCAACATCGCACTCCATGCCGCTGTGGGCGTTCTGCTGTTCTTTCTCTTGAAGCGGCTGCTCGAACAATACGCCCCTGCTTCGGCCGACTCGTCGGTTGCCTGCTTTTTAGCCTTTGCCGGGGCGCTGATTTTCGAGGCGCACCCCATAAACACGCAGGCGGTGAACTACACGTTTGCACGCTCAGAGCTCCTGTGCGCCGTGTTTCTTTTTTCCGCACTGCTCGTGCATTCGAAAAAAAACATAGAACGGTACAGCCTGGTGCGCGGAGCGGCGGTTGCGTTTTTCCTGATGCTCGCGCTCGCTTCAAAGGAAAGAGCGTTCATGTTTTTCCCATGCATCGTGCTTTTCGACCTGCTAGTGAGAAGAGGCGAGGCCCCGCCCGCGCGTAACAGACGCTGGCTCATGCTCGCCGTGCCGATTATGGTGGTGCTCCTGCTCGGTCTTGTCAATTTTTTTGCAGGGTTCGAAAAACAGCATCTCGGCGCCATGGGAAAGGGGCGCGATGTCCCTGCTGCCTTCCCCTACTTTCTCACGGAGATGGTGGTTCGGCTTCATTACCTGAAGCTCTATGTCCTGCCAACGGATCTTTCCATGGACTACGAATTCACAATCCGCGACAACCTGGGGGATCCCGGGCTTATTGCCGCGATGGCTGTTCACGCCGCGGTTTTGCTGTTCGCTTTTTTTGTGAGGAAAAAGGACGGCCGCATCGCTTTCGGCGTCTTCTGGTTTTTCCTGCTAATTTTGCCCACATCCGGCGTTGTGCCCGCGGCCCTTCTGATGCACGAGCACTGGACATACATCCCGAGCTTCGGTGTTTTGCTGGTTGTGCTGGCCACCTTGCAGGCTTTTGCCGGTGCATTGCCTGAAAAGACACCGTGGCGCCCGGCAGCCGCGCTCGTTGTTGTATTGAGCATTCTTTGCGGGGTGTTCTCCTTCAGGCAGAACGAGGTCTGGCAGGATCCGACCGAGCTATGGCTGTGCGCGACCAGGCATGCGCCTCGGAATGCGCGCGCCTGGAACAACCTGGGAGCGGCCCGGATAGAAAAGGGAAGCTTCAAGAAGGCGCTTGCAGCGCTCCGCAAGGCTGAAAAACTATCCGAGCCGTCTTCCGCGCTGCACTACAACATAGCGATTTGCCTGATTGAGGAAGGCCGGCTGGAAAGGGCGCAGGCTCGACTCATGAGAATTGTCGGCGAAGGCCATGACAGGCCGGAAATAATGCTGGCTCTCGGTAGGCTTTATGTGCTCATGGGTAAACACCACCTGGCCCTTGATTGTTACAAGAAAGCCGAAATGAATGGTATACTCTCTCCCGGGCTTTATTTGGAGATGGCGGCAATAATGCTTCAAAAAGGCCACGTCAAGGGAGCACACAGGATTCTGAACGAGGGCAAGAAAGAGTTCCCGAGCCACAAGAAGATCCTGGATATGCTGGAGGAAACCGAAAAGATGCGAAAACAGGCCGAGGAGGCGGGAAACAAGGAGCCATGAACGGAAAGATCCGGGCAAACCGAGGCTTATCGTACGTCCTGGTACACGCGGGCCTTTTTACGGCGGTCTTTTTATCCGCTTCGGGCTGCGCGCCAAATGAGCGGACCAACGTGCTCGTTGTGGTAATCGATACGCTTCGCGCGGACATGCTGGGGTGCTACGGCTCGCCGCGCCAGGCAACTCCAAACCTGGATGCGTTTGCCGGGGAGGGGGTGCTTTTTTATTCGGCCTACAGCCAGTCTCCGTGGACATTGCCCTCTTTTGCAAGCCTGATCACATCCACCTACCCGTCACAACACGGCGCTGTCGGAAGGATGGAAGGAATGTTTTATCCCATCCGAAAGAGGATGCGCAAGGCGCCGCAGTCGTTCGAGGATCAGGGGTACACGACCGCGGCGGTTGTGAACAACATTTTCTTGCGCGGCGTATTCGGTTTTAATGATGGCTTTGGATCGTATGATTTTTATCCGGCTGAGATAAAAAAGATCCGCAGGGCTGACGAGGTCACGGGACTGGCCATAAGGTGGCTCAACCACCATGAAAAAGAGGATAAACCTTTTTTTCTCCTGCTTCACTACTTCGATCCCCATTTCGCTTATCTTCCCCCGCCCGAGTTCAGGGAGCGGTTCGGCGGATCGTTCAAGGGGCGCGTGATGGATGTCAAGCATCCCGACGATGTGAGGGAGGGCAAGGTCCTGATGACCGGGATGGATAAGGAGAACATGCACAACCTTTACTGCGGGGAGGTGGCTTTCACCGACAGGGAGGTTGGAAGGCTCATGGACCACCTGCGCGAAGAGGGCATCTTGGAGAACACGGTTGTTGTGGTAACGTCGGATCACGGCGAGGAGCTGTGGGATCACGGCGGATTCGAGCACGGGCACACCCAGTACGAGGAGCTCTTGAGGGTTCCGCTTCTGGTGCGTTTTCCAGGGAAAGAGTATGCGGGCATTGGGGTGCGCGATCCGGTAAGGCTCATGGATGTGATGCCGTTTCTCCACGACTACCTGGGGCTTGCCCGGCCGGACACGTTTGAGGGACAGAGCTTTCTTACGCTGCTGCGCGGGGAGGACGCACAAAGAGATGGAGGCGGCACAGGGTACGCCCCTTCCCTGTTTTTCGAAGGCTGTCTGTACGGAAGCGAAAAAAAAGCCATACGCGTGAACAACCTCAAGCTGATCATGGATATGGAAACAAAGGAGACGTGGCTTTTCGATCTCGAAAAAGACCCTCTCGAAAAGTGTAACCTGGCTGTTTCCAGCAAAGAGGAGGCCGCCGCGCTCAAGCAGGAACTGATGAACCTGCTGAGCGGCCTGAAAAGGGCGGGCGAAACAGGCGGCAGGCCCGCGGATCTCTCCGATGAAACCATGGAAGATCTAAGGAAGCTGGGTTATACCAGGTAGCAGTGCCGTCCATCGCCTGGTCGGTGTGAACCGCGGCATGGGCGGGCCTCCGGCTTTTTCGAGCCGGTTTTTTAATGAAAGACAGGGAATGGCTTGACATGAAAAACACGCGGTTTTTGTTGTGCATCGCCGGCGGATTTTCGGCGTGCCTGGTTGTCTGCTTTTTATGGGCTTGCGGCAGCGGATCCGATACGAACGGCGCCGGCGCGGGCCTCGGGGAATCGGGTGCGGCCTCAGCTTCCGGCGGCGCCGGGGAAGAGGAAAAGAGCGGTTCAGCGCCTGCGGGCCCCAACGGGGCAACGGTCAAGATCCGCCTGCTGGATGATGTATCAGGGAAACCTGTGGCCGGAGCCAAAGTAAAGCTTTTTTACACTCCCATTCGGTCAACGGAAAAAGTTCTTTGCCTTGGCCGCATAACAACGCTCGACGGCGAGGTGGTGTTCGAGCCCGGGCCCACGGCTCGGATGATGGTGCGCTCCGAGTTCGATGCGGAAAACATGGAGATAACCCCCGCCCCATCAGGCGAAACCGTGGTGACCCTGAAGGTGCACACCTCATACGAGGTCTCGGGCCGAGTGCTCGGGCCGGGCGGGGAAGCGGTCGAGGGCGCTTCCGTTTTTGTGGCGCGATCCGTGTCCGGGCAGGGAGCCGGGGTCGGATTCGGCTTGCCGCTGCCGGGCGCGGGAAGCGATTTGAAAGAGTTCAGACGCAGGTTCGGATACGACCTGGAAGCGGATGTCCTGACCGGTGAGGACGGCGGGTTCAGCGCTGAAGTGAAGACATGCCAGACGCTGCTGGTGGCCGTATGGGCGGATCGTTTTGTCTGCGGCGAATGGCGGCTTGTGTTTTTCCAAAACACGAAGAAAGCCTACGAGCCTTTAGAGATAACCCTTTTTCCCGCCGCCTTTCTCCGGATGACATTGTTGAGCGCGAGGAACGAGAGCCTCGGCGGCAAGCTTGTGACCGTTATCGAGAAACCTGTTTCGTACACGGCCCGCCAGGCGGCCGTGCGGATCCACATGCCTTACAGGGCTTCGTTGACCACAGGGCCGGATGGAACGGTCGAAGCGCCGGTGCCGGCCGGCCTTGCACTCGGAGTGGAAGGGCGGGTAGTGTTCGCAAAACCCGCGCAAGGGGCGGCGCTTCCCGATGCGATTCACGACAGCCCCATGGATGCTTTTGAGCTGTCTCCGGGCGAGAAGTTAGACATCGTGTGCATGTCTCCAAGAACCGTGAGGTTGAGCGGAACGATCCGCGATGTGCGCGACAAGCCGCTGGCAGGAGCTGAAGTCGTGCTTCCCGTGAACAGGCTGAAAACCGGGGAGAACGGATCGTTCAGCATAGTCATTCCCTACAACAACTGCAACCGGATGTGGTACACGGTTTCAAAGCCCGGCTACCGGACGGAGCGAGGGCTTATTCCCGAGATCGAAAAAGGATCGAGGGAGCTTCATCTCGATGCGGTCCTTAAGCCCGGCCTCGGCCTTACCGTGGATGTTGAACGGGATGTGGAGGCGGTGTGGCTTCTCGAAGAGCCCAGGGGGGAGGGAGCGAGCGTCAACCGCGTGAAATGCAAGACGAGCGGATGCGAGCTTTTGCCGGACACAGGGGCGTTAACCAAGGCCGAGCGGATCGGGGAGGAGAGCTTTCTCATCAACGGGGTGAAGCCCGGGAGCTATACAGTTCTTGTGCAGAAAGGCGGGCACTGTTTCGGTGTCAGGGAAGGGGTGCAGGTCAACGCATCCCTGGCTGAGGCCGGGCCTCTCGACCTGACAGGAATGTCTGCTGCGGACGCAGCGTTTTCAGGCGGAGCAGCAGCGCTCGAAGGTGTCGTGAGAATACCCGAAGGGGTTAATCCGCACCGTATAGTGGTAACCATGCTGAGAAACGACCTTCCCGGGGTGAGGGGGTGGGATCCGCTTTCCAGGGGAAAGGGCAGGATGGGAATGGCCACTGTCATCGCCGGGCCTGAGGGCGGATTCAGAATCGAAGGGCTGGCCCCATCATGCCGCTACGCTGTTTCCGCGGCTATCCTGGAATGGGACAGCAGAGTGGATGTTTACGATGAGATCGTTCTTTCCCCCGGGGAAAACAGCATCGAGCTCGCGCCCCCGGCGCCCGGGAATCAGGGACATATCCGCATATCCGTGACAGGGGGCGGGGCAGCCCGGGCACCGGTTCCCGGAGTCGGCCTGTGCCTGCTGGATCCTGTTGATTCGCCGCTCGGTCTGGCTGGAAACACGGGCTTTTTCTCGTATTCGGGTGTGGAAGGAGTGATCCTGCTGGAAAACCTTGCCCCGGGCCGGTACGGAATTTCCCTTAGCGAGCCCGAGGGAAGGGGATACCTTTTTGACGCCAGGGTTCTTGTGAAACCCGGGCATGTATCGGAAGTTGAAGTTGTGATCGAGGAGAACATGGAAGATGAGTGATATTGAACCGCTTGTGCTCGACGAGAACCGTTATTTCGACCCTGAACCCTCGGTTCGCAAAACCGCGCGCGAGCTGTACGAGGACGTGAAGGAGCTTCCCATTGTGAGCCCTCACGGTCACGTGGATCCGGCGGTTTTTGTGGAGAACAAGCCGTTTTCCGATCCGGCCGAGGTTCTAGTTGTCCCGGATCACTACGTTTTCCGGATGCTTTATTCGCAGGGGGTCGATCTGGATGCGCTCGGTATCCCGAAACACGACGGCACGCGCGCTGAAACGGACGGCAGAAAGATCTGGCGGCTTTTCGCGGAGCATTTTCACCTTTTCGCGGGCACTCCCACCGGGGCCTGGCTGAACCACGAGCTGTACGAGCTCTTCGGTGTGAGAGAGAAGCTCAACGCAGAAAGCGCCGCGAGGATATACGACCGGATCCAGGAAAAGTTGGACAGCCCCGAATACCTGCCGCGCGCGCTTTACGAGCGGTTTAACATCGAGGTGCTTACCACAACCGACGGTGCTGCGGATACGCTCGCGAACCACGAAAAGATCAGAGACGACAGCTGGGCCGGCAGGATTATCCCGTGCTTCAGACCGGATTCGGTGATCGACATCGCGTCGAAAGGGTGGAAGAAGAGCATACGCGCCCTGGAGAAGGCAAGCGGGGTCGAGATAACATCGTACAGGAGGTTCATATCAGCGATCCAGGAGCAGCGCAAGCGGTTCAAGTCGATGGGCGCGGTTTCAACGGACCAGGGGGTCATGGTTCCGTTTGCGCACGGGATGAACAACTCCGAGGCCGAGGGGATTTTTTTGAGAGCGCTGAAAGGAAAGGACACGACCAGGGATGCCGCTCTTTTTACGGCGCACATGCTCATGGAGATGGCCCGGATGAGCGCTCAAGACGGGCTTGTGATGCAGATCCACCCGGGTTCGTTCAGGAACCACAACCGGCTCGTGTTCGAAAAGTACGGTCCTGATGTCGGGTGCGACATACCCATCACCACGGAGTACACTCGCAGCCTGCGCGAGCTTCTGGAAAAGTACGGGAACAGCACCAGGTTCAAGCTGATCCTGTTTACGCTTGACGAATCGTCTTACTCAAGGGAGCTCGCCCCCCTTGCGGGGCATTACCCGGCGCTCAAGCTCGGGCCTGCATGGTGGTTCCTCGACAGCATCGAGGGGATGACGCGCTACAGGGAGATGGTCACCGAAACAGCCGGCATCTACAACACGGTCGGCTTCAACGACGACACCAGGGCGTTCCCCTCGATACCGGCGCGGCACGACATGTCAAGGCGCGTGGACTCCAACTACCTCGCAGGGCTTGTTGCCAGGCACATAATCGACATGAGCGACGCGAGAAGGATGAGCCGCGCACTCGCTTACGACCTGGTAAAAGAGTCGTACAACCTGGGGTGATACCCGGGCGGGCTTTATAGTACAATGAATGCCGGAACTCATTGATGTTTGAACCATTGGAAGAACCCGGATGAAAAAGCAGAGAGTTCTGTTGCTCTTCGTTTTGTTTTGCGCCGCGCTTTCCCCCCTTTTCTGCGGCCTGAGTAGCGCTTGGGCCGGGCAGGAGGTGCTGGCCAGGATAAAGGTCGAGGCCGGAAAACACGCGCGCATTGACACGCCCGTGTCAGCGTCGCTGGACGGCCTCCTTGTTCCGTTGGACAGCGGGCTTGTACTTTTGGAGGTGAGAGGCGAAGAGCGTGTACCGGTTCCATCCCAGGCGGAACCCGGCATTTCCCCGCGGCTCTGGTGGATCCTTTCCGGCAAAACCGGTGCCGGGAGAGAGCGGATCTACGAGCTGATCCTTGGGGATGGGGAGCCGAATGAAACGAGCTTTGTCGAGCCTGTGATGGATGACACCTGCCTGAAGCTCTTTCCCAGCGGCGGGATGAGCCCGGTTCTCGCGTACAACCACGCGCTCATCCCGCCGCCCGAGGGAGCGGACGAGCTCTTCACGAGGAGCGGATTCATCCACCCCCTGTGGTCCCCGTCGGGCGCTGTCCTGACCAGGATTCATCCGCCGGACCATGTTCATCACCTGGGCATCTGGAACCCTTACACCAGGACCGTGTTCGAAGGCAGGGAGGTGGATTTCTGGAACCTGAAAAAAGGGCAGGGCACAGTGCGGTTCGCCGGATTCGCCACGCTTACAAAAGGCCCGGTTTTCGGCGGGTTCGAGGCGATCCAGGAGCACGTTGACCTGATCGCGCCGGGAGGGGAAAAAGCGGCGCTCAACGAGAAGTGGAATATCAGGGTCTGGAACGCCGGAGGGGCGGACAAGGGATGGCGGCTCTTGGATTTAACATCGACTTTGACATGCGCTTTTGAGAGCCCTGTCCTGCTGAAGAAGTACAGGTACGGCGGTTTAGGCTTTCGCGCGAGAGCCTCCTGGAGCGAGGGAAACTACCTGACATCAGAGGGAAAGCAGCGGAAGGACGGGCAGGGCACGCGAGCGCGCTGGTGCAACGTTTTCGGCCCCACTGAAAAAGGGCCCGCGGGCGTGGTTTTCATGAGCCATCCGCAAAACTATGAACACCCGGAACCGATGCGGATCTGGAGCCACACAGATGATATCTTTTTCAGCTTCTGCCCGATTCAGAAAACCGACTGGAAGCTGGAACCGGGGAACCAATATGTTTTAAGATACAGACTGTACGTTTACGACGGCGCCATCGACCCTCAGGAAGCGAGGCGCCTGTGGAGCGACTTCGGCTGTCCGCCCGCTGTATCGGTGCAGCTCGACCGATCGCCCGAGAGCCTCGGAAAGAGTGCCGTGATACGCGAGGCCGCGGATAAACAGCCTTGAAAGGAGGGTGCAGGAATGAGCAAAAAACACAGTAAAGAAAAAAAGACAATCGACCGCAGGGACTTTTTAAAACGCTCTGCCGCGATCACCGCTGCCGCGTCGGCTGCATTCCCGGCTATCGTTCCGTCAAGCGTGTTCGGAGCGAACGCTCCATCGAACAGGATTACCATAGGGTGCATCGGCGTGGGCCGCATCGCGTATACGGACGACATCCCCGGCCTCCTCAGGTTCGGCGAGGTGCAGATTGTGGCTGTCAGCGACGTTGATTCCAACAGGATGAAGTCCGCCAAGGAGCTGGTGGAAAACCATTACGCCGCAAAGGTCGGAAAGGACAGCTACAGCGGCGTGACCATGCTCGGCGACTACCGAGAGCTCGCGGCCAGGAAGGATATCGATGCGGTGACAGTGTGCACCCCTGACCACTGGCATGTGCTCCCGGCAATGGCCGCTGCCAGGGCGGGCAAGGATATCTTTATCCAGAAGCCGCTTTCCCTCACCATTGCCGAGGGTCGCGCATTGAGCGACACGGTGAAGCAGCACAACAACGTTTTGCTGGTAGGCAGCCAGCAGCGGTCACACAAGCATTTTCGCAGGGCGTGCGAGTTGGTGCGGAACGGCCGCATCGGGAAACTCCACACCATCAAGGTGGGCCTCCCAACCGACCCGGGATGCGGCGAGGAACCCGAGATGCCTGTTCCGGAGGGGCTGAACTACGACATGTGGCTCGGCTCGTGCCCGAAGGTTCCCTACACGGAAAAGAGGGTTCATCCGCCGGAAGGATACGATAGGCCGGGGTGGCTCCGCATTCAGGCTTACGGCGCGGGCATGATCACCGGATGGGGATCGCACCACCTGGATACGGCCCAGTGGGCCATGGGCACCGAGCACACCGGGCCAGTGGAGGTCAAGGCGGAAGCGGCCTTCCCTGAAAGCGGTCTCTGGGATGTGCACGGCGATTTCGAGATCGAGTACACCTATTCAAGCGGGGTCAAGCTGATCTGCGCCGACAACAAGAAAAACAAGCAGGGGGTTCTGTTTGAAGGGAGTGACGGGTGGATATACGTGAAGAGGTGGTCGATCACAGCGGAACCGGAATCCGTGCTGACTTCCGAGATCGGGCCCGATGAGATACAACTTTACAAGAGCGACGATCACAAGAAGAACTTTCTGGATTGTATCCGCTCCAGGGGCCCGACCGTTGCGCCCGTTGAGGTGGGGCACCGCTCGTGTACCGTATGCTTGCTTGGAGCGATCGCCATGAACCTGGGCAGGAAGCTGAAATGGAATCCTGAAAAAGAAATGTTCGAAGGCGACGAGGAGGCGAGCTCGATGCTTTCCCGCCCCATGCGCAAACCCTGGACCCTGTAATCTATACGTACGGAAAGGACTTTATCATGATGGACAAGACCTTTGTCATAGCAGCAGCGCTTATTCTTGTCACGGCTTTGTTCGGCCTGTCCTGTTCAAAGGAAGGCGAGGAGAAGGCGCCCTCTACCGGCGCTCCCGGTAAGACCGGCGCTCCCGGTGCGACCGGCGCTCCCGGTGCGACCGGCGCTCCCGGTGCGACCGGCGCTCCCGGTGCGACCGGCGCTCCAGGTGCGACCGGCGCTCCAGGTGCGACCGGCGCTCCAG
>CAZIUL010000018.1:0-35622 GCA_964542475.1 uncultured Phycisphaerales bacterium | reverse complement strand
GGCGCTCCAGGTGCGACCGGCGCTCCAGGTGCGACCGGCGCTCCAGGTGCGACCGACGCTCCCAGTGCGACCGACGCTCCCAGTGCGACCGGCGCGATCAAGCTGATGACACTTGACCCCGGGCATTTTCACGCGGCCATGGTACAGAAAACCATGTTCAACCAGATATCGCCGAAGGTCTTCGTTTACGCTCCGGAGGGGCCGGATCTGGATGGGCACCTGATGCGGATCGAGAGCTTCAACAGCCGCGAAGCCACGCCGACTTCCTGGGAAGAAATCGTGTACAAGGGAGACGATTTCCTGGAGAAGATGCTCGAAGAGAAGCCCGGCAATGTTGTGGTCATCTCCGGCAACAACAGTAAGAAGGCCGAGTACATAAAAAGGTGCATCGAAGCCGGGCTCAATGTGCTTGCCGACAAGCCGATGTGCATAGACGCCCGCGGTTTCGGTCTTATATGGGAGGCTTTTGAACTGGCACAAGAGAAGGGCGTTTTCCTTTACGATATAATGACCGAGCGCTACGAGATAACATCGATCATGCAAAGAGAGCTTGTGCTAGATCCGGCCGTGTTCGGCGTGCCGATGAAGGGGACTTTAGAAAATCCGGCGGTGATGAAGAAGAGCGTGCATCATTTTTTCAAATTCGTCACAGGAAAAGCGAATGTGCGCCCGCCTTGGTTTTTCGACACGACACAGCAGGGCGAGGGGATCGTGGATGTGACGACTCACCTCATCGATCTGGTCATGTGGGGGCTTTTGCCGGGCAAAAGCCTGGACTACGACCGCGATTTTGTGCTCGTCGAGGCGCAGCGCTGGCCCACGTTTTTGTCGAAGGAGCAGTTTAAAAGAGCGACACGGCTCGAAGAGTTCCCGGATTATTTCGAAAAGGACCTGAACGAAAAAGGGACTTACCCGTGCCATGCCAACGGCGGGATCTCTTTTACATTGAAGGAGATCCATGCCAATGTATCGGTCCAGTGGCGCTTCCAGGCGCCAAAGGGCGCTGGGGACACGCACTTTTCCTCTTTTCGCGGGACCAAGGCCAAGGTGACCATCCGGCAGGAGGAAGAGCAGGGCTACCAGCCCGAGCTCTACGTGGAGGCTGCTCCGAACGCGGATAAAGGGGAGCTCGCAAAGGCGCTTGCGGCCGCTGTAAAACGCCTTAAGAAAAAGTATCCCGGAACCACACTGGAAGAGCATGGCGAGGGGTGGCATCTGTGCGTTTCGGATAAGTTTCGCCTGGGCCACGAAGCGCACTTCAGGCAGGTCACAAGGAACTACCTTCAGTACCTGGAAAAAGGCGAGCTTCCCCCCTGGGAAGTGCCCAACATGATCGCAAAGTACCGCCTGACCACCGAAGCGCTCGAAATGGCAAGGAAGTAGCGGCGCGGGAGGTGCGGCAGCAGAAGAGTATGAAATAAGCGGGTTATCCGCGCCATCAACAAGCACAGGACCGCTTCCTACACCGAAGGTGAAACGGTCTTTTCGTTTTGGCTTTTTTCCAGCTTTTTTATCAGCCCGCTCACCTCATCCGCGGACTCGGTCAGGCCCAGCGTGTTGCGAAGAACAGCTTCCGCGCGCCCGAGAAGGATGTCGGTTCCCTCGTCGAGGCCGGCCTTGAACGCGTCAGCCATTGCCTGGAGCCCGATGGCCGGTTGAGAGCAGGAAAGCGCGGAATATGCCCCGTCGCGGTGAACCTTTGCCGGAACGATTTTTTTGGGGATGCGCTCGCGTATCTGCAGGTAGATCGTCAAAGCGCGTGCATGCTCGAGGCGGCTTGCAGCGAGGTGCAACGCGGCAAAAAGCATGGTTGCAGCTTCTTGCGGGTTGCGGTTGTGGTTGAGGCAAAGGAGAGCGGCCAGGAACGGTTGTTTCGTCGCGGCAAGGCTTTCAGGTGTCGAATCGTCGAACATGTCGAATGCGCGGGCTGCCTCTTGAAAATTGCCATCCAGGTAAGCGTCCCAGGCGTAGGCCAACTGTCCCTTTGCGCGGGACTGTGTCCAGCTTGCCTGCCGGAGGATCAGGCCGTAGAGCAGCGTGGCATAAGCCGTGCCTGCTGCAAACCCTCCCGTGTGCGCCCAGAACGCCACTCCGTACTCAGCGAGAGCCGGTTCGATGCTGCAGAAAAGCTGCCACAGAAACCAGGCACCAAGCACGATACAGGAAGGCACCGAAACGAAGCGCGGCCTGTAAATAACATATACAAGGCAGCGCACCTTGGCCTTGGGCAAGATCACAAAGAACCCGCCGAGAACGGCTGAGATCGCGCCGGAGGCTCCGATGGTGGGCATGTCAGCCACGAACGGCTGGATGGCCCAGAGGTGTATCATCATGCTGAGCAGGGCGCCGGCCGTGAAAAGGAAAAGAAACCGGACGCTTCCAAACAGCTTTTCCATGCCCGTGCCGAAGAGCCACAGAAAGTAGCAGTTGCCCAGAAGGTGCAGCCAGTCGCTGTGAAGGAAAGTGCAGGTGAAAACCGTGTACCACTGAAAACCGGAGGAAACGACTCCGTACCTGTAGAACAGGTCGGTGCGCGCTTCCGGGCTGATGTGCTGTGTCAGGTAGAGGTGAAACAGAACATAGGTCGAGATCAGGCAGCATACCACCCATGGCACCCTCTGGCGGTAATTCCAATCGCGTTCGGTATCGATGAAAAACGGTATAAACATGTTCAATCCTTGTGTAGGCGCCAGCTAATCACAGGGCCGGGAACCGTTGGCTCACGTTCCTCGACGACATTTGACTGCGCCGGACACGGGATCTGGTTTCGAGGAAACTCCGCCTCCATGCCGTTTTCCCGGATCCGGTTGAAAATGTTTTCACGGATATCATGTGCACCCATGAGTGTGCCGCAGCTCTGGCGGATCCACTGGAGAATCACACCTTCCATGTTTTTTACGGAAAACACATCGTTGATCCTGTTCAACATCAGCCAGGGCGATGTGTATGAGGAGGAAGGCTCCGCCATTTTGAGCGCACGGGTCCAGTCCTTTACAGCTTCTTTCCTGCAGCCGCATTGCAAGGCGGCCTTGCCCCTGTGATACAGGTACGCAAGGCGGGCCGGGTGATCCGGGAACATCTCCCTGTCCAGGTTCAGAAGCGCATGGTACGCCGATCTCTTTTGGCCCGTTTCAGCCAGCGCGAGCGCTTTGCCGATTGCGAGATCGATCTCCGGCTCTTTCCCTTCCCAGCATTTGTGCGCATTGGCAAAGGCGGAATGTGTCAGCTTTGCCCATGACAACAGCTCCTCCTGCGGTGCGTTTCCGTTCTCGAGCTGCTCCACTCTTTTTTTTGTCCTGGAAGCCTGCTGGACCCACAGCTTTCCCGCGCGGTTCTGAAACCACGGCTTGTCCGAATCAGCCTTTTGCATCTCATCGATGCCCGGGTTTCCGAGCCCTGACGCATAAGCCGCGAATGTGAGCGAGGCGAGGAGCATCACGTACACGAACGGCAGCCGCGCGATCCGTGACAGCATCGACCGGCCGACTCGGTTTATGAGGTTTGCACGGCAGCGGCCGCAGACCAGGGTTTCGCTTTCCTGGTCGAAAGCCATGCATCTCATGCAGTACAGCTTCCCGCATTCCGGGCACAGCGCGTCCGCGGTCTTTTGACTGTGGACGGTGCATTTCTCGGATGCCATGCCGAGCGCGGGAGATATTGCATCGAGTAACTCTTGGTGCAGGTGTTTTTCCATTTTGTTTCGCCCCCGGGGTTCAGATCCTTACGAATATCATCGGAATCCGGGAACGTGGTACTTTAGATTAGCCCGCTTATTTCATACTCTTCGTCGCGAGGTGCCGTAAACTGTGATGTGGCAAGGCGCATGTCAGGAGACGACTGCAGGTCTGTTCCTATAGCCTGCTTCCATGCCGTCCTCTTCAGGTCCAGATTTACGAGGCCATAATCCGAAAGTTCTTTTCTCGGATTGAGGATAATGATATAATCCTTTCTCGGAAAACATCTAAACAAGGCCCAGGAAATCATGTCATGATCAGAGCGATGTTATCTTTCGCCTTCGCCCTGTTGTTTTCGGACATGGTTCATGCCGACACGATCAACGTTCCTGCAGACCAACCAACCGTGCAGGCGGGTATTGACACGGCAAAGGACGGGGACATCGTGCAGGTTGCCTCCGGAACATACACGGAGAACATCGACTTCAAGGGCAAGGCCGTTCTGGTTTGTAGCACGGACGGGCCGGGAGCAACGGTTCTCGACGGATGCGGGTCGGGGAGCGTTGTTGTCTTCGTAAGCGGCGAAGACTGCCTTTCGGTTATTGACGGTTTCACCCTTACCAACGGGCAGGCTGATAAAGGCGGCGGGATCTACTGCGACGGTTCTTCGCCGGCGATCACAAACAACATCATCGCGGGGAACACGGGGGTTTACTGGGGCGGCGGAATATGCTGCGACAGCGCCTCTCCTGTCATAACAGGAAACACCTTTTCGGGAAACAGCTCGATCAAGGGCGGGGGCCTCCACTGTTACTCGTCTTCGCCCGCGGTAACAGGCAATACCTTTTTCGGGAACACTGCGGACGACGGGGGCGCGATCTACTGTTCGGGCTCTTCACCCGGGATCCATGACAACACGATCGAGTCGAACACCGCGGATGACGGGGGCGGAGCGGTCTACTGTTACGGATCGTCGCCCGCCATGTCCGGCAACACCGTTTCGGGAAACGATGCGCTCAAAGGCGGTGGTATCTACTGCTTCTCATCATCGCCGTCCATGTCCAACAACACGGTTTCGGACAACAATGCAAAGGAAGGCGGCGGAATCAGCCTCTCGTTTGGCTCCGATTCCGATCTTTTTTCCAACACGATTTCGAACAACACGGCCTTGTCAGGCGGGGGTATCTACTGCAGGTGGTCTTCGCCAACAATCGCGGGCAACACCGTTTTACGCAACGAAGCGTATTACGGCGGAGGGATCTATGTTCGATTCTCCGCCGGCCCGATGATTACCGGCAACATAATTCAGGACAACATTGCGACAGCATACGACGGCGGCGGCATCTACTGTTATGACGAGGTATTCCCGCACATCACTGGCAACATCATCACAGGCAATTCGGCCGGGAGGGAGGGAGGCGGAATCAGCCTGCACACCCAGCTTCTTCCTCCTTTGACCAACAACATCATCAAGGGAAACAGTGCTGAGTACGGCGGCGGAATAGGGGGCACGTATGTTCTTCGCCTGAGGCTGGCCAACAACACCATCCATGGAAACACGGCTGATTTCGGCGGGGGCTTGAGCTTGTGCGGGTGCAAGACAACAGTCGCGAACACAATCCTATGGGAGAATTCAGCTGCGGTGGGCCCGGAGATTCACATGGGAACATGGATGGCCGCCTCCCTGCTGAATATCAGCTATTCCGATGTGTGCCGGGGATTGAGCTCCGTGTATGTCGAGCCGGGCTCCGTTCTCAACTGGAAGTCCGGAATGATCGATGCGGATCCGCTCTTCATTGATCCGGTCAACAACGATTATCACCTCTCCTGCGCTTCCCCCTGCATCGACGCGGGAGACAACTTCGCGGAAAATCTGCCGGCCTTGGATTTCGAGGGGGATCCGAGAAAATTCCCGGGGAACGGGATAGGGGTTTTTCCGGCGGGGTTACCGCCCCAGGAAGCAGTCGCTGACATGGGGGCTGACGAGTACTGCCTTATGAAGCGCAAAAACCTGAATTCGAAGTAGCGGGGCCGGCGGAGCGGCGCTATATCTTTTTTTCGAGGTCAACCTGCCCCGGGGCTCCGAGAACCGAATCAACGTACCATGTGTCGGATTCGAGATAGTATGGAGCTGCCATTCCTGCCTCTTCCAGCCGTTTTGCGTTGATGTTGTTGATGGTCACGAACTCGGATAGAGGGGCAACCGCTTCCGCGCCGCGGCTCTTGTAGTCCGGATTCGGCACCTTGATCTGCTGCGAGTGGTCCCACTCGTACCTGTTTTTAAGCTTGGCCTGAAAGCTCACGAACACGACGCGCACGAAGCTCGAGCCCGCCATCATGGAACAGGAAACGGTCGCCTCTGTTTCGAGCTGAAGCCCGTGAAGCGCGTATAAAAGGTCCTTGTCCTCGGCAGGGCCGAAAACCTTTGAAGTGATCGGTATCTTGACCAGGCTTGTGTACTCCATTTTTATTCCTGTCAGCCGCTTTGCCTTGGTCGTGTGCTTTCCCTGGAGCCGGGGGACGATCCCCGCCCATGTCATGCCGGAAGACAAGCGCGCTTTTTCTTCGGTGAGATATACCTTCCTGTGGTACTTGAGCTCTTTGGCCACGTAAGGGCTGTTGCGGAGCTCATCCGGAGCATCAACGGTTATTGTGCTGAACGGTGTTTTGTTTTCCAGCCAGATGCGAAGGCACCTGGAAGCGAGCTTTTCCGTCCCTCCCCACTTGCGTTCAGCGGTTTTGTCCGCGAGCCGGCCATACCATGCCGCCAGCTTGTCAGGGCTCAGATCAACAAGTATGTCCTCCATGGCCATTGCTCCTTGTTTTACGAGAACGAATCAAACTGCCGGTTGTCAGCCCCGGGCGCGGACCATCGGCACTCGTCGGTCACGTGCGGGAAATAGTAGTTTTTTTCATCTGTTTTAGCAATATCATACAGAAACGCTATCCCGCGGAGGGCGGGCCGTCCGGCGCCATATTGCCGCGCCTGACGCTACCTTCCCACCATCCTAGCGAAAAAGCTGCGGGCGACAGAGGAGATCCGAAGAAAGGAAGGCTGACTTGACCCTGACCATTGAAACGCCCGACCTGGTGATCATAGCCGTTTACCTGTTCGGAATCGTGGGGCTTGGCTGCTGGGTGGGGCTGAGGCGCAGAAACAGTCACGGAGCCGGCAGAAGCTTCTTCCTGGCGGGGGGCACGCTCAAGTGGCCGGTCATCGGCCTCGCCCTGTTTTCCACCAACATCTCCACTATTCACCTGGTCTCCCTGGCGCAGGAAGGCTACGAGAACGGGCTTGCCTATGGAAACTTCGAGTGGATGGCTGCGTTCACGCTCATCATGCTCTCCCTCTTCTTCGCGCCATTTTACATCCGCAGCCGGGTGGCCACGCTGCCGGACTTCCTCGAGCAACGCTACAACAGGGCGTGCCGCGACTGGCTCGCGGTCCTGTCGATCGTCTCGGCGATCTTCATCCACATCGGCTTTTCGCTTTACACCGGGGCGGTGGTGCTGCACGGGATGTTTGGCATCGACCTATACACGAGCATTATCGTCACTGCCGGCTTGACCGGGCTTTACACGATCGTGGGCGGCCTGATGGCGGTGGTCGTCACCGAATCGATCCAGACCGTGATCCTCCTGGCCGGTGCGGTGTGCATCACAGCGATCGCCTACGTCAAGACGGGCGGGTGGAGCGAGATCGCCGCTGTCGTGGAGCCTGTCAAGCTCACGGTGCTGCGCAGCGCAGAGGAGTCGCCCACCCTTCCCTGGTACGCGGTCTTTCTCGGCTACCCTGTGATCGGGCTCTGGTACTGGTGCGCCGATCAGACCATAGTGCAGCGCGTGCTCGGGGCCAAGGACGAGAACCACGCCAGGGTGGGGCCGCTGTTTGCCGGATTCATCAAAATCCTGCCCGTGTTCATTTTCGTGCTGCCCGGGCTGATGTGCTACGCCTTGGTCAAGCAGGGCCGGCTCCCGGATGAGATCGTTGAATCCGCCGACACCTACGCCTTCATGATCAGCCATCTGCTTCCGGTCGGGCTCAAGGGCGTGGTGGCTGCCGCGCTGCTCGCCGCACTGATGGGCACCGTGTCCGGCGCCCTGAACTCGATAGCCACGCTCTTCAGCCATGACCTTTACAAGCGCTGGAAACCCGATACGCCTGAGCGCAAGCTGGTGGGCATCGGCCGCATCGTAACCTTTGCCGCCATGATCGCGGCGATCGCCTGGTCGCCGCACATCGCGCGCTGGGAGAGCATTTTCCAGGGGATCGTTGCAATGATCTGCTACATCGCCCCGCCGATAACGGCTGTTTTCGTGGCCGGCGTTTTCTGGAAGCGCGCCTCGGGCCGGGCCGCGCAATGGACCCTGTATACCGGCTCGGGGCTCGGCCTGGCGGTTTTTCTTCTCGACATATTCAAGGAGTCGACCGGGTGGAACGTACCGTCCATGATGGCAACCTTTTATCTCTTCGTGATCTGCCTGGTCATCCTCGTGGTCATGTCCGCGCTGAAACCCCACCAGCACGACGAGCGCAGCAGGAAGCTGGTCTGGGGCAGCCCGCTCGACGCTCTGCGCAGCCCGGGCTGGCCCGGCGTGGGCAACTACAAGTTTCTTGCGGCCCTGCTTTTTGCGGTTATGGTCTTCCTTTACGCGGTCTTTGCCTGAGAGGATCGGCCGCGCTCTTTTTTTTCTTGGAGTAATCGAAACATGCTTTGTCGATCCGGGAGTTCCATTGCGCCTTTATGGCCGGCCGCGGCCGCGTTCGTTCTGAGCTGTTCCTGCCTGGCAGCGAGCGCGCATGCCGCAACAGGTGTCGACCTGATTCCGCAGCCGGTCTCGATCGAGCGGGGAAACGGCTGCTTTCAGATCGACGGGAAGACGGTGATCGTTGCGCACAGGGGCTCGCACGCGGCGGGCAAGCTGCTCAGGCAGTACCTTGCTCGAGACGCGGGCATCAAAACGGAGCTGGCCGTGCACCCGCTTGAGAACGATCCTGACAGCACGATCGAGCTGCGCATCGATCCGCAATCCGGAGATGTGGGCGGATCAGGGTATCATTTGCGCGTGAGCCGTGAAGGGGTCGTGATCCGGGCCGTGCGGGGCGAGGGACTCATCTACGGCTGCCAGACCCTGCGCCAGCTTCTGCTTGGGCCTGGCGATCCGGATGATAACCCGGCAGAAAGCCTGCGCCTCCCATGCGTGGCGATCAAAGACTTCCCGCGGTTTGCGTGGCGCGGCCTGATGCTCGACTGTTCGCGCACTTTCCAGTCGGTCGACTACATCAAGAAAACGATCGACCGCATGGTCTTCTACAAGATGAACGTGCTTCACCTGCACCTTACCGACGACCAGGGATGGCGGATCGAGATAGAGAAGTATCCCGAGCTTACACGCAAGGGGGCCCGTTTCCCGGCCAGGTGGAACGAGCCCCCCTCCCACGAGGGATTCTACACGCAGAAGGAGATGGGCGATCTCGTACGCTATGCGGCAGCGCGCAACATCACGATCGTTCCGGAGATCGAAATGCCCGGCCATTGCCTGGCTGCGCTTTCGTGCCACCCGGAGCTGTCGTGCACCGGGGGGCCGTTCGAGATCTTTCCCTTTTTCAAGGGGCCGGGCATCAACAAGGACATCTTCTGCGCCGGCAGCGAGAAGACCTTTCGGTTCATCGAGGATGTGCTCTCAGAGGTTTTTGAGATCTTTCCCTCGCAGTACATCCACATCGGCGGAGACGAAGCGCCCAAGCATCGCTGGGCAGGGTGCGCCCGCTGCCGGGAGCGGATGGATAAGGAGGGGCTCGACAGCGAGCAGGAGCTGCAGAGCTATTTCATCAAGAGGGTCGAGCGGTTCGTCAGCTCCAGGGGACGGACGATCATCGGCTGGGACGAGATTCTCGAGGGCGGGCTTGCGCCCAATGCGGCAGTGATGAGCTGGCGCGGGATGAAGGGAGGCATCGCCGCGGCAAAAGCCGGCCACGATGTTGTCATGTCGCCAACGAGCCACTGCTATTTCGACTACACCTACGACCGGATCGACACGCGCAAGGCCTACCTTTTCGAACCGGTTCCAGAGGAACTCGAAAAGGAGGGGGAGAAACATATCCTCGGGCTTCAAGCCAACTTCTGGTCTCACATCGACCGCGAACCCGATAAGGTCGACTCCCAGCTCTTCCCGCGCCTGCTGTCAGTTGCCGAGCGGGGATGGTCCCCGAAAGAGGTGCGCGACTGGGACGGGTTCAGCCGGCGCGTCAAGGCTCACAGGAGTCATCTCGAAAGAATGGGCGTGCGTGCCGTGAAGAAAGACGAGTGAGAAGTGTTATCCCTCTCTATCCTCTTCGGAAACCGCGCTGTAACAGATGAGGACAAAAGATGCGGTTCAGAACCCGCAAGGGTATTCGTGGTTCGCCAGGTAGGATCCGTGGATCTTTCGGATCTCCTGGATCATCTCGGGAGATGGCACGCCCGTCCGTTTCCACTTGTCCGATGCCGGGCGGATGTAATTGGGAAGGGCTGCCACGGCTTCCGGAGTCCAGCTTAGACCGCAGAATGCCGCGGTCCGTTCCATGACCGGGACAGGATCCTTGCAGAGATCCTCATACCAGACCCGCAAGAACCGGTTGGGACGTTTTTCCTCCTCAGCTTGAATCCGTTCATGTGATTTCCGGAACATCCATGCCGCGCCCAGCGCCGGGGGATCGTCAACATGGTCTCTCCAGCCGGGGGGCATGACGCCGAACCAGGCCGCTTGCGCTCGTTTGATCACTGTGGAGCCGATGGTTGCCCGCCAGTCGCGATGGGCCACCACGAACAGAGCGTCCGGGAAGAGGGCTTCGAGCCAGGGGATGCGCATGGAAAAGGACGGAATCTTGGCTGCGAGCCGCGTGGTGCCCCGCACCTTCAGCACCCGCGTGATGAATTCATCGTACCACGCCTTCATTCGGGGATCGGCATGTTCGGCGGTCATCACATCGTCTTTACCCCTGTAGAACCGCTCCCAGATGGAGTGGGATTCACGAGGCCTGTCTCCATATAGCTTGAGGCGGGTGAGGAAATAGGCCAGGCGGGGATAGTTGAGATATTTCCGGTTCGCCCGGTTGAAGTAGCCAACGTCCGGATGGGTGCCCAGGCAGCTGTACAGCAGCGAGGTGCCGCTCCGAGGCGGGCCGACAATGAAGATGGGGCGGTCCACGAGCATGACGACTCTTTTCAGTGCTTGCTTGCCCGCATATTTCATCCTCTTCTGCTGCGGCACCGTAAACTGCGCTGTGCCTTCGTTTCATGCCAGGAGACGATCCTCAACCTGTAGGAACAGGCCTGCGGTCGTCTCCTGACATGCGCCTTGCCACAACACAGTTTACAGCTACCTCGCTACGAAGAGTATGAAATAAGCGGGCTTGACAAAGGATAGCTCTCAGAGCTTTCAAGTTCACGGCAGTGTTTTAGATAACGAAAAGGTCGGGCATTTCAAGGTCTGTATTAAAAAAGAGGGTAGCCCGCGGCGACTCCTCCATTCGACTTCGATCCCGATTCTTCTGGAGGGCGGCAGTCTCTTGCCGCCTCTTCGTTTCCGGCGCCGACGGAGCGGCGCCCTCCATTGTTTAACCGGCGCAATCCCGTTCCTGGAGGGCGGCAGTCTCTTGCCGCCTCTTCGTTTCCGGCGCCGACGGAGCGGCGCCCTCCATTGTTTAACCGGCGCAATCCCGTTCCTGGAGGGCGGCAGTCTCTTGCCGCCACGATCGGTTTACATTGATTTTTTCGCCCTCCGGCTGTTGCAATCGGATATTGATGGTATCAAAGAACAACCCGTTCCATCTCTTTTGCCACGCTGAAGCCGCTCTCCTCGATTGTTACACGCGCATCGCCGCCGGGATCCAGCGCGGGATTGGTGTGGTTGAGATGTATGAACCGCACCTTTGCACGCATCGCTTCAGGAAGCGCGCCGAACCTCTCCATGCTGTGCGTGATCAGGGGATGGGGGAACGACGAGATGTCGCGGCCGGGCAGCTCGTCCCTGGAAAAGAATGTGCCGTCGAGGTAAGCGACATCCACACGGGCGATCTCGTTTTCCACAAGAATGCCCATATCGTCCCAATCCTCCCAACTGTCGATGTCAGGGATGAAAAGCACGGAACGGGACGGACCTTCGACCCTGAAGCCCACGACCTCGGAGTACTCCTGGCGGTGAGGCACGATAAAGGGCGTGATTTTCAGGCGGCTGTTCAGCACAACGGTTTTTCTGTCCTCGAGCGGCTCGAGAACGATGTTCTTGTAGCGGACGAGCTGGCTCCACGGGCCGTTGTCGCTCAGGTATTTCCTCATGCGCGGCATGGCATGAACAGGCACCTCGCGCGAGCCCATTGCTTCGTGCCCGAGGTGCATCAGGCCGGTGTAGTGCCCCATGTGAGCGTGCGTGAGAAAGATCCCGTCCAGCCCTGGCTTGCCCTTGGCCGGGAAGAGCTCATCCAAACGGTGAAGCTGTTCCTTGAAGTCGGGGGTCGCGTCGATGAGCCAGCGCTCGCGCGTGACAGGATCCACAACAGCCAGGCACACGACCATCCGCCTGAAACGCGGGTCATCCCATCCCTTGTGCTTCTTGACACCCGCCTGGGGAACCCCTCCGTCCTGGGCAATACCGAGCACCACAACCCACGGACTATCTCCTTCGTTTCCATTCACCGCTGTTTTCCCGCTGAAAACACATGCAGTCGGTGCAGCGAGGCAGAAGAGTAACAGGGCAACGATCTTCATGCACATCTCGCGTCTCCTCCAACCAATATACCCACAACGCATCCGGCCTGGAAGGCGGCTGGCTCTTGTCGCCTCATGATCGGCTTACATTGATCTATCCGATTTCGGCATAGGGCGAAAGGTTTTTCACCCCTACGGATCCGGCGCCAACCGCTGCGGCGTCCTCCATTGTTGAACTTGCGAAGTCCGTCCTGAGTGTCGACTGTTTTCAGTCAACTGCCGTGTGCTCCACCTCGAACCTGCCCTGCAGGCCCTTGATGCTGCGCTTGTTGACAGCGTAGATGCGTCCGAACGATCCGGCAAGGCGCACAGCCTCGCCGTGGTAATCATCGATCACGTTTTGCCGCTCCTTCGGGTCGCTCTTGAGGTTATAGAGCTCGTCAGGCACATCGTCCGGCCGCAGCACAAGGCTCCACGTTTCATCGCGGATGCACCGGTCAGCCCCGGAGTGGAATCCGGATATGGTTGCGTCCCTGACCTTGGCCACGTCACCCCTTGCCAGCGGGAGAAGCGAGTGTCCCTGAAGAGCCGCGTTGTTGTACGCAAGCCCGACCGCATCGAGCAGGGTCGGGAGCACGTCAGGAAACTGGGCAAGCCCCTGGACGCGCTGTCCCGAATGAGCGCCTCCCGGCATCTTGAAAGCGAACGGAACCTTCAGAAGCTCCGAGTACAGCCGATCCGGCCCTTTCAGGAACTTCCCGTGTTCGGCAAGCGGATGCCCGTGGTCCGACAGGAACAGGATCAGGCTGTCGTCGTAGCGACCGGCATCTTTAACGGTCTTCAGAAATTCCCCGACCATTGCATCCACGTAACCCACCTCGCCCGCGTAAAGCGATCGGATGCGGCTGATCTCCTCGGGGCTGAAGTGTTTCGACGCGTCTCCTCCCGGCGGCAGGATGAAATCCTTTCCCGAGTAGTTGTGCGGCTTGTAAAGGTCGAACTCCACAGGCGGTGTCCAGGGCTCATGAGGATCGAATGTCTCCACCCACAAGAACAGCGGCTCTGTTCGCCCCTTGTTGCACCGGATCCAATCAGAAGCGCGCTCGAACGTAACAAAACAGGGGAAATCCTCCGCCTGTCGCGCGTTGTCGAGGTTGCTGCAGACTATGCGCAGCATCTCGCGCCAGTATTCGGGGAACGAGTCCTTCCAGTAATCCTCGACCCGGCGCTTCACAGGCGGCGCCGCGCGACAGGCATCGTACTCCTGGCCGCGGATCCAATGCCATTCGTGATATCCGCGGTGGAAGTTCTGGCCGGGCTTGAAGTAGTGGTACACATCCGTGATCATCGCCGTGATGTAACCCTCGCGCAGCAGTATCTCGGAACAGGTCACATCCGTGCTCGACAGCGGCTGCCAGGAGCGCCCCGCAAGCGTGCCCGCTCCGGTCGCCCATTCGGTGCGAACCGGTATGGTGGGCAATCCTTCCGGGTACATGTTGTCGAACACCACCGAATCCTCAAGCAGTCCGTCGATGTTCGGTGTGCGCACCGGGCTTTCCCCGCCCCCGTAATAACTCACGTGATCCTGCCGCAGCGAATCGGAAACGATCACTATTATGTCCTGTTTGTCTTGCTTCATCTTGTTTCCCTCTGTTTTTTTTGTCACTTTCCCACGGCTGTAGCGTAGAGAACAGCCTCTTTCGCGCGGTCGCAGCCCACGATTTCCGCCACATCGCCATCCATGAAGGCGCCGACCCCGCAGACACCCATGCCCAGGGCCGTGGCCTGCAGGTAGAGACCCTCGCCCATCATGCCCGCTCGGAGGCAGGCGTAGCGGTAGCCTCTATCCCCGTCAGGCAGGGGCAGGGAGTTCCAGTTCATTGTCTTGACAAAGAGCGCGTCCGCCGTGGCGCAGAAATCCTGGTTGAGGCAGGCACTCCTGCACTGGCCGGAAAAATCGCCTTGTTTCAGGAGAACGAGCGAGCGGTTCGCTGGATCAAAAAGATAAACACCGGGCGCGGTTCTTTTCACGTCCCTCACCACCACGTAGAGGTTGAGGGGCGCTGAGAAGGACAGAAAAGGATCTCTTCCTCCGCCCTCGGACGTGCCACGGGCTGCTACGCAGAGAGCAGAGAGCTCCGCGGCTTCCATGGGCTCCTGCGTGTAACTTCTCGTGGATCGCCTTTCCTTGATCGCCTCGAAGAGAGCCTTTCCCGCTGTTGGCATGGGCAGGGCAACGCTCTCCTTTTCCCCTTGATCGCGGTGTTGGCCGGGGTGAACGGGCAGGCTGCTCCACCCTTCTGTCCGGGCGAGCCCGGTGCCGCGGTGAATCAGATCAATACAGTCCAGCTCCCCATCGGCAGGTTCCTCCAGGAAAGCAGTTGTGAACCGTGGTTCCGCAAAGCCGTCATCTCCGTCTCCCCCGGCCGCGCGTCCCAGCGGCACGAGCAAAAGCGCTGCCTCCTTTTCTACATCCACCCCGAGCAGCTCGTTCAGGCCCTCGTCATCGAAGCGCGCAACCATGGGCGCGGCATACCAGACCGACGCGGCGCAGAGCGCCAGGTTGAAGGCGGCGTGTCCCGTGTCCATGTTGACGTAGCGGTAGGCACGCTCCTTGTATTTGAAGCCCGTGCGGCCGAAGGTGACGCTGAAGATGATCGTTGCAGCGGCAGGCTGGTACAGGTGCGGGCAGCCGGCCACGGCCTCGATCCGCTCGAACTGCGAGCCCTGCTTCAGCCTGACCAGGCTGTTCGCCTTCACATTGAAGTGATAAAGCCCGGCCTCGATCCCCTGCACCCGGCCGGCTGCAACGTAGATGTCCACAGGATAGAGCGCGCCCGCGGACGGCGCTGACCTGAGATCCAGCGTTCCGGCTCTCCCGGTGATTCCCTGCGTGTGATGAAGAAGGGTCGAAAGCTCGGCGAGCGTCATGGACGATACAGCCATCCGGCGGCATCCGGCGCGCCAGGCAGCGCCCGCATCAATCACGGTCGTTCCGTTGCCGGATCCTGCCTTTGGAAGGGGCGTTTCGGGTTTGTCCCTGTACCTCTTGTATTCGGCCGGACGCATCCTCCAGGTAGCTCCTGAAAGGCGCGTCAGGGCCGGATAGGAGCTGCCTCCGTGGTAGAACTCTGCCAGGGGAACCATCTCGTCCTCCTTTTTCACCATCACCCGCGAAACCGCCTGCTCCTTGTCCTGCACCAGGCTGCTCTGTTCAGGAGCGCCTGCACTGTCCGCCCCCCGCTCCCATTTTTCTTTATCCTGAACCGTATCAACGAGCTTGTCCGGCTCACGCGCGGCGCCGGAACCGAAACCATGCCGGATGGGCCAACTCCCACAAGAGGCGGTTATCCATATCGCGATCCAGATTGGGAACGGGAGGACAACCACGGGGGATTGACCCTACTGCTCTGCGCCCGAGACGAACGCGTAGACGTTTCCATCGTAGGCTCCTATGAAGACAGCGTTGCCTGAAATTGCGGGGGAGCCCGGGATGGGCGCGCCGATGTAGAACCTCTGCCTCTGTGTCATGCTGTGCCTGTCGAGCAGGTAAAGGTACCCGTCGTTGCCGCCGAAGATCACAAGGTTCCCGGCAACAGCCGGTGAAGAGGTGATGGTGCGCTCGCCGCGCTGGTAGGGGCGCATCGAGGCGATCCCGTTTTCGATGCAAAACGACCCGCTTTTCAGGCCGCTTGTCAGGTCGAATGCGGACATCTCGCCGCCTGCCCCGCCTGTGAAGAGAACCGGGTTTTCCCCGGGCAGCACTGCCGGGCAACCGGTTTCGTCTCCAAAGCCGGCCCCGGTCCGCGAAAGCACCTGCCCTGTGGCGGGATCGAGAACAGCCGCGTCATTCGAGAGCATGGCGTACAGCTTTCCTTCGGAAAGAACGGGGGACACAGCCCTTTCCTTCACGTGCCAGAGCAGCTTTCCTGATGCGCGATCGATGGCAAACAGCCCTTTTCCCGATCCAAGAAAGATCCCCTCGTCCCCGACAGCGGGCGATGCGTAGATGCTGGGCCACCAGTTCGCATCAAGCGCCTCTGCGACCTTCCAGATGCGCATTCCGGTTTGTGCGTCAATGGCAGCGAAGAACCCTCCCCTTCCCGCGTAAACCACACCGTCCACGCACTTGGGCGCGCAGGTGTCCCAGCGCTGGGCATCGCCCGCGCCGAGTTCCGCTTCCCACAGCGGCTCGCCTGACGCGGCATCGAACGCGTACAGGGTGCCTGCCACGGAAGCGGCGAATACCCGGCCGCCTGCAGCGCAGGGCGCGTGCTTGATCGAGCTGTCAGTGCCCGCGCGCCAGAGGAGCTCTCCTGTGCGCGCGTCCATGCAGGTTATGCCGCAGTCATGGAAGTCGTGTATGAAAAGAGTGCCGATGTAGACCCTTCCGTCAGCCACAACCGGCGAGCCGATGTTGATCCCGCCGCCGGCAGCCGCCGCCCACGCGAGCGAGAGCGGGGCCTTGATCGCATCGCTCGCCACGCCCGTGTTCCCCGCGTTGCCGCGGAACATGGGCCAGTCGCTGCCCGGCTCCACCGCGGGCCGGGCCGCGTCGCTCACCCGGAAGCTCGCGGATTTTTTCCAGGTTCGTCCCGCCCCGTCTGTGGCCTCGGCAAGGAGTAGCTTCTCACCTGCAGTGTTTGTGGTGGTAGTGCCGAACCAGGACCAGTTGCCGGACGGCTCGAGAGCTTGCATCTTTTCGCCGGCTGCTTGGTCGCCGGGCGAAGCGGCGGCAACAGCAGCAGGATCGAGCAGAACAGCTTTCACGCCCAGCGGGGGAAGCGCTGTGTCGTACGAGTTCACCACTATCGGGACCTTGCCGCATGGAACCGTGGACCCTTCCTGGGGGGAGACAACGGCCATGTGGCGGTCCAGCCCGCCAACGCGGTAGTCGAACCGTATACCGTCAGGCGATGCTATCACCACCCTGAAGCCGCGGGCCGTGCGGTCGATGCCGCCGAAGCGGAGCGTGGCCGTGTTGATGTTCATCACTCCCTTGTAAAGCGCCTCGCGCGTTCCGTGCCAGTGGCCGGAGAAGACAGCCACAACCCCGTGCCTGCTGAACAGATCGAGCTGTTCAGCCGTGGGAAGGTAGTGCTGGAACACGAGGACCGGCCTGTCGCCGGGTTTAAGGGCAAGGTCCTTTTCTATCCACTCCTGCTGCGGGCTGTCGAAGCTGATGCTGTCCAGGCATAGCATGTGATGCCCGCAAAAATCGAAGGAGAAGTAGCGCGGTCCGAGAAACCTTTCCCAGTTGCGCGTGCGGTTCGAGCCGGAATTGTAGTCGTGGTTGCCGATCACGTTGATGAGCGGATGCTTCAAACGGCGCATGACCGTCTTGTAGCCGCAGTACTGCTCCACCACCGTGCCGGTCTCCACGATGTCGCCTGTGGCGAACACAAGGTCAGGCGCGGGGCTGATACGGTTGATCTGCATCACATCCTCAGCCAGAGACGATAGCGTAAGCCGTCCAACGTGGATGTCCGTTGTCTGCAAAAAGGTGAAGCTGTCCGGCACAGGGTCTTCCCTTTTTATGAGCCCGAACACGATCTCTACATCGTTCTGCTCGCGGTCTGGAATGCGGACGTAAGGCAAGTTTCCGGGAAGCTCGCATTCGTCGGGGATCACGGGGAATATGCACCGCGTCCTGGAGAGCGGCATCTCCAGGCTGAAGCGGCCCGACCCGTCAGTGAGCGCGATGTCGATCCCGTTGGAAACACGGATGTTGCTCAAGGGAGGCTCTCCTGCGTCGCGCTCGCCGTCCATGTCCAGGTCCTCGAACACAGTCCCGGATGCTCGGATTGTGGCCGGTGGAAGCACATCATCCGCCTTCACCGCGGGCAGCCTGCCAAGCGGAAGCGCCTCGATGTAAGCGATCACGTTGTCCAATAGAGCACGCGCCGCTTTTTTGCGGATCGGCTCGGTCGAGGTGTAAACCTTGTCCGCGGTCATGGAGAAGAGAAGCACCCGGCCCCTGCCGATCGCCCCCTCCAGGATGAAGGCGCCGGCGCCTTCGTTGTCCGCGGCGCCCAGGATGCGAAACCCCTTGTGCCCGGAAAAGGTTTCCCAGGCAGGCAGCCGTTTCGGCAAAACGCAGGCGCGCAGAAGCGATCCGTCGATGTTGGCCCGCGCTGTGAACAGGGGATGCCCGGGGTTCGCAAGAAACATGCTCGCGTGGTCCGTGTCGCAGCGGCGGGCTTGATGGGTGTCCGGCAGCCAGCCCACCAGGTCCTGCTCCTGGTCGGCCTGGGTGAACTCAACAACCACACCGCCTTGCACCAGAAAGGCACGGATCAGGCCCGCGTTCTTGTCGATTCCCTCATGCACCGCAGGATCCGCGGTCGCGAACGAGCCGATGATAAGGGCGTCCAGGCCTTCCAGGTCCAGCTTTCCCTGCCGGACATCCCGGGTCAGGTCGCGAAAAGCGACGCCCCGGTCCTCGAGGTAAAGGGCCAGCCCCTTGATTTTCAGCCAGTGGTCCTCGATGTCGATGATGCCCACCCTGTCAAGAGTTCGCGCGCTCCTCCAAGGAAAAGGAGAGCCCTCCATTTTTCCATCCGTCCCGGTGTCAAAAAAAACCGTCAGGCATACAACCGACAGCAGGCCGAAGGTGCGAAAGGCAGCGGATGGTTTCATCGGGCGGTCTCCTTGATATCCCGTTTATTTCATACTCTTCTGCCGCGGCACGGGATGACCTTGTCGCTGCTTGCCGGGTGCGGCTTTCCAACGGTTGGTATTGACACTGTTTGCGGCCGGTACGGCACACAAGGCCTGGGTTCACTTGATATAGCCGAGCGCCTTCAATATGTTGGTTATGTTTTCATCCTGGGAGCGTGCATAGATCTGTTTGCGCTGTTTCCCCGAAATACCTTTTATTGCGTACTGGTTGTGCCAACCGGAGAGAACTTTTTTCAACTCACTGACTTTTTCAGGGTGCTCGGCAGCGATGTTATTCCGCTCGTGAGGATCTTTGAAAATGTTGTACAGTTCGAACTCAGAGCCGGTCATCTGTTGCCGGTCTCTCACTGATTGCACGTGGATGAGCTTCCAATGTCCATGCCTGACCGTGCGCTGCAATTCCGACACGATGTAGCCCGACTGCATGAAGATATATTCTTGAGATTGCTCGGGTTTTTTGCCGTGGATCAGCCCCACAAGACTGTGTCCTTCATATGTGGATGGTTTCTCGATGCCCGCCAGCTCCCCTAACGTGGAAGAAACATCGATAAGCCCCACGGGAATGGAAACGGTCTTGCCCGCGGGCAGGACCTCTTCATACGCAAAGATGAGAGGGACATTGGCACAGCACTGATAGGACATCTTGCCGTGATCGAGGAAATAATCGTGTTCATCCAGGCTCTCGCCATGATCCGCGGTGAGAGCGATGAGTGTCTCTTTCATCAGGCCCATTTGGAGTAGTTCTTCAAAAAGACGGCCTATCTCATGATCTACATTCCTGATTTCACGATCATACTGTGTTTTATAAAAACCAAGATCCGTGATGACTTCGCCCGATCCCGCTTTTTTTTGGAGTTGATATTTGGGCAGCTTCTCAATGTCCTGGGGCTCGAAAGATCGGGCACCGTTGAAATAGGAGAGATATTCTTGGGGAGGCTTATAAGGACCGTGAGGGTCCATGAAATGAAGCCACAAAAAGAACGGTTTTTTCTTGTCCCGTTTTTTAAGCCACCGGATTGCAAGATCCGCAACAATGCTGCCCCTCAAATACTCCTTCACGTTTTCAGAGTCGACATTGAAAGAACCGCCGCGGGCTTTTCCTATACCTCCCTGATTCCAGGTTTCGGCAAAATAGTCAAAGCCCTGCTTAAATCCAAAGGAGCGGCCTACCAGAACATTTGCAACAATTGCCCCCGTATCGTACCCGGCATTGTTGAAGACCTCGCTTACGGTTGTTGCCGAGAAGGGGAGGAAGTGCCACTGGAGCTGGAGTCCCCTGTTTTTGGGGTGTTCGCCGGTCATTAAGGAGCTGACGCTCGGCCCGGTATTAGGCCATTGAACCGTGCAATCCGTAAAGCGAACCCCCCGGCCGGCCAGGCTGTCGATATTGGGAGAGGTTTCGAGGCTGTAACCGTAACATCCCAGGTGATCGGCCCTGAGCGTGTCAATGGTTATTAGCAGGACGTTTGGTTGTGCGGGGAAAGATAAAGTGCTTTCCTGGAAAGGGTTGACCTTTATCAGTATTGCGATGACGGCCGCAATGACAAGGCTAAGCGCGATCCATACTTTTGAAGCTTTGGTCATGGCATCTGCCGTGGAGATTTGACTTTCCAAAAAAATAATCTATGGCCGTATCTTATTTCTTTATCGTTCATTTTCAAGCCAGACTTTCACTGGCGTGATCCGGCCGGCTGTAATGGTGAACTCCTGCTCCGGCGCGGAGAACCCCTTCGCTCCCACGCTTAATCGGTAGAGGCCCGGTTCCAGGAGGCTCCTGGACAGATATTGCGTGCCCGGCTTCATCCTGTGGGCATCCCCGGTCCGCTTTTGACCCTGCACAAAAAAAGTAGAAAGCCGTTTCTTGATCCGTTTCCCATTGCTTCCGATGATTTCGATGCGCAGGTTTCGTTTCGGCGCAGCGTCCCCCGCATGGATGGTCACCTGCAGCCGCCCTCCCAATCGGAGGTTGACATGAAAGGGTGTTTCCATGTCGGAGACAATCTCCACCGGATCCAACACGATGGGGAGACGCATTTCCATGGGATTGTTCCTGTTCCTGTCCAGAAAACACATTTGGGGCTGGTATCGGCCCGCGGGAAGATCGATCAAGAGCGCTCCGTCAGCTTCGCGCTTCTTCTCTTCGAGATCCACCTCGGTGGTGTCCAGGTCTCCGTCCATTTGAAAGGACAGGCTGGAAAGGGGACTGTAGGGTGTCCCGTCAGGCCCGGTCACAAAAAGCCGGAGCCGTCCCTCGGGCACCTCTGACAGGACCAGCTCTTCGGTGGCTGTGTACTGCTTCTCTACGATATCAATCACTTTTTCGCCCTTCAGATGTTTCGGGGCCCGTGCAACGAGCTGAACCCGGCCCGGCTTCACGTCCAGGCGAATCTCGCCGTTCACAACCCAATGGGCGGAACCGCCCCCCGCACCATCCATGTCCAGGAAGGCATGAGGTATGCGATACCCCGTTTCATCCAGCAAAAGCAGGCGGAGCGTGTAGATGTCCAGAACGACCCGTACGTTTCGATCGCCGGCTTTGCAGGGGATGCGCAGCACATCGTCTTCTTGATTCAAGAAATCGGGCGACAGGAAATAGCCTCCCGGCCTCAGGCCCGTGATGAAAAACCGGCCCGCTACATCTGTGACAACCGAGCCGCATGGCAGTCCGGTCCAGGCCTCCTCATCGATGGCGATCTCCAAGCCGCTCACGCACATCTCCTCGAAATCCTCGGGGAGCAGATGGTCCGGAGTTTCTTGAAAATGCTCCGAAAAGGCCTTGATGCGGATACCGCCCACAGGGCTGCCGTCGGGATGCTCTGCCACGCCCGCGATCGATTCGTGGAAATTCAATATGAGATCCGGGGCCTCCTTGCTTTCTTCAGGGTTGATTTCGATTGGAAGGGCAGCGGATATCCCCAGCCCCGGCTTGAGGGCCACCAACTTGTAGGCGCCCTCGTCAAACCAATCCAAAGGGATGGCGTAGACCCCCCGGGAATCCGTGAGGTAGGGTTCATCCTCGTTTTCGATTCCGATTTCGGGCGAGACCACCATGACGGCGGCTCCTGACACCGGCTTCCCGTCGTCCGTGAGCACGGTCCCGTGCAGCATTGGGTCCGTATGGATTACGAGATCGAGGCGGACGACTTCCGCTCCCCGGCAAAGATCGAGCGTGCATGCCTGCTCTTCGGGTTCCGAGAAAAAGCCGCCCTTCCCGGCCCGGCCGATAAGGGTGCCTGAAAAGGTAGATGCAAGGGACAGTCGCGCTGGATCCCAAGGCAAAGGCGCGTCGATGGTGTACTGCCCCGCCCCGTTGCTGAGGGCCGGCTCGAAGGGATAGCGGGATTCATCCCGGGCCTCCAGGCAGACCACCACCCCGGCACCTTCCACGGGAAGGTTTTTTTCGTCACGGACCACGCCTTGTACGAGCCAGCCCGGGGGGGCGGCCGTGGATCCGGAGAAAGGGGCGTCTCGCTGGGTGAGGCCGTGGGAAGCAGGCTCCACAGGGATACGATCCCCCCCGGTTTCAACAGGGTGAAGGGGATCGGTCTTATCCCGGGGGGGCTGTTTTGCGGAGGAGGCTGTCAAATCCTCCCGGTCGCCGAAAGGGCTCGATTGAAGCATCCAAATGGCGGCAGTCGCAACGAGGACGGCCAGCAGGATCAAAATCTGCGGGATCTTGGATTTCATGGTCTGCCCGAGGGGTGCTGCCTGTATTCGATCGTTCGAGACACCATTTGAGTATGTTAATAAAAAAAAGTCCGGAAGGGGAGTATGGATCTCTCCTTCCGGACGGATCGTCCCATTCTGAGGTCAGAAACTATGGGGTGAAGGGAAGCTTGCTCACGTGAATGTTCTTCCCTTTCACTTTGGCGCCGCCGACAAACATGTTTGTGCCGTTCGTCGAACCGTCGTACACCTCCGCGGCAAAGGCCTGGAAAGAGGCCTTCTTCAGGGTCCCGGCCTTCTTCTTGGCCTGGATGACCCCTGTGAAGTAGAATCCGATCCAGGCGTCAGCCGATTTGAAGATCTCGAAGTTGTAATCCTGCAGAAAACTGTAGCTTTCATCCGCCAGCGTGGGAGTGAAGTCGCCACTGCTCGTCACCTCCCATTTGTTGGGCCCGGTTTTGGAATAGACTTCATCACTCTTGTCCAAAAACGAAATTTAGCGGAGTATCTTAACGCTTGAAAAATGTCCTCCCTATCGGGCAAAGTATTGTTTTCGACGCAAAACAGAACCCGAGTCAGGAGGACAAAACCATGATGCGGTCTACCAGCCTGTTCAGTCAACTCTTAAGTATATTTGATCGTGGTGCTTTCACCCGGCTTGTCCGGAAACACAAAGCGGAGCGCTACTCCAAGGGATTTTCCTGCTGGGAACAGTTTGTGGCCATGCTATTCTGCCAGCTCGCTCAGGCCAAGAGTTTACGTGAAATCTGCGGGGGCCTGGCCTGCACTCTTGGCAAGCTCAGGCATCTGGGGATCGAAGAGGCGCCGAATAAATCCACCTTGTCCTATGCCAACAGTCACCGGCCCTGGGAGCTTTACAGGGACCTTTTCTATCAGACTCTCGATGTTTGCAAGAAGGCCTTTCCGGGGATCAAAAAGAAGTTTCGGTTCAAAAACAAGCTCCTCTCTCTCGACAGCACGACGATATCGCTTTGTCTGTCGATTTTCCCTTGGGCCGATTTCAGAAGGACGAAGGGCGGGGTCAAGCTGCACCTGCTTCTGGACCACGACGGGTATCTTCCCACATTCGCCGTCATAGGCAAGGCACGGCAGCATGACAGCCAAATCGCCTCACATGTCCCCTTGGCCAAGGGCTCGATCGTGGCCATGGACCGAGCTTACAACGATTACCGGCTCTTTGCTTCCTGGACGAAACAGGAGATCTACTTTGTAACCCGGATGAAAAGCACGACTTCCTACCAGGTGTTCATGAAGTATGCCCCTCCAAAGAACAGCAACATTCTTTCAGATGAGATCATCCGGCTGAATGGTCCGGGAGCGGAGAAGAAGTGTCCTTACCTCCTCCGCCGAGTCGTAGTCTTCGATGCTAAAAACGATCGGGAAATCGTCCTTCTTACCAATCATCTCGAATTCGGGGCAACGACGATCTCGGCAATTTACAATTTACAAGGACCGGTGGCAGATCGAGCTTTTCTTCAAGGCTTTGAAACAGAATCTAAAGGTGAAGACCTTTGTGGGTACCAGTGAAAACGCTCTGTATATCCAGATTTGGACAGCCCTGATTGCCATGCTGCTTATCAAGTACCTGCAATTCAAATCGGTTTTCAATTGGTCTCTGTCGAACCTGGTGGCTTTTCTTCGGTGGAATCTGTTTACATATCGGGATTTGTGGGATTGGATCGACGATCCCTATCAAACGCCACCCCAGATTCCCCAACCCGTCCAAGAACAACGATTACTTCCGGGATTTGGACAGCCGATGTGATCTGAAAAGTAGGGAACCTGGTTTTGGATTAGAAATTGAATGAAGTAGAATTGGATGATGAGGCGGGTTTATAATACCTGATAAGCTATTTCATGTCGTTTTTGGACAGCAGTGTCCGGATCTAATGGTTTTCAAAGCATTGTTAACCTCTTCCTTATACCTCTTTTTTATTTTCTCTCTATCCATGTTTTCATCGTCTGCAAGATAACTTTTATAGATGCTGAGACGTTTTTGAAACAGGTATTTCTTGTCCTGTTCACTTTCACTTATCGTTTCATAATGCCGTGAAATGTCGCTGAACAGGACGATCAGCTCTACGCCCCCTCCTTTTTTATCGATCTCTTCCAGTATTTCATTGTAAATGGACTTGTATAGCTCTTTGATGAAAGGGCTTTCCTTATTGCTTTCGAGCCTTTTAATCAATTGAAACTTCGAGTCCAGTATTCGCACCGGATCCACGTTTTCGTCGGCAGCATATCCCGTACTCTCGCTATCGTTTCCTCGTGCGGGAAGGGTACACACAATTGCCGGCAATGCAAGAAAAACGACGAAAAACAGGTACATCCTTTTATCCATAAACCTAATCCCTTTTGTATTACTGTTCATATGCCGTAAAAAGGTTATAATCTGTTAATGACATGTGCTAATCTATGCCGGGTTGACACACTCACAGAAGCACACCCGTGCCTCAGCGGTCTCATCGTTTCTTGTTGTCTTTGTTTCCTTTGTCGCCGGCTTTTTGATTCCCACCGGATTTGGCTTTATTGTCAAGTGGTGTTTTATTCCCTGCGGTTGTAGTTTTCGGTTTAACGGCACTTTTGTTGTCTGTCTTTTCCGCCGGCTTCACGGGAACCGTTCTTTTTGTGCTTCCCCCGCCCACCACTTTCTTTTCGCTTGGTTCGGGAAAAATGATCTGGCTCACGACCTCATCTAGATTATATTCCGCCTTTGTGTCCAGGTCCACCTTACCTTTTTTTCCAGTGCTGATAAAATAACTGAAATCGTTGAAGCTCCTGTTGTTCCAATCGGAAAGCGTAAGATCGCTCAAAACCTCTTCCCAGCATCTCAATGTTTCTCTGGTAAAAGCCATCTTCAAGCTGCTGTCCGGTAGATTTGCATTCACGTAGTACTCATACAGCAAAGGAAACTCGTGCTTTGTCTCTTTCGACAGGTTGCCGGGACCTGAGGTTTCCCCTTCGCCGCCGGACCTGTCGTAGCGCTTGATATCGTAAATCCTCACACACATCTGCCCCGGCACAACTGCTGAATCGCTTTCCAGTTTCTATCACCAATTCCTCGTGGCGGTTCTCATTATCGCTGTGACTATTGATCCCGCCGGGGCCGAGGCGCCCTTGGTCCTTGTCATATCCGTAATTCGCCCACACAAAAACGCCGTATTTGCGTGCCGAGGCCAAAACATCTCCTTTCAAGGAAATGATCAGGGTTCGATTATCATCATCATCGATAAGCTCTTCCGCCTTTATTGTCCTGTCATATTTGCTGCTCCCCTGGAGTTTTCCGTTCATACAATATGGGGGCTCCGATGAAGCGGGGTTTTCAGGATCTACCTTGATACCGATGATCCAGTGCCCGGCGTTCATTTTTTCCAAGGGCGTTTTTTGAAACCATAAATTCGCGGTGCACTCCTCTTTTTCCAGGTCCTCTTTCTCGTTGTCGTTCGTGGGAATCACGATATTCACATCGATTGGAACCGAGTTGTTGATTTTATCGTTCTTTTTCAGCACGGTTATTTTCAGCTTTGGATCGGAAGCAAACAGCCCCTTCAAGGCGGAACACCCGGTAATCAACACAACAGTAAAAACCAGAACCGCAGGCACTTTCATACATCCGAAGAAACAGTTCACTGATAATTCCTCCCTTGATTCTTAAACAGGTCGAGCTTGACGGTTATAGCCATTATCCGTGGCATTCGGCAACATATGATTTCAACAACCATTATCAGCGCAAGAACGGCCATCCAACCGGATATTCAGCATATGACAGGAATTGGAAAATTCAACGAAAATTGAGGCAAATGCGGGGAAGGGTAAAAAATAAGGAAATTTCAATAGAATTAAATTCGGGAGCGAATTCGGGGGACACTTTAGTTCATTATTGATTCGATGTGGGGCTTGATGGAATCACCTACGTCAATAATTATGAATCACTCCACCCAGATGCGGCGGAGGCAGCAGTCATCACCGTCTGGAAGCGAGCTGGTGGTCTCGATCTTGATGTTCGAGCCAAGAGCCTTGTTTATCTCTTTCACAGCGGTGAAAAACCACATGTCGCATCCGGGCCTGTCCTCCTCCAGGATGCCAAGGCGCTTGTGCCAGTGGTACCACGGGCAGTCCGAATGCCTGACGAACGCCTCATCCCCATCGCCTTCCTCCACAACAGCGTTCTCTCCCATGCACACCGATGACCAGGCAATGGAGTTCGCCACCTGCCCGGCAAGGGGCTTGTCCTTGTCCAGCCTTTTCAGGTAGGCCTTCGCCGTCTGAACGCCGGTGATCTCCCACATCTTGTTGCCGAGCGCTTCCGTGTCTATCCCGGGCAGCATGGCAAGAGTCGCCTCGCGCCAGGCAAAGTGCTGGGCCCGCACGATCTCGCACAGGATCTTGAACTTCTTATCGACTGGTATGTCCATTTCATCTCCTTTAGATCAGATGGGCGGGTGACCCGCCCTTACCCGATTCGCAGTCTGTTTACGCCGGGCCTGCACCACTACCGCTTGAACTGGTACGCCTCGTGCACCTTTGGTTCGCCGTAAAACCTGGGCAGTTCGAAATGAACCGCGTCGATCGGGCAGACCTCCGCGCATATGCCGCACTCCTCGCAGAGCACCTGCAGATAGGCGGCCTTGTCGTTCACGAGTCCCATGATCTGCGCCGGGCATCGCTTGATGCACACCCCGCAGCCGTCGCACTTGAAAGCATCTATTACCGGAAACATAAATATCCTCCCTCAGAAGGTCATTCCAAGCCTGTATCCGTCGTGAAGCGCCGCGTTGGAACGCCTTGTCACTATTGCGTCGCCAATCGTGTAAACCTCGAACTTCCTGTCCTTCTTGCCCTTCTTGAGCTCGATCTCCCTGTTGGGCGCCATGTTGGCGAGCACGATCGAGTCGCATTCGATCATCACCTCGTTGCCGTCAGGATCAACAGCAGCAACCCCGCCGGGTTTGAGCTCCTTGATTTTGTGTTTGGTGTACTGGGTGACGCCGCTCTCCTTCAGCTTCTTGATGTAGCGCCAGATGTACGACGGATTCACGTCGAGCCCGAACTTCTTGGGCGGCCCAACGATCGACACTTCGTAACCGCCCTTGTCCACGAGATAAAGCGCCACCGAAATCGCGACTCCCTTCCAGCCGACGATAACCACCTTTTTACCCGGCTCAACAGCCCCGTCCATCACGTCCAGGCAGGAGAGCACGTTTTCGCCGTCACCGCCCGGAAATGCGCCGCGGTCAGGCACAGCGCCCGTGGCAACGACCACCGCGTCCGGCGCCTCCTTCTCGATCATCTCTGCCGTGACATCGGTGCCGGTCACAAAGGATGCCCCGCCGTTTTCGCACCTTGTTTTCAAATGGTTCACAAGGCGCATGAACTCATCATCGCCCCACGGCCCGTTCGCCGCCACGGCTGACTGGCCGCCTACCCCGTCCTTTTTTTCGTAGATGGTCACATCGTGGCCCTTCTCAGCAGCCACTGCGCCAGCCTGCATGCCCGCGAGCCCAGCGCCCACGATCATGATCTTCTTCTTTACAGGCGATTTTTCGAACCCGTAAAAGCCCCAATCCGCCTCGTTCTCGTGCCCGAGCGTGGGGCGCACCCCGCATGTGAGCTCGGCATCCCTGAAAAGCCTTGCCAGGCAGATGTTGCAGGCCATGCACGGGATGATCTCATCCTCGCGGCCCTCCAGGATCTTCACGGGCAGCATCGGATCCGCGATCATGGCGCGACAGCTCTCCCAGAAGTCGATGATGCCCTCTTTCAGCGCGCCTTCGGGGTGCCCGGGCTCGAACAGCCTGTACGCCATGCACACGGGCATGTCCAGCTCCTTCTTGAACCGCCTTGCCACGTACAGCCAGTGCCCCTGCTGAATGTCCCGCGAGATCACGGAATCAGCCGACTCCTGCCACCCCACGGTCACGGACAGCATGTCAACACCCGCCTCGCAGATGATCCGGTTGATCTCGAGGCTCTCCTCCGGCGTGTTTCCTCCGCGGTCCGACAGAAGCTCCTCCCCGCACAGCCTGATAATTATGGGGTAGTCCGCACCGACCTGCTTGCGTATCCCCTCGACGATCCTGCGCGGGAACTCGGCCCTGCGCCTTGCGTCGCCGCCGAACTCGTCGGTGCGCTTGTTGGTGTAAGACGAGATGAAGTTCGAGAGCAGGTACCCGACAATGCCGGAGATCTCCACCGAATCGAACCCCGCCTCGGCACAGCGCCGCGCGCCCTGGACATGCTCCTCGATGCAGAGCTCGATCGCCTCTTTTGTCATCTCGCGCGGGGGCCTGAACCGGGGCAGCCTCTGGTCCACCACGGAAGGCCCGACCGTGTAGTCGAGCTCGACGCCACCCACCCTGCCGCAGTGCATTAGCTGCAGTACGGAGGCCGCACCGTGCTTGCGGATCACATCGGCGATCCGTTTCAGCCCCGGGATAAACCTGTCGTCATATATGGCCATCATGCCCACGTACCCCTTTCCCTCGGCCGAGGGGTCGGTGTATGCGCCCTGCGTGGTCACCATGCCGGCTCCGCCGCGGGCCTGGGCTTCCATGTATGCCACCTCCTTGTCCGCAACGTACCCGTCCCTGTAGTTGAAGTTCGTCTCGGTGGAGGCGTACTTGATGCGGTTCTTCGTCTCGATCTTTCCGAGTTTCCCCGGGGAGAAGATGTAAGGATACTTTTTTTCTCCGGGAAGCATTATTCTCTCCTTCCTCGCTGTTTCGATGCACTGCGCCTGCCCTTGCAGCCTGACGCCGCATCACGATATATCTACTCATCAAACAACAAAAATCATGCAACGATATTTCCGACCCGCAGCTTCTCGATCTGGGCGTCCGAGTAACCCGCGTCTTCCAACACGCTGTCCGTGTGCTCGCCGTAGGCAGGCGCGTAGTCCAGGCTGCGATCCTTCGACACCAGGTGGTCCCGCTCCACGGACGGCGGGGGGAGTCGAACCAGCTTCCCCGAGGGGGTTCGCGTCTTCAAGAGCTTCTCTTTTACCGGCGGAAAATCCAGAACCTGCGGGATCGTGTGAATGGGCGATGCAACGATCCCCTTGCCCGAAAGCATACCGGCGAGCGCGCCGGTTTCGAAACCCTTCGCGGCTGCTGCCAGCTCCTCATGGATCGCCTGCCTGTCAGCCTTCCTGCCGCTGTTCGTTTCGCGGTCCGGCTTGCCCAAGGCTTCGAACGCATCGATGCCCGTGAGCCTTGCCCACTGGACATCGTTCCCGATGGCGATGTACACGTACCCGTCCGACGTTGGGTACACGTTCACCGGCACGAACTCGCGGTGCTCGTTTCCGGAACGCTTCACCTCGGCCGGGTCGTACCCGAGATCGAGCAGCGGTATCGTGGTGAGAAGCCAGGATGCCGCTGCCTGTGCCATTGACACGTCGATGCGGCTTCCCTTTTTGGTTCGTTCCCTTTTTGCGAGGGCGAGGCACACGTTCGCAAACACCTCGTCCCCTGCCTTGAGATCAACAAACGGGATGCCGGAAAGCATGGGCGGGCCGTCAGGCGAGCCGGTGATGTCCATCGCTCCCACGGTTCCCTGGAGAACAGGGTCGTACCCGGGCACATCCGGATACTCCGGTCCCAAGGCTGATATCCCGGCCCAGATCAGGCCCGGGTTCTCCGCGCTCAAGGCCTCGTAGCCTATGCCGAGCTCCTCGTACCGCTTCGGCAGCGTGTTGCTGCAGAACACATCCGCGGGGAGCTCCTTTACCAGGCGCCTGAGCACCTCCCGGCCCTCTTTTTCCTTCAGGTTGAGGCTGATCGTTTCCTTGCCCACGTTCGGCCCGATGAAGTAGGAGTGCAGGTCCGGCCTGTCGCCCTCTTTGCCCACGTAACGGTTGGGATCGCCTGGCAGGCGTTTTCCGGACGGCGCAGCTTCGATGCGGATCACGCGCCAGCCGAGATGCACGAAACGCTGCGTGGCGTACGACAGCGAGAGCGCCTGTTCAAGCGATAACACGGTCAGCCTTTCCATGTCCATATCTCGATTCACTGCGCCTTTTTCCCCCCTGCTTTTTTCAGTGCGGACAGCACACGTTCAGGCGTCATGGGGAGCTTTGTGATGCGCACGCCAGTGGCGTTGTAGACCGCGTTTGCAACCGCCGGCGCAACCGGAATCAGCGGTGTTTCGCCGATCCCCTTGGCCCCGTAAGGCCCTGCCGGGTCAAGAGTCTCCACAAACTCGAAATCGAGCTCGGGAATGTCCGGCGCTGTCATCAGCTTGTAGTCGGTGAAGCCCGGGTTCCGGACAAGGCCGCCATCCACACAAAGCTCCTCGGTCAGGCAGTAACCGAGCCCCTGTACGATCCCTCCCTCGGCTTGCCCCTCGATCCCCAACCTGTTTATCACGCGGCCTACGTCGTGGGCCGCGCAGATCCGAAGCACCCTGATGATGCCCGTTTCCGTGTCCACCTCCACCTCGGCCACGTGAGTCCCGAAAGCGTAGCACGCGGAGATGTCGCCCTTGTCCTCCTTGTCAGGAGCCGTGCTCGGAGGTTCGTAGAAATGAGAGGTCATGACGAGGTCGTTCTTCGCGCCGAAATGGATCCCCCTTATGATCTTTCCTATGGACTCGAGCGGCTCCCCTGTTTTTATATCCTTCACCATGCCGCCTTCGAGCACGAGCTCTTCGGCCCGCCTTTCAAGGCGCTCCGCCGCGGCGTTGAGCAGCTTGGCCCGCGCCTCCCTTGCGGCATAAAGCGCCGAGTTTCCAGCGATGAAGGTGGTGCGGCTCGCATGAACCCCAACGTCCCACGGGGTGAGGTCGGTGTCGTTGTTGACGACCTGGATCTTTTTCAGCGGAAGGCCGAGCTCCTCGGACACTATCTGCGCGATCATGGTTTCGGAGCCCTGGCCTATCTCGGAGGAGCCGGTGAACACCGTTACACCGCCGAAATCATCGAGCTTGAGCATGGTGCCGCACCCGTCCGAGCGGTAGATCTTTGCGCCGCCTCCCACATGAAAAAGCGAAGCCATTCCGATCCCGCGAACGATGCCGGTTTTTTGGGGGGGGTCAGCTTTTGATCCGGCCTTGGGTTCGGCTTTGACATCCACGCGCTCACCTGCTGCCCGCTTCGCCTCCCAGCCCGCGCGCGATGCAGCGCTCTCGATGCACTCTTTGAGCCCGCAGCTCCTCAAAACCATTCCCTGGCCCGTTGTCTCGCCCGGCTCCTGCGCGTTCTTGAGCCTGAGCCGGCAAGGGTCCATGCCGAGCGCTTCGGCGAGCTCGTCCACTTGCGATTCCAGCGCAAACGTGGCCTGCGGGTTCCCGTACCCGCGGAACGCGCACGCGTAGATGTTGTTCGTGTAAACCACGTCAGCGTGCTGGCGCACGTGCGGCACGCGGTAAAGCGACGAAAAGGTGCGCATGCTGATCCACGGGGTTGTGGCACCCCACGATGTGCGGCCCCCGTTGTCCAGCGTCATCTTCACGTCCCTGAATGTGAATGTCCCGTCCATGCGCGCGCCGCTCCTCAGGAAGATATTCATGGGCTGCCTCGTTGGCATGGCCATGAACTCCTCCTCACGGGAGAACAGGATGCGCACGGGACGCGCGGTCTCTTTTGCGAGAAAGACGCAGATCGGCTCAAACGGATGCACATCCAGCTTGCTGCCGAACGCCCCGCCGATGGGAGGCTGGATCACGCGGATCATCTCCGGCGGAACGTTCACCACCTTTGCAAGATCGTTCTTGTACAAGAACGGCACCTGTGTGAGCGAGTGAACCGTCAGCCTGCCGCCCGCGTCGAACGATGCAAGGATGCCCGAGGTGCCGAGGCAGCAGTGTGCCTGCCTGCCAAGATCGTAGCTGTTCTCCACAACGATATCCGACTCGAGCATGCCCTTGTCCAGGTCGCCGTGGCTGTAATCGTACCTGAAAGCGATGTTGTCTTTTGCGCTCTCGTGAATGATTGGCGCGCCATCTGCCAGGGCCTCATTCACCGAGGTTACAACGGGCAGCTCCTCGTACTCGACCCTGATGCGGGCCACAGCCTCGGCAGCGATTTCCAGCGTGTCAGCCGCAACAGCAGCCACCTCGTCGCGAACGCAGGTCACGCGGTCTTTCTTCAGCGCGAAGTTGTCCCTGCCGAACCCGAACGGCACGAGTTCGATGTCATCCGCGGTAATAACAGCTCTCACGCCCGGCATCGCCTTGGCTGCTGATGTGTCGATATTGATAATCCGCGCGTGCGGCCGCCCGGCAAACAGGATCTTGCCGTGGAGCATGCGCGGCACGTTCATGTCGCTGATGTAGCGCGCGAGCCCTGTTGCCTTGTCAGGCGCGTCCAGCTTGGGGATTCCCTTCCCGATGACGTTCAGCTTCTTATTCTTATGGTCCGGGGCAACGGTAACGCCGGTGTTGATGGAGGTGTCAGGCATCAGATCCTCCTCCTTCCAATGCAAGGGACAGCACCGCGTCGATGATCTTCTTGTACCCCGTGCACCTGCACAAGTTCCCTTCCATGCCGCGCCTGACATCGTTCTCAGCCGGATCCGGGTTTGCGGCCAGGAGCGCGTAGGCGGTCATTATCATTCCGGGCGTGCAGAACCCGCACTGGACCGCGCCGTGCTCGACAAAAGCCTTCTGGACCGGATGGAGCTCACCTTTTGCGGCGAGCCCCTCTATGGTCAGGACATCGGCCCCGTTCAGCTCAGCCGCGGGCACCAGGCACGAGTTCACCGCCTTTTTGTTGAGAATCACCGTGCAAGCCCCGCACTCGCCCTCGCCGCAGCCGCCCTTTGTCCCTGTCAGCGCGAGCTCGTCCCTGAGCAGGTCGAGCAGGGTGGCGCCTGGATTCGCTGCCACACGCACGGGATCCCCGTTCACCACGAACTCGAGCACGGCCTTGTCAGGTTTTTCACGGGGGTTATTCATTCAAAGCGCGCTCCAGCATCCTTTTCAACATCACGCCCACAACCTCCCTGCGGTATGCTCCGCCTGCACGGATATCGGTTATCGGCGAGATCTCTACCCTTGCAGCCTCGACGCATTTTTCAATGGAGCCCGAAAAGAGCGGCCCGCCCTCGATCGCTGCCTCGGCTTTTTCAGCGCGCATGGGTGTGGGCGCCACCGAGCCGCATGCAATGCGTGCGCGCGTCACCTCCCGGCCTTCGATAAGCAGCACTAGCCCCACCGAGGCAATCGCGACCTCCATTGAAGGCCGCGTGCCGAACTTGTCCCACGCGCAAAACGCACCCGCGGGCAGGGAATCGAAAACGATCGCTGAAAGGAGCTCGCCGGGGGTGAGAACCGTGGAGCCGGGGCCTTTGAAAAAAGCAGGGGAGGGGATCCTGCGCGTTGTCATGCCTTTGCCCTCTTTTGCGATGGACAGCTCGAACTCCGCATCCGCAAGGATCAAGGGCAGTGCCGTGTCAGCAGCAGGCGATGCGTTGCAGAGGTTCCCGCCGATGGTGGCGCGGTTTCGCACCTGGGCACAGGCAACACGGGACGCGGCCTCCGAGAGTATGGGCAGGGCCGTTTGGATCAGCGGATCGTTTTCGATCTCGCTCATGAGGGTGCACGGACCGATCCGGATCTTGCCGTCCCTTTGCTCGACCCCTTTCAGCTCATCGATCTCCTTCAGGTCCACCAGGATCCCGGGTCTCGCTGATACCCCGCGCGACCAGAGCGGTACAAGATCGGTGCCTCCAGCGTAAGGCTTTGCATCCCCGTTCCGGCTCCGGAGGATCTCCAGGGCCTGGTCCAAGGATTTAGGTCGATGGTACTGCAAGGTTCCTCGCCATCAAAAGCGTGCGTACACGCACGTGCTTTCTTTGCTTATAGCAACGGTTCAAGTTCATCAAGGGAACCGAACTTATGTGGAAACGGTTTTCCTGTCAAGTACCTAAGGTCAATCCAAGATAAAGAAGCGGCAATGGAGGGCGCTGCTCCGTCAGCGCCGGAAAAGGTGGCAATTGAGGGCCGCCCTCCAACTTTCTCAACTGCAAAGTTATACCCGGTGAAAATTTTCTTCGGATCTGCTATTGTTACTGCAAAAAAAGGGAGTGAACCTTGAACTACAAAGAGATCAGAACGTTCTTCTTGAAAGCTTTCATAGCTTTCCTGGGGCTCACCGCGCTTGTTGCAATCATATGCGTGCTGAGCGGTGATTTCGGCGATCTCCAGGTGAAGATCCTGGCCACAAGCTTCACCATTTCAGCGGCAAGCATCTGTTCGATGTCATGCGCTGCTTTCATCGAAAAGAGAAAAGCAACGGTCATCGGCCTTATCGGCATCTTGCTGTCCGCTGCAGCGGCGGTCATGGTGTTCATCTTGATATGGGCGGAACTCAATAATAACACCCAGTATAGGAAGTTTCTGGTAACACTGGTTGTTCTTGCCATAGCCCATGCTCATGCCTTCCTGCTTCTTCTCCCTGAACTGGGTGACAGCCGCAAATGGATTCAGAACGCTTCATCCGTTTCCATCGGAACACTTGCTCTTCTAATAGTCGTTGCGGTCTGGGGCGAGATCGAGGCCGAAGCATACTACCGGATTCTATCTGCTGTCGCCATCATCGTGGGGCTTGAAACACTGGTCGTTCCAATTCTGATGAAGCTTGCAAGGCAGGATGGGCAAAAAGGAGAAAGGCTCGTGCTGGAAAAAGTAGAGGGCAACGTATACAGAGGGCCCTCCGGGAAAAATTACCGAGTAGATGAAATTTAAAATATGGGACAGTCGCCTATTTCTCCGTCGGAAATAAAAATAAGTGACTGTCAATTTTTATGTCCCTATTTTTAAAATTATCCGTGTCCATCCGTGGTTCTCTTCTTCCTTCTTCTTCTGCCACTTCCTCCAGCCTTCCTTCTCATGAATTATCCGTGTCCATCCGTGGTTCTCTTCTTCTTTCTTCTTCCGCCTCTTCCTCCCGG
>CAZIUL010000017.1:0-78172 GCA_964542475.1 uncultured Phycisphaerales bacterium | reverse complement strand
ATTTTTTAAAAAGCAATATTATACGTCACTGTATTTGTGGACTGAAGTACTTAGCCAGCATATTTCATACTCTTCGAGCGGAGACTGCGGCCCAGCAAGGGGATCCCCCGCCTTTTGAATCGTAGCTTCTTGGGAACAGTTACAGAGCTTCCATCCAGGGAAGGCTGAAAACTGCGCGGGTTTGGTATCGTTCTATATTTTGGTATCCTTTAAAGGACATTGACTCTCCAGGATATGCAATGAAAGTAAGGAGAAAGAACAATGATCAGAATATGCTGTCTGTTGACAATTACTACAACGGTCTTTGTATCGGGTTGTGTTTCGAGCCTTCATAAAAGCACCGATGATCTCCGGCCAAATATAATCAGAGAGAACATTGAATGGTGCGACATATGGATCTCATCAGCAAATAATCAGGAAAAACCCGGTGTCTTGTTGGTGGGCGATTCCATTACCAAAGGCTATTACAACACAGTCGAAAAATCTCTGCAGCAGGAGGCTGCTTGTGCCAGGTTTGCCACCTCCGCCTGCGTGGCTGACCCCGCATTCCACATACAGTTGGAAGCTGTTTTGAATCACAATCATTTTACAGTCATTCACTTCAACAATGGTCTGCATGGTGTAGACTACACGGATGATGAATATCGCCTCGGGTACGAACAGGCCCTTAAAACCATACAGAAGAAATGGCCTTGTGCAAGAATCGTCCTGGCTCTCACAACGCCTTTGCAATCGGGCAGTTCCAGAGCAAACCTCAATGCACTGGTTGATTCCAGAAATGCCATTGTGCATCAGTTGGCTGAAAAATATGACGCACAGGTCAATGACCTGCACACCATATCCAAGGATCATCCAGAATACTATCGTGATCCCTATCACTACAAATCTGAAGCGATACGCCTGCAGAGCCAGCAGGTTGTTCAGGTGGTAAGGGATTTGCTCGCTGGACGTATCACGTAACAACGATCGGCCGGATCGCTGATTTTAGACTGGATACCGAAAGAAAACCGGCCCAATCGAAGAAATGATCCTTTTACCTGCCGAAGAGAAAGGATTTCCCGCGGAAACTGAGTCTCGAAAAGGCCGATGTCGTCCGCGAGACGATACGTGAAATCGAAGCCTCGAACGAGTATCCCGCGTTGATCGGCATCGAGTAGTACTTGCTCTGTACATATCTCATACCACCCAAGACAAATTATGGTGGATTCTAAGATACAACAAAGGGGGTCTTAGGCTCGGCAAGGAAGTCAGAGATTATTTTGCATCACAGAAGAAAAAGGTCCCCAGAATCACCGAGACGAAGGTGATCAGGGCGATCCTTGAACCTCTTGGCCTGCCCGCCGACCCGCCCGAGATCATGCCGGCCTGCCTTCCTTCCGGAGAATTTGGCGCTTCCAGATGAAAATCATTGCGATTCCCTTGTTACTGCGCCGCGCGAGTTCAGGCGAAAGAGGCGAGGCCCGGAGTATGGGCGATTGTTTTCCCGGATATAGAACTGTAAAGGATGGAAACGGGTTCCTTCCAATTCGCCTTGACAGGCGGGGCAACGGTTTATTGAAGGTGGTACTTTATATGGCTGGTCAAAATCGCATTTGATTTGCTTATCCGCTAAGATCGATTAATATTTAAAGCATATTTAATTTAAAACCGTTATTTAGAAGCTCGACTCTTCGCTTGTATTTGAATGATTAGGAAAAATATTAAGGTTAAAAGTATGAGCCTGCTCGGTAACGTCCTGTGGATCATCCTGGGTGGAGGTATTTTCCTTTTTATTGAGTACCTTCTTAGCGGTTTTCTTCTCTGTGTGACTATCATCGGAATCCCTTTTGGAATTCAGTGCATCAAGCTTTCTTCTCTTGCACTGTTGCCTTTCGGGAAAGAGGTTCGTCACTCGACAAATTCAACAGGATTACTTTACACAGTGATGAATATAATCTGGATCTTGATCGGTGGTATTTGGATTGCGTTAACCCATCTCGCTTTTGCAATCTTATGCGCAATTACTGTCGTTGGTATTCCGTTTGCGATACAACACATGAAATTGACGGCCTTGTCGTTCATGCCCTTTGGGAAGGAAGTCGTATAGAGCAGGTATAAACATCCAATAATCAATGGGTATGATGGAAACTACTTGCAAAACGGCTAATTGTATTGGTGTTGGCGGGGAGGGTGGGATTCGAATCCACGAACCCGGAGTCGGCGGATTACCGTTTTTTGAGAGCGGGACCTTCGGCCACTCGTTAGCATCTCCTTTTTTCCGGCGGGAAGTCGGCTGACTGACTCAAAGAAAACACCCCAGATGAAAATCGCTGTTATTCCCATGCCACTGGGCCGCTCGAGTTCAGGCGAAAGGGGCTAGGCCCGGACTATGGGTGGTTATTTTCCCGGATAGAAAGCTATAAAAGGATGGAAACGGGTTCCTCCACCTCGGTTCGATAGAGGATGTCGTGGTCTTTTTGATTGGGATACTTGCGGTCGTTGGTAAAATCGCTTTAAAATTACTTATCCGCTTTCCCGATCTGAAAGCTGTTGCGCCTCTTCGCCGCAGAGCATCGAGCATTGCAGCCCGCCCCCGTTGGTCGTGAAGAAGATGCGGCCGTTGGATGCGAACGCGCCAACGCAGAGAAGCACATCCAGGGCGGGCCCCGTGGATGTGAGCGCGAAGGAGGAGTCGAGGTCGTAGATGTCCATGTTCGCGCCGAGGAGCCACGGTTCAGATACGGTGAACCGGGTGCAGTGGTACCCCTTCTCGAATGTGGAAAGGATCTTGCCCGTGGCGCGGTCGAGCAGGTAGCTTTCCTTGTACTGGGCGTGCGTGAAAAGCGTGCTGTCGCGGATGGTGATAACATGGATGGCGCGCCGCACCGGCTCGGACTTCCACACCAGCGAGCCGTTGCCCGCGTCCAGGCAGAATACCCGGTTGATCTTCTCTTCCGGGTTTTCCCCGGTTTCAACGTGGCTGTACCCCCCGAGGTAAAGCCTGCCGTCCTTTCCGGAGACAGCGCATCCGGCATGCACCGCGTGTTTGTCGTTGATCCAGAGCACCTTTCCGGAAGCGGGATCCACGGCCGCGGTCACGCCCATGGGCTCGCAATCTCCGAAGTAACAGGAGTAAAAAAGCGTTTCATCCATCAGGCACATGCCCGCGTCATCACCTCCTGTTCCGTACTCGGAGAAATCGATTGCCCATGCCTCTTCACCCGTTTCCGCGTTCCATGCCTTGAGAATCGGCTTCTGGTCGTCCGGGAAGCCGAAGGTGTTCTGGTGCTCGAAAAGCCACTCTTTCGGCGTGTACTTTCCCGTGCTGAACAGGTAGATGACAAGGCCCTTGTGGATGATGGGGGGCTGCTGCCTGTTCCAGCTCGGCGACCCTGTGAACGGCGCCTCCCAGATCAGGCGGCCCGTGCCCGCGTCGAGGCACCTCACGAAACACTCCTCGAGCCCGGCCTGGGGGATGTAGAGCCGCTCGCTGGAGTAAAGCGGCGCCGTGTACGAGACATGCACGCCGGGGTATGAGGTGCGCCAGAGCATGCGGCCCGTTTCCTGCTCTACCGCGAATATCTGGCCTTCCGCGGTGTGCGTGTACATGCGCCCTCCGCCGCACACGGAGAAGTGCTTAACCGTGCCCTCGAACCTGCGGATCCATTTAATCCTGAAAGGAGGCTCAATGCCCTGGCTGTTCGTGTTGGTGTTGGCCATGTTCCCGAAGTTGGTGTGCCAGTCGTGCTCGGGCGATGTGAGTTTTCCGGTGAGGGGGCTCCTTATCTTGTGCAGCTCCAGGCTCTTTGTCGGAAGAGGCGCGCTCTTGCCCGGGGCGAGCACGTACAGGTACCCGTCCTCGCACCCGAAGTACACCCTTCCGTCGCACACCGCGGGCGGCGCAATTATCGCCTTCTTGAAAGCGGTCTCGAACGACCATGCGGCTTGCCTCTCGCCTGCTTCGCCTGAAAGAGGGACAATGTAGAGCTTCCCGTCGAGCCCTCCGAAGATCCCCATGTTTTTGACGAGGACCGGCGGGGTGATCGAAAGGGCTCCTCCCAGCAGCACTGCGGGTGCGCCTTGGACGTGCTCCATGAACCCGGCCCCGCTTTCAGGGCGGCATCGGTAAACGCTTCTTGCGCGGATCGACACGGAGGAGAAGCTCATGCTGCCGGCCCCCTTGTAGCTTGTGTCGGTTCCGTTCACGGTTGATACTTCAACCTCGTCGCCGTTCAATGAAAGAACCTCCACGGCGCCGGTGTTGTCCCTGCGGTACCACTGCCTGTACACCCTGCCCCCGGGATCCAGGCTGAGCCCCAGTGTTGAAGGGCTCTCTTTGGGCGCGTAAACCTGTGTAAGCTCGGGATGATCGCCCGCGTCCTCGAGCCACACGATCGATCCGCCCGCGGGTATGACCAGTGTTTTCTTGTGAAGCGCGATGTTTCTGGAGCAGCAGAACTGCTCCCTCCAGGTCACTCTTTTTTTGCGCTTTGCCCACGTCTCGCCGCTGAAACGATCGTGCTCGAACACGAGTACCTCGCGCACGAAGTCCCATTCCCAGGCGATCGTGCCCTTGGGATCCACTGCATAGACGCGGGATCCGAGGGTGGCGAAGTAGACCCTGTTGTCCGCTCCCACGACCGGCGCTGAGAAGACCGGCTCATCCAGTGAGATTTCCTTCACAACAGATCCGTCATCAGCGTCGAGCACGTAGTAGAAGCCCGAGGTTGTGCCGAAGTGAATGTACCCGTCCACGAAGGCCGGGGATGAGACATTGTTGCAGTTCCTGGTCCCGCCCCGGGTTTTTCTCTTCCAAACCGGATCGAGCGTTGCCGCGTCGAAGCAGAACACCGTGCCCGAGCCGTCCAGTACGAACACGCGGCTGCCCGCCACAACAGGCGATGTGTACACCGCGTCGGTGAGCGGGACAGCCTTGGCAAGCCCGAGCTGACCTGGCCCGGCCTTGCTTTCCGTGGTGGAAACCGTTCTGTCCGGCACGTTGCCGGAATGCAAAGCATCGAACTTGAACTGTGTCCACTCCTGCTTCACGGGGGGGGGCTCCCCTTCGCACCCGCACGTTACAAGAGCCGCTGCCGCTGCCAGCATGAGCACTGCGCATCCTCGTTTCATGCCTGTTCCTTCCTGTTGTTGTTCTTCCCCTCTGCCAATGATAGAGGAAAAAGCAGGGAAAGGCCACTCCCGGTTTTGTCTCGGTATCTTGTGCGGGTTCTTTTTGTGGTGCGTTCTTCAGGGGAAAAATTATAATTTCTCATGTCCGGGCTGGTGGATAGCTGTACTTTAATTGGTGAGGATGATTATGAGCCTGGATCATGGAGAGGTTGTTGAAGCTTGCAGCGCTATCGACGGCAACCTGCGGCTTATCCTGAAGGACAAGACCCGCGTGGACGCGGCCCGCATCGCGATTGATGCCTTGGACCGGTTGAGGAAGCTGTACGACTCGAACAGATCGGTGCTGGATCCGTCGAGCTTCATTGAGATGGTTGTTTCTCTATGTGCCGGAGATCCTTCCAGCCTTGGTTTGACTGGAGATACCGCGCTCTTGATATGGCCCGGAACCGCTGGGTGGAATCACGAACCGAAAAGTGACCTATGAGCCCGTTGAAAAAGTCAGATCGGCTACGGCCGGCCCTTTTGCCCGATCTCTGCGTTGCGAGATCCTCAACGAATCCACTGATTCGCCTGCAGTCTCGCGCCTTGACCTCGGGCAAAATGACTCGGCCTCGCTTCCGAAGCACTTTTTCAACGGACTCCTATATACTGTAAAGGGGACAAAAGAGGCATGAAGAACATAGTTGTGATCATCGCAGGCCTGCTTACCCTCACGCTGCTCTTTTTCGTGTCTGCCGGGCGGAGTCCCGCGCTGTCAGGCTTCACGTTAAGCGGATCGGATGATCCCGCTGCCGCGGCGGAGCGGGTCCTTGACTTGGCCGGCGTGGACCGCGGGATATGTGCTGTTGTAGCAGGGGAGAATGCGGGCTCGGCTGTGCAAGAGTTCGCAACAGGGCTTTCCCTGGAGCTCGCGCGCAGAAGCGAGTTTCTCGTGTATTTGCAGGTCAAGGGGGAAGCGGCTCTTGCACGCTTCTGCCGCATAGTTGACTCTGCCGGGCTGTACGGGACCAGGGTTTTCGTGGAAAAGGGTGATCTCTCGCGGATTCATCTTGCTGACAATCTGACCGATTTCCTGGTTGTTGCGGGACAGGCCGAAGAGCTGCCCGATGCTGAGGCGCTTCGCGTGCTCCGCCCGGGAGGGATGGCTTTTCTGGGCGACAATGTCCTTGAAAAACCTGCGCTCGAAGGCGCTGACGACTGGAGCCATCCCTTTCACGGTCCTGACAACAACCCCCAGTCCGGCGATCTTCTGGCTCGTGCCCCGTACCTTACCCAGTTTCTTGCTGATCCGCGCTACGCACCCGTTCCCCAGGTCGCTGTGGCGTCTTGCGGGCGCGTGTTTAAGGCCTTCGGTCATGTCGCGTTCAAGGCACGTGAGGAGCCGTGGCTTAACGTGCTTGCTGCGTTCAACGGGTACAACGGCGCGCTTCTGTGGACTCGCGCCCTGAAGCCGGGGATCATGGTGCACCGCAGCACCATCATCGCAACGCCGGATACGGTTTTCCTGGGGGATGACGAGTCGTGCAAGAAGATCGATGCAGCGACAGGGGCGCTCAAGGGTGAGATACGCGTGCCGGAAGGTATCGCGGGCGGCGCCTTCTGGAAGTGGATGGCTCTCGAAGAAGGGGTGCTTTACGCGCTTGTGGGGGAGGACGAGTTCAGGGACCCGGTAAAGCGGCACAAAAGGGAAACGCATGGGTGGCCGTGGGATGACATCTCCGAGGGATTCAACGCTCCTGAAAACCCGTGGGGATTCGGAAGGACCGTGGTCGCTTATGATGCTGAATCGCACGAGCTTCTGTGGAGTCATCGCGAGGATGAGCCCGTTGACAGCAGGGCGCTCTGCATGAAAGGAGGCAGGCTCTACCTGTTCAGGCCGAGCGGGTACCTGGCCTGCCTCGACGCGGGGACCGGCGAGCAGTTGTGGCGAAAGAGTGCGGCCGAAGAGCTTCCTGAAAACGAAGAGGCTGAGCGGTCAACGCTTTCGCTCAGGCTCGAGTCAATCGATCGGAAAACCGGGGTGGTGCGGATCAACGGCGTGGATACCCGTTTTCCAGAGGCCCCGTTCGAATGGGATTGGGAAGACGGCTCGCCCGGGGAAGAGGGCTTTTTACCGCGGGAGCACACGTACGAGGACACGGGAAAAGCGTACCTTGTGAGGGTTAAAGCCCGCTATTCGGACGGGAGCACGGACGAGGCCGAGCTGCACGTTAGTTTCGCTGGTTCGCGGCTGTTTGAGCCCGGGGATGAGCTCGGGCTTTTCGAGGCTTTAGGCCCGCACCTGAAACGGCAGGGGTGGAGCACGAACTGGCGGACAGCCGCATACCTCAAGTGCAGCGATGACGCGCTCTACTTTTCAGGGCCGCAGGTGGGCAAGCTGCTCGCGGTTTCCGCAAAGGACGGCCGGGTGCTCTGGGAGAATGCGTACGACAACTTCCAGCTCGTGCTGAGGGACGAAGGGCTTTACGGGATAAGCGGGCCGTGGGGCACGCACATGAGCACGCTGTTTGATCCGATGACAGGCGATGTGCTGGAGCAGATAGGGATAGGCAGGCGCGCGTGCTCTAGGCCCTCAGGCTCGGCGGACGCGATCTTTTTCAGGGCTGCGGGCGGATCGGTCAGGCTCGACATCGAGAGCCTTCAGCCCCAATGGATATCGCCCATGCGCGCACAGTGCCAGGACGGCGTGATGATCGCGAACGGGCTCCTGTACTGGTGGCCGTCAGTCTGCGACTGCAACCTTTCCATTTACGGGGTCACCTGCCTCGGGCCTGCGGGGGAGGGGTTCGATTTTTATGCCCAAGCTGATGAAGCCGAGCGCCTGGAGAAATTTGCACGGAAAATGAATGTGCGCGGTGCGGCCGGCAAAAGGCTGAAAGCGGCAGGAGCGGCTGACTGGCCCGCTTTCCGCGCGAACAACAGCTGCACCGCTTCCACCGAGGCGTCGGTGCCGAAAGAATGCGGTCAGCTTTGGAGAGTCGCGCCGGAGCACAGCTTCCGGCCCACCGCACCCACTGCCGCGTGCGGCCTTGTTTTCCTGAGCGGGAGCCGGGGTGATGTGCTGTGCCTGGACGCATCAACAGGCCGGGAGCAATGGCGCGCCTTTACCGGTGGTGCGGTGCGCATTCCGCCCACGATCCGGAACGGCCGCGCTTTAGTGGGGTCGGGCGACGGATGGATCTACTCTTTCGATGCCCGGACCGGACAGCTTTCGTGGCGTTTTCGCGCAGCGCCCGAGGAACGGAAGATCCCGGTCTACGGCGAGCTGCTATCCACCTGGCCCGTGGCAAGCGGAGTGCTCGTTGAGGATGGTGTGGCTTACGCGGCGGCCGGCATAAACAACTTCGACGGGGTGCATCTTTTCGCGCTGGATGCCGAGACCGGAGCGATCAAGTGGCAGAACAGCACTTCAGGACATCTGGACAGGGAAGCGCGAACCGGTGTTGGCGTGCAAGGGCACCTGCTGCTTCATGCGGGAAAGCTATACCTTGCCGGGGGCAACGCGGTCTCTCCCGCGGTGTACGACATCACGGACGGAAGATGCCTGAACAGCGCTGAGCAACTCAGCGAGTGCACGGCCAAGGGATCGCGCGGAAGGGAGCTTTTCCTGATCGGGGATGAGGTCGTGGCTTGCGGGAGGCCGTACTACGCGAATCCGGCGCATGTGGTATACGACAGCGATGTTTTCAACAAACTGCTGGTGGCGCCGGTAAAGGGGGGCCTCGGGGGCAAGGACCGCGGCAGGGACAGGGATATCCTGTGGATGAACAACCACGAGCTGTTGTGCTACCCTCGCATAGAAAGGGAGCTTTTGAGCGCATGCGTTGCCGACCGCAGCGAACAGGGGTGGTTCTCCTACAATTGGGGAGCGCTTGATCTTCCCGGCGTCGAACCTGTCTGGTCCGACGCCTTCGAGGGAAGCGTTGCCGTTGCAATCGGCAGGAACGCGGTGGTTGTTGCCACCCGCTCGAACCTCCACGCCCTCGATATCGATAGCGGCCGGATACTCTGGACCCAACCCCTGCCCGCAGCCCCGGTTCCGTGGGGTCTTGCGCTGGACGGCGGAGGCCGCATCGTGGTTACACTGGAAGGTGGAGTTGTCTTGTGTTTCGGGTAAAAAGGAACGAACGGAAATGGAGGGCGTCGCTCCGTCGACGCCGGAAGAGAAGAGGTGGCAACAGAGTCCGCCCTCCAGCGGAAATGACAAATACCGGTTGAACAATGGAGGGCGTCGCTCCGTCGGCGCCGGAAGAGAAGAGGCGGCAACAGAGTGCCGCCCTCCAGAGGAAATGACAAATACCGGTTGAACAATGGAGGGCGTCGCTCCGTCGACGCCGGAAGAGAAGAGGCGGCAACAGAGTGCCGCCCTCCAGGGAGGCGCCGTCAGCGAAACCACGACGGATGCTCCGGTTCATTCGCGATGAATGTAAACATGTAGCAGAGCTTGTAAGAGCGTGCCCCCGTGCCTGCACGTCCCACCGTCTACCGCCACGCGCGTCACTCCTCCAAAACCTCCCGCACCTTGGCCAGGAGCGTCTGTTTGTCGTAAGGTTTCTGGATGTAGCCGAAGGGTTTCTCGTCGATGAAGCTCCTGCTCACCTCCTGCTCGTTGTAGCCGCTGGATATGAGCACCCTGATGTCAGGGCGGATGCTCCGGAGTTCGTGGAAGGTTTCCTCGCCGTCTTTACGCGGCATGGTCATGTCGAGCACCACGCAAACGATTTCATGGCTGTGCTTCCTGAAAAGCCTTACAGCTTCCTCGCCGCAAGATGCGGTGAGCACCGTAAAGCCTGCGGTTCTCACCATCAACTCCCCAATGTTCAGGATAGCTTTCTCGTCATCCACTAGCAGCACTGTCCCGGTTTCCACCCACTTTTTGGTTTCCTGATCCTTTTCGTTGATATCCATTGCCTGCCTCCGATTTTCCAAAGGACGGTACTCAAACCAGAGCATGCGGACAAGATATATAAGCGAGGATTCGAAGCTTCAATTGAATTTCTGTTTTCTATTCGATATTTTTCAGGGGTGGTTCGCATTCTGTTCAAGTGCGCGCTTGTGCTTGTTGACAGGGCTCCATGAAATGTTCATGCAGGGCAGTTTTTACAGGCACCTGTAAACAAGGTTGAAAGGAACTTCCCATGGCTGATGAGTGGCAATCCAAGATCGCGAAGAAACTGCCTGAGAACGCGTACAGGGAGCTGAAGGAGGGCGAGAGCTACACCTCCATGGTTCCTCCGGATGTGAATGCGCCGGAGATCACCACGAGGTCGATCATGTTCGGTGTCCTCATGAACGTGTTCTTTGCCATGGCTGCAACGCTCCTGGCGCTGAAGATAGGCCAGGCCATCGAGACAGCCATACCGATCTCGATCCTCGCCATCTGGCTTTCCGGCATGCTCATCAAGTGGGGTCATCGCAGGAGCTCGCTTCTGGAGAACGTCAACATCCTGGCAATAGGCACCACCTCCGGCATCGTTGCCGGCGGTACATGCTTCACCATGCCGGCCATCTACATCCTGAACCTGCACGGAAACCTCGGCATCACCACGCCGGAGCTCTTTCTGCAGATTTTTCTAGTGCCGTTTTTCGGCGCGATCCTTGGAGTGGTCTTCCTGGTCCCGTTTCGCCGCTACTTCGTGAAGCAGATGCACGGGAAGCTGCCGTTTCCGGAGGGGACCGCCACCAACGAGATCCTGGTATCGGGCGCCGAAGGCGGGGAGAAGCAGGGCTGGATCCTGCTCTATTCGCTTTTCCTGGCGATGGCCTACAACTTCATTTCCATGGGGCTGAAGCTTTTTCCGGACAACTTCACCACTGGTATCGTGCGCCTCAAGTCGGCAGGCAAAGAGGCGGTTGAGGGCCTTGCGATCGACACGGGGCTTTTCGATACACTGACAAACAAGATCAAGGCCGTTTTTTCGATGGGCACGGGCGCCTACTACCTGGGACTCGGGTTCATCATCGGGTTGAGGTACGCGTCCATCATCTGCGCGGGCTCGTTCCTTTCCTACTTCGTGATCGTTCCGCTCTTGAGCAGGATGCCGATCGAGCAGCTTCAGACGCTGAACCCCGAGATTGCCTCGACCTCGGCGAACGACATCTGGCACGAGATCCCGCGCGTCATCGGGATAGGCGGCATCTTCACCGCGGGGCTTCTTTCCATCCTCAAGATGAGCAAGGTGATCTACACAGCGCTCACCCAGGCGATCGGAGGGCTTTTCAAGTCGAAAGGCGATGCGGCCGGCAAGGTTGACCGGACCGACGAGGATGTGAGTTACCCGGGTCTTCTTATTCTCGGGCTTTTTGTAACGATCGGCATGGCAGTATACTTCAGGTTCTGCGTGTTCAACAGCATGGAGGATGCGACCTGGCTCACCTTCATCTCGGTTGTTCTCGCGCTGGGCATATCGTTCCTGTTCACCACCGTGTCAGCCTGGGCCATCGCAATGATCTCGGTGACACCGATTTCCGGGATGACGGTAACCACCATAATAATCACTGCCGTGTTCCTGCTGGCTGCCGGGCTTCCCCAGGGTGACGGGGGCATGCTCGCGGTGCTGCTCGTTGGCGGAGTGGTGTGCACAGCGCTGTCCATGGCAGGCACGCTTGTGACCGAGTTCAAGCTCGGGTTCTGGCTTGGCGCGAGTCCGCGGAAGATCTGCTGGAGCGCGATCATCGCCTCGCTGCTGGGTTCGGTTGCTGTCACCGGCACAATCATGATCCTGAACACCGCGTACGGGTTCACGGGCGAGGGGGCTCTGGCGGCTCCCCAGGCGAACATGATGGCTAGCGCGCTCAAGAGCTTTATCGGTACGGGCGAGGTGCCGTGGCTGCTTTACGGGGTGGGCGTTGTGATGGCGCTACTGGTGGAGCTGGTCGGCGTTTCAGCGCTTGCGTTCGCGCTCGGCATGTACCTGCCCATGGAGATCAACACCCCGATTTTGCTCGGTGCGTTCGTTGCGCTTCTCTTGAACAAGACCGCAAATAGCGAGGCCCTTGCCCGAGCGCGCAAGAACAAGGGCATCCTCATCGCCTCGGGTCTCGTGGCAGGCGCCGCGTTCACCGATGTGCTCATCGGCTTTATCAAGCTTATCGACCAGTGGGCGTTCGGCAAGGAGGTGCTGGTGAGCGGCAAAACGGAGGTGGTCGGCGTGGTCATGCCGTTTATCGACCTGAGCAGGAGGTTCGTTGAAAACGGTGTCGACCCGGAATGGCTGGCCAGGTTCAGCAACTGGCTCGGCCTGGTCATGTTCATGGGGCTCTGCGCCTACATGTTCTGGGATTGCTGCAAGGCCAGGGCCGACGACACCGGCCCGGATATTAATATGTAGGGGTGGTTCGCGAACCATGCAAACGAACCGCTATCTATCTTATTTCAATCGCTCCAGCACCATGAACACCACGTTGGTTCCGGATCCAAAAGAAACCATCACGGCTTTATTCCCCTTCTCGAAACCGGGCACTTCGATATCCTCGATGTTGCCGCGGATCGTCTGATAGCGGATCGGTTTCCGTAGCGCCTCGTACAAGGCGATCCCGGCAGCCCCGCCCGAGGTGTTCGCGTACTCCGCGATGTTGGAGTAGATCTTTGTCATGGGGACCCTCAGGGCCGTGGAAAGGTTATGGTGCCCCCTCATGTTTGCCTGATGCGGGATGAGAAGGTCGAAACGCCTGGAAAGCTCGCTGAGAACCTCTTTCTTGATATTCCTGGGGATATCTGAGACCTTGTTAACATCGAGAAGATCGTGTTTTTCGAGGATATCCAGGCCCAGCCCCGCTTTCCTCAGCGCGGGCAGGTAACCGCAGTCAGGCACGATCCGCCGGATCTTTTCCAGCACTTCAGCGCCCGCCATCATGAAATACGGATTCCGCTCTTTCGTGTAGGGCAGCTTGCCGTCCGGCGGGAACGCCATCTTCCTCAGCTCCTCTGCCGCCTCTGCGAGCTTTTCAGCGGTTTCCTTGGAGATCTTCGCTGGGATCGTGTCCTGGCCCGTGATGCGACGGACAGCTTTCTTGGCCGCATCCCTGGTCTTGCGCGAGATGTCGAACGGCGAAAAGTCCGAGAGGCTTGATGGCATGTGCATGATATCGGAGCTCTCGTAGTCGGTCTGCTCCCAGTGGGAGAGCAAGGAAATTGAAACCGCTCCGCTCCCCGAATGTTTCTCGTTTGTGAGTACAAAGGCTGAGCTGCCGTCGCCAAGGAGCAGGCTCGTGTTCCTGCTGAACCAGTCCACCATTCTTGATGTTATATCCCCGCCCAGGGCGAGCACTGTTTCCGCCTGGCCGGCGCTGATCGCATCCGCTCCAAGCGTCATGGCTGCCATGCCTGCCGGGCACCCGTTTTGTATGTCGAGGCACCAGCACGAGGAAAGATCGACCGAGTTTTCCAGACGCTTTGCCACCTCGCTGGCCGCGGCCGGGAACTGCTGTGCCTGCGTGTTGGATCCGACGATCAGCCTGTCAATTTTTTTGACACCGGAACTCTCGATTGCCTCTATGCCGGCCCTTACCAGGAAGTCCACGAGAGTTTCCTGAGAATCGGCCAGGAATCTCTTTTTGACTCCCACGTTTTTTACCATCCATTCGTGGGAAGTGGCAAGCGCAGGGAACATGTCGCAGAGCATATCGTTTGTGATCTCGTTGCTTGCCATGGCCATGCCGCAGCCGGTGATATATATTCTTTCCATCTGTATCTCCAGGGCGCTCGGATTCGGAAAGGTGAATCCGTCTACAGGGGTTCTTTTCGTGAGCCGGGTTCTATTGCGGAATAAAACACCGCCTGTTTTACATAAGAGTGTATATAACCATGTTTACCCATTCCAGCAAGCTTTGACGAAAAACGATATTATTTCCGGTGGTGTGCACCTCGCGGCGAAGAGTATGAAATAAGCGGGTTAAAATGAAAGGAAGCGGATGCCCTTCGGTAAGCAGGGGAAATTGTCTTTGTCATCTTATCTCCGCGCTGTAGCATCGCTGTTACCGTGACACCTCGCGACGAATAGGATGAAATATGTGGGCCAGGCTAAACTGCTTGAATATAGGATTGATGAAGGACCACAGGAACGCGGCCATGAAACCGAAACAGCTGCCATACGCCCTGTTCATGCCCCTTGTATCCGCACTGCTTGTGATAACACAGACCGGGTGCGGTGACACGAGGCAGCCCGGCGTGCTCCTGACGCATCTCGACCCAAGGCTTGCGGACGGAAGGTCTTCATCAGCCGTTCTGTCATCGTCCAGGCGGGTGGTCGATAGCCTCCAGCTGAAAGCCAAGAGTGCAGGGGACCTTCTCTGGCGGATCGAAAACGCAAGGAGCCTTCCAACCCCGGAAAAAAACGGCGTCATGTTAATGCGCGAGCATGCTGAAAAGGGACCTGTGCGGATCGTGTATCAAAAACCGGTGTCAGCCGGAGAGGTGAACTGCGTTGAGATGGATGTTGTCCAGCCGACCGGTTCCGTGGCCGCGTTTCAATGGAGCTCGGGAACCGGTGTTCACAAGGTGTTCAAGAACGTGGCAGGCTCCTGGGATGTGCAGACCGTGCGTTTTTACATGGCAGCCGAGGCGGGCTGGTCCGGCGAATTGGATGGGCTCCAGCTTCATCCTGCCTGCGATTCGCGAAATGTAACAAAGGGGTTCATAATCCACGCGCTCCGGCTGGTCAAGGTTGGGTTTTGCGCGGGGTTCGAGCCGCTTGGAGAGGGCAGCGGTGACGGCGGCCTGATCGAGATCAATCTCGTGGCAAAGCGCGCATGGCCTGCTGATTTCGGCGTTCCGCTTCATGCCGGCTGTTTTGTCAATTCCGGTGCCCGTTTCCTCGCCTGGGTCGCTGCCCTGCCCTGCGATCGCTCAGGCTGCGCGCGGTTCGTGCTGGATGTCCGTGCACAAGGCGGATCGTGGGAAAGGGCGGCCGCGAGGACTGTTGTGCCCGAGGACGGGTGGCAGGCGATTCGCGCCGATCTTTCGCAGTACTCCGGCAGCCGGGTCGAGTTCAGAATGGCGGGCCTTGGCCGCGCCGGTAAGATCGATGCGTCAAAGGCTCCGGAAGAGACGCGGTGCCTTTTTGGTGAACCGCTGGTTCTTGGGTGCGTTGATGAGCCGGCGCGAAAGGACGTTCTTCTCATCACCATGGACACGACAAGGGCGGACTTCGCGAGTGACGGCAACGCTGCTCCTTGTATCGCCGCGCTTGGAAAGGATGGCATCGTTTTCAGCAGCGCCTGGTCCAACTGCAACTCGACACTCCCTTCGCACGCGTCGATTCTCACCGGCCGATACGTGGGCGAACACGGTGCTGTGGACAACCGCACCTTTCTCAGCCCGGAGAACATAACGCTCGCCGAGAGGTTCAGACAGGCGGGTTATCATACCGCCGCGGCCGTGAGCGTGCCGCACATTCAGGCCGGCATCGGTTTCGGGCAGGGATTCGACCGCTTCCTTCAGGCGAACGAAGCGAGCTCGCTCGATGGGAAGAACACGGTTTCCGTTGTCCGGGAGTGGATTGATGAGTGGAGCCGGGATGGGAGAAGACCGTTTTTCCTGTGGGTGCACCTTTTCGATCCGCACATACCGTACAGCCCTCCGAATGAGGCAATAGAAGAGTACTCCGAAAAACAAGGTTTCAAAGCCCCGCCACGGGAAGGGGATCCGCGGACGGTTCCTGTGTTTGACATGGACTCCAACCCGAACAGAAGGTGGCTTGCCGGGATAACGAACCACGAGCACGTGAAGCATTTGTACGGCGCCGGAGTGTACTACTGCGACCGGCTCGTGGGACAGCTTCTCGATTCCATGAAGCAAAACGGGCTTCTCGACAACACGGTTGTGGCGCTTGCAGCGGATCACGGGGAATCGCTTGGGGAGCACGGTGTCTGGTACAACCACGTGGGAATCTTCCATCAACAGCTCAGGGTTCCACTGGTCCTCAGGGTGCCCGCCGGGCCGCGGGGCCTGGATATTTCTACACCTGTCAGCACCCTGGACATAGCGCCTACCATCGCGGCTGTCTGTGGCCTTGATCCCGTACCGGGGGTGCGCGGCGTGAACCTTCTCGACGTTGCAGGAGGGGCCGTAGGAAAGAACAGGAGGCTGTGGTTTGAGCATGCTGAGCTGAAGCAGGTGGCCACCAGGGATGATCGGCATTTCTTCATTTTAACGGTGGACGACGGATTCAAGCTGGGCCTCGAAGTGGGCATTGGTGATGACGGGAGCCCTTGGGAGAGGCAGCTCCCTATCCCCAAGGGCACAATGTTTCTGTACGACATCGTCCGTGATCCGGATATGGAACACAACCTCGCCGCTAAAAGCCCTGAGGCGGCTCAAAGGTACGCGGCCCTTGTAAAGGAGTGGTATGAAGCCCTTGACAAGGGCGATGTGATGAGGCATCAGCTTTCAGAAGAGAGCGAGAAGCGCCTAAGGGCTCTTGGATATTGAAGTTTGAAGTTTGAAGTTTGAAGAGATGAAGAGAAGGAAAGCGTGGGTAATCGATATGAAAAAACGGACGGTTGTATGTTTTTTGGTCGCTGCAATTGCAGTTGTGCTTGTGTCAGGCTTTTATTTGACAGAAATAACCGAGCTTTTGAGCCGAAAGCGTGATCTTCCTGTGCCGGATAAGATAGTTTTTATAACGATTGATACTCTTCGATCGGATCACGTGGGAAGTTATGGATATCCGCGGGATACCACTCCTTTTTTTGATTCTCTTGCGGCTTCCGGTGCTCTTTTCACGAACGTTTTTACCGCGGTTCCACACACCTCGCCTGCCCATGCATCCATGTTTACCTCTCTCTTCCCTTTTCAGCACGGGCTTCTGGAAAACAGCGGATCCCTGAATGAAGACCTGTACACGATGCAGGATTATTTTAACGCGCTAGGCTACGAAACCGCTGCCTTTCCAGCGGTCAAGTTTATGCGGGGAAAAGTCGGTTTTGACAAGCTTCCGCCGAAGTACAACGTCAAAGTGTCAAATGCCATGGACAAAGTCTGGTATTTGAATGCTGAAGGAAATGTAGACAGGGTGATCGAGTGGTTGGATGATAACGAAGGGGTTAACAAGTTTTTTCTCTGGGTACATTTGTATGACGTTCATCAGTGGAACCTTGAGAAGGATATCCCGGAAACATATCTAAATGAGATGCAAGCCTCCGGGGATGACGCCTTGGAAAAGTTTATTACAACACAACACAACATCCCCCTAGCCTCCTACGGATCCAGGAAGGAGTTTTTTAAAGCGATTAATGATTATGATGCGCTGCTCCGTTTTGTCGATGATCAGACCAGGCGCCTTTATGGCTACATGAATCAGAAAGGGTTGAACAAAAACGCCCTTTGGCTCATTTGCTCCGATCATGGAGAAGGTCTTGGGAATCATGATTACATGGGCCATGGCGAGTTTATATACAACGAAATGCTGTCGATACCGATGTTGTTTCACTTTACCTCTGCGCCTTTTGAATCGGAGCGTTTTCCGCAGCTTGCCCGCACCGTTGATATCTTCCCCACGCTGGCCGATCTCATGAGAAAACCCATCGCTGAAGGACGCCACACGGAAGGAACTTCCCTTGCTCCGCTTTTGATGAGCAATCCGGGAGGTTTCAAAGAGACGCAGCATTCTTTTTCGGAACGAAGGCCAAAAGGCTCCAAGAGCTGGCGGGAGGACTGGGAAGACGGCGAGCTGTATTCTCTACAAAGCCTCAAGAGCAAGTTTATCTATCACTCAAAACATCCTGATGAGTTCTTTGACCTCGATGCTGATCCTTTTGAGATGAGTAACATCGCAGGAGAGAAGAGCAAAGAGAGAGAGGCTTTCAAAAAGCACCTGCTGCAGCTGCTTCAGTCTCCGGCGCGCGCAGGAGAGAGAAAAGAGGTTGAACTGGATCCCGAAACAGTAAAGGAGCTTGAGGCATTGGGTTACATGTAACGCCGCAGTCTGCTGCCGTTTGTTCGCACCATAGCTCAGCGTCCCTTCGCGCATCCTTACTACTGGGCGGCGTTCATCCTTATCGGCGATCCTCAGCAGGGGCGGTTCGCGAACCGCCCACGCCGGTCACGTTTAGGAACCAATTAGCCCGGCTTTTCCATGCTGTTTCGGGAAGCGTACCGGGAGGGCGTGGAAATCCCTGAAAATGAGATGAAGCGGTTGCGGCAGCCGGGGTATATGAAATAATCCTGACTCAGTATTTCGAACTAAAAATCTGCTACTTGGTCTTGAACTCCACGAAGCACTGTTCAGGGAGAAAACCGTGCGCTTTGACCGGTTCGAGGTCGAGAGCCGCCATAACCTTGTCGGGCATCTGGAACTCCGCCCGATCCGGACGCTCCAGCATCCAGATGCAGCTTTTCAGGTAGGCGCTTCGCATCATCTTCTTGAACCGTTCCTCGTTGCGCATGTTCTTGAAGTCATCGTTTTTTTGCATCATGAAGCGCACGTGCCAGAAGCCGGCGTCAGCTGCCTCCTTCAGCCGGTCATACGCCATGTCCTTTTCGTCGAGCAGGCTGTGAAGGCGGGCGATCCGGTACAGTGTTGAAACATGTTTGTACAGGGTGATCTCATGCATCTGCTCCACAGGTTTTTTTTCAAGCTCAGGAGCGTCTGCGAAGAGCGCCTCGATCGACGTTTCCGGAGAAGTCAAATTAAAACTTGTATTCCCAAATCTTCCCCCGTGTTGTATCATTGAACGCCGGAGGACAGCCCGATGACGATACGAAAAAGCCCAACAATCCGGCCTTTCGAAAGAGCTCCATGCTTTGCATCGATCTTCCTTGTCACTGTAGTGCTCCTGTTGTTCTCCTGTACAAGAAGCGAGACGCAGGCGTCCAAGCCGATTGATACCCCCCCCGTTCGCAAAGGCTCCTTCTGGAACGAACGCTCCAAAGAACGGGAAAAAATGGTCACCGGCCAGATCGAAGCGCGCGGAGTTTCCGATCCGCTCGTTCTCGACGCAATGCGAACCGTGCCGCGACACCTGTTCGTGCCCGAACCATACAAGGCTCTGGCCTACGCTGACCGCCCCCTGCCCATCGGCGTGGGGCAGACCATCTCCCAGCCTTACATCGTGGCGCTCATGACCGAACTGTTGCGGATCGATGGGCGTGAGAGGGTTCTCGAAGTGGGGACAGGGTCAGGATACCAGGCAGCAGTACTCGCCGAGATGGGAGTGGATCTCTACTCGATCGAAATCAAGGAGAGCCTCGCCGAGAGATCCGGGAAACTCCTCAATACCATGGGATACGGCAACATCACGCTCCGGTGCGGGGACGGCTACAGGGGATGGCCCGAACATGCCCCTTTTGACGCGATCATGGTCACGGCCGCGCCCGATCATATTCCGGAGCCGCTTCTGGCACAGCTCAAAGAAGGCGGCCTGCTCGTGATCCCGGTGGGGGGGTTCTTCCAGGAGCTGGTCCGGATCACGCGGAGAGGAGATGATTACGAACGGGAAAAGATCATCCCCGTCAGCTTCGTGCCCATGACGGGCGAAGCCGAGAGGAAATAGTTTTCAGCCCGGAGATCCCGCTTTTCAAGGAATCCGCGCGAGTTGAATCCGCCATACGTTGACCGCCTTCCAGTTTTCGACGTCCGCAGGCCTGAGCACAATGTGGTACACACCGGGAGCGTCGAAGCGGATCTTGCCCATCTTCACGGTTTGTACCTTGTCCCATCCACCGGTTTCGGTAATGCTCGCAAGCAGGGTTTGCCCCGCAGCTTCGAGCGCCACCTTGTTGCCGGCATTGCCCTCTATTGCGAAATCGCCGCGTACAAGGTACTCCCCGGCCCTGCGCACCCGGGCAAGCCAGTGGACGCGCTCCTTCGGGTTGTCCCAAAAGCCGATATTGGATTCCATTTCCCCCTTGGTCTCGAGGCCGATCTTGTCCCCTTCCAGCGTTGCTTTGGCAGCCTCCAGCGTTATGGCATCGCCACTGTGGAAGATTGCATCCGGATGTACCGAGAGATCGAATCCCATGATCTTGAAGGCATATGCATAGCTGCATGGCCGTGCTGTTTCCGCGAGTTCAGGTGGTTCGATGACCAGGTTGTCTTTCGTGTTCACGTGGAATTGAAGCGGCATTTCGTGGCCAAGAAGAGAGATCCCTGCCTCTTTCCCGGAAGCCTCCACCCGCGTCATCTCGAGGGCAAACGGTTTTTCCGGCCAGCCCAGTGCGATTGCGTATAATGTGTGCCCGTCCTTTGAGCGCGTGTAGCGGATGTCCCGGCCCGTGAATGGAACCGCTTCCCTGTGGAATCCCCGCCCTTCATCCAGAAGGTTCGGCCCTTCGCCGTGCATATTCCAGCAGCGTGTGCCGTAGATCGCCTCGCCGTTTGTCTCGAGCCATTGTCCCATCTCCAGAAGCAGCGCCTTCTGATCGCCGGGGATGGAGCCGTCACCCTTGGGGCAAACGTTCAGCAGCAGGACTCCGTTCTTGCTCACGATGTCGATGAGCTCGTGCACCAGCTCCGCAGCGGGCTTCACGACGAGTCCGCTCGTCCAGCACCAACTGTTCACTGCGGTGGAGTCATCGGTTTGCCACAGAAACCCGGCCATGCCCTCCATCTTTCCACGCTCGATATCCAGAACGCCCACCCCTTCGGGCAGGTGTTCGCCCTTGCGGGTAATTATCACCGGCTTGTTCCAGGCGGGCTCCTTGTTGTAGTAGTACGCTGCCATGCGCTGCTTGTATTCGTCGGGGATATTCCGTAAACCGAAGTCGAACCAGATCTGGTCGGGCCGGTACTTGTCGATCACCTCCTTGATCTTTAGCAACCACCGCTCATGGGCCATTTCCGGATTCTTGAATTGACCGTACAGGTCGTAAAACTCCGGATCCGCCGTGTCCCACCCTTCCTTGGCCGTGAAGTAGCCCTGGAAGTTAAAGGCATGGTGGAAGGAGGTGATGATTTTCAGGCCCCGTTTCCTCAACGCCGCTATCAGGTCGCCGGCAATGTCCTGCCCCGGCCCCATGTCCGCGGCGTTCCAACGGTTGACATCGCTGTCCCACATGGAAAAGCCGTCGTGGTGCTCGGCGACTGGACCGGCGAACCGGGCACCGGCCTTCTTGTAGAGCTCGGCCCACTCCTCCGCGTCGAATTTTGCCGCCTTGAACAGGGGAATGAAATCCTTGTACCCAAAGACGGCGGGATCGCCGTACGTGGTGAGGTGGTGCTTGTGAACGTTGCTTTTCTCCCTGTACATGTTGCGCGGATACCACTCGCTGCCGAATGCGGGAACGCAGTACAGGCCGAAATGGGCGTAGATTCCGAACTTGGAATCCATGAACCATTCAGGAACCGGGTGCTGCGTCAGGGATTCCCAGGTGGGCTCATATCTTTCCAGGTGTGCCTTTTCCTGCTCCTGATCGAAATCCCCCTCAGAGCATGGAACCGCCGCGTTTCCGAAAGACAGAAAAAAAGCAACCAGCAGCACGAAGATGAATACGGCACTCTCCGTGCGAAACAGGTTATCCCCGAGTTTCATCGCTATACTCCGTTAATAATAATATCCGAATTTTACATGTGAGTCGCTGTCTGACGGCCGCTGGAATTCCCATGCTCTGTCGTTGTCAGGTCTATGTCCTGCGTGAATCCGACGTGGCAAGGGTAGGGCGGCGGATTAACCCGCATATTTCATCCTATTCTGCTGCGGCACCGTAAACTGCACTGTGGCTGCGTTTCATGCCAGGAGACGATCCTCAACCTGTAAGAACAGGCCTGCGGTCGTCTCCTGACATGCGCCTTGCCACAACACAGTTTACGGCACCTCGCGACGAAGAGTATGAAATAAGCGGGTTAAAGGCCCTGTCTCTTGGGCGTGTACACGTCTGCCTTTGTTATTTTCCACCTTCCTCAGCGAGCGGTTTCTTGCCTACCGCAACCAGGTGTTTTCTGGTCCGGAAGTACAACACTCCTTCTGATGCCGCTGGTGTGGCCATGCACGATTCATCGAAGAAGCTCCGCCCGAGGAGCTCGAGCCCAGGGTCGGCTTTCAGCACATAGATATCGCCTTTTTCTCCGGTGCAGTAGATCTTGCCGTCCGCAACGATGGGAGATGCCGAGAACGAGGGGCGTCTCCCGAGCTTCTTGCTGTAAACCGCTTCGCCTGTTTTTGCCTCGAAGCAGGTAAGGTTTCCGGAATCGGAACAGCAGTAAAGATGCTTGCCGTAGATGACAGGCGTTGTCATGTAGTTCCCGCCTCTCCGAATGCTCCAAGGGATGTGTTCGTTGACGGTCTCGGTGTCGTTCAACGATATGTCGCCCTTGGCAGAGGTCTTGACCGCATAAATTGGAGACATCCTTCCGTGCGCGTTGGTGATGAAGGCGAGGCCGAACGCCGTCACAGGCGTTGGCACCGGTATATCCCCGCCGCCCTTCATCTTCCAGATCTCCTTTCCCGTTTGGATGTCATAGGCACCGATGTGCTTGTACCCGTTGGCAATTATCTGTGGGTGTTCGCCCGTGTGCACCGTGGGCGTGCTCCAGGTGGGAACTTCATCACGCAGGGTTTTCCAGATCTCCTTCCCGTCTTTCAGATCGTACGCCGCGATGAACGACTGCGCCTGGTGGTCGCACTGCAGTATGAGCATTCCTTCGTGGATTACCGGAGAAGCTCCGCCTCCCCACTGGTACTGGGGAGCCGTGTACCACCCCTGATCGAGGACGCCCATCTCCCTCGACCAGATCAGGTCGCCCTCAACACCATAGCAGTAAAGGCCCTCGGACGCGAAGAAGGCCGCAACGTACCTGCCGTCCGTGCAGGGCGTGGAGCTGGCATGAGAGGCTTTGCTGTGGCGTTTCACCTTGGGCTTTCCTGTGCAGGCGGTTCTGACCCATACGATCTTGCCGGTTTTTTTGTCCACGCAGTAGACATTCCAGGAAAAATCACCCTCATCCTTCGCAGCCTGCACATCGCCGTAAAGCCCGACCTTGAGGCTTTGTTCGCCCGCGCTGGACACCGCGGTTGTCACGAAGATATGGTCGCCCCAGATTATGGGGCTGGAATGAGCGAGCCCCGGAATCGGTGTCCTCCAGAGTATGTTCTCGCCGGTTTCTGTGTCCCATTCCGCTACCGTGGGATAGCCGTCCGCAACACCCTGTGCTTGACGGTCGCGGAACGCCGGCCAGTTCTGCTGCGCTGAAACCGTTGTCATCAGCAAGAGTGCCGCAGACAGGCATAGGAAGCCGATCCTGAAGTTTTTTGACAACATATTCATGTCCCTTTCAAGATGTTCGGAAGCAGTTCATACCGTTTGGCTGTGGTAGAGGTCGAGTCTCCTATGCAGCGCCGTATAATGCAATATAAAATATTTAGCCCACTTATTTCATACTCTTCGTCGCGAGGTGCCGTAAACTGTGTTGTGGCAAGGCGCATGTCAGGAGACGACCGCAGGCCTGTTCCTACAGGTTGAGGATCGTCTCCTGGCATGAAACGCAGCCACAGCGCAGTTTACGGTGACGCAGCAGATGAGTATGAAATATGCGGGTTAGGCTATACTACCGGTATTTGCCTTTCGTATGGAAATCGTGAAGACCACGGATATACTGTTAGCGATCTGCATGTAAACAGCTAGCATGAGCGAAGTAAGCACCCGGACTTCGAAGGAGATCCAATGAGACGATCTTTGTATGCTTTTGCAGCCTTCTGCCTCGCATTCGCAGTGCTGTATGGAAGCGAGGACAGCTCCGATCAAAACATGTACTGGCCCCAGTGGCGCGGCCCCGAGGGGAACGGTGTGGCGCCCCAGGGTGATCCCCCGACCGAATGGACGGAAGAGAAGAACGTGCGATGGAAGATCGAGATTCCGGGCGAAGGGCACGCCTCGCCAGTTGTGTGGGGCGACAAGGTGTACATCCTTACCGCCATCGAAACGGATCAGGCTGCGGATCCCGGGGAAGGCGAGAGCGGCGATGACGAGGTTCCCTCATGGGGGAGAAGAATGGGGATAAAAAAGCCTTCGAAGGTGTATGAGTTCGTCATCATGGCCATCGACCGCAAGAGCGGCAAAACCGCCTGGAAGCGCACCGCGTGCAAGGAGCTGCCTCACGAGGGCAAGCACCGTGACGGAAGCTGGGCTTCGAACTCGCCTGTCACCGACGGTGAGCGGGTGTACGCCTTCTTCGGTTCCCGCGGGCTCTTCTGCTATGACATGGATGGCAAACCCCTGTGGGAGAAAAAGCTCGGCAGGATGAAAACAAAGATGAGCTTCGGCGAGGGCAGCTCGCCCGCGCTTTACAACAACACGATTGTCATAAACTGGGATCACGAAGGCCAGTCGTTCATCATTGCGCTCGACAAAAAAACAGGCGAGGAGCTCTGGAAGAAGGACAGGGACGAAGACACCACCTGGGCCACCCCTCTAGTGGTGATGCACAAAAAAAAGCCGCAGGTCATCACGAACGGATCCACCCGTATCCGCAGCTACGACCTGGCAACCGGAAAGTTGATCTGGGAATGCGGGGGCATGACCCGGAACGCGGTCCCCTGTCCCGTGTCCCAGGATGGCGTGGTCTTTGTAATGAGCGGGTTCCGCGGCAGCGCGCTCCTTGCCATCCGCCTGGATAAGGCATCGGGTGACATCACAGGCTCCGATGCTGTCGAGTGGCGGCACGGAGAGGGTACGCCGTACGTTCCTTCTCCGCTGCTCTACGAGGACACCATGTACTTTTTGCAGTCCAACAACGGCATCCTTTCGTGCTTCGACGCTAAGACCGGCAAAGCGAACTATGCACAACGGAAACTCGAAGAGGTGAAGGGAGTGTACGCCTCACCGGTGGGCGCGGACGGGCGCGTGTACCTCGCGGGGAGGAACGGGGTCGTGCTGACCATCAGGCATGGGCTCAAGTACGAGCTCCTTGCCACGAACCTGTTAGATGATTCGTTCAGCGCATCGCCCGCGATAGTTGACCAGGAGCTATACCTGCGCGGGCACAAGCACCTTTACTGCATAGCCCGCGATTGACAGGCATCACGGAATCGGAACGGCCCGCCTGTTGTCAGGCTGGGTCGTATTTACTACTACAAGGAGATTAAGAGGAGAACAAGCAATGAGAGCCATTTCCCATTTTCCATTCAAGGTGTTCCATACCGCCCTGGCAACAACGGCAACAGTGGTTATGCTTGCGGCGTTTGCTGTCCCGGGCATGGCAAAGGATGAAACAGGAGCGGCACCGGGTGAGTGGCCAAACTGGAGGGGGCCGGCCAAAAACGGTATCTCCGCGGAGAGGGGGTGGCTTGCACAGTGGCCTGACTACGGTCCTGATGTGCTGTGGGACGCAGCTGTCGGCACGGGGTTCTCTTCCCTGTCGATAAAAAACCTCCGCCTCTACACCATGGGCAACACGGCAACAAGCTCCAAGGATGAGGACCAGACGGACCAGGTCTTCTGCCTGGACGCTGTGACAGGTGTGGAGATCTGGAAGCATACCTATCCATGCGAGCTGGCCCCTGTCTACTACAAGGGCGGCCCCAGCGCCACTCCCACAGTGGACGGGGATCGTGTGTACACCTTCAGCAAGTTTGGCCATCTGTTCTGCCTGGATGCGAAAACAGGAAAGGTGGTTTGGTCGAGAAACATCACCGAGCAGGACAAGCTTGCCCCACCGAAATGGGGTTTTGCCGGATCCGTGCTTGTGCTCGGCGACCTGCTCGTGCTCAACGCGGGAGCGGGCGGGATCGCGCTTGACAAGAAAACCGGCGAGGTCGCATGGAAAACAGAGGGAGGCATGTCCGGGTACTCCACGCCGCTGCCGTTCGAGGTCAACGGACAGAAGGGGCTGGCCATGTTTGCCTCCGATGGGCTGGTGGCTGTGGACCCTGCAACAGGCAAGACGCTCTGGAAGCAGCCGTGGAAGACCTCGTACGACGTCAACGCATCCGACCCGATCTTCTCGGGAGACACCGTGTTCATCTCGACCGGCTACGGAAGCGGCTGCGCGCTCGTAAAGGTGGGCAGGGACGGGCTCGAAACGGTTTGGCGCAACAAGGAGATGAGCAACCAGTGCAACAGCTGCGTGCTCTGGGATGGTTACCTTTACGGGTTCAACGGTAATGTTGGCGGCAAGGGCGTTCTCAGGTGTCTTGACCTGAAAACAGGAGATGTGAAGTGGTCCAAGAATGGACTGGGCACAGGATCGCTCATGCTCGCGGACGGCAAGCTGATCATCCTTAGCGAGAACGGCATCCTTGTCATCGCGAAAGCAGTTCCGGACAGGTACGAGGAGCTCCAGCGCTCAAAGATCTTGAACGGCTTGTGCTGGACTGTACCTGTGCTATGCAATGGAAGGATCTATGCCCGCTGTGCCGAGGGCGAACTGGTGTGCGTGGACCCGAAAACGAAGCAGGAGGCGGGCGAAGAATAGAGCCTGCACCTTTGAGCTCTGCCGGATTCGCTGTTCGGCCAGGCCAGGCCTGGACGAAAAGGATGGAATTTTCTTCATGAATGAAACAACAGTGCTGTTCTGTCACTGCGCCAACTCGGGCGTGGTACCGGAAGATGTGAAGGGGGCGGTTCACGAGGGTCTCGTCCGCGAGGGGCGGGCTGTTGAGTACGTTGCGGACCTGTGCGGGCTGTCGGCAAGGCGCGACCCGCTGCTGAAAAGGTTAAGCAGCAGGAAAGGGATAAGGATCGCTGCCTGTTATCCGCGCGCTGTGCGATGGCTGTTTCACGCGGGCGGAGCAGAGCTTCCTGCGGATGTGGAGCTTTTGAACATGCGGGAAGAGGACGCGGAAACTGTTCTCGATCGCCTGAACCGAGCTGCTGAAGGGGATGGATCGAAGGGCTCCATGCCGGATCCGACTGAGAAAGGGGAATGGGTGCCCTGGTTCCCGGTGATCGATTACGACCGCTGCACAGGGTGCATGCAGTGCCTGAAGTTCTGCCTGTTCGGAGTGTTTCAGGAGACGGAAGATGAGCTGCCAACGGTCGTGAATCCCATGAATTGCAAGATCAACTGTCCCGCGTGCGCTCGCGTCTGCCCTGAGGCCGCCATTATCTTTCCAAAGCATGAAACCGGCCCGATCAACGGGAGCGACGAGGCTCCGGATACGGTCGGCGAGCGGTCCGGCATTGGCCTGGAAGCCCTGCTCAAGGGAGACCTTTACGAGATGCTTCGCAGCCGCGGCGATGAACCGTGCTCCCTGCCTGAAGCGGCCTTGTTGCTGGCTGAACAGGAACGAAAAAGATGCGCGTGCGATTCCGGAGGCATGGACGCGTCAGCCATCGCAAAAAAAATCATGAGCTCCGCGTGCGGATGCGAGGGCGATGGCGATGGCGAGCGTGAGAGTGAGCGCGAGAGCAAGCCCGACTCAAACGACTGCTCATGCAATGATACCGATACCGGTAGCGGCTGCTGCGAGGAAAAGTCCGGCCGCGGCCCGGACAAGGATGAGAAAGGCCCATGCTGTGGCGAATAAAGCGTTGAAACCATCGGTGGTGCTGGTTGCTGACAGGACGCTCAGCAGCTCATACAAGGTCCTTTTCGAGGGGATCTTCGCGACCATGCAGACAACGCAGGTTCCGGAAGCAGCCATGAGAAGGCTGGTTTCTCCTGCGATGGCCGTGGACAGGCATGGCCGGGCTGTCGCGGCTCCCCTGGGCCTAAGAAGGCTCGAGGCCGCGCTCATCAGCCAGGGCGTGCTCGATGAAAGCGGTGTGGTTTGCACCACGCCCGAAAAACTGGGTCAGCTCATGGGGCCGTGGGTGAAGGTTGTGGGTGTCAGCTCCAGCGATCCGTTGGGAAGGGGAATGAGCAACACAACCACAAGGAATTTCTGGAAGGGAACACTCTACACGCAGCTCTGGACCGACCGGATGATGCAGCGCATAAAGGAGGCCCGGAAAAAGCATGCATTCGCAACCATCGGCGGTGGTGCCGGGGCCTGGCAGTGGGCACGCGATCCGGCCGAGGCCGAGCGCCAGGGGATAGACACCGTTTACAACGGTTTCAGCGAAACAGCCGGAGTAAAGCTCATCAGCGACCTGCTCGATGGCGGGAGCCCTCCGCACCTTGTCGAGGAACCGGGCACTGCCGGGGAACGGATAGCCCCGATCCTGGGCCCGTCCCTTCTTGGGATCGTGGAGCTGTCCCGCGGCTGCGGCAGGGGCTGCGGTTTTTGCACCATGGCAGGCAAACCGATGTACCACCTTTCTCAGGACACCATCCTGTCCGACATGGAAACGAACGTGGCGGGCGGGATCACCTCGGTTGTGAGCGGCAGCGAGGATTTCTTCCGGTATGGAGCGCGCGGAACAAAGGTGAACTTCGAGAGCCTGCGCGGACTCCTGAAAGAGATGAAGAGGATACCAGGCCTCTCCTTCATGCAGATCGACCACGCCAATGTCACATCGGTGCTTCAGTTCGAAGTAGATGAGCTCAAGGAGATCCGCTCGCTTCTGAACTGGCGGAAAAGGACCGATTATCTCTGGGTCAACATGGGTGTTGAAAGCGCGAACGGGGCCCTGGTGTCCGCCAACAGCCAGGGCAAGATTTCCTCCCCTTTCCATGCCGACGACTGGGAGGAGATGGTTCGCGAAGCTGTGAATCGCCTTGACCGGTCGGGCTTTTTCCCGGTGTTGAGCATTGTCCTCGGCTTGCCCGGAGAAACAACATCAGATGTGGAAAGGACGTTCGAGCTCGTGAAGGAGCTGTCAGCGAACCGGCTGGTGGTTTTTCCCATTTTTTACGAACCGGTGCTTGCCGGGGAGCAGGCTTTCACGCTCGACCGGATGAGAAGGGATCATCTGGAGCTTTACGCCGCCTGTTACGAGATCAACTTCAAATGGGTGCCTCCCATGTTCAGGGACAACCAGCGTGCAGGCGGCGTGCCCTGGGCCAAAAGGGCGCTCATGCAGCTCCTGGGCAAGACCGAGATCCGGTCCTGGAGAAAAACATTCGTCCGCCTGAGGGGAGAGCTTTCCCGGAAGGAAAAAGCCGGCAACGGGCATTGCGAAGAAACGAAAGAGCGTGCGGCCACGAGCCGCTGCTGAGGAACCGTACATGAGAGAACAAGCTGACAGACAAGCAACAGAGTCCGGCCGGGCTCCTTTCACAGGCGCGGTCCAGGACAACATCTGCCGAACCCGGGAGGAGCGGGACAGGGTGCGAACCGCTGCCGGCGAGTATGTCCTGGAAAAGAGCCTCTCCGCGCCGCTTGGCATGGATGAACTCCTTACCCATGCAGACCGCGTCCTCTCCCGCGCCGGACTGGAAGCACGCTACAGGGAGTTCGCATCGGTTTGCGTGTACAGCGAGGTGTGGCGGTCAGCTCTCGCGGGCATCCCGTACGACCGCAGGCTGCTGCTTCTGCCCAAATGTCTTCGCGACCCGGACAGGTGCAAGGCGCCCGTGGACGAGTTTGGCCTGATCTGCGCCGGGTGCGGGTGCTGCGTCATCGACGAGCTGCAAACGGAAGCGAAGGGGCTGGGTTACGTGGTGATGGTGGCCGAAGGGTCGCCCCTGGTCATGGCGCTCATCGAATCGGGCCGGGTTGAGGCTGTTGTGGGTGTGAGCTGTCTTTCCGTGCTGGAGAAGGTCTTTCCCTACATGGATGCCGCGGCCGTGCCCGGCATTGCCATTCCCCTGCTGAGGGAAGGGTGCGAACGCACCGCGGTTGATCTCGACTATCTGTGGGATGCCATCTACCTGAGCGGCACCGACCATACCCCGCGCCTTGACCTCGAAGCGTTGCGGCAGGAGGTGAAGGAGTGTTTCACGGAACGTTCCCTGCAGGAGACAATGGGCCCTGTCAGGAGCGAAACCGAGGGGATCGCCCGACGCTGGCTTGCAAAATCAGGCAAGCGCTGGCGCCCCTTCCTGGCCGCGTGCGTGTACGAGAGCCTGGTTGGCAAAGCCATGCCCCAAAGGCTGCGCAAGCTGCTGGTCGCGGTTGAATCGTTTCACAAGGCATCGCTGATTCACGATGACATCGAGGACGGGGATCTTGAGCGGTACGGGAGCAAAACGGTGCATGCCGAGTACGGCGTTCCCGTGGCTGTGAATGTCGGCGATTTCCTGGTGGGGGAAGGTTACCGCCTGATCGGCGAGCTCGAGGCGACGCCCGTGCAGAAGGTTCGTATGCTGCAGGCGGCCGCGGCCGGACATTGCACACTCAGCATGGGACAGGGCGAGGAGCTGTGCTGGCTTCTTCATCGAAAACCGCTGTCCTCGGATGAGGTGCTCTCCATCTTCAGGCAGAAGACCGCGCCCGCGTTCGAGGTGGCGCTTCATCTGGGCGCGATCTGCGCGGATGCGGGCAGCGATCTCATGGAGGGGCTGCACCAGTACAGCGATGCACTGGGCGTGGCGTACCAGATACGCGACGACATCGCGGACAGCGGGCTCGAGGACAACACCGGATTGCGCGACCCCTCTTCGCTGGGACCGTCCCTTTTACCGGCCCTTGCACACGAGCGCGCCCAAGGCGATGAAAAAGAGATGGTGGAGTCGTGGTGGCGCGGGAAGAACACAGGGGCAGGGGCTGAAGGCGATCTCTTGCGCGTCATGAAGCAATACGGCGTGCTTGACACCGCGCGCGCTATGCTTGACCGGTACAGGAAGCAGGCTGCTCAGACCATACGTTCAATGGACAGCCCTGTTCTCAGAACCGTGCTGTACAGGGTTGTGGGCAAGATCTTCAGTGACGTATCTGTGATGGGCTGCTGCAATGACCATCAGGCTAAAAATGCTCCGTGCGGCGGCACGGGCGACGACATTTCTTGACGGCTCTGATGAACCGATTGTCCGGTTCGTGCGCTCCCGTCTCATGCCGGATGGCGGTTTCAGGGGGCGTGGTGATGAGAGCGACCTCTACTACACGGTTTTCGGCATGGAATCCCTCATCGCCCTGAATGCGGAGCTGCCGGACGAGGCGATCGAAAAGTTCATCCGTTCCTTTCATGGAGGGGAATCGCTTGACCTGGTGCACCTTGCTTGCCTCGGCAGGTGCTGGGCCGACCTTCCCGGTAGGGAGGCGCCTCCCGATGTTCGGGAAGCCGTACTGAAACGGATAGAAAGCTGCCGTACGAGCAGCGGCGGCTACTTTAACAGCCCGGGCTGCGGCAACGATAATGCGGGCTCCGTTTACAACGGCTTCCTCGCCCTCGGGGCCTACCAGGACCTGGGTGTGTCTCTGCCGGATGCCCAGGCCTTGGCAGGTGATGTAAATGTAAAGAGCTCGGCCGCGGACCCGACCCCGCTCATTGCCGCTGCAGCATATCTTCTCGAAGAGCTGGGAGGTGCGAGCGAGCGCAGGGAAGAGCTGGGGAGCCGGCTCCTTGAGCGCTGTCATGAGCAGGGAGGGTTCTTTGCCGTAGACCTGATGCCCGTGCCTGACCTGTTATCCACTGCAACGGCTCTTCACGCTCTGGCAAGGATGGGTGTTCCGCTCGGTGAGAGGAGGGAGCCCTGCCTTCGTTTCGTGACCGGGCTTCGGACAGGCGATGGCGGATACGGTGCGGTGCGGGCTGATGGCGTGGCTGACTGCGAGTACAACTTTTACGGGTTGCTTGCCCTTGGACATCTGGCCCCTTGAAACAAGGCACACATGGATATAGACAGGAAAGCTTTCCACCGAACAGTTGCCAACACGCGCGGGATGCTTCTCAGCGCTCGCAGCGATGAGGGGTTCTGGGAGGGAAAGCTTTCAAGCAGCGCGCTTTCGACCGCAACCGCGGTGTGCGCCCTTGCGCTGGCTGACAGGGAAAGCCATTCCAAGCGGATCGAGAGCGGACTGGCATGGCTGGAAAAGAACCGGAATCCTGACAACGGGTTCGGCGACACCGTGATCAGCAGAAGCAACATCAGCACCACCACCCTGTGCTGGGCCGCGCTTGCTGCTGCGGGAGAACCTGAGCGCTTCAGGGACACGGCGCTCGAGGCGGGCCAATGGATAGAGAAGGAGGCGGGCGGCCTGGATGCGCGCTCGCTGGCAAAAGCGATCAGCAGCTGCTATGGAGGGGACCGCACCTTCTCCGTGCCGATATTGACCATGTGCGCGCTGAGCGGGCGTTTCGGCGAGGGGCGCCGGGCCTGGCAGGAGGTAAAACCGCTTCCGTTCGAGCTGGCAGCCATGCCGCGTGTTCTGATGAGATGGATGCGCCTCACAGTGGTGAGCTATGCCCTGCCCGCTCTCGTTGCCATCGGCCAGACGAGGCATCACCTGTCGCCTCCTGCCAACCCTGTAACCCGCCTGATCCGCGGCCTGACAAGAGAGAGAACGCTTCGCCTGCTGAGCGAGATCCAGCCCGAAAGCGGTGGATTTCTGGAAGCGATCCCCCTGACGAGCTTCGTTGTGATGTCCCTGGCAGCGGCAGGCAGGAAGGATCATCCTGTGCTGAAAAAAGGGGTGGAGTTCCTCATCCGATCGATGAGGGATGATGGAAGCTGGCCCATTGACACCAACCTTGCAACGTGGGTGACAACCCTTTCCGTGAACAGTATAGCGAACAGCTCCTCGTTTCACGATCTGCTGGACGAACCGGCTCGCCGGGCGACTGCCGACTGGCTCGTCCGCGGGCAAACCCGGGCGATCGATCCTTACACCATGGCCAAGCCCGGCGGGTGGGCGTGGACCGATCTGCCGGGCGGTGTGCCTGATGCGGATGACACCTCCGGGGCGCTGCTCGCGATGTATCACCTGGGTTTGCGGAACGAGCGTATCAGGGAGGCGGCTTGTGCCGGGGTTGCGTGGCTCACATCGCTTCAGAACCGCGACGGCGGCGTTCCCACCTTCTGCCGGGGCTGGAACCGGCTCGCCTTTGACAGAAGCGCTCCGGACCTGACCGCTCACGCCCTCTCCGCAGCAAGCGCCTGGTCCTCTGAAGATGTCCTGCCTTTGCCTCTGAATGAGAAGGCAGCCGGTTTCATGTGCAGGGGCGCGGCTTATCTCAGGAGGGTTCAGCAAAAAAACGGGGCCTGGATTCCGCTGTGGTTCGGGAACGAGTCAGTGGAAGGGATGGAAAATCCGGTTTACGGAACAGCCCGCGTGCTGTCCGCCTTGTCCGGGCTCCCAAGGCCTTTCAAAAGCGACATGAGGTGCGTGATGGATAGGGCCGCTTTTTGGCTTTCAAGCGCACAGAACCGGGATGGGGGATGGGGGTCTGAGAAGGGTGCGGGTTCAACGATCGAGGAGACCGCTCTTTCCGTGCACACGCTGGCCGGACATGCGCCGGGCGGCTCCCGGGCAGTGTCAAGCGGCATCTCATGGCTTATCGAGAACACCCGTGAAGGAACAGAGATGAAGCCCGCGCCGATAGGCCTCTACTTTGCCAAACTCTGGTATTTCGAGGAGCTCTACCCGGTGATCTTTTCCCTCATGGCCCTGGAGCGGGTGGAAAGGCTGATCGAATGAGAAAAGCGCTGTCCGTTGCCGCCCCTGTTACGCTTCTTGGGATCGCGCTGTGCCTTTGCATGTGCGGCACCGAGGAACCGCTGCCTCCCGCCTTGGAAGATGATGCAATGGGCAAGAGCGGGAGCCCGGACGATACATGGCCCATGTTCCACCGCACACCGCATCTTGACGGATGCTCGGATACAAGGTTCTCCGACGGGCTGAAGCTTTCCTGGAGGTTCGAGACAGGCGGACCTGTCGCCTCCTCCGCGGTGATAGCAAACGGCCGTGTGTTCGTGGGATCGGATGACGGCGGCCTCTACGCCTTGGACCTTGAAAGCGGCGACAAGCTCTGGCGGTTTGTGACGGGCGGAGCTGTGGAGAGCTCTCCGCTGCTCCTTGGCGGCACGCTGTTCGTGGGATCCTCCGACTGTAACCTGTATGCTGTTGACGCGCGTACGGGGAAGCTCAAGTGGAAGCGCGTAACAGGAGGCAAGATCGTCGGCGGGGTCAACCGGATTTTTTTTGGTGACATGAATGCCGGGCACGAGGAGAACGAAGCGCGGATCGTGGTGGGCAGCTATGACAACAAGCTCTACTGCTTCGGCGCAAAGAGCGGTGACGAGCTCTGGACTTACGAATCGGAGAGCTACATCAACGGCATGCCTGCCGTGGCAAAAGGGATGGTCGTGTTCGGAGGGTGTGATGCACTGGTCCACTTTGTGTCGGGTTCGGACGGAAGCTGCGCGGCCCGCATCGACGCCGGCTCCTACATCGCCGCCTCGCCCCTTTTCGACGGAGAGCATGTTTACGTGGGCCAGTACGACGGCCGATTCCTGTGCGTGGACGCGGCATTGAAAAAGATCCTCTGGTCCTACGAAGGAGACGGCACCTTTTTTTCCACGGCATGTCTGGGCAGGGAGTTCGTGGTATTCGGCTGCCGCGACCGGCGCGTCCACTGCGTGCGGCGCGACACCGGCAAAGGAGTCTGGACCTTTCAAACCCAGGGAGCTGTGGATTCGAGCCCTGTTCTCGTGGGTGACAAGGTGCTCGTGGGATCCGACGACGGCCGATTCTACATGCTGAGCCTCGATGACGGAAAAGAGCTCTGGTGCTACGAAATCGGCGAGCCCGTGATCGCATCCCCCGCTGTTGCCGAACGCCGGGTCGTTGTGGGTGCGACGGATGGAGCCGTGTATGCGTTCGAGGATAGGCTGTAGGCTGGAGGAAGAGAAAGAGAACCACGGATGAACACGGATCTTTTGATCATTAACGAGGTTTGGAATGGCTGAAAACGGATATATTCTGGAGCTGACAGGGGTTACCAAGGAGTACGCGTCATGCGATGGCATCGCTACCGTGCCCGTGCTGATGGAGGTCAACCTTGCGATCAAACCCGGCCAGACCCTGGCCATAGTCGGCCCTTCCGGATCGGGAAAGAGCACGCTGCTCAACATCATGGGCGCGCTGGATCAGCCATCTTCCGGAAGGGTGAGGATGGGGGGCAGGGAGCTGTCAGGGCTCGAACCCCGGGAGCTCGCCAGGATTCGCAACCAGGAGGTGGGTTTCGTTTTTCAGCTCCATCACCTTTTGAGCCAGCTCACTGTCATGGAAAACGTGCTTGTCCCGACTTTGGCCGGGTATGCCCCACCCCGCGGAGATGCCGTGCAGGAGCGGGCCGCCATGCTGCTGGAGCGCGTGGGGCTCGGGCACAGATCCGGCCATCTGCCCTCGCAGCTCAGCGTGGGCGAGCGCCAGCGCGCAGCACTTGTGCGGGCGCTGATCAACCGGCCGTGCCTGCTTCTCGCGGACGAACCCACAGGCGCACTCGACCGTATGGCATCAGCCGAGATGACCCGGCTCTTGAAGGAGCTGAACAAGCAGGAGGGAGTGGCGCTAGTCCTTGCGACACATTCCCAGGAACTTGCGAAAAGCATGGGAAGTGTTTACCAGCTCGATGACGGTATTCTGAAACCGTGGGAAATCAGCGGATGAACAGCTGAGGCCTGTCGGTCCCGGGGGAAGGGGGGGGGCGCCGGGCTCCAGCCCGGCTACTTTCCGCCGTTGAACTCCTTCACCGCCTCGATCATCGCCACGAGGTTTTCCAGGGGCGAATTGGCCAGCGCGTTGTGTACCGTGTTGAAGACAAAGCCGCCGCCCGGCGCAAAAATCCGGCATTGCTCGAGCACCTCGCCGCGAACCTCTTCGGGAGTGCCGAAGGGCAGGGTTTTCTGGGTGTTGACGCCGCCGCCCCAGAATGTGATCCGGCTGCCGTACTTTTCCTTCAGCCCGCAAGGTTCCATGTCTGCCGCCGAACACTGAACCGGATTCACGATATCGAAACCGCAGTCGATGAACGGCTCGATGAAGGGCCGGACAGAGCCGCAGCAGTGCTTGAATGTCTTCCAGGAGGTGTTTTCGTGAATCCAGCCGGTGACGCGTTTGTAGTATGGCGCCCACAGCTCGTTGAATGTGGCGACCGAGCAGAACTGCGAGTCCTGCGTGCCCAGGTCCGTGCCGCAGACAAAGAGGACATCTATCTTGTCGCCCACCGCATTTTGGACCTTCTCGAGGTTCTTGACAGCGATCTTGCACTGCCTGTCAAAGACCGCGTGGATGTAATCCTGCCGCATGGCTGTGGAGATGTACCACTCGGTGATGTCCCTGATCCCCTTCGGGTGCTTGAGGAACGGGGCGGGTACGAGGGCTATGTCTCCGAAGCCCGTGCCGGCAACCGATGTGCAGACCGCCCGGCCTGAAGCCGACAGCCGCTCTGCCTCGCTGCAGTAGTATTCGAGGTCCGCGTCCGATATCGGTCCGAACTCCTGGAGATTGTCTTCCGGGTCGAGCTTGTCCTCGATGATGGGATCCTGCCGGATAATCGTGTCGAAGAAGTAGCTGTTGTACGGCATGTGGCCGCTCGGCGGTGCGGAGCTGTCTCCCTGCGGATATATCAGCACGTCGCCATTATCCCTTTTTGTCGTCTGGAAATGTTCCGAGACCAGCAGCTCCTGGCCCCATGGCGCCTTCCATTCCTTCCAGTTTTCGTTGCGGAAACCGAACATCGTTCGGGGGGGCGCGAGGATCGCGGTATCAGCGCCGAGGACATCGAGGAGGTCTTCCTCGATCTCGCCGAGCATCTGGTACGGTTCGAAGGCCTTGACCGGCCGCTTCTCGAGGCCGTAGTGGTCGCGGAGTTTCTCGACGCAGAGCACGTGCATTCCGGTGACCATGGTCCCGCCGAAGTCGATTGGAACTCCACCCGGATCCTTGTGCTCTATTGCCCTGAGTATCCGTTCCCTTCCGGTCATGATTACTTCTCCTTTCTTTTCCTTGTCCACATTTTTTCTATATCCTCAAGGGATTTGCCCTTCGTCTCCGGTACGAACTTCCAGACGAACAATATGGTTACCACGCAAAAGAAACCGTAGACAAAGAAAGGGAAGCCGTGATTTAACTTTTCCACAAGCCGGGGATCCTCATCCATCATGGGAAAGGTCTGAGACACGCTCCAGCAGGATAACCACAGGACGAACGTGGAGATTCCCATTGCCCGCCCACGTATCTTGTTGGGGAATATTTCCGAGAGGTAGACCCATACCACCGGGCCCAGGGAGAGGGCGAAGGAAGCCACGTATCCGACCACGAGGAGCAGGAGCCACTTGCTCATGATGTCGTTGACCGCACAGAAGCCCTGGATAAACAGCGAAATGCCCATTCCCGCCGCACCAACGATCAGCAGGGGCTTCCTGCCTATCTTGTCCACCGTCCAGATGGCCAGCAGCGTAAATACCATGTTGGCAATGCCGATGACCACCTGCTGGAGGAGAGCGGCGTCAATGGTGCTGCCGAACTGCTTGAAAATCTCGGGACCGAAATAGAGAAAGACGTTTATGCCCGTCACCTGCTGGAGGAACGCGAGCATCACACCGAGGACCAGGACAAAAAACATGCCGGGCTTGAAGAGCTCGGCCACGCTGGAGCCTTCCTGCCGGAGGGCGGCCTCGATTCCCGTGATCTCGGCCCGGGCGTGGCCGGACCCGCCGATTTTTCGGAGCACGCGCTCCGCACGGTCCTGTTTGCCCTGTTTGGACAGCCACCGGGGGCTCTCGGGAATCAGCAGGGCCAGTATCAGCAGCAGCGCGGCTGGAAAGGACTCGCTGCCGAACATCCATCGCCATCCGTATGCGAGATCCCATGCCTCGTCCCCCCTGCTCTCTATGAACATGTTGACGAAATAGACAACGAATATACCGCCCACTATCGCGAGCTGATTGACAGAGACCATGCGCCCCCGGATTCGAGCGGGCGTGACTTCGGCTATGTACATCGGGGATATCATGGATGCCATTCCCACCCCGAGCCCGCCGATGATCCTGAATACAACAAACTGAGTCAGGGTTTCCGGGATCGCCGTTCCTATCGCGGAAACCAGAAAAAAGACCGCTGCAAGAACAAGAACCTTCTTCCTGCCGAACCTGTCGGCGAGCATGCCTGCAAAGGCGACCCCGAGCATGCAGCCGACCAGGGCGCTGGACGCGGCCCACCCCTCCATTTCAGGCGACAGGCCGAATGTCTCCTTGAGAAACCCTATCGCCCCTGATATCACGCCCGTGTCATACCCGAAGAGCATACCGCCGAGCGCGGCCACGAGTGTTATGGCCACCAGGTAGAGCAAGCTGCCGCGGTCCCTGCGATCATCCATGTACCTTGTCTCTTTCATTTTTTCCCTGTCAAATCGGGGATAATGCCTCGCGAACGATATCAAAGCGACCGTCGGCATCCGGTGTACAGTTGAAGAGTTCGGTCAGAATTTCGTTAATACCGGCCGCTCGATCATCTCTCCATCATTGCCACCGTGTGGTTCAAGGCGGGCGCTGTCACCGGCCATACAAAAGAGCCGCCGCCCTTGGCATCGGCCTTGATGTAATACTCGATGTCACATGCGGCAGCGGGCATTTTGCATCTGTAGACCGCTCTTGCCACATGTTTGAGAGGCAGTTCATTCCATTCCTCCCCGCCCATCGGCCTGTACCTGATCACCGCATCCTTGACGCCTTCCTTGAAGAGCAGTATGGCCTTGATCGAAAGCTCCTCGCCTTCTGCAACGATTGTCCGCCTGGTCGGCACGATGATTCGGTCCGGGCCTCCATATGCCATTGACAAGACGGCCTCTTTGCCAAGCGGCTCTTCGAGTATCTTTTCGAGTTCCTCATCGGTGCCGGTCCAGCGAGTCAGGCGGTTGTGGGTCTCGAGGTTGGCCAATGTGCCCATCTCGCCCGGGGTCTGCACGGCAGCTATCTGGTGTGTGATCGCCTTCTCCCAGGTGCGCACCACCTTGATACGCGCGGCCAGGGCCTCTTTCGCCCGCTCCCTTTTCGCAGCGTCATCCTCTGCCTTTCCGATAGCCTCCTTCAGCCGCTGCAACTCGCTGCAGGCGCTGCCGTACTCCTTTATCGCGCGGCTGTATTCAAAGGTGTGCAGCCAGTAATCGAACCGCTCCAGGTTGCCGGCACCCTTAACCTTGTCGCGCAGCGCCGCGAGCTTGTCGACAAAAGCAAAACGTTGGGATTCATTTTCCCACGACCCGCCCTCGTGGCTTATTCCGCCGGGGCCGTTCTTCCACCCGGATATCTCGGGAAACGCCACGCCGTCGATATCCGCAAAGATCCGGGCCGCTTCTTCCGCGACATTCTTGCCAAACCGGGCCTCACACCAGTCGAGATAAAACCCCTTCACGGGCGCAGTGCGGCCGCCCGCCCCGGCCGCCTTGCTGACGGCATCAGCTTCGAACTCCTGCCAGGCGCCCCCGCCGCAGTTGATCCGCCGGGCATACGGCCGGGCCTTGAACTGGTTCACTGCATCCTGTGTCCCGACGATCTCCATGCCCGCAATACAGGGCAGCTCGATGTCATGGACAAACTCTATGTTCAGCACTCCGTTTGGGACACGTACCTTCTCGGCGGCAATGTCGATCGCGTGGTTTTTGCCCGCCTTCGCAACCATGTCCAGCTTCTCGACAACAGTCTTTCCTTGAACCTTCGCTCCGAACCGGCGCTTGCCGGATTCCCCGTAATGCGGCTCATTGAACTTGAGCGTAACGGTATAGGTTCCCTTCGGGATTGCGAGCCGGTAGCTGCTCACGTCATACCTGACGGTCTGGTAGATCGTGTCCTGTTCGGTGTTATCCACCGGGGCGTCGAAGCTTGCGGTTTTACCGTCCTGCGCCCCGAAAGAGACTTCCGGAGGGATCTCTTTCTCGATGCCGGCCCACGGCTGTTCCCACCCGGCTTGCGCCAGGGCAACGACGTTCATGCTCACTACCCGCGTCCGCCAGTGGATACCGAGCAGCCCGGTACAGCCGTACTTCTTTGCATCCGCGGCATCCGCACGCATCCGGCCGACCCAGGGCTGGGGTCCTACCATGTTCGGGTCGTTCTCCATCCATGGAATCGCCCACTTGGGGCGGCCCGTGACGCGGGCGAACCCTTGCTCAACGGGATCATGCCCGACTTTGCGGTTGATACAGCTCATCGGCGAGCTCTTCGGCAGTTCGTTATCCAGCGCGGCGCGGTCATGGTTCGGACCGAGCACCCAGCCGCAGGTCGCCAGCGTGAACGGATCACCCAACGCCTTCAGGGCACCCAGCGCCGCGTTGATATCGTTGACCGTTGCCTTGTACTGTTCAGGCTTGTTGCCGCCCCACGTCCAACCTTCCGGCGTCCAGAGCCAGTAGTAGTCGAGCGGATGCGATGTTTCGATCCGCTGGAACATCGCCTTGTATACACCCTGCCTGACCTTCGGATCGCTGGGATCACAGCCCGCCGACATGATTCTCTGCTCGACCGCCTTCGGCAGGTGCAGGGGTGTCTCCGTGCCGATACAGGTCTTTACACCAAGCTGTTTCGCCCTTGTAAAGGCAGCCTTCAGCAGCTCCGCTGTACGGTTGAACACACCATTGGAATCCTCTGGTGTCTGCTTGTTGAATGCCACGCCGCCCATGATCTTTTGCCCGTACATATCTGTTTCAAAGAGCTGAGAGATACCCGCACAAAGCTTAGAAGACGGCGTGTCCGCATATCCCCATGCATCGCCGTCTCCCATCGTTGCCGCCCAGCGGCTTGGATAGCTTGCTTTTACCTCCCCTGTTTCCGGATCAAAACCGCCATCGAGGCCGATCCACACCAGCGGTTCCGGGCCGACGTTGCCCTCGGGATAACAGTGAAACCCGATAAAGTTCATGCGCATGCGGGCAAGGTGCGTGATGTAGACAAGGTAGTCGTCCCTGCTCCACCAATCCGGTCCTTCGAAGAAATCATGGAACGGATTGATCCCGCGCGTCTCAAACAGAGGCGAATGGTTTTCGTCGAATTCACCGAGGTGCAGCTTTATCTTCTTGTCGGGCACGATATCACAGTCGAGCTGAAACCGGACACCCAGCTTTTCGGCGAATTCATAGGCGCCATACAGAACCGCTACAGCGCTGCCGCCGGTGATGTTTATTATGCGGCGGCCGCCCTTGTCGACTGTCTTCAACCGGTACTCCTGCCCTCCGAGCTCCTTGTCTTGTTCAAGAACGATGGCGTCGCCTTTTTCGGGCATCTTCCCCGAAATAGGCAGAAGCATGTCGGTTCGAAGGTAGACATACCTCCGAACCTCCTTGCCGGCTAGTTTCACCTGCCTGGACGCATCAATGGCATGGACGATGGTGCATGACCTGGAGACGTATGCAGGTTCGTCAGCCCCGCATGCGGGAAAAACAAGCAGGGTTAACACTGAAACACAGGAAACGGAGAGAATTGTTCGTGTTGTGATTCTGCTGATTCTCATGTTTGCCGCCTTATTTGATGTGATAAACGCTTTGAATGCACCGGCTGTTCCGACTATCTGTAAATCCCGTGACCGGCATGAGAGAACTCGCCGCTGTTGAGATTTTACCATCTGATTTATTTTTATTTACACGGAACGTCCTTGGTCTTGGTTCATTTAGCCATGCCGGCCCGTATATTTCATCCTCTTCTTCCGGCGGCACTTAAAAAAACCTCTGTAACGGATGGATATCGGAGATGTTTTGTTGTAAGAATACCGAAGATGCTGATTGCACAGGAAGGAGTTTCCCGCCCTCGAATCGCGGCTGGAAACGGTTCTTCGATCTCGTAGGATCGCAGAGGTCAGTTTTTGGGAACGAGAATGAGTGAGAGTCCTGAACGCACCCCCGAGCTCCTGACACCAAAGATCGGCCGGTTCCTGACGACCGCCTTCCAGCTGGGGCTGCTGACGCTCGCCATCCGCCTGTTCGGCATCGAGAAGTCATTCGGATTCGTTGAGATCGCCCCGGTGATCTTCTTCGGCTTCTGCGTACACGCCTGGCTCGGCCCGGCTTTGCGGCTGCCGTTCTTCCTCGCCCTCTCGCTTTGCGCCATCTTCGTGGTCCTCGGTTTATCCGCCGGCGCCATCTTGATCCTCATCGCCCTTGGGCTCGTCACGATCTGCCACCTGCCAATACCGTACTCGGTCCGGCTGATCCTCGTTTTCGCGGCCGTGGGCGTCCTGGCCGCGTTCAGGTTGAACTGGATAGAGGCCTCCTGGAGCGCGACGGTCCTGCCTGTGGTGGGCGCCATGTTCATGTTCCGGCTTATCATCTACCTGTATGACCTGCGCAACGAGAAGGAAACCGTTTCCATCTGGCACCGGCTCTCTTACTTCTTCATGCTGCCGAACGTCTGTTTCCCCCTGTTCCCGGTCGTCGACTACCGGACGTTTCTCAAGACATACTGCGACGACCAGCGGCACCGGATCCACCAGCGCGGGATCCAGTGGATGCTGCGCGGGATCGTCCACTTGCTGCTGTATCGAGCGGTGTACTTCTACCTGGCGCCGCCCGCCTCGGAGGTGGAGGACCTGGGAGGTATGGCCCTGTTCGCCGTCACGAGCTACCTGCTCTACCTGAGAGTCTCCGGTCAGTTCCACCTGATAGTAGGCATCCTGCACCTGTTCGGATTCCACCTGCCCCAGACGAACAACAAGTACTTCCTCGCCTCGAGTTTCACCGACTGTTGGCGCCGCATCAACATCTACTGGATCGATTTCATGAAGAAGATCATCTACTACCCGGCGTTCGTGCGTCTCCGCCGGCGCGGGATGGTTTTCGGCATGGTGGCCTCGACCGCGATCGTGTTCATCTGCACGTGGCTGCTGCACTCCTACCAGTGGTTCTGGCTGCGCGGCTCATTTCCCTTCACGCCCATGGACGGCCTGTTCTGGGGGGTGCTCGGCACGCTTGCAGTGCTGGGAACCGTATGGGAGCTGAAGCACCCCAAACGCGGCAAGCCGGAAAAGGGCCGGCTCTCGCCGGTGCGCGCCCTGCGCCGCAGTGCCCAGGCGCTGGGCGTCTTTTGCTTTATCTGCGTGCTCTGGTCTCTCTGGTGCAGCGAATCGTTGGCTCAGTGGGGCAACATCCTGTTGTGTTCGGGGAACGCCACGACGGAGCAGGTCTCGCTGCTGCTGCTGGCTATCGCGGCGATCCTCGCGATCGGGACCGCGGCGCAGATCGTGGCTGACCGGGAATGGCTGAAACCGGTCATGCCGGGCCCGGCCGGCTGGACGCTCCTGACCACGGCCGGCGCGCTGGTCCTGCCGCTGTTCGGATTCGAAGAGGTACGAGCCTCGCTGGGGCCGTCCTTCGATGGCGCGGTCACTCCCATCGTTGAGAACTTCATGAATCGACGCGACCGCCAGCGCATGGTCATCGGCTACTACGAAGGGCTCCTCGACCGCGGCGGCTTCGATGCTCGGGTCGTGGAAAAGGGCGCCAAGAAGCCGAGCGACTGGGCCGGCGGCATCTTCAACACGCCGATGGCGAGGCCGACCAACGACGTGAGGCGCCACGAACTCGTACCCTCGAGCGAGACCCTCTTCAAGGGCGCGCTCGTGAATGTCAACCGGTGGGGGATGCGCGATCGCGAGTACTCCATGGAGAAGCCCCCCAACACCTTCCGGATCGCAATCCTGGGCTCGTCGTACGAGATGGGGTCCGGCGTGAGCAACGAGGAGGTGTGGGAAGAAATCGTCGAGGACCGGCTCAATTCGGAGGGACCGGGCGCATCCGGCAAAACGTACGAACTCCTCAACTTCTCGGTTCCTTCCTATAGACTCGTCCAGCACGTGATGTACCTGCCGCAAAAAGTGGCCGCCTTCGAGCCCGATGTCGTCGTGCTCTCGTCCCACGTGCGTGTAAACGTAAAGACTCTGAGCCAGCTGGTCGATAAAGGTTTAAGGATGCCTGTCGGGCTGGACCGGATCGTCGAGTCCACGAACGTCAAGAAGGGCGACGGCGTCGATACGATCATGCGGGCTCTGGATCCGCTGCGTAAGAAGATCACGGAGTGGGGCCTCCGCAGGATCATGAAATCGTGCGAGAAGATCGGCGCGATCCCGGTGTACATGAATGCGCCGTACTCGATACAGGCGCTCGACCAGATCCCGGAATGGGATTTGTTTCTGCTCGCCGAGGCGATCGAGGCGGCCGAGCCCCTGGGTTACGAGTTCCTTGGCATCGAGGACGTGTTCAATAACACCGACTTTGAATCGATCATCATTGCGTCGTGGGATCACCATCCGAACGCGAAGGGCCACCGGTTGATGGCTGACGGCTTTTACGAGGAACTGATCGACAATCCTCATCTCCTTGGTTTGATGGACTGACAAAGATGACAGAAGACAAAACGAACGATTTGGGTGCGATCATAAAAACCGTGAGGGGACTGCTGCTGGAAGACGCTCTCTCGGGAGAGGACCCGGCGTCACTGGAGGATACGACTCCTCTGATCACAGGCGGACTTCTCGATTCCATTGGAACGGTCAAGCTCGTTGCACAGCTTGAAGACGCTTTCGGCATCCGGTTCGAGGCGTTCGAGATAAGCGTGGAGTACATGGACAGCGTGGCGGCGATAGCAAAGACCGTGTTCGAAAAGAAAGAGAGTAAATAGAGCGATGAGCCGTACGATTCAGGGACGTTTTTTCGAGAATTTGGAGCGCGATCCGGCCCGGCACTGCATATCGTTTGTCGATGTGAAGGGAGAGTTCGCGTGGCTGTCACGCGAGGAGTTCTTCTTCAAGGCGATGTGCTACGGCGGTGTGCTGCACGAGAAGGGCCTGTGTTCCGGGGACGCCGGGGTGGTGGTTTCGGTCGATCCCGAACACAGCGCCACGACCGTGCTGGCCATGCTGATGCTGGGCGCCCGGCCGCTCCTGGTCGCGCCGCCGGCCATTCAAGGAGTCAACTCGAGCCTGAAGAGCGTGGTCAGGCACGTGGTGGAGAAAACCGGCGCGAAGGTCGCGCTTCTGCCGGAAGAGATGGCCGGCGACGAGGCGGAGCTGAAGGCGGCCAACCCCGGCGCCCACCTGGAATTCGGTTTCGCGGGACTGGCGGCGGGAGAGGTGTCGAGGGACCCCGAACCCGCTCCGTCACCGAACTCCATCGCTGCCATGCAGCTGACTTCCGGAACCACCGGCTTCCCGCGAATCGCCGTGTGGGAGCAGGAGCGCATGATAGCCGGAATCGAGGGCATGGCCCGCGGGATGGGAGTCGGCTCCGATGACATCTATCTGAACTGGACGCCGCTTTACCACGACATGGGGCTGGTGAACAACTTTCTGTGCTGCATGGTTAACGGCATCCCCCTGGTGTTGCTGTCGCCGATCGACGTCATCCGCAGACCGGCTCTGTGGATGCGCGTTTTGCAGGATTCGAAAGCGACCACGACCTGGTCCCCGAACTTCGGCTTTGCGGTCGCAGCGGACAGGTGCACCGAGGCCGAGCTCGAAGGCGTGCGCCTGGACCATGTCAAGGGCTTCTGGAACGCCGCCGAAAGGATCCACCTCGACACGTTCAAAAAGTTCCACGAGCGGTTCGAGCCTTACGGAGTGAAATGGGAGGCGTTGAAGTCGAACTTCGGCTGCGTCGAGAGCATCGGCGGGGCGACGTTCAGCGATCCCGACGGCCCGCTTGTGGCCGAGCGGGTGGATATTGTCGGCATGCAGAAAACGGGCATGGCCGAGACCGTGACTGACACCGTTGATCTGGAGCAGGCTCAGTGGATCGTCAGCTGCGGCCAGGCGTATCCCGGTCTCGAGGTACATATATTCGACGCTGACGGAGAGGAGCTTCCGGACGGCGCAGTGGGCGAGGTCGGGCTGAAGACGGATGCCCGTCTCGTCGAGTACCTGGACCTTCCTGACGAGACCGCAGCGGCGATTCGCGGCGAGTACCTCTTCACCGGCGACCTCGGCTACATGCGCGGACCGGAGTTTTTCTGGACCGGGCGCAAGCGCGAGAGAATCAACCTGCACGGCAAGAAGTACGATCCGAGCGAGTTCGAGGCCGTGGTGTTCGATGTCGAGGGCCTCCGGAAAGGCTGCTTCGTGGCGTTCGGTCTTGACGACGTGGCACAGGGAACGCAGAAGCTGGTCATTATTGTCGAGGTCGATGATCCTATCGAGAGGTCCTACCGGGACATCTCGAAGGACGTTCGCCGCGAGGTCACCATGCAGCTCGGCGTGACCATCGGCGAGCTGGCGCTTGTCCCGAAGGGCACGCTCACAAAGACATCGAGCGGCAAGCGTAGGCACAGGCATTTTCGCAACCTGTACCTCGGCGGCGAGCTGGAGATCCTCTACGAAACAGGCGTCAGCCGGATCGATTAACCCGCTTATTTCATCCTCTTCTGCTGCGGCACCGTAAACTGCACTCGCACAGCAACAACACCCTGCATGCTGTGGCTCCGACCGAACAAAGTCCGCCTGCCGGAAAGAAAGCAAGCCGCCGGACATACGCGGGAAAAGCGGTTTCTGCAACCGCGTCCTTCGCAACACCCGATCCGGTCTTACTGTTGACCGGTGAGGGTGTGCGGTGGTATAGGAGGTGGTGCGTTCAAACGGTTTTACCGGGCTCATCGGTAAGGAACAAGTCAATGAAACATATCGTGATCGTGTTGGCGGCGGGCGTGTTCATCGGAGTGATAGGCTGGGCATCCGGTGTGGAGAAGTGCCGGCCTGCGGCCTCGGACTGGCTCGTTGTCCAGGGCAAGACCGGAGCCGGCGTGCAGGTTCGGCCCGAAACGAATGAGATCGTCTTGACCAACGGCCTGGTGAGCCGAACATTCCGAACCGCGCCGAACTTCGCGACGGTCGACTACGTGAATTTGATGACGGGTGCGACAGTGATCCGCGGCGTGAAGCCCGAGGCAATGATCCATTTGGACGGCGTCCGGCTGGAAGTCGGCGGGCTCAAAGGCCAGCCGGACTACGCGTATCTGGATCCCAACTGGCCTGCTGAGATGACGAGCGATCCGGAGGCGTTTCAATACGCCGGTCACACGTTCGGCAAGCCCGAGGCGCCGTATCCGTGGAAGCCTAAGCATGGGGCGCCGGAAGCCGCCTGGCCGCCGGCCGGAGTGACACTGACCGTGGATTTTCGACCGCCGGTCAACGCGGAGAGGAAGATTGCCGGCCTGCGCGTCTCGGTGCACTACGAGCTGTATGACGACATTCCGCTGCTGGCAAAATGGGTCAGCATCGAGAACACGGGATCGCACGAGACAGTAATCGAAGGGCTCGAAACGGAAGTGTTGGCGGTTACGGAGCAGGAGAAACACCGTATTCACATGGAAAGCGACTACGCCTTTGCCGGTATGGAAACCACGCACTGGGGCCCTGACGCGGAGTATAAATCGCAGATCGATTACCGTTACCAGATGCAGGTGCTGCTCACGAGCAAATACCCGCTCGGCCCGGGCGTTCGTCTCGAGAAGGGGGAGCGGTTCGAATCGTTTCGCACGTTCGAACTGCTGCACGACAGCGACGACCGGGAGCGTCGCGGCCTCGCGCGCCGGCGGATGTATCGTACGCTTGCGCCGCAAGCGGCTGAAAATCCCGTCTTGATGCACGTAAGGAAGTCGGATTCCGCCACGATTCGCAGCGCGGTGGACCAGTGCGCCGAGGTGGGTTTCGAGATGGTCATCATTACCTTCTGGAGCGGGTTCCAGATCGAAAGCGAGGACCCTGAATACATCGCGCGGCTGAAGGCGGACACCGACTACGCCCACGGCAAGGGGATCAAGCTGGGCGGGTACACCCTGATGTGCGCCTCACGGAATGTGAGTGAGGAGCACAACTGTATTTCGCCGGAGACCGGCGAGCCGGGCAGCAAGTTCGGCCAGAGCGCATGCCTGGCCGGCGAGTGGGCAGACGGCTATTTCCGACGGGTGTTCAATTTTCTCGACGCCACAGGCATGGACGTGATCGAAACCGACGGCCCGTATCACGGGGACGTGTGCGCGTCCGCGAAGCACAAGTATCACCAGGGGCTTGCGGATTCGCAGCTGCGCCAGTGGGAGGCATGCAGCCGGTTCTACCGGCAGTGTCGCGAGCGCGGCATCTACATAAACACACCGGACTGGTACTACCTTCGGGGCAGCAACAAATGCGCGATGGGCTACCGGGAGTCGAACTGGAGCTTGCCGCGGCAGCGGCAGATCCTGATCGCACGGCAGAACATCTACGACGGGACGTTCGAGAAAACCCCGAGCATGGGATGGATGTTCGTGCCGTTGGTGGAATATCAGGGCGGGGGTGCGGCAGCGACGCTGGAACCGCTTTCGGAACATCTGGCCGAATACGAATGGCACCTCGCCCAGAACTTCGGCAGCGGGGTCCAGGCCTGCTATCGCGGCCCCCGGCTTTACGATACCGATCGAACCAAGGCCGTCGTCAAAAAGTGGGTGGATTTTTACAAGAAATACCGCCGTATTCTAGATTCGGACATCATCCACGTTCGGCGTCCCGACGGCCGGAGCATCGACTGCATCCTGCACGTCAACCCGCGGATCAAGCCGTGCGGGCTCGCAATGGTCTACAACCCCACCGACCGCAACGTCGACACGATGCTGCGGTTGCCCCTTTACTACACCGGGCTGACCCATGCCGCACAGATCCGCGAAAAAGAAGGCGAGCCGGCCGACTGCGAGCTGGATCGTCACTACAACGTGGACGTTCCGGTCAGTATGGGCCCGGACTCGATAACGTGGTTCGTTGTTCAGTAGTTTTTAATCCCGAAACAAATCGAGGTTTTGTACAAATGAAAAAACTGCTCTTGCTGGTATCAGCACTCTTCCTCTGCGTTGCTTTTCAGGATGAGGAGGGCAAGCACCTGTTCATCCTCTCCGGTCAATCGAACATGGTCGGTCTCAATCCGAGCGAGTCGTTCACCCCGGCCGTTGAGGCGGAGTTCGGCAAGGAGGGCGTCATCGTGGTCAAGGACGCCCATGGCGGCCAACCGATCCGGCGCTGGTACAAGAAATGGAAACCGGCCGAGGGGGAAAGCCCTGAAGCCACAGGTGATCTGTACGACAGCCTGATGACCCGCGTAGCCGCCGCCATCAAGGGCCGGAAGATCAAGACGGTCACGTTTTTGTGGATGCAGGGGGAGCGCGATGCGCGCGAGAAGCACGGCGAGATTTACGCCCGCAGCCTGAAGGGACTGATCGAGCAGCTCAGCGGCGACCTCCGGCGCAGCGATATCAACTTCGTCATCGGACGTCTCAGTGATTTCGACATGGAGAACAAGGGGTACTCTCACTGGACGATGGTGCGAAAGGCCCAGGTCGAGTTCGCCGAGGCCGGCCGGCGCGGGGCATGGGTGGATACAGATGATCTCAACGATGGGAAGAACAGAAGGGGCGAGGAGATCGAGAACGATCTGCACTACTCAGCCGAGGGGTACAAGGAGCTCGGCAAACGGTTCGCCGAAAAAGCCATTGGCCTGATCAAGCCCGTGGATTTTGAGGAGGGGTTCGAGAAGGGTCACGATCGGTGGGAGACGACCGATAAGATAAGCTGGACCCTTCGAAAGGTAGACGGCAACCACGTATTCGGAATCAACCGCCGAAACAGCGACTACGAGCCAAAGGTGCGCAGCCCGCACCATATAGCACTGATAAAAGATGTGAAGGCGGCCGATTTTGTGCTCACCTTCCGAGTGAAAAGCACAATGGACACGGGCAATCACCGGGATTGCTGCGTCTTTTTCAACTACCAGGACCCGCAAAGGTTCTACTACGTCCACCTGGGCGCCCGGCCGGACCCGCACAGCGGCCAGATCATGATCGTCAACAACGCCCCGCGCAAAGCCGTCACCTGTAACGAAAACGGGATCCCCTGGAAGAACGACGCCTGGCACAGGGTGAAGCTGGTACGCGACACAAACAGCGGCAAGATCGAGGTGTTCTTCGATGACATGAAAAAGCCGTGCATGAGCGTGGTCGACAAGACCTTCGGCAGAGGCCGCATCGGTCTCGGTTCCTTCGATGATATGAACGATTTCGACGACATCAGGCTACTGGGCAACTGAGTGCATGAGCAGCGACGATGCCTGAGCTCGATGACAGCACTCTGAAACCGTGGGAAACCAGAGGATGAACAGCTTCAGCCTCATCAAAAAGAATCTGGCTTTCTATTGGCGGACCGGTGTGGGCGTGGTTCTCGGCGCGGCGGTCAGCACGGCCGCGCTCACGGGCGCGCTCCTTGTGGGCAGCTCCGTGCGGTACAGCCTGAACGATCTCGCGCACAAACGCCTCGGAAGCACGCGGGTCGCGTTGGCCGGGGGAAAGCACACCTTTCGGGCAGCGCTGGCGGATGATGTTTCTGTAGAGCTCTCGGCGGCTGTTGCTCCTGTCCTGCACCTGAAAGGAGTTCTGATCCTTCCCGCAACACAGCAGCGGATCAACCGGGTGCAGGTGTACGGCGTTGATGAGAGGTTCTGGGAGATGGGGGAGGCTGAAAACCCGTTGCACGTGAACGGAAACGTGAACGAAGACGAGATCGTGCTGAACCGGGCCCTTGCGCGCGCGCTCGGGATTGATATCGGGGACGAACTCCTGCTGAGGGTTGAGAAGCCCCATGCCATGCACGGTGAAGCTCCCCTTTCGCTGGACAAGGAGCTCTCGACAACACTCAGGCTTACCACCGGTTCAGTTGTCACTGATGAGGGGTTTGGCCGCTTCAGCCTCCTTGTCGACCAGGCCTCGCCGTACAACGTTTTCCTGCCCCTGGAAAAGCTGGGAAGGAGCGTTGATGTCGAGGGTAAAGCCAACCTTCTCCTGGTGGGTGCCGGAGCTGCCGGCTCTGTTACGATTGAAAGTGCTGACAAGGCGCTGAAACGGTGCTTCATCCCTGATGACGTCGGCCTGATCGTGCGAAAGGTTCGGGGCTCCGGCCGGACAGAGCTTCGATCGAGCAGGGTCTTTCTCGATGCCGAGGTCGGCAGGGCGGCGCGCGAGGCAATGCCCGGAGCCCACGGCATCCTCACATATTTTGTGAACGACCTAAGCGTGGGGCAGAGACACGTCCCTTACTCGTTCGTTGCAGCGATCGGTCCTCTCGATCCCGGGAAAAGCACACCTCCGTTCATGCACCAGGAGCTTGCGAGTGACGAGGTCATGATCAACCAGTGGCTCGCACAGGATCTTGGCGCCCGGCCCGGGGATGAGCTGAACATGGCTTTCTTTGTCATGGGCCCGGGCAGGCGCCTGGAGGAGCGAAAGGCGCGCTTTCGCATCAGCTCGGTTTTGCCCATGCAGAGCAAGGCGTTGGACAGGGAGCTCGTGCCTGATTTCCCCGGTCTTGCAAAATCGAAAAGCTGCAGGGAGTGGGATCCCGGCACGGAGATCGACTTGTCCAGGATCCGGGACAGGGACGAGGAGTACTGGGAGAAGTACAGGGGCACGCCCAAGGCCATCATAACCTTGGAGGCGGGGCAGGAGCTCTGGGGCGGCAGGTTCGGATCGCTGACAGCGGTGCGCTGTCCTTTAGCAGAGGGTGAGGGTTCTAAACAGCGTCCCTCTTTGCAGCGCATCGAAGAAGCGCTGCGCCGGGAGCTTGCCCCCGCATCAATGGGCCTCTTCTTCCGTCCCGTGCGCAGGCAAGCGCATCTCGCAGGCAGCCAGGCCCTGGATTTCGGCCCGCTGTTTCTTGGGCTGAGCTTCTTTCTCGTTGCCGCGGCCCTTGTCCTGATGGGCCTGCTCTTTTCGCTCGGGGTGGACCAGCGAAAGAGAGAGACAGGCGTTCTCCTGGCCCTGGGTTTCACAAGACGAAGGGCCGGCAGGCTGCTTCTTTTCGAAGGGGTCGTGCTCGCAGGGGCGGGGGCGCTCCTTGGCGTGGCAGGGGCCGTGTGCTACACCTGGTTCCTGATCCGCGGGCTCGCTACGTTCTGGAGCGATGCCGTGGCAGGTGCGGCGGTTCAGCTTCACGTGGAATGGCTGACACTCGCTGTTGGCGGGGCATGCGGTGTGTGCATGGCTGTGGCTGCCGTGTGGGTCACCTTGAAGCGCCAGGCAAGACACGAGGTGCGCGTGATGCTCGACAATGACGCGGGGTTTGATCCCCTCGTGAAGGGGCGCTCCGCGCGAAAGCCCGGTTTTCTTCTAGCGGGCGCCGCAGCTCTTGGCGCGGCAACAGTGGTCGCATGGTCTGTCCTAGACGGGGCAGCAGGGGACGGCTCAGGCGCAGCCGCATTTTTCAGCGCGGGCGTGCTTCTCCTGGTGAGCGGCTTGGCCCTGACCCACGGCCTGCTCTCCCGCGGGGCAGCGGTCTCCTTCAAAGCCGCCTTTTCCCTTGCCGGGCTCGGCATGCTGAACGCATCGAGGCGCAGGAGCCGCAGCCTGGGTGTCACAGCTATGCTGGCCTGCGGCACCTTCCTCGTTTTTGCCGTGGGTGCGAACCGGAGAAACCCCCTGGAGGGCGCGGAGGAGCGCGCTTCGGGCACGGGCGGCTTTGTCATCGCAGGGGAGTCCTCGCTGCCGGTTCTTCACGGCCTGGACACGGAAAAAGCGCGTGCAGCCCTGGGTGTGGATGAGGATGCCATGCGTGGTACGCATGTTGTGAACCTTCGCGTGCGGGATGGGGATGATGCGAGCTGCTTGAACCTCAACCGGGCGCAGCAGCCGCGTCTCCTGGGTGTTGTGCCGGAGAAGTTTCAACAGAGAGAATCGTTCACCTTCGTTCAAACCATGGAAGGCATGGGCAGGGAAAACCCCTGGCTCCTGTTGAACAGGGAGCTTCCCAACGGTATGGTGCCTGCTGTGGCGGACCAGGCAACCATCGTGTGGGGGCTGAACAGGAAGGTGGGCGACATCATCGAATACATTGACGAGGAAGGCCGGCCGTTCTCCATAAAGCTCGTCGCTGCCTTGAAGAGCTCGATCTTTCAGGGCAGCCTGATAATCAGCGAAAATAGGTTTTCCGGCTGTTTTCCATCGGAGGAAGGGTACCGCCTGTTCCTCGTGGACGCGCCCCTGGGAAAGCAGGACCATGTTTCGAGCGCCCTTCGCAGGGGCGCAAGGAACGTCGGGCTCGATGTGAAACGAACAAGGGACCGTCTCGCAGCGTTGTACGCGGTTGAGAGCACGTACCTCTCCATGTTCCAGGTGCTCGGCGGGCTGGGCCTTCTTCTGGGCAGCATGGGACTTGCGCTGGTTCTTTTTCGCAATGTTGAGGAGCGCCGCGGCGAGCTTGCCTTGCTCCAGGCGGTCGGGTTCAGCAGCGCCCGGCTGGGCCGGCTTCTTTTTCTCGAGCACGGCCGGCTCCTCATTACAGGCACCTTCTGCGGCGCAGCAGCCGCGGGAGTAGCGGTCTGGCCCGCGCTGAATTCCCTGGGCACGGACGTGCCATGGGTTTCGCTGGTCCTGACCCTGGCAGCGATCCTGGCAGGGAGCTTTTTTTGGATATGGCTGGCTGCAAAGTGGTCGGCAAAAATGAACTTTCTCCATGCACTAAGATGTGAGTGAGCGCTGCAGCTTTTTTAAAGCAGAGGTGAGATGAGGGCAGCTCAGGTCAACAAGGTGATCATCGCGGCTATGGGCGCAGCAGCGCTTATATCCCTTTGCCTCTGGATCCGGGCTGATTCTGCGCTCGTACTCACAAGGCGGGTTCCAGGCATGGATGGGCAGGATCCTGCGCTGCACGGCGCGAATGACCGGGGGAGCCTTGATGGCGTGCTCTCGATGTCTGAAGGCGTTCCATCGGACCTGCCCGGCCATTGGCCGTGTTTTCGCGGCTCAAACCTGGACAACATCAGCACGGAGCGGTTTACCCCGGCGGGCAAGGGGCAGGGCTTTCCCTGCTGCTGGTCCATTGACGTGGGGGAAGGTCATGCGGGCGCTGCAGTGCACAGCGGACGCGTCTACGTGCTCGACTACGACCGGGAAAACGAGGCGGATGCCCTGCGCTGCCTTTCCCTGGATGACGGCCACGAGATCTGGCGTTACTCATACCATGTCAAGATCAAAAGAAACCACGGCATGAGCCGCACAGTGCCTGCTGTCAACAGCGAGTTTGTTGTGGCCCTGGGCCCGAAGTGCCACGTCACCTGCCTCGACTCATTGAGCGGTGAGCTGATCTGGGCTATTGACCTGGTCCGCGAGTTCGGTGCCACTGTCCCTCCCTGGTACGCCGGGCAGTGCCCGATCATCGATGGGGGCCGGGTCATCCTCGCGCCGGGCGGTTCCGCCCTGATGATCGCTGTGGACTGCGGTACAGGAGAAATCGCGTGGCAGGCGCCGAACAACAGCGGCTGGAAAATGACCCACTCATCCATCCTTCCAATGGAGTTCAGCAACAGGCGGTTCTATGTATACTGCGGATCCCGAGGCGTGGCAGGTGTGTCCGCCGAAGACGGCAGCATCCTGTGGAAGACTGATGAGTGGAGGATCCGCATGGCCACGGTTCCCACGCCGGTGGATGTGGGAAAAGGCCGCATCTTCCTTTGCGGCGGGTACGGATCCGGATCCATGATGCTTCAGCTCGAAGAGAAGCAGGGCAGGATCGAGCCGCGTATACTTTTCCGTCTGGGCCCGGAACGGTTCGGTTCAGCGCAGCACACCCCGATCTTTTATCAGGACCACATCTACGGAGTGCGTCCTGACGGGCAGCTGGTCTGCCTGGATCTCGATGGCAACGAAAAATGGTCCAGCTCGAGCGCGTACAAGTTCGGTCTTGGTCCCTACATCATGGCCGGCTCCATGATCTATGTGATGAACGATTCATGCCTGCTCAGCCGCGTGGAAGCTGATCCCCAAGCGTTTGACCTCGTGGACCGGACAAGCGTGCTCAAGGGGCATGATTCGTGGGGACCCATGGCTTTTGCCGGCGGAAGGCTCATTGTGCGCGACCTGACACGCATGAGCTGCCTGGACATGACCGGGAAGAGGTGAGAGTTGAGAACGAACAGGAAAGAAGGCAAGAACCACGGATGAACACGGATAAAAGGATTTTTGTTGACTGTTCCCGAAATGAAATACCAATAGCCCGCTTATTTCATACTCTTCGTCGCGAGGTGCCGTAACCTGTGTTGTGGCAAGGCGCATGTCAGGTGACGACCGCAGGCCTGTTCCTACAGGTTGAGGATCGTCTCCTGGCATGAAACGCAGCCACAGCGCAGGTTACGGTGCCGCAGCAGGAGAGGATGAAATAAGCGGGATAGGACAAAAAATTTTCGCCAGTCCGGCCCTTGACAGAACACGGATTAACACGGAGGAGCCATGCTGAACAGGAAAAACGGCTATTCGAGCACACCGTGGATCGCGGCTTTACTCCTGCTTGCCGCTGCTGTTGCGGTCCTGGCTGTTCTTTACATGGACACCACGGGCGAGAAAGGAAGCGGCCTGGGTAGCGAATTTCAATACGATATCGAGCATATGCGCGTAACCGATCCGTCACTGGTGCTCTACAAAGAGGTCGGGAAGGCCGTGCCCACCGGCTTTGACGAGGCGCGCGCTCTGGCAGTGGGCCCGGAGGATGTGATCTGGGTGGCAGGCGACCTGTCCGTGCGCGCTTATCGTTTCGTGGGAGATGAGCCGCACCTGGAGATCAAGATGAATGGCGAGCCCGGCTGCATCGCGGTTGCGGATGACGGCAGGGTGTACGTGGGTGTGAACGGCCGGGTGGAGCAGTACGGAAAAGACGGAGTTCTTCAGAAGCGGTGGGAGAGCGCAGGCCCTGATGCGCATCTCACCTCGATCTCGGTCTCGAACAACACGCTGTTCGTCGCGGACTGGGGCGACAGGAAGGTTCTCAAGTACAGCATTTCAGGTGAGCTGCAGGATTCGTTCGGAGGGTTCGTGATACCGAGCCCTTTCTTTGATGCGGCAGTATCCCCGGACAGCCTGCTACACGTGGCGAACACGGGAGAACACCGCATCGAGGCGTACAATCTGAAAGGCGACCTTATGAGCTGGTGGGGCGGATTCTCGAACGTTGATGTGGCCGGCTTTTGCGGCTGCTGCAACCCTGTGAACTTTGCGATGCTTCCGGCCGGGGAAGGTTTTGTCACCAGCGAAAAGGGGCTCACACGGGTAAAAGTATATGACAGGGATGGTGAGTTCGTGGGCGTTGTTGCCGGTCCCGAGCTGTTCGAGCGCCACGACAGCCTCTGCGCGGCACCGGGGTACGACAAAACGCGTGTTGGACTTGATGTGGCCGTGGATTCTAGCGGCAGGGTTTTCGTTCTGGATCCGGCGACTTCGGAGCTGCGGATATTCGAGTTGGAGAGTAAAGATGAGTGATCCCGCGGACATGCGGCACAGCAGACGCGAGCTCATGCGCGCTCTTGGCAGGGGCGCCGCACTCGGGTGTCTTTGCGTCATCGGCGCGGTCACAACCCGGAGAAGCCGCCGGGTGAAGCGCGAAGGCGCCTGCGCGGATCCTTCCGTGTGCAGGGCATGCGGCGCATTCGGCAGGTGCGGCCTGCAGCCTGCCAGGGCCGCTCGGCAGGAGCGAAAGGAGAAGCAGCCATGAGCACGCATGAAAAAAAGGTCACCCGCCGCAGCCTCGTCTCGGGCGGCCTGCGCAGCAGCCTCCTGCTCGCAGTCGGCGGGGTGGCCGGCATGGCGTTGTGGCGCGCGCGCCAGGGAGGCACGCTCTGGCAGATCAATCCGCAAAAGTGCATTGCCTGCGGAAACTGCGCCACCTATTGCGTGCAGAAGGAGTCAGCAGTCAAATGCTTTCATGACTTTTCCATGTGCGGGTACTGCAAGCTCTGCACCGGTTTTTTCGATCCTGATCCAAGAGCGCTGGACACCGGTGCGGAAAACCAGCTCTGCCCCACGGGCGCAATAATCCGCACTTATGTGGAAGATCCCTACTTCGAGTACAAGATCGACGAAAAACTCTGCATAGGGTGCGGTAAATGCGTCAAGGGGTGCAGCTCCTTTGGCAACTCATCCCTGTACCTCCAGGTCAGGCATGACCTGTGCAAGAACTGCAACGAGTGCTCCATTGCCGCGGCATGCCCCTCTGACGCTTATCAGAGGGTGCCAATCGACCGGCCTTACCTGTTGAAAGGGGCGCGCACAAGCGGATGATCGTTTCAGCTATTGCACATGCAGTGATCTGCCTTTTGCCCATCCTTGCCGGCCAGGGCATTGATGACGCTGTGCAGCGGTTCCCTCCGCCGGACTTCGAGAGCGGCTACGAGCTGCCCGTCACCACAACACCCGCGCCCAGGGCGCAGCTTCTGAGCTTCCTGGACATGGCCGTGCTTCTCGCCTGCGTCTCTCTCGCTTCGTTCTTTGCGCTGAAAAAACGCAGCCGCAAGGCGATATTCGGCCTTGCCCTGTTTTCACTCGCCTATTTCGGATTCTACAGGGAAGGGTGCGTTTGCCCCATCGGCGCGGTGCAGAACGTGACCCTTGCCCTGTTCGACAGCGGCTACGCCATACCTGTGTCAGTGCTGTTTTTCTTCATCATCCCCCTGCTCTTCACGCTGTTCTTCGGCCGGGTTTTCTGCGCAGCGGTCTGCCCTTTGGGAGCGTTCCAGGACCTGGCGCTGGTCCGTCCTGTTGCGGTTCCGCCGGCGCTGCAGCATGCACTGGGGCTGCTCGCCTACCTGTACCTCGGCGCGGCCGTGCTTTTTGCCGCAACCGGCAGCGCGTTCATCATCTGCGAGTACGACCCGTTCGTTGCGATCTTCCGCCTTTCCGGCTCCGCTAACATGGTGGTTCTGGGTTTTTCGTTCCTGCTGATCAGCATCTTCGTGGGAAGGCCGTACTGCCGCTTTTTCTGCCCTTACGGGGTGCTCCTCAGGTGGCTTTCCCGCGTTTCGAAGTGGCGGGTGACCATCACTCCCAGCGAGTGCATCCGGTGCAGGCTTTGCGAAGAGTCCTGTCCTTTCGGCGCAATCGATCCCGCCACTCCGGAGGAGGCTGCCCGCCCGGGCGGCAGGGACAAGAGGAGGCTGGTTCTTTTGCTATCGCTCATTCCTGTGCTGGTGCTGGCAGGAATGTGGCTCGGTTCGATCTTTGGGAAGCCGTGCGCGCGCATGCACGCGACAGTGCGCCTGGCAGAGCGTATCCAGCAGGAAGAGGCCGGGCTGGAACAGGGAACGGTTGATGCGAGCGAAGCGTTTCGTAACACGGGCGAGACGATAAGCAGCCTCTATGAAGAAGCGCGCCTGCTGCGAGAGGAGTTCGTGTTCGGAGGATCGATTCTTGGGGCGTTCCTGGGCCTGGCTGTTGCGTTCAAGCTGATAAGCCTGTCCCTGTTCAGGAGTAGAGCGGAGTACGAGGCGGACCGGGCCGGGTGCTATGCGTGCGCGCGCTGTTTTTCATACTGTCCTGTGGAGCTCGACCGGCTCAAGCAGCAAAAAGGCCGGGGCGCGGAACCGGAGGAGCGGAAGAGAAGCGTGAAACGATCGGCTTCCCTGGGTGTGGCTGTTGTGGCGGGCGCGTTTTCTCTTGTTGTGATCGTTCTCATGGCTTCGAGCTTCGTCTCGCAGAAAGCTTCCCTGTCCGGAAAGGAGCCGCTCCATTTTCAGCGTCTTGCGGAGCTGAAGAACAGCCTGGTTGAAAATCCGGGGGATGGGGCGCTCGTACAGGAGTTCCGCGAAATGGATCTAGAGGAGAGGGAGGAGTATTTCCTTGAGCGGGAGTTCATCAGGAGGGGAGCTTACCTTTTACTCGCGGGGCTTGCGGTTTTTGTGATGGCGCTGAAGAGGGTGCATGTGATCGGGCAGGAGCCTCCCATGCCGCAACCGGCCGGGGAAGAGCCTGACCTGCATGCAAAAGCGCTTGGCAGGGCCAGGCGCGCGGTAACGGTGTCGGCTCTTTTGATCGCGGGCAGCTTCCTGGCACTGGCATCGATTGGGGAGGTTGATCTGGTCCTTCCTTCAACGGAGAGTTCGAGCGGTGAAAGCGAAACCGGGCTGCCGGCAGAGCACGCTCCTCCTACCCCCGAAGAAATCCGTAAAAACTGGCCCAGGTTCCGCGGGCCGGGCGGGCTCGGCATATCCAGTTTTGACAACGCGCCCGAGAAGTGGGATGCGGCGAGCGGTAAAGGGATCCTGTGGAAGACAGAGGTTGTGCGGCCCGGGTACGGCTCGCCCGTGGTGTGGGGCGACCGCGTCTTTTTATCGGGCGCTGACGAGCAGGGCAAGGAGGTGTTCTGCTTCGACGCGGACACCGGCGAGCTGTTGTGGCAGCGTATGGTGGAACGCGTTCCAGGCAACACGGGGATCGAGGTGGAGGTGTACGAGGACACGGGATACGCTGCCTCCACGATGGCTGTTGATGGAGAGCGCGCCTATGCCCTCTTCGTCGACGGGGATGCCGCATGCTTCGATTTTGACGGCAACCTGCTCTGGGCCCGGAACATGGGCCTGCCCGACAACCTCTACGGCTACGCGACATCGCCGACATTTCATGAGAACAGTCTTCTGATCCAGTACGACCAGGGGCAGGCGGATGACAGGCAGTCCGTGCTCTTTGCCCTGGAAGGAAGCACCGGACGCACAAAATGGCAGCAGTTTCGGCCCGTGGCAGGATCGTGGACATCGCCCATTTTAATCGATACGGGTGCTGAGCAGCAACTGATCACGTGCTCTGATCCGCTCGTGATTGCGTACGATCCGGTCTCAGGAAAGCTGCTCTGGCAGGCTGATCTCATGGGTACGGATGTGGCTCCTTCGCCGGTTTACGCGAACGAACTGGTTTTCGTGATCCAGCCCTACTCCGCCCTTCACGCGCTTCGCACCGACGGCAGGGGGGATGTGACCGAGACACACCTTGCGTGGACCGTGGACTGCGCCGCCCCTGACATCTGCAGCCCTGTGAGCAACGGCGAGCTGATCTTTCTTTTATCCACGATGGGCGGGATTTCCTGCTATGAAACCGGGAGCGGGGAGCTCGTCTGGGAGCATGAGATCGACGCGATGTTTCAGGCCTCTCCAAGCCTGGTGGGAGAGTGGATCCTGCTTCTGAGCGAGGACGGAGACATGTACCGGGTCAAGGCATCGCGGGAGTTCGAGCAGGCGGAAAGCGTATCCGGGCTTGGCGAAACCGTGAAGGCTTCACCCGCCTTTGTAAACGGCCGCATCTACATCCGTGGAGATGTTCACCTTTTTTGTATCGGCGAGGAGTGACGGATCATCGAGGTCAAAAGCAACAGAACAGGACCGGATCTTTCAGTCGTGGACCGGACAGTCGCGCGGGTCGGGGGCGGCGAGGGCGCGGTGATCCCCATCCTTCAGGATCTCCAGGCCCGCTTCGGCTACCTGCCTGACGAGGTCCTGCAAAGGGTGTGTGAAACCACGGCTGTCACTCCTGCCGAAATCATGGGCATCACGACTTTCTTCAACCGGTTCCGCCGCGAACCCGTGGGCAGCCACATGATCAGCGTGTGCCACGGCACAGCCTGCCACGTGAAGGGAGCGGAGCGTGTATCCGAAGCGCTCAGGCGGTACCTCGGGCTCGAGCAGGGAAAGGAAACGGATGCGAAACGGCTATTCACCCTGGAGAAGGTGGCATGCCTCGGGTGCTGCACGCTGGCGCCCGCTGTCAAGATCGACGAGGTGACATACGGCCACATGACTGCTGAGCGGGTTCCGCGAATGGTTCGCGATTTTCTTGCCATGAAAAAAGAGCGGCAGCGCATTGGAGAGGGTAAGGAGCTTCAGCGCGCAACAGAGGGCAAGGGCGAGATCAGGATAGGTCTCGGCTCGTGCTGCGTGTCGCGCGGAAGCGGGCGGCTTTTCCAGGCGCTCGAACAAACCCTGGCGCGTGCACGGATCGATGCCCTGATCAAGCAGGTCGGGTGCGTGGGCATGTGCCATCAGACCCCTCTTCTTGAGGTGATCCCGCCGGGAAGCGTTTCTCACCTGTACGCCCGAGTTGAACCGGAGGATGCCGAGGCCATCGTGCTCAGGCACTTCAAGCCGGGCAGCCTTTTCTCGAGGCTGAAAGTGGTGGTATCGCGGGCTTTCGATAGTTTCATGACCGGAGAGCTGCGTGATCCGGTCGCCGGGTGCGCCATCCACGTCAAGGACGAACCGGTCGCCGCCTTCCTCGCAAGGCAGGAGCGGGTGGCAACCGCAGGATGCGGCGAGACAGACCCGATGGACATCGAGGAGTACATGCGCCGGGACGGTTTTTCCGCGCTCAGGCGCTGTGTGGGCGAATCGGACCCGGAAGGGGTGATCGACCGGATCCGTGCGAGCGGTCTTCGCGGCAGGGGAGGAGCGGGCTATTCGACCGGCCTCAAGTGGTCGCAGGTCAGGCAGGCCGAGGGCAGCGAGCGCTGGGTGATCCTGAACGGCGACGAGGGCGATCCAGGCGCGTTCATGGACCGCATGATCCTTGAGTCGCACCCTTTTCGGGTCATCGAGGGAATGATCATCGCCGCTTTTGCGGTCGGGGCCGGCCGGGGTTTTCTTTACATACGCGAGGAGTACCCCCTGGCTGTGCGCCGCATGCGGGAGGCTCTCGACCTTTGCAGGGAGCGAGGGGTTCTGGGCCGGGAGATCTTCGGTTCATCGTTTGCATTCGATATGCGGGTCATGGAGGGCGCCGGCGCTTTTGTCTGCGGCGAGGAGACAGCGCTCATCTCCTCCATCGAGGGAAAACGGGGTACGCCCAGGCCGCGGCCCCCGTACCCCTCACAATCCGGCCTGTGGGGAATGCCGACCCTGGTGAACAATGTTGAGACCTTTGCACTTGTGCCCGCGATCCTGAACAAAGATGCAGCGGCTTTTTCCGCGCTTGGAACAGGGACGAGCCCGGGGACCAAGGTTTTCGCCCTTGCAGGCAAGGTGGCAAGGTGCGGGCTCATCGAGGTGCCCATGGGGATCACCATACGCGAGATCGTCGAGGGCATCGGCGGGGGCATCGCTGGAGGCAGGCGCCTCAAGGCTGTGCAGGTGGGTGGGCCGTCCGGCGGGTGCATTCCGGCAGAGCTCGCTGATCTGCCGGTTGAGTACGAATCACTGACCACGGCGGGCGCGATCATGGGGTCAGGCGGCCTGGTGGTGCTCGACGAAGACGACTGCATGGTGGACATAGCGCGCTACTTCCTGGAGTTCACCCAGAAGGAGTCCTGCGGAAAATGCGTTTTCTGCCGGGTGGGCACCAAAAGGATGCTGGAGATCCTGGAAAGGCTCTGCAGCGGCCGGGGCAGGAAAGGCGATCTGGATGCGCTGGAGGAGGTTGCGACGGCTGTAAAAAACGCAAGCCTCTGCGGGTTGGGTGCGACAGCGCCGAACCCGGTCCTGTCCACGCTGCGCCATTTCCGCGGCGAGTACGAGGCGCACCTGGAGGGAAGGTGCCCTGCTGCCAAGTGCAGGGCGCTGATAACCTTTTCTGTGACGGACCGATGCATTGGATGCACGCTTTGCGCGCAGCGCTGCCCTGTGGGGGCGATTGCAATGACCCCTTACGAGCGGCACCGAATCGATGCGGTAAATTGCGTGCGCTGTGGTACGTGCAGCGACCTGTGCCCCGCGTCAGCGATCGACAAGGAGTGAGCATGGGAATGATGGTCAGGATCAAGGTGGACGAGAAGGAGGTGGAGCTGCCCGTTGGATCCACTGTTCTCGACGGAGCGAAGAAGCTTGGGATCGCCGTTCCAACGCTTTGTCACATGGAGGGTCGCCCGGCCCGCAGCTCGTGCATGGTCTGCATCGTAAAGGTGAGGGGCACACAGCGCATGGTGCCCGCGTGCAGTTCGCAGGCGGAGGACGGCATGGAGGTTGAGAGCGGGACCGATGAGGTGCGCGAGGCCAGGAAAACAGCGATCGAGCTTCTGCTGAGCGAGCACGCGGGAGAGTGCATCGGGCTTTGCAGCAGCTTGTGCCCCGCCGGCATGGACATTCCCCTTGCGATCCGGCTGATAGCAGAGGGATCGATCAACGATGCGATCAGGACGATAAAAAAGGAAATCGCTTTGCCTGCTGTGCTGCACCGGATCTGTCCGGCGCCCTGCGAGAAGGGATGCCGCCGTGCCGCGCACGATGCCGCTGTTTCAATCCGTCTCCTGATACGGCACGCAGCGGATGCTGACCTGGCATCGGGCGATCCTGTTCAGCCGTGTATTGAGCCGGACCGGCCTGAGAGGGCGGCTGTCATAGGTTCCGGACCCGCGGGGCTGGCCGCGGCTTATCATCTGCGCATGCAGGGTTTCAGGTGCACGGTTTTCGATGACCGAGAAAAACCCGGGGGCATGCTGAGGTACGGCGTGCCCGAGGATCTTCTTCCTCGAGAGGTGCTCGATGCCGAGATCTCATCCATCGAACGGATGGGTGTCGAGTTACGCATGGGTGTCCGGGTTGGTGAAGGGCTTTCTCTGGATGAGCTGCGCAAGGGCTTCCAGGCGGTCCTCGTTGCCACGGGCACTGATGATGCGGGGCTGGACAAGCTGCTTTCCGAGTCTGCCGGCCCCACGGGGATCGCGATAGACAGGCAAAGCTTCGAGACCGGATTGCCCGGCGTGTTTGCAGCGGGCAATGTAATCAGGCAGGGGAGGCTCGCTGTGCGCTCCCTTTCCCAGGGAAAGAGGGCGGCTTTTTCAATGGGCCGGTTTCTTGCGGGTGAGAAGGTCATTGGAAAGCGAAAACGGTTTACCACGCGGCTTGGCAAGCTTGGCCCTGAAGAGATGGAACAGCTTCTGTCTGATGCGAGCGCTGTGGCGCGGAAGGCGCCTGTCAAGGGGGAGTCGCACGGGTTTGGCAAGCAAGAGGCGGTCGCGGAGGCACAGCGCTGCCTCAAATGCGGCTGCCCCGCGATCGAATCCTGCGAGCTGAAGCGGCACGCTGTAGCGTACGAAGCGCAGCCGGGCCGTTTCAAGGGGGAGCGCCGCGAACTAAGGATTGTGCGCGAGCACGCGGGGGTGATCTATGAGCCTGGCAAATGCATCTTGTGCGGTCGCTGCGTGCGGATCACCCGGGATGCGGCGGAGGAGCTCGGGCTCGCCTTTGTGGGACGTGGTTACAATGTGAGGATCGCGGTGCCGTTCGATCGTTCCCTGACGAGCGGGCTCGCGCGCACAGCATCGGAATGCGTTGAAGCCTGCCCCACAGGGTCTCTTGTGTTCAAGTGATCCGATGTCTACACTTGAACCGGAACGTTCGACCTGTGGAGGAGAGACTTCAGCTCCCCGCTGTCATGTTAAAAAAGGTGTGAAAACCGTGTCCGGAAACGATAAACAGCATTCCATCACAGCACACTCATCTCCATTCTTCGGAAGCCTGCTCCGAGGGGCGGGCGCACTGTTGATCGCAACATTCCTTTTCGGGTGTGACGGGCGAGACGGACAGCACGCGCAATCCGGGAAGAGCTCCTTTCCCACACAAAAGGAGATCAAAGCCGTTTGGCCGCGGTTTCGCGGGCCTGGCGGGCTGGGCATATCCCAGGACATGGAAACCCCCTCCTCGTGGAACGGGTCTGAACCAGGAGCGGGGAAGCTGCTCTGGAAGAGTGGCATACCTTTTCCCGGGCACAGCTCGCCGGTGGTCTGGGGGGACAGGGTTTTTATATCGGGTTACGATGTGAAAGATCATCTCGGCCACATCATTTGCTATCACCTTCAGACCGGTTCCTGCATGTGGGACAGATGTGTGGCAATGGAAAGAGACGATGAGTTCGCGCCCCCGGAGCCGCTTTTCGACGAGGCTCTGGGCGCCGCATCCACCATGGCTGTTGATGGCCGGAGAGCTTATGCCATCTTTGCCAACGGTGATCTGGCTGCATGCGATTTTGAGGGCAACCTGGCCTGGTCCAGGCATCTGGGCGTACCCAGGAATTCTTACGGACACGCCAGCTCCCTGGCCATGTTCAAGAGCCTGCTGTTCGTGCAGTACGACCAGGGGAAGGCGGAGGGGGACCGGTTCATCTCGAAGCTCTACGCTTTTCATGGTGAGAGCGGGGATGTGGCCTGGGAGGCGGACCGCCCTGTGCTGGATTCGTGGACTTCGCCCATAGTCATCGAAACCGGAAGCGGACCGCAGCTCATCACGGTGGGCACTCCCTGGTACATCGCGTACGATCCGACATCAGGCAAGGAGATCTGGAAGGTTTACATGGAGGGCGGTGATCTCGCCCCTTCGCCCGTATTTGCCGCCGGGCTACTCTTCGCGCTGGTGCCAAACTACGACATGTGCGCCATCAGGATAGACGGTACCGGAGACGTGACGAACAGCCACATCGCCTGGATATCGGATGAAAACATACCGGATGTTGCCAGCCCGGTGGCAAACGACGAGCTCCTGTTCTTGTTGTGCAACGGGCTTCTGACCTGCTGCGAGAGCAGGACAGGCAGGAAGCTCTGGGAGCACGAGTTCGACTCCGATTTCGAGTCATCCCCGACCCTGGTCAGGGACAAGCTCTACCTTCTGGGGCGTGAAGGCACCATGTTCGTTGTAGCGCCAAAAAGAGAGTTCGAGGAGATCGCCAGGTCGGAGCTCGGAGAACCCTCCTCGTGCTCGCCCGCCTTTGTGAACAACCGCATCTACATCCGCGGAGAGAAGAACCTCTTCTGCATCGGAAAGTAGATCCAGGGAACGAGAACGGTTTTCACCCGCATATTTCATCCTCTTCTACTGCGGCACCGTAAACTGTGCTGTGGCTGCGTTTCATGCCGGGAGACGATCCTCAATCCATCCCCTTCCGGCTCAATCCACAACACCGATGCCTGCGCGCTCTGTCCAGCCGCTTCCTTGTGAGTGAGTGATCCGTGCCCACCGGTCGGACATCTCGTTGATGTGCACCGTTTCACCGGCTTTCAGCTCGTGGGTGACTGCCAGATCAGCGTGCGGCTCGATACGCAGCGCGATCTCCTCTGCGATGACCACGCCCTCCGGCGGGCCCGGGAAGCACTTTGCCTGCACCAGCCGCGCCGCGCCCGAAAGACCGAGAAGCAGGAGCAAGAGCATGATAATCCGTGTAAAGCACCCGCGTGTGAGCAGCAGCCCCAGGAGCCCGATGCCCTGCAGGAAATTTACCAGCACGAGCAACTCTCCCCCTGTGAACCGGTCCGCGAGCCTTGTGACAGCGGTGCCGAACGGGATTGTCACGGCTGATGCGTCGATACCAAGCTGCTGCTCAGCCATGCGCAGGTTGAACACGGCTTGTGGATCGCGCGGCATTCGCAGGAGCGCGCGCTTGTAGAAGAGCACGGCCTCTGCATGCCTGCCAAGGCGGTAGGCGCAGTTTCCCATGTTGTAGAGGATTGCTCCCTCGTCCGTACCGGATTCGGAAAGCGCGGTTTCGAAAAGCTTGAGCGCGTCAATGTACCTGCCGTCGTTGTACGAGAGCTCAGCCGGGCCGGAAGGGCCGCAGAAGCTCAGGAGTACAGGGAAAAACAGTAAAATCATGACGCGTTCTCCATGTCACGAAACGAAGCCTCCAGCTCATCTACAAGCTTTTCAGCGGTTTCTTGGTGGTTTCCGAGGGCGTGGTCCGCAGCAGGAGTGTCGCCCGCGTAACGCGCGGCATTCAGGCTTTTTAGCAGTGCTGCCGCGCGGGTAGCCAGGTCATCCCGCACACCGGCTTCCCTGAGCCGCGCACTCAGGCCCGGCCCGATCACTGCAGCGGCAGGGCAGCGCAGGCGCGCTCCAAGGAACTCTGCGAACGTTTTATCAAGTTCTGTTCCAGGCCTGTTTGCTCGCTTACGGTAAGCAGCGGCAGCGCCTCGGGCGCGCACTCCTCCAGGATCTCGCCGTTTTTTTTCGATCGCGCGAATTCCGAACAGAGAGCCCAGGGCCACAAGCCACGGAAAAAGTAACTTCCACACCAGGAGATCGGATGAAAGGCTTGGTGGTGTCCTGCTGCCGCTTGCCTGCGTTTCAATCGGCTTCAAGCCGAAGATGTCGGTTTCGCCCGGCTTTGCACGGCCGGGCTCGTAGCTCAGCAGGGCCGGGATCTTTTCGCCATCAGGCGGGGGCAGCAGCTCGAGCGGGATCGGCTGCGTCTGCGCGAAGCGATAAGCAGGCGGTGGGCCGGTGTCGAAAAAGGCGAAACGTATCGGTGGCACCTCGCGCACCTCTTTGCTCAGCGGCATGATGTCGTATGTGACGGAAAGGCAGTTCCCGTTTTTTTCCGCGATCGATCCGTAGACATGAAAGCCCACGAGCCGGTCCAGGTGCGGCGGGTCGATGATATCCAGGTTGCCATCGCCCTCTATGCGCAGCACAAGCCTCAGGCTTTTGCCAAGCTCGATCTGTTGCGGATCAGCTTCCGCCCGGAGGGAAAAGCTGCCCACCGCGCCTGTGAACTCATCGGGCCGTCCCTCTTCAGGCAGCGCTTTGATGGTCAGAATGAGCTTGCCGCCGGATACAGCCGCGTCTTTCCGGTCCACGGGCTTTTGGCCGCTGAGGATGTCCTTTTCGAACTTTGTTGCGTACGCGAAGCGAAGCAAAGGTTCCGGGATCACAAGCTCGCCCTGTTTCAGGGCCATGTAGCTCCTTTCGATTTCCAGAACCGTGAACCGCCGGCTGCCTTGCATGCGGTCCTCGACCCGCAGGGCCTCGGCAGCGCTGTCGTTGAACGCGAAACTCAGGCGATTGCGGTCGTCTGTCTTATCCGGTGTGTCCTCTTTGCCGGCGAATGCTGCTGTGCCCGGAGTATCATCGATCCAGCACACCTGCACCGGGAGATCCATGTTCCTGCGGAACATGGGGATCACATTGTTTTTGAGGAGCTCGGTGTCGATCCCAAAGCGGATGCGCATCCTGATCTTTTCGTGAACGAAGTATGTTTCCCGTTGCGTTTCCAGTTCAACGAACGCGTGCTCATCAGGGGCAATGTCCTGGCTGCTGCTGCGGGGAGCTTCATACCCGGGTCCGTTCAAGGGTTGCCGCCCCCCTCCGAGGGACAGTGCCGGGCAAAGGTTCAGGCACAGGATGATCAGCGCGTATTTCACCAGTCTTTCTCCACATCAGCCCTTTTCAGCTTACGTTGTGTCCTGCGAACCGTGATCTTCTCCTTCTCCTTGCGCTTCAACTTGTCGAAGAGCTGCTTGATCAATCCTGAAGAGAGCTTGTTGAGCTGCGGCCTAACCTTGGTCAGGGCAATCTGTTTCCGTGCACCCGGGTCCTGCGGCAACGGATCGGGCACTTTCTTTATTTTCTTGTCCTTTTTCCTGTCTCGCTCCTGTTGCTTTCGTTGCGTTTCTTTTTTCTTTTTCAGTTCGTCCAGCTTGATCAGGGCGCGTTGCACGTTGCGTCGCGCTTCCGGCCAGTCAGCCCGGCTCATGGCTGCCTGTTGCCATAGATCTTTCGCAGCCTCAGCACATGCGATCGCCTCATCGAGCCCGGACAGCCCTGCATCCTCCTCGTTCGCCTCAAGCTCCGATTCAGCCCCTGATTCGGCTCGTTCGCAGCGAACAAAGGCGGTGTTGCCCCGAAGAAAGTCGCAAAGGGCCCCAAAGCTCGGCCCGCCGCGCGCAGCAGCCTTTTCGGCCGTGTACTCCGCAACGGTCAGGTCGCCCGCGTAAAAGGCTGCCAGCGCCTTGTTGTACAAGAGCTCGGGTGATGCGCTGTTGCCCAGCGTTTCCTCTGCCGCTGAGAGCTCCTCGAGCGCGTCGCGAAAGCGGCCTTCCTTGTACGCGCGCTCGCCCGTGAAGAACCGGTCCCCTCCCAGGAGCAGCATCGATGCGAAAAGCAGCGGAAGCAGCAGCAGCTTTTTCATCGCTTCCTCCGATCGGTCAGGCACAGCTCCATTATCAGGAGCAGAAACGCCCCTAGCAGCGGCCACTGGTAGCGGTTCATGCGTACGCGGCCCGCGTCGGCATCCAAAGACTTGCGCGCCATCGCTGCGATGTTCACCTTGTACAGGTCGAGCAGTGCAAAAGGGCCTGTCCCCGCGTTCACGAATCCGCCGCCGGCTGTCTCCGCGATCCGGCGCATCCTTTCCGGACGCATTGTTGAGACGACCTCTTCATCAAAGCGGTCGAGCAGGAAGGTTTCGCTGCCGTTCTCCTCTATCGTGATCTTGCTGCCGCGCGTTGATCCGAAACCCGCGCAATGAACCTTGATGTTCCTGTCCAAGCACTTTTTTGCGGCGCTGATCCCGCTCTGCTCGATCTCTTCACCATCGGTGAGCAGCAGCACAACCTCATGACTGCCGGTTGCGCCTTCCAGCGCTTTGAGCGCGCATTCCAGAGCAGAGCCGATGTCCGTGCCCCCGCGCTCGACGCTGAAAGGCCCGGCCTCTTCAAGCAGGCCCGCGAACGAGACCATGTCCCGCGTGAGCGGTACCCTCAGGCGGGCCTCTCCCGCAAAAACCACAAGAGCCATGCGAATCCCGCTGACGCGCTCCGCCAGCGTGCGGATTTCGTTTTTTGCGCGGTCGAGGCGGCTGGGGTGCAGGTCGCGTGCAAGCATGGATTGCGACACATCGAGGCACACAACGATATCGATGCAGGGTTGTTCGACCTTGCGCACGCCTTCGCCCAGTACGGGTTGCAGCATTGCGATCAGCGCCAGAAAAAGAGACGCCGCAGCGAGCCTGCGCCGCGCACGGCGCTGTCCCGCGCACATTTCCGCGGTGAGAGCGCGCACACGCGCACCTCCGGTCACGCGCTTCAGCCGTGCTGCACGGACGCGGTCGAGAATGTGCTGCAGGAGCCACACGAGCGGCACCAGCAGCAGAACCGGCAGCGCATTCGGGAGCAGGAACAGGTCGCGCGGATTCACGGCAGCACCTCCATTACAAGGGAGCGCAGCAGCCCGCTCGCGAGCAGAAGCACCAGGGCAGCGATCAGGAACGGCAGGAACTTTTCCTCGATCTTGTAGCGCGGCTTGTCGATCTCGGTTTTTTCGAGGTCGTTGATGTTCGCGTACACGCCGTCTACAGCACCGGCGTCGCGTGCCTTGTAGAACCTGCCGCCGGTCATCTCGGCCAGGCGCTCGACCTGGCTGGTGTCGATATCAACCCAGCTTCCGGACCGGTCAGGGCTGCCGATGCCGGCCGCGATGGTGTACACGCGCAAACCCAGCTCCTCGCAAAGCTGTGCCGCATGCAGGGGAGCGATCTCGTCAGGGGTTTTATCCGTGGCAACGTTTTCCTCGCCATCGGTAAGCAGGATCATCACCCTGGACTTCGCCGTGCTGTTCTGGAGCACCTGTGCCGCGCGGGTCAGTGCGGTGCCGATGCCGGTCGCATCCTCCGGCCCGTCACTCGTCACGGTCGTAACCCCGGACAGAAGGCGCCCGAGCGCGTCATGGTCCAGGGTGGGGGGGCAGCGCAGGTCCGGATAACGCGCAAAGCAGACCAGGCCGATGCGGTCGTCGGGCCGTCTCGCGATGAACCTCTTTGCAGCGTCCCTGGCAACATCAAGGCGCGTTCGCGCCGGGTCCATGTCGTTTGCCGTCATTGATGACGAGGTGTCGAGGCAAAGCAGGATGTCGATGCCCTCGGCCTTGAACGGAAGCTGAGTGCGGTGTACCGGCCGTGCCAGGGCCAGCACAACGAGCAGGAGACCCGCGACCCGTAGAGCTTGCGGCAGCCACAAAAACCGCACGCGCCACGAACGGGGCAGCTCGCCGGGCGCGGTGTGCATGCCGGAACGGTTCGCGGAATCGGGCGGATGCGCGGGGCCTGGCGTGGGCTGAAGGAATCCACCCGGCGCGAACCGGACAGCCGGCGAGCCTCTCATTCGCCGAACAAAGAGCGCGAAAGGCACGAGCAGGGCAAGCAGGAGCATCCACGGGTCGAGGATCGCCGAACCTGTCAACGAATCGAAAAGGGAGCTCATAAAGCACCGCTTCCTTCCGCATGCTTTGCCGCGGCCGTGTCAGGCGTGTTGAGGGCCGGCTTTGTGTAATGCAAAAAGCTCTCCGCCGCCTCGATCAGCTCTTTCAGACCGGAGGCCCCGGGCATCTGGCAGCCGAACTTGACGAGGTCGCAGCGCGACAGGAACCTTGATAACACGGAGCAGTGCAGCGGGTCGAGCGCGCTCGCTGTCCGCGAAGATGCGAGGAGATCCTCGGTTGTCATCCTGGGAGCGCGCACAGCGAACCGTCCCTCGATGTACTCGCGCATCAGCGCCGCCGCCTCGACGTGGTACGAGTCGATCTCCTCCTTGCTTTCCGGCCGCTGCTTTCGGAGGCGTTCCAGGCGATCGAGCGCGCGTGCGTGCGGGGAATCCTGCCCAGCACCGGACATGGCCCTTGACCGGGCCGCGTTCCTGCGAAGGCACCATACGAGCAGGGCCATTGCTGCGAGCCCTGCTGCGCCGCCCCCTGACCAGGAAAGCCACGGGAAGCGCTCCGGTTCCTTTAAAAGCCCGCCCGGCAGCTCCGCGGGTCCTGGTGCAACATCAGGGTCCATTGCGGGCTTGACGCTGAGCGTGAGCTCGTTCCCGTGCACCACGCGTTCTGCGGCGCCGGATGCGGATCTTGCCCTGAACACGGGCGCGGGTATCCTGACCTCATCAAGACAGAACGCGTAACACCGGTAATGCCGCGTCTCCTCGATCAACTGATCGTGCTCGCGCCGCGTTGTTCCTGTCAGCAGGGCTTTCAGCGGGGAGAGCTGTTGATCGCTCCACCTGTCGGGCGTGTGCCCCCTGTTCCATACGCGGACGACCGTGAGAGGGAACGCCTTGCCGAGTTCGACCTCGTTTGCTCCGGCCTTGATCAGCAGCAGCATCTTTTGAGCGGGCTCCTCGATCCACCCGGCAAAGGCAGGCGCAAGCGTGATGATCAACATAGGCAACACGAGCCTTTTCATCGTTTTGCTCCGCGAAGTTCGCGCATGCGGAAGAAATCGAGGATCGGCCGCGCCACCGCATCCCTGTCGTGCTTGCGCGGCAGGGGCACATCCATCAGATCGACTTGCGCCCGCCGCAGCTCTTCTTCGGTCCGCGCTCGCCAGGCAGCCGCGCGCTCGGCATACGCGTCGCGTGTGCGTCGGTTTTGCCAGTCGATAACACTTTCGTATCCTGTCTCGGGGTCGCGCACACGCATCAGCCCGTAGTCCGAAGGCGCGAGCTCCGGTAAAAGCAGCCGCACCGCGATCAGGTCGTGGCGGCGTGCGCACAAGCCGATCACATCATGCCATCCGCTCGTCAGGAAATCGGACACCAGGAATATGATCGTGCGGCGGCGCAGCACGCTTGCCGCGAACTCGAGGGCAGGCGCGATCTCGGTGCGGGCGCTGCCGCCCTTGAGCGCCAGGCAGTCGCGGATGATGCGCAGCACATGGCCGATGCCTTTTTGGGGAGGCACGTACCTGTCGATTGCCCGGCTGAATGCGATCAGCCCGACCTTGTCGTTGTTCGTGACCGCTGACAGCGCAAGGCACGCGCACACACGCGCTGCCGTCTGGCGCGCGGACCAGGCACCGAAGCCGCCGTACATCGATGCGGAGAGGTCGAGGAGAAACAGGACCGTGAGCTCGCGTTCGTCAACGTACTTTTTTATGTACGGCCTGCCCACGCGCGCGGTCACGGACCAGTCCACCGAGCGGGGGTCGTCGCCGTCAACGTACTCGCGCACCTCGTCGAACTCGATTCCCGAGCCGCGGAACACGGAGTTGTAGCCGCCGGCCATCGCGCCTGTGACCAGCCGCCTGCTATGCACCTCGATGCGGCGGACCTCTTTGAGGAGCTCCGGCAGTTCGAGTTCGTGGTCCTCGATCATCCGTTTGATCCCATGTGAAGGGAGGATCGTCCTCCCCCGTGGACGTTTCTAGGGCACCGGCACGTTGTCGAACACCTTCTTGATCACGTGCACGGAGGTAATCTCTTCGGCTTCCGCCTCGTAGGTTGTGATCACCCGGTGCTGCAGAACTTCCATGCCAACCGATTTGATGTCATGCGGGGTCACGAAACCGCGGCCGTCAAGAAAGGCGTGCGCTCGCGCAGCTTGCGTGAGCGCTATCGAGGCGCGCGGCGAGGCGCCGTACAGGATCAGCGGGCCGAGCTCATCGAGCCCTGATTCTTGCGGACGGCGCGTGGCGGTTACAAGGTCCACCACGTAGCTTCGCACCTTCTCGTCAACGTATACCAGGTCAAGGAGCCCGCGCGCGGCAAGCACCTGCCGGGGTTCTGCGACCTTGCGCACGGTCGGCTTGTTGCCGAAGGTGGCCATGCGCTCGATGATCCTCTTCTCCTCATCCCTGCCCGGGTAGCTGATCACGATCTTGAGCATGAAACGGTCGACCTGTGCCTCCGGCAGCGGATAGGTGCCCTCCTGCTCGATCGGATTCTGCGTTGCGAGCACAAGGAACGGCTCGGGCAGCGCGCGTGTTTCCCCTGAGAGAGTCACCTGCCTTTCCTGCATGGCTTCGAGCAGGGCTGATTGCACCTTGGCGGGCGCGCGGTTTATTTCGTCGGCCAACACGAAGTTGCCGAACACCGGCCCTTCGCGCACAGCCCAGTCACCGGTTTTCGGGTTGTAGACCTGCGTGCCGAGCAGGTCGGAAGGGAGAAGGTCCGGCGTGAACTGTATGCGGTGGAATGTGCCGCCCAGCGCAACCGCGAGCGACTGCACCGCCATGGACTTTGCCAGGCCGGGCACTCCTTCGAGAAGCACGTGCCCGTCCGCGAGCAGGCTGATCAGCAGGGAGTCGAGCAGGTGTTCTTGCCCGACTATCACGCTTTCGAGCTCCTGCCTCACGTCGTTGAGAAAAGCGCTCTCTTTCTTGATGCGCTCGGCAACAGCATTGACATCGGTCATTGGAGTAAGGGCTCCCGAAGGTTCGGATCTTTAAGGTTTCGGTGCGCCCCGGTTATAAAACAGTTTGCCGGGGCCGCTGCCATGCGGTAGATTAGCCGGGATAAACCGGAGTTGAACCTTTCAAGATCAAACGAGGTCTTTCATGTCAAGATTATCAATATACTTGCCGAAGTGCATCGTGTCAACAAGACGGATTTTCCTGACCATTGCCCGGAAGCGGCTCTGCGTGCGCGGGTTTGTTCTGCTGCTCGTTACCGCATTGTTCGTGTCTGCTGCATCTGTCGCCCAGGACCGCGCGGGCGACCGTATGCCTGTCAACCGGGAGGAGATGTGGTCCGCTCCAACAACTGAAGACTGGAAAAAACCCTGCCTGATCACATGGCAGCGCACCTGGGAGGATGCGCTGGCTGTCTCGCGTGAAACCGGCAAGCCGATTCTCGTGTGCGTGAACATGGACGGCGAGATCGCGAGCGAGCACTACGCGGGTAAACGTTATCGCGACCCCGAGATCGCAAAGCTTTACGAGCCGTACGTGTGCGTGATCGCATCGGTCTACCGCCACACGCCGCGCGACTACGACGAGCAGGGGCAACGGATCCTTTGCCCGCGTTTCGGGTGCGTGACCTGCGGCGAGCACATCGCCATCGAGCCGGGCCTGTTCAAGGAGTTCTTCGACGACCGGCGCATCGCTCCACGCCACATCGGCGTGGAGCTCGACGGCCGGGAGACGTACGATGTTTACTACGCGTTCGACACCGACTCGGTTTTTGAAGCGATTCGCGAGGGCGTGGAGAACCGAACGAACAGCTCGTCAGTGGTAATCCGGAGCGACCGCCCTATTCTCGAGCGAGTCGAGAGCCGGGACATCCGCGACAGGAAAGCGGTGGAGAGGGCGTACCTCGAGGGCGACAAGGCCATGCGCCGCTCCCTGCTGGAGGCTGCGATCGAGCGGCCCGAAGCGGAGCAGGTGGACCTCTTGCGTCTCGCCGTGTTCGGCTTTGACGTCGAGCTGAACAGGCTTGCACGACACGCACTCGCCAGGTCAAAGTCCGCGGCCTCATTCAACCTTATCACCGAAGCTCTTCGCGCTCCCATGGAAACACCGGAGCGTGACGCCCTGATCGATGCGCTTGCGCGGCTTGGCGAGTCTTCGCCGCGGGCGCGCATGCTTTCGGTTGTTCACCAGGGGCTGGCCGGGCGATCGAGCGTTGTGGATGTTGAGGGCTGGTCCGGGGCGTTCGATGCCGCAGGACCGCCGGTGCCCTTGATTGATATTTCCGAGGTTGAGTCGCGGATCGAGAACCAGGGGAAGGTGCTCGCGTCCGGCGACGCGTTGCAGCATCTCGAACTCGCGGTAGCTTTTCTTGTTTTCGGGCACGAGCAATCCGAGAGCGAGCATGAATTCGCGCGTTCCCTTTTTACGGATGCGCATGACATCGCTTTAAAGGCGGAGATGCTAGGTGCGTACGACTGGAGAGTGAGCGCGGTAATCGGGCTTTCGGCTTATCAGCTCGGGGATACCGAGGCGGCCTACGCGCGCGCCGAGACCGCGGTGAGCAGCATGCCGCCCGGTGAAATGGAATGGAGCGCGATGGCTGTAATCGAGCTTTTTGCAATGGCGCGCAGGCAGGCCATTGCCGGGGCTGTGCGCGAAAAAAAGGACTGGTCGTCCTGGTCAAAGGCGTTCGCGGGAACCGGGGAATGGCTCACCGATCTGAATGCGGCTTACTCCGTGCTCACGCGCCATCCGTACGGCAATGACACACATGCTGCGGCACACTACGATTTTTTGAAGCTGCTGGGCGCTGTGGGGCAGGCGTGCCGGGTCCTTGATGAGGGGCTCGCCCGTTTTCCGAGTTCGTGGAGCCTGCACGACCGGCTGCGAGGACGTGTCCTCAAGGAAAAAGGGGCCGGCGGGCTGGAACCTGTCTACGAAACCATGCTCAGGGAGAAAGATGCGCCGTCGAACATCGAATGGTACGCAGGGTATGCATCGCTGGTTACAGCGGAGTTTTGCAGGCGCGCAGGCGAAGAGGAAAAGGCGGTTGCAGCGTATGAGCGCGGGATCGATCGTTTCAATCACTGGATCGAGGAAAACCTTGAGAACCGCGATACAGCCGATCACTACGTTGCTCTCGCGATCGCTGGTTGCGCGCGGATAGCTTTCGAGCGCGAGGAGTACGAGAACGCGTTGGCAAAGCTGATTCAATCCTTTGAGCGGAAACCCGGGGCTGCGGCAACACTGGACGGGCTCAACATCTCGCCGGCTGACACCGCAAGGATGCTCCTTCAGAAGCTCAGGGAGATGGGGCAGGATGAGCTCGTTGCAAAGCTAGAGGCGGCCATGGCCGAGCTCGATCCCGAGCTGCTGCGCCTGCCGGCGTACGAGCGCGAAGGACCGAACCGGCCTTTGAGGAGCGGGAGGCGAGGAAGGCGGAGAGGGCTTTAACCCGGAGGAAGAGGCGGAGAAAGAGAACCACGGATGGACACTGATAAACACGGATAAACACGGATCTTTTTTTCCGGCGTCTGGAGGGCGGCACTCTGTTGCCGCCTCTTTTCTTCCGGCGTCGACGGAGCGACGCCCTCCATGCCGCCTTTTCGTTTACGGCGTCGACAAAGCAGCCGCCCTCCATTCCGGCGCTGACAAAGCAGCCGCCCTCCATTGTCGATCCCGGTTATTGCGGTGACGCGATTTTTACAAGATCTCGATCTCCTCGGGATTCGATATGGTTTTTACCAGCTTGGGCGCGGCCTGGTCGTACATCATGAAGGCGCTGTAGAAGATGAGACCGGATAGTGCGGGGTCGATGGGTATCTGGAGGATAACCTGTTTTTCTCCTTCCGGATCCAGGTTTCCTATAAACGCCGGATTGCCAAAGGTGATCGAGAAAAGCACGTCCGCGTTCAGGGGAATTGTGCGCGTGCCCAGGGCCATGCCTGGTTCCGTGCCGAGCGAGAAGGCAAGGTAGTAGATGCCAAGCGGCATGGCGGGAATGCGCATGTTAAGCTCCAGGGTACTGCCCAGGGGGACCTGGTCCGTGGCATGGAGCGATTTGGCGGCGTACACGAGAACGCTGCCGGAACCAACGATGCCGTTTATGTCCTCGCTTGTGCCGATGATTATATCCGGCAGTCCGTCAGCGTTTACATCGCCTCCGCCGTGAAGTGAAAGGCCAATCATTTCACCGTCTTCATCACCGTAAAGCACACCAAGCTGCGATCCGTCATTACCCGAATGAACATAAACAGCCCCACCACTCAATTTGCCGATATCGTTTGTACCGTGTGCGCCGACAAGAAAGTCGCAGCAGCCGTCATCATCCAGGTCCCCGGCTGTTGAAAGGGAGGATCCCAGCATTCCATTCTTGTTGCAGCCGACATAGGTGTAGATCAAAGTCCAGTCCTTGCCGGAGTAGACAAACGCGCGGCCGGCATTGTCCCTGGAACCGTTTTTGTAGTTCTGCTGTCCGACCAGCAGATCCGGCCATCCGTCCCCGTTTATATCGCCTCCGTATTCGATGCATCACAAGGGTGTTTCAGGAATATAGCCGAAGATCTCCGTGATGATTGAACCGTCCGCGCTCGAGCATACCGTCACCCTTCCCCCGAGCCCGATTGCACGGCCGCGGGTATGGTTGTTCAGCGTAAGAAAGGCAAAATCGTCAAGCCCGTCCAGGTCCACGTCGCCGGTTCGGCACACCTTGTAACCCAGCTCCTCGGTCTGGTACTCCCCCTCGTACTTGTAAAGAAGAGCACGGCTTCTGCCCGAGTAGACGTAGACCGCGCCTCTCTTGGTTGGTGGTTGTCCTTCATCGTAGCAGTCTGCCCCAACGATGAAATCTCCGCACCCGTCCCCGTCCGCATCCCCCAAACCCTCGACATCACATCCGAACCTGTCACCCCATGTTTCACCTATGTATTCGTATATAACAGAGCCGTCCAGCCCTGAACAGTGGTATACCTTGCCTGTGTCTCCATAGATCAAAAAATCCGCGTTTTTATATCCGATCAGGAATTCTGACAGCCCGTCACCGTCTGTGTCCCCTATATCCGAAAGAGCTCTGCCGAGGAATTCGTACGTTTCTTCACCGTCGTAAACGTACAAGAGCTCTCCATCGAAGCCGGAATACACGTAGACCCTGCCCGCGCTGTTCAACTGCCCTATGTCCTCCCCGTCAGCTCCCACGAGAATATCCCCGCAGCCGTCTCCGGTAACGTCGCCGGTCAGGTACACTGCCCTCCCGAACGATTGGTTCTTGTGGTATCCCTCGAACTTGTATAGAAGGTGGTAGTACTCCTCGAACTGCGCACGGGCAAAAGAACCCAGTACAATAAAAGCGAGCAGGCATGCAAATGCCGTAGTCGTTTTTTTGCTCTTCATCAACATATCCTCCGTTATCCTGGATCGTGCTCGTCAGCGCCCATGTCGGTGTCCACCTCCTGGTCCCCGTCACCGTCGATTTTCCGGTCATCCCCTTCCATGTCCCTTCGAACACCCGGTGCTGCCGTGTTGTCCCCGGAATCAACGCATTCTGATGGGTACGTCGGGTTGTACTGCAGGTGATACTCATCGTCCACGAAATGGGGGTCGGACTCGATAGAGTTATTATGCCCTGCTCCGCCATAGTTGAAGCCCTCAGCCCAATCGCTGTACGATATCGTTCCCGCATAGTTCGGATCCACATCACCGTTAATGATGTTTCCCCAGAATATCGAGTTCACAACGTTCACGATCAATGTTGCTGGTAACGC
>CAZIUL010000016.1:0-79968 GCA_964542475.1 uncultured Phycisphaerales bacterium | reverse complement strand
AGGACATTTTTCAAGTACTAAAACACTCTGCTAAAATCCGATTTTGGACAAGAGTAAGGAGAAATCATGTCTTCGATCCTGAAAGCGCGGCTTCTTTTTTTGTGTAGTGTGATAGTCGCCCTGATGGCTTGCCCTTTGCCGGCATCCTCGGTACTCGAATGCCGGGCAGCGGAAGTGGGAAACAGCACAAGCAGCGTCGAGCCGCCGCCGTACGTGGTTCTCACAAACCTCGATAAAAAAGATCCCTATTTCGAGGCGGCACAGACGCTTGCCGATGCGCACCAGGGAACGATCATCCGCTTCCGTCCGGATAAAGTCGAGATCATCCGCGCAAAGGTTGCAAAGGCTGATCCGCGCTACGTGGCAGTTGTCTTGAGGCCGGAAGATATCGACATCAACCTGCAGAGGGACATGCTCAAGCTTTCCACGAGCATGGATGACGACCCGTTCTGTGATTTCGCTTTCGGGTTCATAACCGGTGCCACTGCAGAAGACGCGCTCACCATGGTCAAAAGGAGCATGAAAGCGCAGAAGAACGGCCTCCCGAAGACAATGGTATCCGCATCAGTGATATCAGGTTCGAAATCGTACTGCTACGAGGGCGGCGGGACTCCGCTGGAGAAGGAGTTAGGGTACAAGAGCAGATCGATCTACTGGGCCTGCGTTGAGAACGACCCGGATGTTCTCGATTTCGTGGATGAGCACATTAAGGAGATCCAGGGTAAAGGCGTTGTGGAGCTCTACGGGTGCGGGGATCCGGAAGGGATCTGGCTTTTTGGCGACCAGCGGAACATGGACCGATCCAAGCACTGGCGGTTCGACCCGGAAAAGGTGGGAAGCGATCCGGACGGCGAGATGCCGCGCATTACCGCCGAATATTTCACGGGCCTGGACCTTGGAGGAGCGGTCGTGTGGTCAGGCACCTGCCACAGCGGCGTGCTTTGCCGTGCCTATGTGGAAGGGGACATCGTGTCAACCTTCGGTACGGTCGATCGCGTCACCGAGTACATGATCCCCAAGGGAAAAAGCCTGGCGCTGGCGACCCTCGCGGCCGGACCTTCCGCGTACATCGCGCCTATCGGGCCGAACCACGGCTACGCCGGATTCCCGGAGGTCTATCGAGTGCTCTCCACAGGCATGCCGCTCGGGGACCTGATGCGCACTCGGTACAACGAGATCATCTTCGCAGACAACGGCGAGCTCGATATCGCGCGGTACGAGGCGGGCGCAGCGTTCCCGGCGGAGGACCCGATGCGGGGCGGCGGGGTGAACCGCACACTTTACGGCGATCCCTTGTTCGCGCCGTTTCCAGATCCTGAAAAGGACTACCTGCAAAAAAAGGTGCGGCCGCTGACGAAGGGAAAGGGCATTGTGGCGGAGTGCACTGTGATTGACACGGTATGCGGGATGTTCTGGGACATGTTCGGAGACGATCGCGAGAACGCGGAAAGGATCTACACGTTTATCGAGCTGCCGAACAACATGGAAAAAGTATCCAAGGTCTTGGCAACGGCTGAATCTTCCGAAGGGAAAGAGATCGCAATAACCGCTCCGGCTTTTGCAATCGAGCGCATCGACGGAAAGACCCTGATCCACCTGCAGGTCAATGCGCCGCGGAAAGCGCTGGAAAAGAAAGGCACAAAGGTGGTGTTCACGATCAGGTGAAAAATGAGATGAACTATGGGCAAGATCAACAGTTGCAGACGAACAGGCAATAAAGCACACCGGAACACCGGCCGGATAAAAGGAGGAGATGATATGAAGCGTGTAACCCGTCGTGACTTTATTCGAAGCTCCACCGCAGCAATGGCCGCGATTCCAGCGGCTGAAGCGGCGATCGCATCTCAATCCAAAGCAAAAGAGAGTGCCGCCGCCGGAGCCAACGACAAGATCCGCATGGGCCTGATCGGGTGCGGGGGCATGGGGCGCGGAGACCTGGCCACATTCCTCATGAATCCGGAAGTGGACTGTCCCGTTGTATGTGATGTGGATGATTCGCAGATAGCCAATGCAGCGAAGCTCGTGGAAGAGCGGCGGGGGAAGAAACCTGACGGGGTGAGGGACTTTCGCCGCGTGATCGATCGCAAGGATGTGGACCTGGTTCTCGTGGCAACACCCGACCACTGGCATGCCCTGCCCACCATCTACGCTTGCGATGCCGGCAAGGATGTTTACGTTGAGAAGCCCCTGGGCAAAAGCATCGATGAGGGCCGTGCCATGCTGGAAGCGGCCCGGCAAAACCATCGGGTTGTGCAGATGGGCACGCAGTGGCGAAGCGGCGAGCACTACAGCGATGCCGTGGACTTCGTCAAATCCGGCAAGCTGGGCCGGGTCCGGATGGTGCGGGTTTGGGCTTATCTCGACTGGGTCGGCGGTTACGGCCATCCGCCGGACAGCGATCCACCGGCCGGCGTGGATTACGATCTGTGGCTGGGACCTGCGCCCAAGCGGCCCTTCAACAAGAACCGCTTTCACTTCAACTTCCGCTGGTTCTGGGACTATGCCGGCGGTCTCATGACCGATTGGGGCGTTCACCTCATCAACGTGGTTCTCTGGGCCATGGGTCCCCAGTGTCCCAAACGCGTAAGCTCAGTTGGCGGCAAGTACGTTGTTGACGACCACACGGATACACCGGATACCCAGACCGCGATCTACGATTTTCCGGACTATACACTCATCTTCGAGCAGCAGCTGCTCGGCGGCCTCGGGCCGGGAGGAAAACCTCACGGCATGCTCTTCAACGGCACAGAGGGAACCCTGATCATCGACGGCGGAGGGTGGGAGCTCATCCCTGAGCCCAGGAAGAAGAATATCGAGCCCTTCAAGAAAGCAGCGGGGCCGGACGCACGACCAGCCCATGTGCAAAACTTCCTGGATTGTGTACGCTCACGGAAAGATCCTGTGGAGAACCTCGAGGTGGGTCACTTCGTCTCCACTGTTGCGCATCTTGGCAACCTCGCCCTAAGATCGGAGGGGGAAATCCACTGGGATGCGGAGAAGGAACTGGTCTCGGGGAACGCTGAAGCGGACGCCATGGTTGGAGGAGAGTACCGCAAACCCTGGACTCTTCCTTATGGCCGTCGAAGCGGTTGAAAAAAAGTACATTCGGATCCTCTGACAGCGCTGCAGCCGCAAAGGGTATCTCATTCCGGATGGAAAGGCAGTCCATCCCACGGGAGGAAGCATGAGACTCAAGGCGATTGTTTTACTGTTTCTGATGACCGGTTCGATGGTCCATGCCGCTCACAGCGGAAATGATCGAAGTTACCGCGATGCTGTTCAGGCCTTTTATTCTGACGACATTCCCAAGACCGTTGATGTGCTCAACAGCGTTCTTTTGAGCGAAGCCTGCGCTGAAGAAAAAGCCAAGGCCTGTTCGTTGCTTGGTCTCATCGAGATGCACCACTACAAGAACTTCGAGGCGGCCAGGGAGCGGCTTGTCCAGGGATTGAAACACGGCGTAGACCGGGTTTCGCTGTATAAGAATCTCGCCCGCCTGGAATCGCAGTGTGGAAACGACGACGCTGCCCGTGAGGCAGCGCTGCAAGGTCTCATGTTTGCAGGCTCGAACAGTGAAATACGTGAGGCCAAGATGCTGTTCACGGGAATTATCATCGAAAGGGCCAAGCGGTCCCGGTTCGACGCCTCGGCTGCCCGGCTCACCGACCCTGACCGCGCCCTTCTCCGGGAAGCGAAAGATATCCTGGCGCCCATGGTGAGTGATGATATTGCAGCTGTTGATTGCTCTTTGCTTGCACTCCATGCAGCGCTTCTGCTCGACGACGGTCATATGGCGCTTGCTGCCTGGCGCGCGTACTACCAGGTTCCTCCTGGAACGGATGGGTGGGGAGTGCTGAAAAAACCAGCGCTGGATCTGGAACGGCTGTTAAGCGGGTGGAAGGGCAAAAAAGCGACATTGGAGGACCGGGAATCCCTCGTTCGTTGCCTTGCCCGTTCCATGATGTTCGAAGAGGCCGCTCTCGCGGCGCTTGATCCCGAGTTTCCTGAAATCCGCGAGAGGGTTTCGGATATTGTCTCGTATGCATTCTTCCTCCGTGAGGTGCGCGGAATCAGCGACGAATATTATCGAAAGACTGCCCTCGGTCAAGGGAACCCACTTGAATACCAGTTATCCCTGTTAAAACTGACGGCTCGGTACTGGGATCGACTCGGTCTTTCAGGCCGCCCTCCCGAATGCTTGGAAAAAAACAGCGGGAAAGCACTGCTTGAAAAGGATCTGTTCCCGATCAAAAGATCTGTATTCACTGAGGTGAGACGGCATCACAATGTGGAGATCAATCTGAACAGGACCGAAGGCGTCTTGGACCTGCACATGGGACACTGCGTCAGCGATGAGAAGCTGGTGATCGAACAATACGGCCTCGCCGCAACCGTTAAGCACGTTCAACTGGATGGAATCGTCTCCAACGGATACCGATCATGGGTCGAGGATAATTTCTGGAAACATGGCGGCTGGACATCGGCATCGGGAAAAATTTACAGCATAAGGCCAACCTATCTGTTTCTTATCATCCCAAAGCTCCAGCGTTACCTCGATCCCAAAATCAGGCTGCAGCGCGAACGCGACCTGGAGCTCGGAACGCCCGAGGAGGACGGTAAGCTCGACAAAGACCCGGTAGCGTATTGTCCGGGTGTGATGGAACGCTTGATGCTCACCTCGTTCGATAGGCTTTATGAACGCTTTTGGGACGAGGGATATCGTGGCGCAACACTGGATAACCGGTTCGTCGGCAAGGCGTTCAGGCTGATTTTTGATGAAGGCATGACCCTTCACGAAGGACGCCATGCACTCGATGTCAAATACCTGGGTTTCACCGGCGCAGATCAGAAAGAGTCCGAATTCAACGCAAGGCTTTCCCAGGTGGCCTTCAGCGAAATACCCGGCTATCAGCTCTACAACGCCACCAAAGGCTATAACCCCGAAAACACCAGACGCATCCTGACAGGCATTTGGAAGTGGTCAATAAACCACGACGACGAAGTTCAGTGCCTGGACAAATCGCGTCCATTCATGTCACAGCTCCATCTCTTAACAGATGAGCAGCTCCGCGCCGCGGTCCGATCCATGGATCCCATGGCCAAGTGAGAAAAAGTGGTCAGGAACCTTTTTCCCTATTTCCGGCTTTCCCTTATCAGGTCATACGACTGGTTGATTTTCTTCATCTGGTCTTCGGCGAACCTGTTAAAACCGTCCGGAAGGCCTTTTGAAGATATCTTGTCGGGGTGGTACTCGGAGGACATCTTTCTGTACGCCTGCTTTATTTCCCCGTCCGAGCTTTCAGGAGAACACCCGAGAACTTTGTAGCATTCTTCGAGATCAGCCTGTTCGCCGGACGCCTCTTTCACCAGGGTAGCGTAAATCGACTTGTCGAGGCCAAGGTATGGGGGTATCTGCTGCAGGAGCTTCTTTTCTTCAGGATGAAGGACGTTGTCAGCCATGGCAACTGTGAACAAAAACCTGTATACCATTATGTTCATTTCCGCCCCTGAGGACAGCTTGCGATACTGTGACGCGTAATCAAAAATGGAATACGGATCGGACTTCGCGTTGTTGAATATTCTGATGGCGACCTTCCTGTCCTCGGCATCGATCCGCATCTTCCTGATGATCTCTTCAACTACCGTGATCTCCTCCTTTGACACCACCCCGTCCGCCTTTGCCATCTTCCCGAACATCGAAAAAACCGACACGAAGAACAGCTGCTGCGCATGCATTTTTCGGGATGCCTTGACCTGATTCGCATTACCCGACAGGGAAGCGCCGATACAGCCCCCGATGGCCGCGCCGATCGGGCCGCCGAATGCCATACCGAGACCCGCGCCTATTCCCGCTCCAAGCCACGACATTTTTTGCTTACCTCCTCGACCATCAAACAGTTGACAGTCGGAAATCGGACCACGAAGAAAAGCCACCTACTATTACTTTCATTAGTTTAGCAATCCGGTGTCCCTGATTTGAACTGAAAAAAGAGAAAGAGTCCACGACTCGGCCGGAATCATGCTTTACAATAAATTTTTCGATGAGCTGCGGAATGAAAAGATCATCAACCGGCCCTGTTGAGACCAATCCATTGGCAAGGCCGCAGCGGAAAAAACAAGGAGAACGAAATGACCATACTTGGTGCAAGCGATCCACCATCTGACGGGCAGATCGAATCCTGGATAGTCGACATGTCAACGTGGCTGAATGTGTGGCTGGAAGATTCAGGCATGAGCGTGGCGCTGGCAGAGGCCCTGACCCCCGCAATCCTTGGCGTGGCCGGCCTGATTCTGTGCGCGATCTCTTATATCGTCGCCCGCCTGATCCTGAGCAACACCCTCGGATTCATGGCGAGCAGGAGCAAGAACCAGTGGGACGATATTCTCATCCAAAGCCGCGCGTTTTCAAGGCTCTCCTACATCGCGCCCGCGCTGGTCGTTTACCTAGGCTCGTCAGCCTTCCCGGACTGGGGCATCTGGATCAAGCGCGTCATGGCGGCCTTCATGATCTTCATCGGCACCCTGGTCCTGAATGCGCTGATGAACGCGGCTGCCGCCATCTACGCCACGCTTAAGTTCTCAAGGAACCGGCCGATCGCGGGCCTTGTAGAGGTTTTCAAGGTGCTGCTCAACGTGGTCGCCGGCATCCTGATCATAGCAGCGCTCATGGACCGCTCGCCCGGCGCGATCCTGGCCGGTATCGGCGCGCTGACCGCGATCCTGCTCCTGGTCTTCAAGGACGCGCTCCTCGGGCTCGTGGCAAGCTTCCAGATCTCGTCATCCGACATGGTCCGCGTCGGGGACTGGATCGACATGCCCAAATACAATGCGAACGGTAATGTCATCTCCGTGTCGTTCTACACGATCAAGGTTAGAAACTGGGACAAGACCGTCAGCACGATCCCCACCTACGCGCTGGTTTCCGATTCGTTCAAGAACTGGCGGGGGATGGAAGAATCCGGGGGCCGCCGCATCAAGCGCTCGGTCCACATCGACATGAACAGCATCCGCTTCTGCACGGACGAGATGCTGGTGCGGTTCGAGAAGTTCGATCTCATCGCCGATTACATAAAGGAGATGAAAAAGGAGATCGAAGCGTACAACACGGAGCATAAGGTGAGCGCATCCGCCCCGGTCAATGCACGGCGGCTTACCAATGTGGGCACCTTCCGCGCCTATATAGTAGCGTACCTCCGGAACAAGGCGGATATACACCAGAATATGACCTTTCTCATACGCCACCTCCAGCCGACCGAGTACGGCCTCCCGATCCAGATCTACGTGTTCTCAAAAATCCAGGCGTGGGCAAAATACGAGGCAATCCAGGCGGACATCTTCGATCACATTCTCGCGGTGGTGCCCGAGTTCGACCTCAAGGTTTTCCAGATCCCAAGCGGAAGCGACTTCAACCGGTTCCTCGAAAAGAAAGTCGATGGCCCTGACAAGTAGCACCACATACACAACGGAAACAGACATATGGACGCGGCTTTTCACGACAGGTTTTTGTCACATGACCAGAGCCCCTTGGAAGAAGCGCAAGCCGTGATCGTGCCCCTTCCGTTCGACGGAACCGCCACCTTCAAAAAGGGCGCGGCAAAAGCTCCACATGAAATCATACGCGTCTCCGGCCAGCTCGAAGAGTTCGAGGAGGAGCTCGAATGGGAGCCTTTTAGCGATATTGCCGTCCGGTCGCTCGATCCGATCATGCCGGGCACCGGTGAAGGAGCGCGCGATTACATCGAAAGGGCATCCGCGGCAATAAGGGGCGTGCCTGCCAGCGCTTTCCTGGTCGGTATCGGGGGGGAGCACAACGTCAGCATTCCCCTCGTGGACAAATGTCTTTCTCCCGGTGACCACGTCATCTCTATCGACGCGCATCCTGACCTCAGGGAGACCTACAACGGAGACAAGTACTCTCACGCCTGCACCATGAAGAGGCTGCACGATTGCGGAATGAACATCGTACAGATCGGGATCGGGTGCACATCAAAAGAGGAGCGCAAACTCTGCTCGCGATCGCCGCGCATAAAGCAGTTTTATGCCCACAAGCTTCGCGAGGAGGGCGGGTTCTCGGACATGATCGATCACATTCAAAAGATGTCCGGGAGGGCCTACCTTTCCATAGACGCTGACGGGCTCTGCGCATCGATCATGCCGGAGGTGGGGACTCCTGTGCCGGGAGGGCTTTCCTGGCAGCAGCTTCTTCTCGTGGCGAAATCGATATTCGGCAACTTAAACCTCGATGTACGCGGCTTCGATATCGTGGAGGTGTGCCCGGACGGTTGCCTGCAAACATCGGCTTTCACCGCTGCAAAGATAATCCAGAAGGCTCTTTCGTACAGGTGGAGAATGTGTCGCGGCTGAAATCCGCTTATTTCATACTCTTCGTCGCGAGGTACCGCAGCAGAAAAGGATTAAATAAGCGGGTTAATCCCGGTCAGAACTTATTCTCCGACCCGATGGGGAAAATCCAGAAGAGCCTCTTCCTGGATGTCCGGCTTGTATAGTCGCAATCCCTTGCGTAGAGCCCGCCGAGCACCTGGAACCGGCTCAACTTCTCCCCTGCCGGCCGCTCCGAATAGTAGAAGGGCGCCACGGTAGTGCTTTCGTTCCCGTCCTCCCGTTCGAGCTGCAGAAGCTCCCACAAGAGAGAGAACTCGTAATCGGCGCCCGCGCGCTGGTACAGGAAAGGCTTCATCTGCGTCAGGAACGAATGATCTATTGTTTTCCCATTCCTGTACTCGAACAGCGGCCACAGAACCGAATGTGAACACTCGCCCTCGGGTGTATCGACCTTCGAGTAAAGGGGCGGGACCAGTGTTCTTTCCACGCCTTCGCTGTTCTTCCAGTTCCAGTAGAGGGGAAAGAGGGTCTCGAAATCATCGCTCTCGAACCAGTTGACAAGGTGGCGGTTCTCCAGCCTGCCCGATGAATCGGTGCTCTGATGAAAAAGAGGCGTTGCCCAGCTGTTCCTTCCGCCGTCCTGACGCTCCCAGGAGGCATAAAGCATGAGCGGGGAAACCGCGGCGCCCGGCCACTGGAAGTAAAACGGGATGACCCCCCTGTACTTTTTCTCGCCCTTGTCAAGGCTGTATGCAAATGGAAACAGTAACTTGTATCCAGGACCTTGAAAGTAGTTGAGGCAATGAAATTCGGTCTGCCCCAGCCTGTCCGTGCTGGTATGAAAAAGCGGCGTGATCCATGTGTTGCTTGTGCCGTCGCTCCCCTTCCACCTCCCTGACAGAAGGAACGGGAAAAAGATTGAGTCCGGGCCGCTGAAACAAAGAGGGAAAACGCCAAGCCACTCGTTCCCTTCCGCGCCCGAATAATAGAGAAGCGGAAAAAAACAGAAATCATCAGGCCCCTGGAAATAGTTTACCACATGGAACCAGTGCTTGCCGTGTCCGTCTGTTGTGGAGTGGTAAAGCGGAGTAATCCAGATGCTGCGCCCGCCGGCACCTCTCTTCCACCACCCGCTCAACAGGGGCAAAACAAATGTGCTGTCCGGGCTGCGAAAGAAAAGCGGGAAAATGCCGAAGTGGTCTCCCTTCTCCCCTTTCGAATGGTAAGCCAGGGGAAACAGCACCTTGTCTTCGGAGCCCTGGAAGTAGTTGAGAAAATGAAACGAACGCTCTCCATCCTCATCTTCCGTACAGTGGAACAGGGGGGTCAGCCATGTGACGCGCCCCCCTCCTTCACGTTCCCAGGAAGCTGACAGCAGGGGCGGCGCGATCCAGGTGCCTGGCCACTGGAAGTAGAAGGGGATCACGCCAGCCTTGCGCCTCTCCTTCCCGCCCATCATGTAGGCGAGAGGCAGAAAAAGCTTGTACCCGGGACCCTGGAAGTAGTTGAAAAGATGCATCCATCCGTCGCCCTCGCCATCGCGGGTGTGGTGGAAGAAGGGTGTGATCCATGTGCTTCGCCCGCCGTCATTGCGGTCGAAGACACCTGAGAGCAAGGGCGGGACAATGCGGCTGGAAGGGGTACGGATATAAAAAGGAAGCAGGCCCATGTGCCGGTTTTCGGGCTCGCCGGCCCAGTACGCGAGGGGAAACAGGACGAGGTAATCTTTACCCTGAAAATAGATGGGAGCGGCCCAGATCGTCTTTTCCCCGGATTCGTCGAAAATGTAAAGAAGCGGGAAAAGCAGGTTGTATCCGGGCCCCTGGAAGTAAGTGAGGGCGTGTAAAGAGTTCTCCCCATCAGCACTCTTCGTGTGATGAAACAGCGGGGTCAGCCAAGTCGTGCGTGCGCCATTTTTTCGTTTCCAGGAAGCTGAGAGGAACGGCGGCGCCATCCATGCGCCGGGCCACTGGAAGTAAAAGGGAATCACGCCTGCCTTGCGCTTACCGGGCTTCCCAACGATATATGCAAGAGGAAAGAACACATTGTGCTCCGGGCCCTGGAAATAGTTGAGAAAATGAAACCTCACATTTCCATTTACATCCCTGCTCTCATGGTAAAGCGGTGTGATCCATGTTTCCCGGCTGCTTGCGCTGCTGTCCCACGAGCCTGAAAGAAAAGGGAGCGCAATCCAGTATCCCGGACCCTTGATGAAAAACGGAATGACCCCTGCGTATGGGCCTTTTGATGTGTCAATGCTGTAACCGAGAGGAAATAAAAACCACCAGCCAGGCCCCTTGAAAAACGGGCCCACATGAAGCCAGGCCTCGCCTTGTGCATCCTTGGTAACGTGGTAAAACGGCGTTATCCACGTGGTGCTGTCGCCGTTTTCCAGGTCAAGGGAAAGGTACAGCAGGGGCGGCATGGCCAGGTATCCCGGACCGCAGAATATGGCGGGGATCACGCCCATGTGCATGTTGTCCTTCTCGCCTGCGCTGTATGCCAGGGGAATGATAAGCCGGTAGTCAGGGCCCTGGAAATAGTTGAGCAGGTGAAACCACTCGTCACCGTTCGGCGCGCTTGTGTAATGAAACAGCGGCGTTGCCCAGAGCGAACGCGTTCCGTCATCCGATGTGGAGTCAACAACAAGAGGCCATGCCTTGATGTTGAACCCCTCGTCTTGGAATGCGCTTTCCGAGCCCGGATCATCTTCCTGGAAGCCCTGTGCTGTTGGGGGCGGCAGCAGCAAGGCGAACAGGACGGGCAGCACGAACAGGAACGTTATTCTTCGCATGCTTCTTCTCCTTGAACAGGCCTTTGAACGGCTAACCCGGCCTCTCAACCGCCTGTGCTTTCCAGGTTTTCATCCAGCCGAACGGCTTTGCCAGGTGGAAAGGTCACGATCTTCGACTTTTCCTTGTACCGCACAACCGCGGGCTTGCCGGTTTTCGAGCGGATAACCGCTCCTTTCAGTTTACCGTCTCGCCACCGGATGTCCACCTCCAGGCCGCCCCGCGCCCGCAGGCCGGCGACCTCGCCGATCGGCCACGCTTCAGGCAGCGCGGGCAGAAGATGGACATTTCCTCGATGGCTCTGGAGAAGCATCCCCGCGATGCCCGCGCATCCCCCGAAGTTGCCGTCGATCTGAAACGGCGGATGCGCGTCGAACATGTTCGGGTAGGAGCTTTGCCGTATCAGGCCGCTGAGCATCCTGTACGCGTGATCCCCGTCGAGAAGCCGCGCCCAGAAGTTGACCTTCCACGCCTTGCTCCATCCTGTTCCCCCGTCTCCCCTAAGCTCGAGCGATTTTCGCGCCGCATTAAAAAGCGCGGGGATTTCCGGCGTGATCTCGCAGCCAGGGAAAAGCCCCCACAGGTGCGAACAGTGCCTGTGATGGTTGTCGGGGTTGTCGACATCTTCCAGCCACTCCTGGAGCTGGCCGTGCTTTCCGATCCGGTTCGGGGCGATCCTGTCATACAATCTTTCAAGCCTTGCCCTCAGCTCCTCGTCTCTTCCCAGGATCTCACCGGCCCGGATGCACCACGAAAAAAGGCTTCGTATGATCTGGTGATCCATGGTAGGGCCCGCAACCAGGCCTCCCTGTTCGGGTGAGTTGCTCGGCGTGCTGACGAAGAATCTCCCGCCGCCCCTCGGATCTTCCACGAGATAGTCCGCGAAAAAGAGGGCCGCCTCCCTGATCACCGGGTAGGCGCGCTCCTCAAGAAAGCTCTCGTCGCCGGAAAATTCATAGTGCCACCACAGGTGCTGGCAGAGCCACGCGCCGCCCGTGGGCCAGATGCCGTGGTTGCTCGCGTTGATCGGCGCGGTGCCACGCCACAGGTCGAAGTTGTGGTGCAGCACCCAGCCGCGGCACGCGTAGTGCTGCTTTGCCGTCTTTCTGCCGGAGATCACCAGCTCGTCTATGGCGTCGAAGAGCGGGCTTGTGCACTCGGCAAGGTTGCAAACCTCGGCGGGCCAGTAGTTCATCTCGCAGTTGATGTTGGTGGTGTACTTCGATTCCCACGGAGGGCGCATGCTCTCGTTCCAGATGCCCTGGAGGTTGAGAGGCTGGGCTCCCGGCCGGGAGCCTGCCAGCATCAGGTAGCGGCCGTACTGGAAATAAAGGGCGGCGAGCTGCGGGTCGTCGCGGCTGAACGCGTCGAGGCGCACGTTAGTCGGTTTTTGAACCGCCGCGGTCGTGCCGAGGTCAAGAGTCACGCGGTTGAAACGAGCCCGGTGATCCGTCACATGGTCGGCCAGCAAGGCATCCAACGTTTTTTTTGAGGCGGTGTCGATCGCTGCCTTGCACAAAGCGGCAGGGTCAGCACTCAGGTCTTCGAAGCCCGCGTAGTTGGTGGCGCCGGCGAGGAGCAGGATCGCGGCATCAGCGCCCTTCACCTCCACGCCGTTTTTTGTGACATTCACGGAACCGCCAACCGCTACACATTTGAGCCGAGCTTCGAACCTTATCGCATCGTTGGTCGCGTTGGTGTTGCCATCTCCATCCTGTTCGCCTACCTTGCCCCGCATTACCAGAGCGCCGTTGTCCTGGGCAAGATCGGATGCGCTGTGCGGGCAGAAAAGCGTGGCATGGAAATCGATCACGCCGGGCGCGTCTGCTGTGATCCGCACTACTATTACCTGGTCCGGGTAGCTTGAGAAGACCTCCCGCATGAAGGTTACTCCGCCCACTTTGTACCTGGCGGACGCGACAGCCCTGCTAATGTCCAGCTCCCTGCGGTACTTTTCAGCAGCGCCGTGGCCTGGAAAGTTCAGCAGGAGATCGCCGAAAGGCTGATATGCTTCCTGCCGGAGAGGGACGCTCATGAAATGCTCGGATGCCAGTTCTTGGGCCTCGCGCTGTTTACCCTCGAAGAGGAGCTTTCTTATCTCGGGCAGGTACTCGAACGCTCCCTCGTGCGAATAGTCGTGAGGCGCCCCTGCCCAGAGAGTGTCCTCGTTGAACTGGATCCGCTCGATCTCGACTCCCCCGAAGACCATGCACCCAAGCCGGCCATTGCCGAGCGGCAGCGCTTCCGTCCATTTCGCTGCAGGCTGTTCGTACCAGAGCAGCATGGGCCCCTGGTCAGGCGGGGCAAAAGCGCCGCTCATCGAAACACTGACAAAAAGCGGTACGGACAATAGAAACAAGAGCGTCTTTTTCATAGTATTTTTCATTCCTTTCCGTTTCAGCGCACCTGGTGCTTTGTCATACCCACACGAAGTTTTACTACCCGCTCCAGCTTGACCGGGTCGTTCTCAGGCAGAGGCACGTCGCCCTTTTTTTCGCCCATCTCTTTTACGGTTTTCAGGCTGTTCAGCTTGTCCGCGCCCGGCACTGCCGCGCCCTCGCCATAGTAATCGAACCAGGGAAGACCTGCATCCGTGTACTCTTTTGACGTGGGAGGCACAGTGGGCGGCGCCTCCCCGGTTATGGCCCGCCAGGTCATGGAGTTGCCCAGATGCACGAAACAGCGGCTGAAATGGCGCAGATCCCAATCGCTGAAATCGTGGGGATCGTCGTAGATTTCCTGGCGCATCTGTCCCCCCGGTGCGAGCCCCATGCCGGCGGCATCTTCCGCCATTTCACACTCACATAGCGCCGCCATAGGTAGACTACTCATCCGCAGTACCTTGATCTTGCTTTCATAAACCTCCTTCTTCATTGGAAAAGCCATGATCTGCAGACCGCCGTGCTCCGCCTTGCCGGTGAGCTGTTCTTCCGCTGTGTAGCCTGCGCCCAGGGGCATGGCCACAAACTGGCGGATGATGCCCTTTTGCACGCAGAATCCGTCGAGCCAGGGCTGGTCAGGCAGCACCAGGTAGTCCTGGGGATCGCGGTTGGGCTTTTCAGACCAGGCCTCGCCAGTGACCGCGTTGACCTTGCCCGCAGCGATCTTGACCAGGATAGGATAGCCGGAGTTACTGAAGCTGATCCACATGGCTTCCGCCTGGTACATGGGCAGCATGACTCCGCCGTGGTCGATCCACTGGGCGGGCATGCGGCCGGCAAAGTCATCCACGTGGCGCAAGGGAAAGGAGCCCAGGCCCGGGGGCAGGGCATAGGTTTGGTCATCGTCAGGGATCCTGAGGGTGCGCTGAAAATCCACGGTCATGCTTGCGTCCGGGCGCACATCGGGAAAAGAGAAAAACAAGCTGTCGTGTCTTAGTTCAATCATCTTCCGTCTCCTTTACCAGTTACCGTCTCTCACTTCCCGCACCAGCTTGAGTATGGCATGGTCGGGCATCTCTTTCATGGTCCTGATCAGATCCGCGAAGAGCTTGGGCTTTTTGCGGATCACAGCTTGCAAATCGCTGGATACCTTGCCGGCCATGGCAAGGAGCACGTCCGGGTCCTCTCCGAGTTCCTCAGCCAGTCGAATGATCTTGGCCTCCGAAGGAGGGGCTGTTTCGCCCCGCTCCACCTTGCTCAGGTAGGAGGGCTGCACCCCGATGGCAGCTGCAAGCCGGCGCAAAGAAAACCGCGGATCTGATGCGCGTTTTTGCTCCCGTTTCTCGCGGATGAAAGGGCCGAACATTATATCCATGCTTGCTTTCCTTACATGTGTTTACTGTTTACTATATAGTACACACTATGTCGCCACAGTCAAGGCAATAAATATATTTTTTGGGGGATGGCCCTTAACCTTTTGTTATTTATTGTGTTACACGAAAAGATATCCCGATCCAGATAGTCGGTGGGTCTGCTGCGCCAGCCCACGTTATGGGTTCTAAAGTGCGCGCCCTAAAAGGAGTATCCGAATCGCAGCGACCGTTCACTTTAATAGCCGGTCCAGGATCTCGAGTTCCTGTTTCAGGGCATCGTCGCCAAGCGCCTGCATCTGGGCGCTGAAATGTTCTATGAACCTGCCGAAGAGCTTCACATAGTGTTCGCTCACGCTCAAGGCACGGCTCTGCCGCTCCCACTGACCGAGCGAAGTTCTCACCTCCGGCGGTACGATGATGCCGCTTTCGTCGCGCACCAGCGGGTGCTCGAATGCAACGGACGGATCAACGGGTTCCACCTCTGATTTGCGCTCGTCGATCATCCAGGCCTTGAGCAGGTTAACGTAGCGCGCCAGAAGAACAGCCTTTCGGATTCCCGTGTTGTCGAACCTCTCCGCCCCACCGCTTTCGAAAAGGATGGTCCTGGAAGACCTGTGCTCTTTCCCCTGGCGGTCCTCGTAACGCACCGATAAAAAGATCTCCTCTTCGGTTGCTTCCGCCTTTCGCGAAAGCTTCAAAAGAACCACTCCGCCCCTGGTCGCTTCTTCCGCCCTTTTGCTCGGAAATAGGGTGTTTACCTTGAGCAAGGATCCAGTGGCCTCGTCAGCCTCGGGGCTGCCGTAGACCTTGTCGATCATGTAGCCCCCCGACTCGAGGTTCAGCTCGAGCCCGAAAACGAGCGGCGTGACCATGAACTCGAACTCGTCGTCCATTCTCTCCTTGAATTGCTTGGATGAGTGCACGCTGTAGTAGTTCGCCCCGCGGATCTTGGTGACCGCTTCGACGAGCTCGGTGTTAAAATCCACGCCGATGCCGATGAAGGTCGAGTGGACTCCGCTTTCTGCGCTTTGCCGGGCCAGGCCGAACAGCCCCTGCTCGCTGACCTCGCCGCGGTTGGGCATTGCATCGGTCAGGAAGATGATGCGGTTCTCATAGACGTTCTTGTCCGCGTCCATGAACTCGTTGAACTGCTCCGCACCAAGCGCCATGCCCGCGGCCATGTTGGTTCCGCCCTGCGGCTCGAGCTCCCTTATGTGGCCCTTCAGCGCATCCATATCGGTCTCGCCCACATACCTCAACGGTTTTGCAAGGTACCCCTGGTTATCGAAAAGCACCACGCCGAAACGGTCGTCGTACTCGAGGTGGTCCATGAGCGCGACAATGCTGTTCCTGGCAAGATCGATCTTCCGCTTCTTCAGATCACCTTCCTCGATCTCGTGTTTCTTTCCGAAACGGTCGTAGTAGTATTGATCGAATGCACTCCCCATGGAACCGCTGATGTCGAGGACAACCACCAGGTTGAGCTTTTTACGCTCGAAACCGGTCATGCCGCTGTTGAGCCCGACCGTGAGATAGTACTCCTCCTTGCCGGAAACAGGGTCCATGGTCACAGCCGTTGTATACCCCGGGTAAAAGAGATCTTCCGAATCTTCCGGCTCGCCCGTGTCAAAGAAATAGTCGTAGAAAATCCCCTCGTACGTGAGGTCCGTTGGAACCGGCAGGAAGTTGTTCTTCACGTTCTCGCGGAAGTTGTTGATGTCCTTTGCCCCTCCCACGCTGAAACCTATCTCACCCTCGGCCTTGACCCTGTGCTGAGCTCCAGCCGCAGGAGCAGGGGCCCCGGTGAGGCCCAGCGACTTACCCTTGGACTCCATCATTGCTTCGGGCACGAACACCCAATCATCCCGAACCTTGGCCGGATCAGGCCCTGCTTCGCCACCGCCTCCTTTCGGCTCGGAACAGCAGGATAACGCCAGTATTAATACCGCTGCCAAGGGAAGCGCTCCGATCGCTGTTTTTGTCGCCTTGATCACCAGTGAACACATCTTTTTTTCCTTAAAACGGCATGTTCGGCGGATGCATCTTGTTGCCCGCCAACGCGGCAGGCCCGGTTATCTTCTGATTCGAACCTTCAAAGCGCTCCCGGTTCCCACTAATTTGTTGTATGCTTTGAATCCGTTCCGCACTCCGCAAAAATCTTACACCAGGAGGCATGCAGGTGAAAAACACAAAACACGGGTTATCCGCTGCAATTTTCCTGTTCGTGCTCCTGTTCATCACGGACAGCTCAAGTGCGCAGGACGAACGGCTACTCCCTTTTGTGGCGAAAAGGAGCGCCGAGAGATGTACGGATGTTCCGCGCAAGGTGCTCGCGTTCTACTACACCTGGTACGGGCGGCCCGAACGACACGGCCGCTGGGTCCACTGGAGCGATGTAGACACGAAAAAACACGAGATCGCGACCTCCACGCACTTCCCTGCCCTGGGCGCATACGATTCGCACGACCGGGAAATTATCGACTGCCACATCGACCAGGCCATGAAAAACGGGATTGACGGTTTCATCTGCACGTGGTGGGGACAGGGGAGGTTCGATGACAAGGCGCTCGATATAGTCCTGGAGCGCGCGGACAGGAAGGGGTTCGCAATAACGGTTTACTGGGAAACAGCGCCCGGCACAAGCGGGGCGAAGATCGATCGCGCTGTTGACGACCTGCTTTACATCCTTCGAAAATACGGTGGCCGCCCCTCCTTTCTGAAGGTGAACGGAAAGCCCGTGATCTTTGTGTACGGAAGGGTCATGGGTCAGCTCTCCCTCGGCGACTGGCAGAAGATCATCACTCGTACGGGCCAAAAGCACCCCGGCGGATTCCTGCTCATCGCGGACGGGCTTAACTCGTGTAACGCGAGGCTGTTCGACGGGATACACACCTACAACATATGCGGCTGGGTGCAGGGGAAAAAAGAAGCGGAGCTGAAACAGCTTAGCAAGGGTTCTTTTGAAAACGCGGTCCGCATCGCAAAAGCCAGGGGAAAGATATCGTGTATCACAGTTATCCCGGGATACGACGACACCAAGATCCGCGATCCCGGCATTGACGCGAAGAGAAGGGACGGTGAAACATATCGCACCCTCTGGGAGCAGGCAATCCGCGCGCAGCCCGACTGGGTGCTCATCACGTCGTGGAACGAATGGCACGAGGGCTCGGAGATCGAGCCGAGCTACGAGCACGGGGATCTGTACCTGGAGCTGACTTCGAAGTACGCCGCGCGCTTCAAGAACGCTTCCAACGGGCAGGCGGCGCATGGGGAGAGCGCTCCCGCCATCGAACCTGAAAGGATCGCTGCTCTCAGGGCAAACCTCAAGGAAACGCCGGTTGCAGTGCTCCCGGATTTCCAGGGCGAAGCCGTGTTCCGCCTGGCTGAATGGGGTGTTCCGCTGCGTGAGCTCTCGTGGCAGCAGGTCGCGGACCGCGATCTTTTCACCGCCGAGAAGTTCCCGATTGTGGTGTACGCATGCGGGGAGCGCTACACGCAGAGCGCGGTTGAAGAAGGCGATGTGGACCGGGCGCTCACGCGGTTTCTGAAGGACGGGGGGCTGCTGGTCGCGCTCTCACCCGGTCCTTTCCCCTTCTTCTACAACGAGAAGGGCCGAGCAGTGTGCTCCGCTCAAAAACTCGGTTTTCCGATTCTCGGAGCCGGAGGAGGAGCAGGAACAGGGAAACTGTTGGTTGGCGGCTGGGAGAACCCGCCGCCCGGCAGGGAGCTGCGCTTCGAGATCGACTGCGACACGCTCGACAGCCTGCCCGGTGCGCTTCCGTTTCCCGGAACAGGCGATCTCAGGTGGAGGCCCTGCACAAGCCATACCGTTGTGGATGAGGATCATTACCTGCCGCTTGCGCGGCTTGTGGACGAAGACGGGAACATATACGGCGATGGGATCGCTTACATCGAGCACAACGTATCAGAACCCAGGGGAGGAAAAAACCTCTACGCGTGGATGCGCATGATGGACTCGGAAAAAGGCGATGCCGTGCTTTTGAGCCTTTTCGAGTTTGCAGCGAAAAAGGCCAGGTAGAGGAGATGGCTCTTTACGCAAACCGTGGGCGGGCGGAGCGCCTTCGGGAGCACCCCTGATTTTACGGAAGTATGGAAAGGGTGTGGTTTGAAGAGATCAGTTCAATAATCGCAGGTTTCAATTCGCCTTTGAGGGCACCGTCACAGGGAAGAGATGGTAATATGTGGCCCAGTGTACGGAATACTTTCAGAGTATATGATGCTTGCCGGCTCAGGAGGACTCAGGCAATGAAGGGGTCTCACGAAAGAACAGTACCACATTTCTTTGGGAAGCGTGCAATATTGCTTGCTCTGGCTTTCTCTGTCGCCGGTGCCGATCTCCGGGCTGATGATGTGATGAAATCGAAGAATATCCTGCCTGGGGGACATAACGGAATCGCTGCCACCTATCCGGGTGATAAGGAAATTGAAAAGGATTCGAATGTTATCTTTGTCGAGAAGTTCGACGAGGAATCGTTGGATGCGGTCTTCAAACGATGGGAAGATGTAAAGAACAGGCAAATAATGGCGCTTTCGTCGGAAACTCCCCGTATGAGTGGTGACCGGAAGTCGCTTCTGTTGACGCACGTTGGCGGCAAAAGCACTGGGGGGTATCTTTACCGCCGCCTGCCGCCCGGCTTCGATAAGATCTTCTTTCGTTTTTACACAAAGATCGACACCGCATGTTCTCCTATTCATCACTTCGTGCATTTTGGAGGATACAATCCGACGACCAGCTGGCCGCAGGGGGATGCCGGCGTTCGGCCAAGGGGTGACGAACGGTTCACCATAGGAGTCGAGCCCCACGGGAAGAGATGGGTTTGGGACTACTACGCCTACTGGATGGAAATGCGCGGAAGCCCTCCCCGCGGGCAAACATGGGGCAACAGCTTCATCCTCGATGATGAGCTCAAAGTTCAGCGTGGAAAATGGACTTCGCTGGAAGTCATGGTGGATCTCAATGACGTCGACGACTCGAACGGAGAGATGGCCTTATGGATTGACGGGAAACTGGTAAGCCACCTGGGCAAGGATTTCCCCGATGGCAAGTGGGTTTACGACAAGTTCACTCCTGACCAGGGAGGCGCAGGCATTCGTTGGTGCGATACGAAGGCCGCACCGGAACGCTTCGTGGTTCCTCCTGAAGGTGTCCCGTTCGAAGGCTTCCGCTGGCGAAAAAGCGAACAACTGAATCTTAATTTCATTTGGATGCTGCTTTACATAACAAAAGCATCTGAGGGACAGGTCTCGCAGGTATGGTTCGATAACATTGTGGTTGCCGAGAAATACATCGGGCCTATCGGACCGCGAAAACGAATCGAACAGGAGATTGAACCAATGCGGTTTATGCCTCGCGAAATGCAGCCGAGGTCCGATGGTGTAACGGCACCTGCAAGGAAGCCGCTGATAAGCGAGCGTTAGGCCGCTAGAAGAAGGAGATATAAAATGGCAAGAGGCGCGGTTGATCCCGAGGCCCTCGAAACAATACCCGGAATCGGGCCGAGCATGGCTGCGGATCTGAGAAAACTAGGAATCGACAAGGTATCAAAGCTGAAGAGGCGGAACCCTGAGAAGCTGTACGAACGCCTTTGTAAAGCAGAAGGAACCAAAATGGACCGGTGTGTTCTTTACGTCTTCCGATGCGCCGCTTACTATGCAACAGAAGAAAAGCATGATCCGGAGCTTTTGAAGTGGTGGAACTGGAAGGATAATAAGAAGAAAAAGGTATAAGAAGCAACTTCGGATACCGTGCAAAACGCAAGCAATGCTGTAAGGAGTTGATCATGTTTGGATGGCTCAAATCGTTGTTCAAGGGGCCCCAGCCTGCCGGCCCGCCACAGGAACTGAAATCGTTCATTACATCCGATCCTACCATTTCCCAGGAGTCGATCGCTCCGGAGGACGATGCCTGGCGTGTCACGGGTAGTGCCGAGGGTCAGGCCATCCGCCTGTTCGAAGTACCTGATCCCGGTGTGGAGCAGTGCATGCTCACCTACAGGGCACAGATGAAAACCGAGGGCCTCAAAGGCAAGGCCTACCTGGAAATGTGGTGCAGGCTGCCGGGACGCGGAGAGTTTTTCTCAAAGGGCCTCCACAACGCGGTCAAGGGAACAAACGATTGGGCCTCGTACGAGGTCCCCTTTTATCTCAAACGAGGCCAGAAGCCAGACCTTTTGAAACTCAACCTTGCCGTTGAAGGAACCGGCACCATATGGATCAAAGAGCTTCATCTGCTTCAGACCCCCTTGAAGTGAAGCAGGGCGATAAACGCGACGCCCAACAAGACACAGCATTAAAAATCAGGTGAAAAAGCGGAGTCGGCTGCGGCCGGCTCTTTGGAAGCGGACACGGAAGACAGCGCTGCTCATAAATAACGTTATGCAATTTTTCGGAGGTCGTGATGCAGTTGTTCGTGCAGATATTCGTGTTCAATGCCGCCTGCATTCTCCTGTTTATTGTTGTTCACGAGATCGGGCACTACATGATGGGCCGCCTCGCAGGGATTCCCTGGGCGCAGATGCGCATTCGCCTGCTCACCTTTCCGCAACATGTTGCTGTGCGGGACGGTGACGACTGGGTTTCAGTGAGCGAACTCAAGCGTTATTTCAAAACTGTCCGCCGCCATGTTCCATCGGTCAGCGGTCAGCTTTTGTACATCACCGGAGGGTTTCTCTTCGAGACGTTGTTCACCGTGCTCATGGCGCTCCTTCTTCAGGCGACGGGGTTCTGGCTGTATGCTGTTTTCATTGTCGGCGTTTCTCTGGTGTTCTACCTCGTCTACCTGTTTGCATTGGATTTGCCGCAAGCGCGCCGCACGGGCGAGCCGTATGGCGACACGACATTGATGTACTCTCTCGCTCCCGCGCCGGCAATCTGCTGGTTAGTCGGCATGATCGTGGTTCGGGTTGGTTTGCTGGTCTGGTTATGCCTGCTATAAGCCGGAAGGCGGGGTTGATCACGGCGCGGACAGCCGACCTGTTAGCGGTTCGGGGAATTCGGGGTCAGTCAAAGTTTACCCCCCCCCGGATCTTCGCTCCACGTAGTCCGGGTCGATACGGGGCTCGTCATGCATGTGCCGTTTCATGAGCTTGATCCGTTTTTCCAGCAGCTCGCAGAGGTTGGTTCCGTGGATGAGCGGGGTCTCCCCCTGGTCCGTCAGCGCCATGAACTCCACCGGGCTTTTTGTGAGCTCGATCAGCTCGTGCGTGTTATCGATCTCCTTTTCGATCATCGTTGCCAGCTCGCTGCTCAGCTTTTTTCTTTCCGGTCCGCTCTCAACATCGATGTATCCGTGCACGCAAGCGATCCAGGCTGCAACGTTGCGCTGCGTCATGAACCAGCACCTGAGCGCGCGAGCGCGCACGAGCTGGTCCTCGATCACGTTCCCGGTGGCGAGGTTGTCCGCTGCTTCCGGTTCAGCGTTCTTCAAAAGCTCAACGGCTTCATCGAGAGGCCCCCAGAGGTTTTCGTCGATCCGCTCGACATCAATCCTGCACTTTGCGGGTTCTGCAAGCCTGAAGAGAACATCCCTGCTCAGGTCCACGTTGTTCGTGTTGTGAGGGGTGGTGCACATGAACTCCTCGTAATAAGCACGCTCCTCCTGCGGGATCGCCTCGATGTCCGGCACCAGCGGCCGCACCCACAGCCTGTACCATGTGAACCCGAAGGTGGAGTAGAGCGGTGCGATCACGGGAAAGGCCAGAATCGCGTCCTCGATCTTTGCCCAGGCCCTGCACAGTGTCCCGCATAAAGCGTCGCCGGCCCACTTGCGCGCGAGCCTTTCAATCTCCTGCCCGATGTCGAGATCAGCGTCAAACTGGTACGCCCGGACCATCTCGTGATTCACATTGTAAGGAACGAGCTCCGGGGAAAAGCTGCCGCCGGCATGGGCCAGGTGCTGTACACCCCCGGCGCGAAGCATTTTCAGCTTCTCGACCGCAAGCGCAGGGTACGGCACACCGAGCAGTGGATCGAACAGGTTATGCGGTCCCGCGGTGAAGTAGTAGTGTGACAACGCTCCGCGCGCCCCGATTTCCTCGATCCGTTGTTTTTCTTCACGACTGAACCGGCCCTGGTACACGGTTCCCGCGTTGACATCGCTCCTGTCGGAATAGCGAGGATGCGGATAGGGCGCATCCCATCCCCTCGCAATCAGGGATGCGGTCTCAACGTCCACCGCATCGCCCAATCCCGCCCAGACCGTGTCGTGCTCCCCGTAGAACGACTCGAGCCTTGTGAGCACGCGAAACTCCGGGTTCGATCCGCGGCCCGCATCCCTGAGCACGCGCAAAAGCCTGAGCGCGTTCTCTCCCGCGCACCTGGCGATCTCGTTGTCATCCTTCCATTCCCTGATCAGGTAGGCCCCGCCGTTCCGCCCCACGTAAAGCGACTTCGTGTGCTCGAAACCGGCCCCGCTGTCATTGGTCCAGATGCACAAAAAACCGAGCCCGGGAACCTCTCGCATGAGCTTATCCACCATCTCCGCGTAGTGCTCCCTGACCCTCGGATGGGTGATGGTCATGTTGTAGCGCGGCTTGAAGCTCCTGAAAGGATGGTCCACCCTGGCACCCCTCAGCATTGGGTACCTTTCGAAAAACTCTTCCGGAACCGAGCGCGGCTCAAAGCAGAGAAGCCCGGGAACGAGCCCGTGCTCCACCGCAACAGCAGCGTTCAGCTTGAGCCTGTTCAGGTTCGCGGCAAGGTACTTCTCCGGATAAAGCCCCTGGTTCAGGCTGCTGGAGACGAACTGGTCCAGGGCGGGGCAGTAGGTGTAGAACATGGGGTAGGTCTCGCCCGCGGGCCCGGTCTCGAGCGGCGCCGGGAAGGCAAGGCCGTTGACCTCCACATGCGTGAAACCAAGCCTGGCCAGCTCCCTTATGTACACAGCAGCATCGAACCCCTTCTGGATCCTCCCGCCCTGGTTGAGAAAGTAGTCGTACGAGATCCGCTGCCAAGCAAAAGCCGGTGTGATGGTCCTGCCAATCTCGAACGCCTCCGCATCTTCCGTGCAAAGCCGGTCAGCCATGTTGTGAACGAAACCGAAAAGGTGGCAGGGATCCGACGCGGCAACAATCCCGGAGCCGTCCCTGCCGATGCGCGCGTGGACGAACGGTCCCTTGACCTGTTCCAGCCCGGACACCTCAGCGGCAGGAACGCCCGCATCCCTGACCGAACCGGCAGACACATGAACCGTGCCTGCAACGCGGGCGTTGATCCCGTCCCCATCGCTTTCCTCCACCTCGGCACCGGGCGCGAGCACCTTTTTTATCTCGCGCGCCGCGGTCTTCACACCCGGAGGGGACCCGCTCGAGTACACGATCCGCTCGATCCTGCCAAACGATTCAGAATGTTTCATGAGCTGCTCTCTACCTCTCCACGCCCAGCACAGCCTTGTCGCGCCAGTACCTTACCTTGCTGACCCCTTTCGTGTCCTCGCTGCCGTCGAACGCGAGGCCGAAGAAGGTCTGGGGCTGATCGAACAGGAGCTGTCCGTTGTACACCGCTTTTGTCATGTTGACCGCTGTGTAGGAGAGCTCATCTCCTTTGCGCTCGGCAACGAAGAGGTCGCTGTTGGTTTCCATGGGGCCGTACAGGATGCGCCCCGCTTCATAGGTGTACCTCGGCCGGCGCCAGTCCCTGACCATGTCCATGCGCATGTCGCATTTGACTCCCACGCGGATGGTTCGTCCGCCGGTCTCCACGCACACCAGCATGCCCGCACCCTTGGGATCGGTCTCCTCGCATCGGATACGGGCCACCCATTCCGTTGGATCGTCCCCTGCCGAATGAGGCTTCAGCGCCGTGACGAACCCGATGTGCTCGCCCAGCTCGAAGTGCTGCGCAGCGGTCTGGTGAATCATGAGCTCGTCCTGGTAGTGCCTGTTGATCACCTCCACTCCTTCAAGCCGAAAGTGTGTCTCAGGGAAATGGATCAGAAGGTGCGTGTCCGTGCACAGTTCGGTTTCGCCGATGCGGTCGTACACGGTGTCGTACCAGTGCTCTCCCCTGCTCACGATCTTTCGCGTGTGCCAGAGGTTGCTCGCTGTGAAGTACGCCTCGGTCCCTGCCTTGAACACGTCGAACACCAGGAAAAGCGCCGGTTCTTTCAGGAAAACAACGGCGCGGTCCCACTCGTAGTCCATCTTCTCGTCGATCAGGCGCGTGCGCGAGTAGTCGATGTCGGGAAATGTTAAAAAGTCCACCTTCTGAGTACGCACCGGCCTGTACGATCCCGCGTTTCGAAGGAATCCGAGCACCGACTGTCCCGGCACCTCCGCCCTTCCCTTTATGCTGTACCGCCACTCGCCCTCGGCCTGCCCCATGAAGATCTTCTCCTGCCTCACGCACAGCCGGTTGTGGAAGTAGTCCTGGCGGAACGCGCCGAACGGCCCGCTCGGCATGTAGTCCCTGTACCCGCCGTCGTGAAGCAGAAGCGCCCCCCCGGACATCAGCATGACCACGCTGTTCTCGTCCGCGTGGCCGTGGGTCATCTTCTCCTCTTCCACGGGAATCGTGTCGCGCAGGTAGTCCCTGAACAGGAGCCCGCCATCTCCCTCGTCGCGGTAGTTGAGCAGCATGTACGTGGAATCAGGCTGCCAGCCGGTGCGAAAAACGACCTTCTTTCCCTGCACATCCTCCATGACCTCCATGCTCAACCCCTCGGGAGGCTCGGGCGCCACATCATCGGTCGCGTACCTGTAGCAGTCGAGCATCAGGTATGCCAGGCCGGTCCTCTGCGGGTCGCCGAGATCCAGGAACTTCTCCGCCATGTTGGCCGCGGCCCACTTCAGGTGCGGGTTGCCGTACGCTGACGCTGCAGCCTCGAAATAAACGAGGTAGCGGCTCCAGTTCGCCCTGAAATTAGCGTCCCCGAAGTCGGGCACGCATCCGTCCGGGCTTATGAGGTTGAGAAAGTAGCGGGCGTAGTAGTACATCTCCGGTGTATCAAAAAGTTCGGCCATGTCGTTGCGCGCGTCAGCGTGCCCGAGGAGCGCGTAAAGCCACACGGCGTGGTAGATGGTCGCATCCTCTATCTCCCAGTTTCCGCGGTTGTCAAAGGAAAGCGCTCTCTCGTAGGTACGCCATTTCTTCGCTGCCGGGTGGCCTGGCATGGCGCGCACCGCCCAGGCCAGGGTCTCAGCCCTGAGCATGGCCCGGTTCATGGCCCCCCACTCCTGCGTGCGCAGAAGGTAATCAAGGCTCTCCACGATGATTCCCTCGATCTTCTCCTTCTCAGCCGTTCCGCTCACGTACTCGAGCTGCTTCAAGGTTTCATATGCGCGGATGTAGCGCATGGTCGTGAAAAAATCCGGAAGCGCGGGAAGGCCTCCCCAATAATCGGCTCGGCGTTCGATCGCCTCTTTCGGGTATGCAGCGCGGTACTCCCCGTAGGTCAACAATACTTTTTTTGCGCGTTTTGCGTACGTTTCGTTCCCCTCTAACTCGTACAGCTTCGCATAGATCACAGCCATCTCGAGGAACCTCGGAGGAGGCCGGTACCCGAACACGTTGTCAGGGTCCAGCGTATCCTTCCACCTGCTCTCAAGGGAGCTGTAGTTCGACCAGACCCAGTCGGCTCCTTCGCGAGCGAACTCCAGGTAGGCGGAACGGGGGACCGGTTCGGGCGCGGCAGCAACATCATCAGCAGGAACAGCAGGAGGTTGAGCAGCAGCACAATGTAAAGAGATCGAGGCGATGTAAAACACAAGGGCCATGGTTGTACGCACGTCACATTCTCCTGTTCTAAATCTGTAAAATGACTCTCGCGGGGCGCTGTCGCCATCACCCCCGTCTAAAAGTCACATCCGCCTCGTACCTTCTCGCCTCCTCGATCCATGCGTCATGCAGCGGCACACTCGTGCCAAGGCAAAAGTAGTCCCACACCGCGCCAAAAGGCATGGAAGAAGCCTCCTCCATCAAGGCCAGCCGCGAGAACAACTCTCCGTTCTTTTCGTGCTCGGTCAGCCTGTTGCCGGGTTCTAGCAGCGCCCCGAGAAACGCCTTCAAAACGGCGCGCGCGCCGATCACCCAGGCGCCCACGCGGTTCAGGGTGGCATCGAAAAAATCCATGGCGATGTGCACCCTGCCCAGGGCGTCGCACCGCACGATCTCCTCTGCCACTCGGCGGACATCGTCATTCAATATCACAACATGATCGCTGTCCCACCGGACCCCCCGGCTGATGTGCAGCAGAAGCTCGTCAAAAAACGGAAGAAGCGCCGGGATCTTGTCAGCCACGGATTCGGTTGGATGGTAGTGTCCGAGATCGATGCACAGAATTTTTTTGCGCGTCAGCGCGTAGGACAGGTAGAAGTCGTGGGATCCCGCAACATACGATTCGCTCCCAATACCGAACAGCTTGCTCTCGACCGAATCCTTCATCCGGGAAGGCGGGTGCTCCTTTTTAAAGATCTCGTCCAGCGAACCTTGAAGGCGCTCGCGCGGGCCGAGCCGGTCCGCGGGCAGGTCCTTTGACCCGTCCGGGATCCACAGGTTGTGGATACAGGGACTCTTCAGGCCTTCACCCATTGCGGCGCTGATTTCGCGGCAGCGCCGAACGTGCTCGATCCAGAACGAGCGGATCCCGGGATCAGGATCCGTCAACGTGAAACCGCTGTCCGCCTTTTCATGGGAAAAACACGTTGCGTTGAAGTCGAGACCGATCCCGTTCCGCCGTGCCCAGTCGATCCATCCGCTGAAATGCCGCGGCTCGATCTGGTCGCGGTCCACAGCCGAGCCGCTGAACTCGCCGTACATGGCGTGCAGGTTGACCCGGTGTTTTCCTGGGATAAGTGAGAGCGCCTTTTCCAGGTCAGCCCTCAGCTCGTCCGGTGTGCGCGCCCTGCCCGGGTGGCTGCCCGTGACCTGGATGCCGCCTCCGGACAGCTCCGCGTCAGGCGCTTCGAAGCCGCGCACATCATCTCCCTGCCAGCACTGTAGCGAGATGGACACCTCTTTCAGGGCTTTGACAGCCGCCTCCGTATCAACTCCCCATTCCGCGTATAGCTCCGTTGCGGCCCCGTATGCTTTTTCGATCTTCGCCTCTTCGGTCATCTGTCCTCCTGTGTTTCCGTTCCCAGGTCAAATGCAACAATGAAAAGCCGGCTCGCCTTGTGCGCCTCCACAACATCGAACAGGTTACCGGATGTAGCCGAGCTCCTCCATCTTCTCCCTGGTCACATCATCCATCCGGCCCACGCAGGCCTTGAAGCAGTCGTCCCTCTCCTTCTCCTTGATCGCCTTGAGCAAAGTTTCAGAAGCCTTGACATGATCCCCCATCCTGTTGTCGAGCTCGTCCGGATCGTCAGCAAGGTCGTAAAGGGCCTGCTCGAGACCGAACTCCGTCCCTATCACGGTTGGAGAAACCATCTTGAGACCGTTCAGCGGCTGAATCGCGCACGTGGCCTCGTTGCAGTGCGAGAAGATGATGTTCATTTCCGGAAGTGTAAAGCCGGGATCACGGAGAACATTGACCAGGCTCCGGCCGTCACCGTGCAAGGTGTCCCCGGCTCCTGCAAGATCGAGCAGCGTCGGAAAGATGTCAACGCTCTCCACCATGGTTTTCACCGCACAGCCGCTGCGGATTCCGGATCCCCAGAAGATCAGCGGGACATGGATCAGCTCATTGAAGAGGTGGTACCCGTGATCCCTGAAAAAACAGTTGGTGAGGTTTCTGTCCTCCTTCTCGTACCTCTCCTCAACAGCCTTTGGATAATGAAGATGATCCCAGAGACATTCTCCATGATCGGAAGTGATAACCACCACCAGATCGTCGTGCATGCCAAGGCGCTTGAGCTCGGCAAGAACCCCGCCGACGCACTGGTCAACGAGCATGATCTCGCCGTCATACAAGTCTATCTGCCGCCTCATCTCCACAAGATCCTGCTGTGCCCGAACAGCCAGCTCGGGATGATCGATCGCATAGTCCATGATGCGGTTGCGTTTTTCAGTGGAGATGGGATTGAACCTCTTGTTGAACGACGCCGTCTTTCCGGGGGGCGCATATGGAAAATGAGGATCCAGGTAGTGGAGGTACAGGAAAAACGGCGGCTCGAGCGAGCTTCTCATCCAGGGCAGAAGCCTTTTGTTGAGATCGTTCGCTGACCACTGGGCTGTTTTATGCTGACGCACCTCGAAATGATCAAATCCCTTGTCGAACCCTTCCTTCTCTCCAACGAGCGAGTTGGCCACGAACGCCGCGGTCCTGAGCCCGCGCTTCTTCAGGCTTTGGGCGAGGCTTGGCATGTCATCCGGAAACCGGGACACCTCGGAAAAGATGTGCTTTCCGGACATGAGGGAAATCATGCTCGGAAGGGTCCAGGACGATTGGGCTACAGCGTTCTCGAACCGCACTCCCTTCGATGCGAGGCTGTCGATAAACGGCGTGGTTTCCACACCATACCCGTAGCAACCGAGATGATCTTTGCGCAGCGTATCAACGAGCACAAACAATATTGAGGGCCTGGTCTTATCCATGCTTCCCGTGAAATAGATGAGCAGGCAGGCGGGCAAGGCAACGCAGAACCCGAAGACGAGCAAGCCCCAGGATGTTTTTCCTCTTGTTTTTTTCACCGTACGAAGAAATCCAGGCTTCATAACATACACCTACCCCCACCGCGGGCAAAGTTTATGGAAGTTGCAGTAGCGGCAGGCTTTTTCTTCTTCCACGAACGCGAACCTGTCCTCGACCGCCTGGTTCGCACCCGCATCGTCGAGAAGCTGTTTCATGTCACGCACCGAACCCAGGATGTGGTTCCTTATCGCATCCAGGTCAACGCCTCCAAGATGGTAGCGCGACTCTTTCCCGCTGGACAGGTTGAACTCCACTGTCACCACCTGCTCCGGTTCCACCTTCCACTTGTGTATGGCGTAGAAGCTGTAACACGCGAGCTGAAGCTCGTTGCGCTGCTTGTCCGAGCGCCCGGTTTTCCAGTCGTAGATCTGGAGCTCGTCCCCTCGGCGGCAGGAAAAATCGAGAACAACGTGAACCTTTGTTCCATCGAGCATGAAATGGGAAAAGTCCTCCACATCGAGCCACCTGTCCCCTTTCAGCCCGCGGATCATCTTGTATGTGTCCGAGCCGTAAAACGCGCGAAGGCACAGAACCACGTGGTCGGCAACCTCCTTCCACGCGCTGTCAGGCAGGTCAACGCCGTACTCGTGCTCGAAAAAGCCGCACGACTTCGGGTTCTTCCAGTAGTCGCCGCGCCTGGACGCGAGGTAGTCCTTTCGCATGATGTCGAGGGTTGTCTCGATGGCCTCTTCCGGAGACATGGGCTCGATGCCGCGCCTCAGGTTCTGCAGCGATTTACGGATGCAGTCGTGCGCCTTTTCCCCGGCCCACATGTGCCTGCTCTTCAGCTGCTTCAGGATGTATATCCTCCTGGTGCGTTCGTCAGCCTGGAAGCTCCATCCGCCCCAGGAGCCGTAGTACTGGAAATAGTACTGCCTGGGACAGGTACGAAACTTTTCATCACGAGACTTGGACCAGGAGAACTCGTTCACCAGCTCAGCCATGCCACCGCCTTTGCTGCCGTGTGTTTCTCATGCGCCATGTTTCATGCCTGGGCCATCTGCGCCCCCGGACGTACGCTTGAAGGAACGCCCGGTTGTGCCGCCGCCCCCGCTGCCTGCAGCGATGCTGTCACCTTCGATGCAATCCAGCATGCGGCGCACACGCACCGCCACGGTGTGGTCGGAGCGAACCCGCTCCATGCCGCGCTTTGCAATTGAACGCGCCTTTTGGGGGTTTTTCAGGTAGTAATCAACCTTCTCTCGAAACTCTTCAAGCGTGCGGTATGTTTCAAGCTCTTCACCAACGCGGAAAATCCCCTTCAGGGCCGGGCTGTGTTCTGCGATCAGAAATCCGCCGCAGGCCAGGATGTCAAACACGCGCATGGGTATGATGTCCGCCTGGTAAAGACGATTGATATCGATGTTGACCGCGGTCCCGTTGTAGATCTTCGACAGCTCGCGCTTGTGACCGGCGAGCCCCATGTACCGCACGCCGCTCCCCGAAAGCATATCCCAGCCCGGATCGCCCCACACACGTATCCATCTGTTCCCGAACGCGCTGATGTAAGCGAACCTCTTCTCGGAAGCCGCCACCTCGGACAGAAGCTTTACCGGGTCATTGCCATTCTCGTCGAGAGACACTTTTTTCATGATGCCGCCGAACTTTTCATGGAAAAGCTCTGGGATGCGAAACGTTGAAAAGTCAGCGTGCTGCGCTTCGAGCACCTCGCGCATCAGCACAGGCACACGCGCAAGAGCAGGGGCATCGTCCGCACAAGCCCTCTCAAAAAGCGCGAGAAAAGCTTTCCTGTGCGTTTCAGCCACCTCCACCATGCTTGATCCCACGAACGACAGATCCGCGGAGTATTTTGCCGTGTCGTTCTCATCAAGCACAATGGATTTGCGCTGCTCGGGGTCCGCTGCAAGCGGCATGTACTCCACGTTGCGAAACCCGGCTTTTTCGAACTCCGGCACCTGGCTTGAGCGGTAGGTAAAGATGTTTACACTGTCGGTATTAGCCTTGCACGGCGTTATTCTGTCCGTGGTAGGGTTGACCTCCCAGCAGAGAAGGCTGATCCCTTTCACGCTGCAAAACTCGGCCAGGCCGTTCTTGTAATCGATGACGCTCAGGAAAGCGGGCTTGAACCGGTCCACCGCGTGAGCCATCTCCTGTAGGGAAAGCACAACAGGATCCAGTGTGAAAACGCTGTAGCCCTCGTGGCGAAGGGCCTTTGCCACGTCATCAACGAAAAGCTCGCCCTCGCAGAGAGCCGCCCGTTTCTTCCCGATGCCGCCGTTCAAGAGAAGAAGCTCGTTGCGGTAGATCCTTGAAAGCAGCGGGTGCTTCACCACCGGGAGCTCTTGGCCGGCTTCTATGAAATCGAGTAGGTCGGCGCAAAGCGCGATGCGCAGCCTTCCTGACGCAATGGGGTCCGACAGGTCGTGGGCCATCAAAAAAAGGCGGATCAGCCACGGGTCGCGGTCCCAGATCGTGACCGGTAAATCAGGATGATGTTCGATGAACGCTGCTGCATGCTCGCCCAGCCCGAGGCCGAAGAAAAACGCCCCGCGCGAAAGGTCCTTCCCCTCAAAAGATGACTCGACCGCCGCCTCATCCATGCCCAGAGGATACCATCCGCGGCGGTAGCAGTACTCCACCGGCTTTCCGGCCGTCTGGCGCAACTGCCTGTTCCCAACCGGATAACCTAGGCGCGCGGCAACCTGCTTGTCCTTTGCAACCAGGGCCTTCAGGTTGTTGACAAGGGTCTTCGCGCCTTCGGGGCTGTTTACATGGTCGTTGATCGTGCTCATCCGGGATTCCTGAAAAACGGGGAGATCTTGATCATCCCGCTGAAGATAACTTGTTCGCGCTTTTTTGTGAAGTGTGTAGTTTTACGAAAAGAGTGTCAGGAAACCTTTCTCCTCTCATGATAAAATGTCCCGAAAAAAAGGAATGAGTCATGGTTTCTTCGAAAGCGGATCGCTGGAACAGGCGGGATTTTATGAAAGGCGTCTTTCTCGGCGCGGCCGCGGGCGCGGTGAATGGATGCGCGCATACCCGTCCGCTGGTGAAGGATGGCGCAAAAAGGCCGAACGTTGTGCTCATCATGACCGATGACCAGGGGTACGGCGATCTCGGGATCAAGGGAAATCCCCTCATATTCACTCCGAATATCGATGCCATGGCTGCGCGAAGCGCTGAGATGACAAACTTCTACGTGAGCCCGGTGTGCGCGCCAACCCGCGCGTGCCTCATGACCGGCCGGTACAACTATCGCACGCGCTGCATAGACACCTATATCGGCAGGGCCATGATGGACCCGGAAGAGGTTACCGTGGCCGAGGTTCTGCGCGATGCAGGGTATGCCACCGGGATCTTCGGCAAGTGGCACCTTGGCGACAACCATCCCATGCGGCCGCAGGATCAGGGGTTCGAGGAGGCGCTCGTTCACCGCGGGGGCGGCATCGGCCAGCCTTCCGACCCTCCCGAAGGGGAGCGAAAGTACACGAACCCGGTCCTTTTCCACAACGGCTGCGAGGTTCAGCCAAAGGGGTATTGCACGGACATCTATTTCGAGTCAGCCTGCGACTGGATCGAAAAGTGTCGCGATGACAAGCGCAGCTTCTTCGCGTACATCCCAACAAACGCTCCTCACGGCCCGCTTCACGATGTGCCTCAGAAGCTCCTGGAAAAGTATTCCGGGATGGATCTTTCCAACAGCCGTTTCCCGCAGGAGGTCGGGCACGCACTGCCTGAAAAGAGCAACACCGACAGTGTGGCGCGTATCTTTTCCATGATCACGAACATCGATGAGAACGTGGGAAGGTTGTTTGCAAAGCTGGAGGAGCTCGATATCACGCGCGACACCATCGTGATCTTCATGACGGACAACGGGCCAAACACACGGCGCTACGTGGCAGGGATGCGCGGATGCAAATCAGAGGTGTACGAGGGTGGTATCCGCTCGCCTTTTTTCATGCGCTGGCCGGGCAGGCTTGAGGCCGGCTGTTCGTCAGGCACGCCCGCGGCGCATATCGACGTGATGCCCACCATTCTTGACGCTTGCGGGGTTGAAGCGCCCGGCAAGATAGCTCTGGACGGAAGAAGCTTTCTGCCGCTGCTCGAGGGCCGGGCAGCAGGGAAAAGTGAAGCTGCGGTGTGGCCTGACAGGACCTTGGTCATCCAGTCGCACCGAGGGGATGTGCCTGTGAAGTACCACCACTTCGCAGCGCGGAGCCGGAGATGGAAGCTGCTCCATCCGAGCGGGTTCGGGCACGACAGCTTCTCAGGCGAGCCGAAGTTCGAGCTGTACGACATGGATAACGACCCGCTTGAAACACGCGACCTTGCGGCCGAACGCCCCGAGGTGGTGAAGAGTATGCGCGAGGCGTACGAGAGGTGGTTCGAGGATGTGAGCACAACCCGGCCGGACAACTACGCGCCCCCGCGCATCCACATCGGCACACCGTACGAGAACCCGGTGACTCTAACGCGCCAGGACTGGCGCCACATCCAGGGAAAGCCCTGGGCAGGCGGATCGAACGGTCAATGGATGCTGCACGTCGCGAGACCGGGCCGGTACGACATCAAGGCTCGTTTTCCGGAAACAGGCTCGCCCGGCAAGGCGACTTTGAAGATCGGCGGGTGTGAAGTTGTCATGTACATCCACGAGGAAGCGGCGGAGCTTTTTTTCGAAAACGTTTTCCTTCACAAGGGTCCCGCGAACCTGAGTATCGACCTCGATCTCGAAGGAAAAACAAAAGGCCCCCTTCAGGTCGATGTTCTCTTTCTCAAGGACGCATGATCCGCCCCGCGGGCTTCTGTCGCCCCGCTGTCACCGCGCTAGCCGCCATTTCAGGAAGCTCAGCATCTCTGTGGTCTCGTCTATCTGCTCCTTGACCGGCATGCCGCCGGAGTGGCCCGCCTTTATGTGGTACCGAAGCATGATCGGATTGTCGCCCCCGCGTTTCGCCTGGAGCAGGGCGGTCATCTTCCGCGCGTGCATCGGGTCCACGCGCGTGTCACCGTCGCCGGTTATGAACAAGGTCGCCGGAAAATCAGCCCCGTCTTCAGCGTTGTGGTAAGGCGAGTAGGCGCGGATGAATTCGAATTGTTCCGGATCATCGCTCGATCCGTACTCCGCGATCCAGAGCCGCCCCACAAGGCATTCGTGATACCGAACCATGTCGAGCAGCGGGTAGGTACATATCACAGCGCCGTACAGGCACGGTTTCTGGACCAGGCATGCTCCGACCAGCAGGCCTCCGTTGCTGCCGCCCATGATGCCCAGCCGCTCGGGAGAGGTGTACCCGTTCTCCACTAGCCACTCCCCGGCCGCGATGAAGTCGTCGAACACGTTCTGCTTGTTCTCTAGCATGCCGGCCTGGTGCCACTTTTCGCCGAACTCGCCTCCGCCGCGCAGGTTCGCAACGCAGTAGACTCCGCCGCTTTCCACCCACAGCGAGCCCAGGCCGCTGAACGAAGGCGTCATGCTGGCGTTGAAGCCGCCGTAGCCCGTGAGCAGCGCCGGGTTCTTGCCGTCGAGATCGATCTCTTTGCCATGCAGGACGAACATGGGCACGCGTGTGCCGTCCTTCGACGTGTAAAAAACCTGATTCAGCACCATGCCGTCGCTGTCAACAGGCACATCGATCCTTGCCCAGACGCTTTTCTTTCCGGTGTCCATGTCATAGCGGTAGATGGTCGGCGGAACGTGGAAGCTCGAAAAGTAGAAGAACGCCTCGCTGCTCTCCCAGGTCCCGCTGCCCGCGCCGAAACTGCCCATGCCCTCCATTTCGACCTCGCGAACCAGGTTTCCGTCAAGGCCGTATATCCTTGTCACGTTCTTCACGTTATCGAGGTAGCTGACAACGACCGCTCCTCCGATCCCGGCGGAGCCTTCAAGCACAGCCACCTCTTCTTCCGGGACCAGCTCGCGCCAGTTCTCAACCGACGGGGCCTTTGGATCGGCTGTCATGACGCGCTGGTTGGGCGCATCAAGGTTGGTTTGTATGAGCAGCACATCGCCGGCCATCTGGGCGAACGAACGGGATCTCCCGTCGTTGATCACCGTCCTCCAGGAGTTGTCCTTGGCAGCCTCCTTCAGATAGACCTCCGTGGGTCCTGATGTGCCGTGCATGAGATGCGCTATCAGCCACCTGCCGTCTTCGGACAGGCCGACAAACGCGATCTTTTCCGGAGTGACGCCTTCGCCGAAGACCAGCCTGTCGTCGCTGACATCGCCTCCCATTTCGTGGTAGTAGGCGCGCGAACCCTGCTCTGTGTACTTGTTGTAGTAAAAGCCGCTGTTGTCGGGCTCAAACGACAGGCCCATGTAGTAGGCTTCCGGAAGCACGTCTGGAAGGTCTTTACCGGTGTCCACGTCCATGATCCTGATCTCGGTCTCATCCACGCCGCCGTCGCGCACGTTGTAGGCCAGCAGCTTGCCGTCCCTGGAAATGTCCACTATGCCCACGTTTGTTGTATGATCCTCGCTCATGGAATGGGGATCGATGAGAACCCGGTCCGCGCCATCCAGCCCCTCGCGCATGTAGATGACGCCCAGCGCCTGGTCCGCCTTCCTTTTGGTGAGGAAATAGCGCCCGCCCCTGGCGATCGGGGCTGAGATCGTGTCGATCTTCAAATAGCCTGCAACCTTCTCCCTCAAGGCGTCCTGTCCCGGGATTTGCCCGAGTATCGAATCGGCGTACTCGTTCTGCTTCCGGATCCACTCCCTGGTCTCGGGCGATTCCTGGTCCTCCAGCCAGCGGTACGGGTCCGTGATCTTGCGGTCGTGGACAACATCGATCACGTTTTTGACCGCTGTCTCAGGCGGCCGGCCGACAACCAGCCGGGCTTCCTCCTCGCCGGAATCGGCGCAGCCAGGCATGAAAGCCGAAATCGACAGCAAACAGGAGGAAACCAGAAAACACGCGGTGTTTCTGAGAACGTTGTCTCTGATTCGGTTCATTGATATGCTCCTTTATTTCGGAAACGGTGCTGATCAACTCGTTGGAATTTATTCAACGCGAACCTGGAATTACAACATTTTTTGATTTTCCGGCCGCAAAACGGGCCGCGTATCACACTAAAGAGATGAGGGTTCGAACCTGAATCGAGTCAGCGCAGATAAACGAGACAAGAGGGACCGATCATGAGCTCAAGCGACCGGGAATGCATCGAACAGTGCCTGAACGGGCATCCTGACGAGTATCGCCGGCTCGTCAGCCGCTACCAGGCCGGACTTCTGACATACCTTACGGGAAGACTGGGAGACCGGGAACAGGCGGAGGAGGCGGCACAGGAGAGCTTTGTCCGGGCTTATTTTTCACTCAAAAAGCTCGATAAACCGGAGCTGTACTTCTCATGGCTTCTCGGCATTGCCAAGCGCGTGGCAAAGGAACAGGCAAGGGTGGAGAAACAACAAAAGAACGCCCGCGGCATAGACTCCGCCCGGCTCGAGCTGGAAGCCGCGGTGTCTGCCGGGCATAAGAGCGATGCCTGCCTCGAGCGCGCCGTGGCACGCCTGCCTGATCCCTGCAGGGAGACGGTTCTTCTGAGGTACTACGGCGGATGGTCCTGCTCCGAGGTGGCAAAAAAACTGAATGTGGCAACAGGTACAATAACAAAAAGGCTCTCCAGGGCCTACACCAAGCTCCGTGAATCGCTTCAAGACATCGATCACGAGCGCGATAAATCCGAGGTGCAATCATGAAGTGCGAAAATTGTCGAGAAAAACTGGTTCTCTACGCGGAAGGGCTTCTAAAGGAAAAGGAAGCGAATGAGCTGGCCGCACACCTGGAACGGTGCAGGGAGTGCAAAACCGAGTGGGAAGAGCACAAGAAGCTCCACGAGCGGCTCCTTGAGGACGGGCGGAACCTCTCCAGGGCAGGCCTTGACCAACCGGTAATGGACCGGATATTCAGGGAGCAGGGGGTCGAGCTTCGCGAATTGGGCAGGCGGTCGCGGATGCAGAATCTGGGCTATATCACTGCCTTTGCCGCTGCAGCAGTGGTTCTTGTTTCAGCCATACTTCTGTTCAACGAGATGCAACCGACCTTCAAAGGCAGCCCGGAGAACTTCCCGGTCTCGAATCCCCCCTTCGAAGAGCACACATTAGCAAGGAGCATCGAGACAGCAGGCAACGGGAACATGATTAAAAAAACGGATGACTGGGCGCTGGGGAACAGGAATAAAATCATCACTGATTCCATCAGCCAACCACAGGTGAGGGCGTCGAATGTGCCCCAGATCCGAGAAAACGTGCATGTCAAAATGGTCGACAGCTTGGAGTCGAGGTCGCTGAGATACGAGTTAAGGTCGCTGGGATACAGTAACTCAGCACCTCCTTCGAACCCTGGCAACGCCTCTACCGGGCTGGGTGGAACCACTGCCATGAACGAGATCCGGAACAAAGCGGTCAACGGTGTTGAGCTAAAACAGCTCAAGCGCCGCGGTCCCCTGGCCGGGAGAGGGCGCAAAGAGTTCGGGTTCAGCGTGGGCGGCGCAAAGGATATCCAGAACTTCCGCGAGAACATTGAAAACGGCTTCCTGCCCGCGCCGACCGACATCACATACGAGGGGCTTTTCTACGACTACTACTTCGATACGGGCGATACGTACCGCTGCGACGACCTTTTCTATCCGAGCTACTGCGCGGCCGTGACCAGGGATCCCTTTTCCGGGCGAAAGGAGTACTACCTGACCGTGGGCCTCAACAGCGGGCTAACCTCGATCGAGCGCAAAAAGCTCAACCTGGTCGTTGTGCTCGATGTGAGCGGATCGATGAAGGAGCGGTTCGACAAGTACAGCTACGACAGCAGCGGAAACCGTAAAAACGATGAACCGGATTCCAGGATAAAGATCGAGGTTGCCAAGCAAAGCCTGCTTGCCATGCTCGATCACCTGAATCCCGGGGACCGTTTCGGCGTGGTGATCTTCCGCGACATTGCACATATTGCCAAGCCTCTCAGCCTCGTGGGCGAGACCGACATGGAAGCGATAAGAAGCCACATCCGCTCGCTTCGCGCGGACGGCAGCACCAACATGTCCGACGGCATGCGGCTCGGCACCGACCTCTACCAGGGCATAGCCGAGGGAACGGATTCGGGCGAGTACGAGAACCGCATCATCTTCATCACGGACGCCATGCCCAACCAGGGCGAGCTGAGCGAAAAGGGGCTTCTGGGCAGGCTGATGAGAAACTCCGGAGACAGGATCTACACCTCTGTCGTGGGAGTGGGTGTGGATTTCAACTCCGAGCTCGTGGAAGCCATCACCAAGACCCGCGGCGCCAACTACCTGAGCGTCCATTCCGGTGAAGAGTTCGAGAAACGTATGGATGAAGAGTTCGATTTCATGGTCACCCCGCTCGTTTTCGGGCTGCAACTTAACCTGGAATCCGGGGGGTACAGGATCGACAAGGTTTACGGCAGCCCCCTGGCCGATGAGGCAAATGGTACGCTCATGAAAGTGAACACCCTCTTTCCGAGCCCCAGGCGCGAGGGAAAAACCAAGGGCGGAGTGGTTCTTCTGAAGCTATCGCGCAAGGCAGCGCCTGTTGATGACGAGATCAACCTTCGTGTCAGGCTCGAGGACCGTTATGGCAGGGAACAGATCTCCTCGCGCACCATACGCTTCGCTGACTACGAGGCCGAGCACTTCGACTCCACCGGCATCCGCAAGGCCGTGCTTCTCGCAAGGTACGCGAACATGCTCAAGGATTGGCTCATTGACGAGCGCATGAGCGAGATCTCGCCTGACACGCTGGCGTGGTGCGGCGAAAAGGACCTTCTCATCACGCCTGAATGGGGGATCACCGTTCCCGGGAGGGTGTCGCCCAGGCTCGGAAGGTGGGAGCGCGCGAGCAGGCAGCTCGTGGTGAACGGCGAATACAGAAAGCTGTTCGCCCGGTTCGTGACCTATTTCGAGAATGAAATGGAAAACATCGGGGACGACACCCTGAAACAGGAAGCGGATGCTATCGAGCTGCTCCTGAAAAACTGACACAACCTCAAGGAGTCGAAAAAGGGGGTCAGGAACATTTTTTTCCTGACCCCTTTTCCACATCTTTACTCACCTTTGTCCAATGTACGCCCAAGCGCCATTATTGCAAAGGCTGTGCCGTAAGGCTTGGTCGAGGAGGCGACCCAGAAGTCCCACTGCGAGCCATCCTCTTGCGTGCATTTGAGCAGCGCGTACCTGAGCTTCGTTTTCCACTCTTTTACGCTTTCGGATTCCGTCAGGCTCTCGATCACGTGGGAGGCGTAGTAGTGGCCGAACATGTAGAAGTATGCTGCCACCGCGTAGTAGCCCTCGTGCGGGATCGGCTTGTTTCGCGCGAGATCAAGAAACATGTGGTGCCTGAAGAACTGCTCGATGCCCTGCTCCATCGCGTTATCCGGAAGGGGGCTGCCCGCGCGAAAAAGCGCGTGGTTGCACACCTGTATGCGGCCTAGCGAGCCCTTGACCTGGTTGATCGATTCCATGCGCAAGTGGCGGGGAAAAGCGTTCGCGCTGTAGGAGTACGCCCCGTTCGGAAGGCGGCACCTTTCAACCGTTCGTACAGCAGCATCGAGCACCTTGCCGGGCACCGCAAGCCCGGCCTCCTTCGCGTCTAAAAGCGCGATCACGCCGGCAGCCGTGGTGAACGATGTGGCCCACTCTGGCCGCCACACAGAGCCGGGATTCGCGTAGTAGCCCCACCCGCCGCGCGGGGACACGTAGTGCGCCAACCGGTCAAGCATGGTCGCTGCCGCGGCCGCAAGCTCTTTTGCCCTGTGCGCATTCTTGTCGTAGCGGGGTAGCACGCACGCACGCGACAAGGCGCTGAGCCCGTAGATGAGGCCCCAGACATTGTCCACATCCCATTCCGCCGGCCGCTTGAGATCCGCGTTTGCAACGAGGAAGTCGAGCCCCCTCTCCGCCGCAGCCGCAGCTTCGTCGGTGTCTCCAAGCTCGAGCAGGGCGAGCGCTGCAAGGCCGGTGGTTCCCACGCTCCAGCAGTGATAAGTGCCGGGATCAGCAAACGCACTTATAAAGGTCTGGTTCCTTGTGCCGCCCCATGAGCCGTCTTTGTTCTGGGAGCTCAGCAGGAACCCGATCCCCTTGTCGATCGCAGCCACAACAGCCTCGTCCGAGGTGTCGACCTCGCTCGGCCCTCTCGAACCATCCGCGACCCGGTCATCAGCTTCGCAAGGGAGCGCAAGAAAAACTGAAACCGCGGCGACGGCCGCAACAAAAAACGCGGCTCTCATCTGGTTCCGGTGCATTTCGAGGGCTCCTTATCATCGAGTCCGGCGAGCTCTTCCTTGACCTTCTCGATCTCCCCCCTGATTTTCATCATCTCGACCTTCATCTTGAGGCCTTCTATCTTGATGCCGAGCCTCGCTTTTCCGAGGGCGTACTCTTTCTTTGCCGTGTCCAGTTCTATCGAGGCAAGCTCGCTCGGAATCTCGTGCTCTTTCAGTGAAACGAGCCCCCTCTCCTCAATGGCCAGAGACTGCTTGCGCCTCTCCAGGTTTCGCTTTCCACGGTTGATCACGAACTCCCTCGTTTTATCCTCCAGGTCCTGTTCCTCGTACATGAGCTCGAGCTGTTTCAGTTCCTCCTTCGCCTCCTCTGCGGCATCCCTCATGTTCTTCAGAGTGAGCTCAGCCCTGGCAATCCGGTTCGGTGCATCGAACTCCTTGAACCGGGCGAGCTTTTCCGCGGCAAGTTCCAACTCCTTCTCAGCGTTCTCGGCCGTTTCCTTTACATCCCTTTCCCGTGACTCGTGCTCCATCTCCATCTGATCCAGACTCGCCTCAGCGATTTCGAGCTTGTGTATCAACTCTCCGCGCTTTACCGCGACATCCTCCTCCTTTTTCTCCTTGTCTTCCTCTGAAGGGGGTGCTTTCTTCGGATTCTTCTCCTGTAAAGCCGTGCACTTCCCGCTTTGTTTCGATTGATCTTCCTTGCTGGTCCACACACTAATGCACCCGTTCAGCAACACACCTGCTGCCAGCATTGTTGACAAAACGAAAAGACGTTTCACATGGCTTGCGTTCATTCGAGATTCTCCTTGAATATGCGTGATTACAAAAGCCTAGACGGTCGAAAGGTTTTTCGCCCCTACCGCACAACCACCTCGAGGCCCTCGGTAACTATCGAGGGGTTGACTGTGACTCCCTCGATCAAGCCTGATCCTAGATCCGGGTGGTCTACAACGATCTTGTATGTGCCGGGCTCGAGATTACCGTACCAGAACAAGCTCCCGGTTCCGCCCCAAACAGAAGTGCTCTGTGCTCCCTTGCGTGTGAGTTTCAAGGTCCAGGCCCGGCTGTGATCGATGGGCTTCCAGCTCTTCCCGTCGATTATTTTTCCTTTTATGCCGGCTTTCATCAGCTCGTAAACCATCTCGGTTTTTTCCTCGGCGTTCTCGCTCACGGTCAGGTCACCCAGCAGGCAGCACGCTCCTTCGTTCTCATAAGTCGTGACCACCCATGTTCCCTGCCAGAGCCCCCCTATCTCGAACGAGCCTTCCCTATCCGTGAAAGCGCTGAACCTCGCGCGCTCTCCTTCCGGCCCCTCCCTGATCACCATCACGCATGCCCTGTCCACCGGTTCCAGCACCTCGTTCATCAGCTTTCCCGAGAGTGTGGTATGAACCATCTCTTCTTCAAGAAGGTGAAAGGTCACATCCGTTGTTCCGTTCTCAACGATCGTCACGCGCTGTTTCGGAAAACCGCTGCCCGGGAGCGACACTGTGAAATCGCCCGGCTCGAGCGCGATGCTGTGCCCATCTGCTTCGGACAACACCTCGGATGGGATCGTTCGATCGATCTCGTACGAAAACCCGGGGTTGTGGCACTTCAATTTTAATTCGAGACGCTGGTCCGCCCCCCCTTGCTCTTCGCCCATGATATGAACACACAGCCTGCCCCCGATTGGAATGCAGAGTTCCAGATTGTCCCTGGCCTCGCTCTCATGGAGAACGATCGATTCGGTTTGTGCGTTCCCAAGGCTTTCGCTTCGAGCCTGAACCCGGAAAAAACCGGCAGGAAGCCCTGTGAACAGGAACGATCCCTTTTCGTCCGGCACCGCTGACCCGGCAGCGGGCTCGCCGCCTTCATCATGTTCATCGGAGATCAACATCAACCGCAGATCTTTTGCATCGTGAAGAGTGTTTCCCCCATGGGTCACAAAACCGGAGATGGAAGCCAGGGGAAGGGTGAACTCCTTGCGGGTGACGCCCGGGCCGGCAAGTTCGACGGTACCGGCAAAGATCCACCCGCCCGATGTGCTCACCCAGACCTTGTACGACGAACCTGGATCGAGCCGAACCACAACAAAGCAGCCGTCTTCCCCGGTATGTAGGAGCGAAAACACACTCGCCCCAGCCTCCAGCGGCAAAACCTTTGAAATCCGCACCTGCGCGTCGATCATCGGAATGCCCCTGGCGCTGAGGATACGCCCTTCGAGCACAGCCTCCGTATCCGCATCAAGGCGTTCCCGCACAAGTGCGCCGCGATCATCACCCCCGGAAACAATGGGCCGGGCCGGCGGGTCCGAAGGATCTTTGTCATCCGCCTCGGTCAGGGTTCCCTCAAGGGGGTTTTCGGGCGTGTCGGGTTTGTCCGCATCCCACCCCTGCCCGTCGATCAGATCAAAGAGCAGAAAGCCAAGGGCTGCAAGGACAAGAACGAAAAACGATACCAAGATCTTTCGTGACGCCATTGGGTAATATTATGGAACCGGCGTGCATTATAGACAAGGTGCGGGCGAAAGATTTTTCGAACGGGCGAAAAAATCATTCCGTAACCTTCATCTCGCAGAGGTTCGTCAGCTTGTTGCCGATGATGGCCTGAAGGTAGATTGTATAAGGAGGGGCCGGACTCAATGGAATGTTGCCCGAAATGACAAAAACGCCCCCAGGGGATGGAATGGGGAGAAAAGGACCCCAGAAGAGAAAAGGCGGTTTGAGGTACCAGTCGCCGTAAGAGCCGTGAATCGGGTCTTCAAACACACTGGTCCCCACCCATAAGCCGATAGGCGCGGTGCCTGGGATGTCCACGAACTTTACATCGATGTCACCATCGGGTGTTGCATCGCCTGTGTAGTAAAGATGCTTGTAAAACTCGTCCGCTCCTATGTCCACTGTGCCTTCGGCTATGCGGGGATCCCCCTCGAAATCTTGTTCGGTAAGGTACGGCGCGTTGTTGTCGCCCATATCCTTGCATGGCGAATAATAGAGCAGATGATAGTCGTCTTTGTCCTTGTTCACGAAACAGGGATCCATATCGATGTTGCCTATGCCGGGCCAGTCGCCTTCTACATCGCTGTAGGTTATCTCTGGTATTTTTTGCTCGTACTCCACCGCAGGGCCGATGTTGTCATAAACTATGGAGTTTGTAATTGTCAGATCCGCTGAACCATGGCAGTAGATTCCAGCTCCCTGATAGGATTCGTTTTTTGTGATAGTTGTGTTGGAGAAGGATATAAATACATTTTCATACCACTTTATACTGACTCCACCGCCACAATCCTCCGCATAATTTTCATATATAACATTGTTTGAGAATTTGCCTTTGCACCAATGATCGCCTACGCATATTCCACCGCCTTCTTTCAATGAACCCGGAAACGTCCCCCCGGCTGCAACATTATAACAAATAATATTTCCGGTAACTTCACCGTCCGCGGCATACCAACTAAGCCCGCCCCCAGCAGTCAGGCAATCGTTGTAAGCAATTAAATTGTCCTTCACTATTACATACATTGAACTAATACCCAATGTCTGTATTCCACCGCCATGACTCCCCGTGTTTGTTGGAAAACCGGATACTGCGGAGTTATAAACGATTATATTATTTGATACCTCTCCTCCCCAAATTAACATGCCTGCCCCAACACATGCTTTGTTATTTTGAATGATATTATTTCTAATTATCGGAGCTACTCCATTTGTTGTACCAATCCCTCCTCCACGGCCTGAGCCTTGTGATACTGCAGTGTTCGACTCAATAATGCAGTTTTCAATAACCGGTGAACATATACCATCAACCCCTATTCCGCCGCCTACATCATCGCACATGTTTTCCTTGATCGTGCAGCCTGTTATATACGCATCCGAGGAACCACAGCATATTCCCCCGCCCCTGCCCGAACCGACGCCTGGACATAGAGCCCGGTTTCTTGTTATCAGGCAGTCCCTTATAAGCGGTTTGGACGAGCTTCCCCAGCAGCAGATACCGCTTCCGTAGTAACTGTTGTTTCCGTCTATCTTGTTGTTTATTATGGTCGGCGAAGAACCGTCACACAGGATTCCTCCGCCCATGTACGCAAGGGGGTTATGTCTCCTAAATCCGTTGGTTATCGTAAACCCTTCCAGTACCGAATTCGGGCCTTCTCCATCACCAAAATACACAACACTGCTCGTTTGCGTTCCGTCTATGACAGTGAGATCAGGTCCGTATTTGCTGTTTACAGCTATTGCTTTTCCCTTGAATTCGATGTTCTCGCAATAAGTTCCTGGGTACACAATGACTATATCCCCGTTATTGGCGTTATCTATTGCTTCCTGTATCGTTGCATAATCACCCGGCACGTTGATCGTAGCTCCGTAACCAACAGAGGAAAGCAACATAAGGAGAAAAGCCAGGTACCTCATTCTATATGCCTTTCCTCGACAACGATAAAATGCGCTATCGGTTTTTTGGTCCCTATATCGATTTACTTGATTATATAGTCTGTCGTCAATCCTGTCAATTGCCGCCCTGTCTCAAACCGTAGGCAGATTCTTTATATAACGGCTAATTGTTTATTATTACATAGCTTATGGATTGGCAGCTCCTATTCATGTGCCATCGGACAAAAAACCTTTATCTTGAAAAAGAACCGAATCCAGGCTGAGCTCGCTTTTTTCATTTCTATCGACACATCAGAAGCCAACTGCCGCAAGCCCCTGCCTGCCAATAGGCAGGCAAGGGCAGTAGAGCCTTCGTTAAGCGGTTCTTTCGTCCTTATCAGTCAACAAGTCTGAGTTTATGTTTTCAAGGTTTCAATTTTTTCAATGCACCTCATCTGATCCCATATCCACATATCCGGATGTATCAACACGGTCTTCCCTGTCCATATCAAACACTATAGTTAAAAATGCTTGATCTCCGATTGTTGTTCCTGCATCTATGCATTGCGATTTGGGTATTGTACTTTTCAGATGATAACCTGCTACAAACAGTGGATCCACGTATTTGTTTGTTGGATCATTCCCCCATGGTTGACCTTGGGTCTGCCAATCCTCAACATCTGAATAGGTTACGTTTGGAGGAACCAGTGGAACGTTTTGAACAAAATACAGCTCATTTCCAATATTTGCTGTATTGTTGTATATTATTTCATTATTAAACTTTGCCTGGCTTGCATCGTAAGCCAAGTACACGCCTCCACCTTGATTAGAAGCTGTGTTTTCAGTAATGGTGTTGTTTATAAATACTCGTCTTATATCGCTTGGTGAATCAACATACACACCTCCGCCTTTTCCACCAGTTGCCGTGTTTTGATATATCAAATTATTTAAAACTTCAACCTCATTACCATCCAACAGAAGGCAGATGCCTCCTCCATTTCCTGCTTCGTTATCATATATGAGGTTACGTTTGATTAAATGGGTTTCATTGCTCAAAAATGGCGTATTAATTTTTAAGCCTCCTCCCGAATTATTTTTTATTTCATTATTTATAACTATGTACTTCCCCCTTTTATCCAGGTAAACACCCCCACCCGATTCGTGGTCGGCAATATAATTATCAAGTATTTTCTGCCTGGCACCGAGTTGGAGATTCAATATATAAATGCCGCCACCTTTTGAAGCTCCTGAATTTCCGGTTATTGTATTATACTCTATCTGTGACGAGTCCCAAAAATCATATAGGCATATTCCTGCTCCGAAAAAACCGGCACTATTATTTTCAATTCGATTTCGAATTATATTAGGTGAACATCTGTAACCTGTTTCGGCCCCTGTACAATATATTCCCCCGCCATATAACTCTGCGCTATTATTCTTTATAATATTGTTTTTTATATTCGGTGACGAATTGGAGCTATAAATTCCTCCGCCATTATCTCCAAAACTACCGTGTGCTTTACCATTTGTAATTGTAAATCCCTGAATTAAAAGTTCAAATACAACCGGATCATCTATAACAGGAGTGCAGTCAACAAACTCTATTACGGGACCGTTTTCAAGACCATCAATTGTAGTTACTAATGGCCCCTCGCCAATTATTTTTATTGTTTTATTATATACGTAAATATTTTCTTCTTCGTAAAGTCCGGCTTCAACTTCAATGACATCTCCGTCGTTCGCGGCGTCTACAGCATCTGCGATATTTAAGTAATCACCAGGAACTTCAATGGTAGCAGAAAAAACCGTCACCGAACCGATAAAAACAAAAAGACAAATGAATACTGTTGTTTTACCCATACACATAACACACCTCCTTCGTTTTTGAAGTCCCGTTTAATGTTAACGGGACTGCTGATGAAAACTGTGGACACACTATCCCTGTAATGGACTTGTCGTTTAAATCACAACGAACAGCCGCACCCGATTATAATGCTACACTGTTTATTAGAGATGGTTTCGCAAAACCATGGCTTCTTCTCTCCTTAAATAAAGACAAGGTTGTCCATGGGCAATAAACAGTTTTACCTTCCGTGCTGACTATCTTCCTTGATATCTCTTCCGAACTATCATACCCGATCACTTTTTTCCCAAAGGACCGGGAAACTATCTTCATCTACTTATTAGACTACCATGCCCCCCCCCCGCAAATGTCAAGACCATTTTGATAAAATATGGATTATTAATAGATATATTTTAGCGGTTTGAAAAAAATATCGCGAACCGCCTAGCGAAGCGCTTCTTTTTTGGCGGCGTAAAAATCGCGGTCGTAGCGGAAGGTTTTTTGCACCTCTACCGACAGGGTGGAACTTTTGTTCACTATCATCGAGGTCACGTTTTTCGCGACTCCCGGGCCCATCATGAAGCCCTGGCCGCACATGCCTATTGCGAGCACCAGCCCTTCGATTCCGGGCGGGCGGTCGATTATAGGGATGCCGTCGGGTGTCATCGGGTAGCAGCCGCGCCACACGCGGCGGATGAGAAGGTTCTTCAGCCGCGGCACCAGGGAAACCATGCGGTTCGCTAATATGGGCAAAAACTCGGAGATGCTCTCGCGGTTCTTGCCGACAAAGAGCTCCTTGGGGGTGTAGCAGAAGATGATCTGGCCCTCGTTGTTCTGGCCGAAGTAGAAGTTGGCGGTGCGGCCTTCGGGCCCCGGCCTGAGGTCCACTACCAGCGGATCAAGAAACGGTTTCACGGGCGCTGTGATGCCCGCCTCGTGCGAATCAGGGATCACGGGGAGCTCGAATCCGAGCAGGTCTCTGTGCTCGCTCGCGTCCGCACCCGTTGCCAGGACTACATCGCCGGCGGAGTACTTCCCCTTGTCCGTCACGACCCCGGTGATCCTGTCACCCTCGCGCTCGTACCCGGCAACCTTCTCGTTGAACCTGTAAACCGCGCCGCACCTTTCCGCTTCCCTCTGGAACGCAACAGCCGCGAGCAAAGGCGAGACCTGTCCGTCCTCCGGCGAAAAGGTGCCTCCCCTGAGCTCCTGCTCAACGATCCCGGGAATGAGCTCTTTTACGCGCTCCGGACCGACCCAGTCGATCACCAGCCCGTGCTCCTTCTGGATCGGCAAAATCCCTTTCAAGACCTTTTCCACCGCTTCCGTGAACACTGGAAAGCAGTACCCCCCCTCCTTCCAGCCGATGTGATATCCGTGCTTCTTCTCCCAGGAAGAGAATATTTTCAGGCTCTCGATGCAGGTCATTATCTTGGCCGGGTCCGAGTGCGTGGCCCTGACTCCGCCGATCGCCGCCTTGTTGTCGCCCTGGCCGGAAGCCGGCCGCCTTTCGATCACAAGAACCTTCAGCCCCTCCTGGGCCAGAAAACATGCCGTGGGGTTCCCAACGCTCCCCGAGCCGACAACGATCACATCGTACTTCTGCTTCGTGCTGCTTGGAGACAACCTATTTCTCCTTCGCTCCATTGTCACCATTGCCTTTGGCCCTGCTCACGAAATCGCCGAGGTGCACCTCCGCAACCAGCGGCCTGTCCGTTGGCAGCGTCACCTCGGACAGGTCTATCCCCTCCTCGCGGAAAATTCTCAACACCTCTTCGGTGCAGGTTTTTCCACCGCACCCACCCATGCCGGCCCTCACAACAGCCTTGAGCTGGTTCATGTCGCGCACCCCGGCCCGCACCGCTGCCACGATCTCGCTCTTTCTCACACGCTCGCACCTGCACACGATCGGATCATCCGTTTCGGCGGCTTTCTCAAGCGCAGCCTTTTCCGCCTCGTCGGGCGCTGCCCCGTCTTTGGGCTCGCGTACCCTGAACCCGGCCACCTTCAGCTTGTCTTTCGCGGGAACCTCCACGAGAAGCAGCTTCCTGCGGTCCTGGTCCTCTCTCTTGCGCACGGCAACGACCCGCCCCTTTCCAACCGCTTCCCCTTCCATGCCCGTGGTCACAACATCGCGACCCAAAGGGATAGCGCTGTCCGTGAACTCGAAAGGCAGCATGACAAGCGCTTTCTCCCCCGAAGGGTCGTAGTCATTGACAACGAGCTGGATCGCGAGCCCGGGGCACGCGAGCACGCACCTGCCGCATCCGTGGCACTCGCCCTCGAAAGTTGGAAGCGAAAGGATCGACCCCTTCATGGAGATCAGCCCCTGGGGGCAGACCTCTGTGCATGGGTCGCAGGGGATCTCCTGCACGCACCTGATCAGGGGGAACACGGGCGCTTTCAGATCCGAGGGCTCGAACGGTTCCGCATCACCCGGCTTGTGCTTCAGCACATCACCGAAGCTCTCCCATGTGCTCGGCACAGGCACATCCATGCCCAGGTCGCGCGCGATCCTTCGCCCCGTGATCCTGCCCGAAAAAATCGCGGCGGATGCCTCGGCTATCTCCTCGGAATCCCCGGCCGCGTAAACCTTCATCCCGTACTCGCGCGCCTTTTTCCACAGCTCGTCAACGGGCGACAGCCCCACCGCGATGAGCACGGTGTCCACGTCAAAGATACGCTCCGTTCCCGGGAGCGGTTTAAACCTGTCATCGATCGCAGCGATCACAACGCGCTCGGCCCGGTCGTTCCCCTCCACGCGAAGAACCGTGTGCGATGTCCATACCGGCACACCCAGGCGCTTGATCTTGTCCTCGTGGACCTTGTACCCTCCGCACGCCGGAAGCGCTTCCACCAGCCCCACGACATCGATGCCCGCCTGAAGCGCGTGGTACGCGCCGATGAGCCCCACGTTTCCCCCGCCCACCACGAACAGCTTCTCAGCGCAGCGGATCAGGTCGCGGTTGACAAGGGTCTGGAACGCGCCCGCCCCGTACACCCCAGGCAGGTCGCACCCCGGAAAGGTGAGCGTTTTCTCGCGCGCACCGCACGCGATGAGCACGCATTCCGGTTTCACGAGCCGGTACCCCCCCCCTCCCGCAACGCCGAACCTGCCGTCGTTGAACACGCCGACCACGGTGGAGTCGAGCCAAAGCTTCACGGTTGGAAGACTTTCTGCTTCGTGCGCCAGCATACGGCCGATATCTATTCCGCGCGTGCCCGCGTAACAGTCCGCTACCGAGCCGAAGAAGTTGTGTGTCTGGAGGCTGAGCTTGCCCCCGAGCTCCTGCTTGTCATCGATTATGAGCACCCCAATCCCGAGGCGTCCGAGCTCAACAGCAGCGCAGATCCCCGCCGGTCCGCCGCCCACCACTAGCACCTGCACCTCGAGTTCGTCGACTTCGTGCGAGCTTTTTTCATGCGCGGCATGCCCCATTCCGGGAAGGCCCTCGCAGCTTTCAACCGCCATGCCCGGCTTCACAGGAGTCATGCACGATTTCACGGGGCGGCCGTCCGCTATCACCGTGCACTGCGAGCACTGGCCGTTCACGCAGAAGATCCCCTGGGGTCCGTTGTCCTTTTCGTGATGGCCGAAAATCTGTATCCCTTCCGCGTATAGCGCAGACGAGATGACCTCGCCTTTTCGCGCTTTGAGCGGTTTTCCGTTGAAAACGAACTCTATCGAGTCGCCTTGCAAGGGATCGAGAATGGGGTGCGATTTGACCCTGTGTTTTTTCATTTCGCGCCCTCCAGTCCGTGGCCGCCCATGGCGCGCATTGCCTGCTGAAACCTCAAAACAGGCTCCCCGGAAAAGGCACCCTGCCACGACCCCTCACGCGAAAGAACCATGTGCTGGGCGAGCTCGTGAACACATCCGCACTCGTAAAAACCGGGGCCCGACGCGTTCATCCTGTCAAGCAGAGCCCGCCGCTCTTCCGATGAAATCGCGAATCGGAATCCGCCGCATTGATCGTCAGGCCCCTGCGCCTTGGCCGGATCGTCGAGCATGTATATCTCCTTGCCGTCCGCAGCCTCGCCCAGGCCGCACCCGCAGAAGAGAACGACCTTATCGGTGCCGCTCTTTTTCAGCTCTCGCGGGTCCACGACAGGGCGCGCCTTGATGCCGGCCTTGTCCAGCCGTGCTGCCGCTGCCTCGAAAACCCGGGTGAGCGAACCGCCGGGCACAACAAGGGATAGCAGAATATCGAGTTCCACGAGATCACCAAGGTAAAGAAGCGCATCCTCTTTTTTCCCGGGGGAGGGCGCCTCAAAGAGATCGGCCAGGTGCTGCGGCAGAACAGGTTCGAGCTCCGGCCTTGATCGCAACTGCCCCATGATCTCAAGGGCCCTGTCCATTCCGAGGGGCTTTGCACCGCTCTCCGGCGAGGTCACGGGCAGCGCTTCTTTCAAGGGGGACGGCCCTGTACGCTCCACAAAAGCGGCTCTTGCAAGATCAGGGCCCGCAGGCCCGGGTCCGGGTTTTTCGAAAACTATGCGGTTGCTCCCGAGTCCGGCATAAGCTGCAAGCTCCTGTGCCGCACGGGCGCGCGTTTCACAAAGCTTCCCGCCCCTGCCGTACGGGCATGTGTCGGTGTCCCTGCAAATAAGGAGCACGCCGTCCGCGCCGCGTGCCAGGCATTCGAGCATCTCGTCCACGGTCACCCGGCCAACACATGGGACCGTTGCCACATCCTCGCTGGATTCGGAAAAGGGCGAGCGCGAGCAGGCGAACACAACGGTGCGGCCGTGCAGGGTTGGCTCGCCCTCGGGCATGGGCACGAGGCTTTCTTCGCCCTCCGGCGCATCCTGAAGGATCGCGCCGGTGGGGCAAGCTCCCGCGCATATCCCGCATCCGGTGCAGGCGGAGTCGGCTATGGTCGAGACCATGTTGCCGTTTCGAAAAAACGCCATCCTGGGGATCGCGTCAGGGCATGTTTCCTCGCAGAGGCCGCACCCGCGACACTGCGCTGTTTTCACGGAACAATGCTGAACCGGGAACTCCATGTTCCAGATCAACAGCTTTCCATCCCGCTTTACCATGCTGATATGGCCCGTTGGACACACCTTCGCGCATGCCCCGCAACCGGTGCAGTCCTCGCCTATCATATCAGGAGCGGGCCCGACCTGCTTTTCGGTTCCCCTTCCAAGCGGGGCAATGGCCGACGGGCCGAGCTCAATGCAGACCCTGGTACAGAGCCCGCAAAGAATGCAGGAGTCGGCGCTTTCGCACGAGGGAAACGGGGTCTCATCAACGCCTTCTTCACAGGCGATTTTTTTTACGACCTCCGAATCCGGGCAGCGAGCCATGTAAAGCTCGAGCAGGGTTTGCCTCGCCGCCTTTACCCGCTCCGATCTCGTGAACACCTGAAGGCCGGGCTCCACGGGGTAGAGGCACGATGTAACCAGGCCTGACCACCCGTTCCAATCCTCGTGCGTTATCTCGACAACGCACAGCCTGCAGGCACCGCTTGGATCTAGGCTGGAATGATTGCAAAGCGTTGGTACATGAACGCCCATCTCTCCAAAGGCGTGAAGCAGCATGCTGCCTTCCTTCGCCTCGAAAGGACGGCCGTCAACCGTGATTCGTATCTTCTCGTTCATTCTCCCGCCGTTTTCAAAGTTATTAAAAAACCCGGCCGCTCGTCTCTCCGGCCGCGTCTAGACTGTCACAATGGATCCGAACTTGCATGTTGTCACGCAGATGCCGCAGCGGTCGCACATCGCCTCGTCGATAACATGGAGCTTCTCCTTTTCGCCGCTGATCGCCTCCTTGGGGCACGCTTTCTTACAGAGCAGGCAGCCTGTGCACGAGTCGTCGATGGCAAATGTGATGAGGCTGCGGCAGACTCCCGCGGGGCACTTCTTGTTGAAGATGTGCGCCTCGTACTCCTCGCGGAAGAACTGGAGCGTGCTCCTGACCGGGTTGGAAGCGCTTTTCCCCAGGCCGCAGAGCGATCCGTCGTCCAGGACCTTGAAGAGCTGCTCCATGCGCGGGATGTCCTCTGGTTTCCCCTGGCCCGCGCAGATCCGTTCGAGAACCTCCTTGAGCTGGTCCAGGCCCATGCGGCATGCAGCGCACTTGCCGCACGATTCTTCGGTGAGAAAGCCGGTGAAGTACCGGGCCACATCCACCATGCATGTGGACTCGTCCATCACGATCATGCCGCCGGAGCCCATCATCGACCCGGCCTTGGTGAGCTCCTCGAAGTCAACAGGTATGTCGAGCAGCGATTCGGGCACGCACCCGCCCGAGGGACCGCCAGTCTGCACGGCCTTGAACTTTTTGTTGTCCCGGATCCCGCCGCCGATGCCGAAGACCACCTCGCGCAGGGTGATGCCCATGGGAACCTCCACGAGCCCGGTGTTGTTCACCTTTCCCACGAGGGAGAAGATCTTGGTGCCCTTGCTTTTTTCGGTGCCGAGCTCGGCGAACCTTTCCGCGCCTCCCCGGATGATGAGCGGCACGTTCGCCCAGGTCTCAACGTTGTTCAGGACCGTGGGCTTCTGGTACAGGCCCGAGGTTGAGGTGTGTATGTACTTTGCGCGGGGCTCGCCGATCTTGCCCTCGATCGATGCCATCAGCGCTGTGGATTCGCCGCACACGAACGACCCGCCGCCGCGGCTGACCTTGATGTCATAGGAAAAACCGGAACCGAGGATGTTTTCGCCGAGCAGGCCGCGGGCGCGGGCCTGGCCGAGCGCTACATCCAGGTTGGCGACCGCCATGGGGTATTCGTTGCGGACATAGACATACCCCTCGGGCCATGCCTCGCGCCCCGCGATCGCATAAGCGCCGATTATCATGCCCTCTATCACGGAATGCGGGTTCCCTTCCAGGAGCGAGCAGTCCATGAACGCGCCCGGGTCCCCCTCGTCCGCGTTGCACAGGACATACTTCACATCCGCTTTAACCCTGCTGCACGAGGCCCATTTCCTTGCCGCGTGGAACCCTCCGCCGCCGCGCCCCCTGAGCCCGGCCTTCTTGACCTCGTCCACAACAGCCTGGGGCTCCATCTCATAAAGCGCCTTTGCCATGGCGTCGTAACCGTCATTCGCGATGTAGTCCTCGATCTTCAACGGATCGATCCGCCCGTTCATCCGCATCAGCAACCTTTCCTGCCGCGCGTAGAACGGGATATCCTTCTCCAGCGCGATCTTTTCCTTGGTGCCGGGGTCCTCGTAAAGAAGGCGCTCGATCATCTCGTCGTTTTTCAGGGTCCGCTCGATTATCTCGGGAACGTCCTGCGGCTTCACCTTGTGGTAAAAGATGCCTGCCGGGCGTATCACAACGATGAGGCCCTGCTCGCAGAAGCCGTGGCACCCGTTCCTGAGCACACGCACCTCTTCATCGAGCCCCGCTTCCTTGAGCCCCTCATCAAACGCCTCTATGAGAGCGCCGCTCCCGAGCGCCCGGCATCCGCTTCCCGCGCATATGGAAACAACCGCCGCATCCGCGCTGATTGTCTTTTTGAGCTCCTCCCTGAAAGCGCTCAGCTCTTCAGGGCTGGAGAACGCCGGATCTGTTTCCTGCTCGGCGGCTTTGCACGCGGCGCACGGCCCCTCATGCCCTTTCCCCGTGCGGCCGGGTCCGGAGCGGCACTTTTTCAGCGCTTTCGCCACCCTGCCCGGTGTCATCTCGCCGTGGTACTCCTCATCCATGATCACCACCGGCCCGAGCGCGCACGCGCCAACGCAGTGAACCGTGTTCAGGGTCACATCGAGGTCTTTGGTGGTCTCTCCGGGCTTGATGCCAAGCTCATCCCCGAGCTGGTTCACAAGCCGCTCCGCCCCGCGCACATGGCAGGCCGTGCCCATGCACACATCCACGCGGTGCTTGCCTAATGGCTCTGTGGAAAAGGATTTATAAAAAGACGCGGTGGAATGCACACGGCTGCGGGGAACGTGCAGGTGCTCGGATATCAGGTCGATGGCCTCCTTGGGAACATGGCTCAACGCGGCCTGGACATCCTGGAGCACCATGATAAGGCTGGACTGGTTTTTCGGATAGCGGCGGAGAACCTCCTCCACCGTTGAAGCTTGGGACGACATATCACCTCCGCAACAGTTGCTGCCAACGGGCTGTACTTGAACAGCGCATATTAAACCAGGGCTGCGCTTTAGTCAACGGTTCAGAAGAAAGTTGAGGCGGGCGGAAAACGTGCGCCGGCTCGTTGATAGCAATCTCCCCACGCAGAGAATAATCAAATCCCGCTTGAATAAGAACACCGCATCATGTAAAGGTTGTCTCTTCGGTTCAGCACCTGAACATCAGCTTTTCACCCTTTTGGGGCAAAGATGAACTTCTCCCTCTTCAAGAGACTCTGGTGCATTTACACAAGGCCTTACGCCAAGTATTTCTTTTTGGCGATGCTGTTTTCCCTGATTGTCTCCGGCTTTACCGGCCTTGTCGCATGGATGATAGAGCCCGCCCTGACCAAAATTTTTGAAGATAAAAACGAAACCATGCTTTATATCATCCCTTTCGGGATCATAGGCCTTTTCTTCTTGAAAGGACTCTTTGCGTTTCTTCAAGGCTGTGTCATGGCTTACGTGGCCCAGAACGTAATCACGAACATCAGAAACGATGTTTACAAGAAGATCATTTATCTTCCGGTTTCAGAGTTTAGCAGGCTTTCTTCAGGCGCTCTGAGCGCGAGGGTGTTTTACCAGGTCAACATACTCCAGAGAATCGTGGCCGGCTCGATAAAGAACACGGTTCAACAGGTCTTCTCGATCATAGCTCTCACCTTTGTTCTCTTCTACAGGGATTGGAGGCTGGCCATAATAGCTGTTACCGTTCTTCCGGCCACCGGTTACCTCATCAAGAGGCTGGGGCAAAGAACCAAGAACCTGGTCAAAAAGCAGAACGATATCGTCGAGAACATATTCGGGTTTCTCAACGACACCATAGGATCCCCCAGGATAATCAAATCGTTCAGGGCGGAAGAGAAGGAGATCGACAAGTTCATGGGAATAACCCATGGCATCAAGACCCTGCTCATGAAGATCGCAAGGGTCAGGGCCATGTCCCCCCCGTTGATGGAGTTCATAGGATCGATTGCCATAGCCGGCGTCATTGTCTACGGTGGAAACCGGGTCATCAGCGGGACCACCACTGCTGCATCTCTTTTCTCCTTCATAGCAGCCTTGATGATGCTTTACGCCCCTATCAAGCTTCTGAGCAAAACAAGCAACACATACCATCTTGCCATGGTTTCCGCCGAAAGGATCTTCGAGGTCCTTGACATGGAAAACGAAAGGGAGGAGATCTTCAGCACAGATAAGAAACAGCTGCAATACATCCAGGATGGCATCTCATTCAACAATGTTTCCTTTGCTTACGAAAAAAGCAAAAAGAACACCTTGACAGGCATCAGCTTCAAGGTGAAGCCGGGCGAATCCGTTGCTTTCGTGGGCAGCAGCGGAGCGGGCAAGACCACAATAGTAAACCTGCTTCCACGTTTTTATGATGTAACGGAAGGCAGCATCCGGATCGATGAATCAGATTTATCCGAATACAGCCTTGCTTCCCTTCGCGACGGCATCAGCTTTGTCACCCAGGATGTGATGCTTTTCAACGACACCGTGAAAAACAACATCTCTTACGGGAAGTTTGATGCGACGGATGAAGAGATCATTGAGGCGGCCAGGTCCGCGTACGCACACGATTTTATAATGGGCATGAAGAACGGCTACGAGTCCGTTATCAGCGAAAGGGGCTCCAACATCTCCGGAGGCGAAAAACAGCGGATCGCCATAGCCAGGGCAATACTCAAAAATTCACCGGTACTCGTGCTGGACGAGGCCACCTCCTCCCTGGACAGCGAATCGGAGCGTATCGTGCAGAAGGCGTTCGATAACCTGAAGATGAACAAAACGACCTTCATCATCGCCCACAGCCTTTCCACCGTGAAAAACGTCGACCGGATCTTTGTGGTTGACAAGGGCAGAATTGCCGAAGAGGGCTCTCATCTCGAACTGATGGAAGGCAACGGTTACTACAAGAAACTGTTCGAGCTGCAGTATATCTCTTGACGGGATGTTCCGTTTTCGATGGTTGCGGCATCGGGCGGCATGCGGCTTCTTCAGCGCTGTTTCAAGCCGTGGTGATTTACAAACGTCTGGTTCGGCGAGACCATGCACAACCGCAGGATAGCGTTTTTTCCTCCGATCAAATACGACTTCGTATACCAGCGGCCCCAGGCGTTGTTCGACAAGTTCGCTGAACACGGGGATACGGTTTATTATTTCGAGGGCCCGTTCAAGAGGGGGAGCCTGAACGACTCGACACTCCATTACAGCCTCGATCACGCCGTGAAGTCGCTGAACGAGAGGCAGAAAATCGTGACCGTCTCCCGTTATTTCCGCTTCTTTTTCCTCTCCTTCAGGCTGCCCCTTTCAGCAATGGACCGGCATGTCTCGAAATGGATGGAAGCTTTCCTCGGGCGTTTTGTCGGCGGCAATATCATCGCCTTTGTTCAATCGCCGCTGTGGTGGAAGCACATCAGGGGGTTCCCGTTCGCGAAGATATTCTACGACTGCATAGACGGCTACGGCGTTCTCGGCGGCCGCCTCGACAGGAGTTCCTACGACAGCACCTTCGCGGATGTTCTGAAACACAGCAACAAGGTTTTCGCGACCTCAGAGGCCCTCGAAAACGATGTCCTGAAGCACAAGAACGCTTGTGATGTCATCAGGGTTCCCAACGGCGTATTGATCGACAAGTTCGAAGGCGCACGAGCTCATCCGGAGGTACAGGGCATCGGATCCGGATTCGAAACGGTTGCGGGATACATAGGGGTCGTTCACAAGTGGATCGATGTGGAGCTGGTGGAGTACTGCGCTGAGAACCGCCCCCGATGCGCCTTCGTTTTCGTGGGTCCCTGTTCGGAACCGCTCGTGCGCAAGCTGAAGGCGCGGCAGAACGTTTTTTTTCTCGGAAAGCGGCCGCACGACGAGATACCGGCCTTCATACAATCGTTCGATGTCTGCCTGAACCCGTTTTTTACGAACGAGATCGGATACGACACGAACCCTGTAAAGCTGTATGAATACCTTTCGCTGGGCAAGCCCGTTGTCTCCACGAACATCCATGAGCTGAAGAACTTCGAGGGCCTGGTTTACGCCGCTGACAGCAGGGAGGAGTTTCTCCTCAAGCTCGACAAGGCTGCGGCTGAGGACGGCGATGAAAAGGCAGCCGGCATGAGGCGCTCGTTCGCCGGAAGGAACACCTGGGATGACAGGTTCGAGAAGATCTCGGAAGCCATGACATGAACAGCGCGTGAACACCCGGTGCACTCCCTGATCTACAGCAGCATCCTTTTCGGAAAAGGCGGCGGCTCGCGGACAGTGAAGCCCGCTGCCTTGACGCACCGCTGTCTCGCTGCTATCCTGATTTTTTCATCGACGAACAGAGATCGAACAGAGGGAGGTAACCTTGAGCGGTGATCGCGGCATATCCGCACTCTGGAAGACAGAGGACTGGTGGTCTGTGTGGTTCGGTTTCATCATGATCGCCTTCGCGATCTGGGGGGTGGCGGGCAAAGCTCCCAAGCTGGGCATGTGGATCTCGAATCCGGCAAACGAGTTCTTCAGCCTGGAAAGGCGGGTGCCTCTCGCCGAACTCCCGGATGACCTGGACCTGTCCAGGACACTTGCCAAGAACCTGAAATACGACGATGATCAAAAGGCGCTCATATACAAGGGGGAGATGTCCGCGGCCCAGCTTGGGCACATCAAAGGGCTCTCAACGGATGCGGCTTACAAGCAGGCGGTTGATGAGCTGTACGGCAAGCCGGCGAAACGCACCTCCGGCATCTTCTCGAAGCTTCTGCTGCTCCTTGCCGCGGTTGGGGTTCTGACAGCTTTCGGCATCAGGTTCATGGGGGAGAACCCGTGGCGTTATCTGTGTGGATTCCTGATCGTGTTCCTGCTCGCCATCATCGCCTACACCTTTGCGGGCCATCACGTGATCAAGAGCTACGGCCTGAGCTATGCCTTTTGGGCGCTGATCCTCGGGCTTCTCATCTCGAACACCGTCGGCACGCCCAAGTGGCTTCTGGCCGGCGCAAAAACCGAGATGTTCATCAAAACAGGGCTCGTGCTGCTCGGGGCCGAGGTCCTTTTCAACAAGATCCTGAAGCTGGGAGGGCCGGGGCTTTTCGTGGCATGGATAGTGACGCCGACAGTGATCATCTTCATGTATTACTTCGGGACACGCGTGCTAAAGATGACTCAGAAAAGCCTGGTGATCATCGTGGCGGCAGCCACATCGGTGTGCGGCGTATCAGCGGCGATCGCCACCGCTGCTGCGTGCAAGGCAAAAAAGGAGGAGCTGACCCTCGCCGTTGGAATGACCCTTATCTTCACCGTGCTCATGATGATCGTCATGCCGGTCTTCGTGAAAGCCGTGGGCATGGACGAGCTCGTTGGCGGGGCGTGGATGGGCGGCACCATCGATTCCACCGGCGCTGTGGTCGCCGCGGGATCGATGCTGGGCGCGGAGCCCGAAAAAGTGGCGGCTGTTGTAAAGATGATTCAGAACGTCCTCATCGGGCTGATGGCTTTTGTGGTCGCCTTTCTATGGGTCACCAGGGTGGACCGGACTTCGGATGTCAAGCCATCGCCGATGGAGATATGGTACCGCCTTCCCAAGTTCGTGATCGGGTTCGTGGCAGCCTCGCTTATCTTTTCGTTCGTGCTCGTGCCTCTCCTGGGATCTGAAGCGGTCGAAAAGGATATCATAAAAGCAGGCACAAAAACCGTGAGGGGGTGGCTCTTCTGCATGGCTTTCATCTCCATAGGGCTCGAATCGAACTTCAAGAGCCTGGCAAAACAGATGGTTGGCGGGAAACCGATAATTCTCTACATCACGGGCCAGTCGTTCAACCTCGTGCTAACACTTGTTGCGGCGTACCTGGCTTTCGGCGGCATTCTGTTCGACCTGTAGATCACCGAGGTGCTGAATGACCGGTATGAGAAAACACGAAAACGGGACGCCTCGCGTCATTTGCTGGATGCGGTTTGCGGTGGGGCTGGTTTTGCTGCTTGCCTTCGCGTACATCCTCTCCATTGGATACGTGCCGCCAGGCGTGGCAGGCGAAGTCCTGCTTCACAACCAGCGCCACGGGATCGATGCGACGCCTCTTCTTTACACGGAAATCGAGGACACGCCACATACCGACTATTCGGGGCTGTTTCTCGAGTGAAGCATAAGCCCCTAACCCTGAGCCTGGATCGCCGTGATAGCGACGGTGTTCACGATGTCAGGCACCGTGCACCCTCGGCTCAGGTCGTTCACCGGCTTGTTGAGCCCCTGCAGCACCGGGCCGACCGCGATGGCGTTTGCCGAGCGCTGCACAGCCTTGTAGGTGTTGTTGCCCGTGTTCAGGTCCGGGAATATGAATACCGTGGCCCTGCCCGCGACACGGCTTCCAGGCAGCTTGGTTTTTGCCACGCTCATGTCCACGGCAGCGTCGTACTGGATCGGCCCCTCGATCATCAGGTCCGGGCGGAGCTTTTGAGCCATCTCCGTTGCTTCTGTCACGGCATCCACGTCGATCCCCTTGCCGGAGGCACCGGTGGCATAGGAAAGCATGGCAACCCGCGGCTCGATGCCGAAGATGGCCGCGGTATCCGCGCTGGACACGGCGATCTGCGCGAGCTGCTCCGCATCCGGATTGGGATTTACCGCGCAGTCGCCGTAAACCAGGACCCGGTCCGCGAGGCACATGAAAAAGATGCTGGACACCAGGTCCACGCCCGGCTTCGTCTTGACGAATTCGAAAGCCGGCCGCAAGGTGTGGGCCGTGGTGTTTACCGAACCTGAAACCATCCCGTGCGCATCCCCCTTGTGCACCATCATGGTTCCGTAGTATGTCTCCTCGTTCATCACATCAACGGCATGCTCCATTGTGATGCCCTTGTGCTGCCTCAGCTCGAAATACTCCTTGCCGTACTCGGCTTTTTTGTCCGACCTGGACGGATCGATTATTTCCACATCATCGAGGGACAGCTTCAAGGCCGCGATCTTCTCGCGGATCTTCTCTTCATCGCCGAGAAGAGTAATGTCAACGATGCTGCGCCGCAGAAGCGAGTACGAGGACCTGAGAATGCGCTCCTCATCTCCCTCGGGCAGCACGATGCGCTTTTTCGAAGATTTGGCCTTTTCGATGATGCCGTGAAGGAACAGTCTCGGCGTGGTCTTGACAGGCCTCGACTCCCTGAAACGGGCCTTTATCTTGGCAATGTCCACATGCTCCTCGAAAAGAACCTGGGCCGTCTCAATCTTCATGTGACTGTTCGGGTGGATTATGGAAGCAACCCTGCTCACCTCCTTCGAGGTCTGAAAAAGGCCGGTCTTGACGCTTATCACGGGCAGCCTGACACCCCGCGTTCCCTTGAGCAGCCTGTCCACCTTCTTTCCCGGGGAAATGTCGCTCGTGAGCAGGATGCCGGCCACATACGGCATGTGTGTGGAAAGCTGGGAAGCTACCATACCGAGCAGGATATCGGTGCGGTCACCAGAAGTGATTATCAGGGAGCCCTGGCCGAGACGATCGAGAATCGGGCCCAGGCCCATGGCAGCGATCTTGAAGCCGTGAACCAGGTTGTCGAGGTAGCGCTCCCCGTACAGGACGTCTGCGCCGAGTGCGCTGACGATCTCGTCCATCCGGGGATTGGCAAGAGTCGGGTCCTCGGGAATGGCCCCGGCAAAATCGATGCCCGCCTCCCTGAACATGTCCGAAAGCACTTTCGCAGAGGCTTCGATGTCGCCACTATCGACCCTGTTCACAACCGTGCTCAAATAATCGCACCCTTTGGTGTCGAAGTTCTCCTTGCTTATCATCACCGTGGAGAGAATCGCCTCTGGCGACCTTTCCTTGCCGCTCGCAATCAGGAGCACCGGGGAGGCCAGGTTGCGCGCGATATCCGCGTTCAGGTCGAACTCGAAAGCGTGGGTTACACCCTCGTAGTTTGTGCCCTCGATCACAACAAAATCATGGCCTGCCTCGTACGCCTTGTATTTGTAGAGTATCTCCTCCATGAGATCGTCGTACCGCCTGGTGGAGATCATCTTCTCGGCCTGTTCCGTGGTAACGCCGTACATGGAGTTCACCGACCCCTCCAAATCGTAGATATCTGACACGAGCTCGATGTTGGGATCAATGCCCGAGCTGTTCCGGGTTCTTGCAATGGGACGGAAGTAGCCCACCCGGCGCGACTCCCGCTCCAGCAGGGACATCATCCCGAGCACAATGGCTATCTTTCCGGCGCGCTGTTCCGTTGTGGTGATGTATACGTTTTTCGACATGGTTTCAGGTCTCGTTCAACAATCGATCAAGGCACATGGGGTAAACATCGGCTTTTCATGCCGCGTTATACGAGCTCTACTCAAAAAAACAGAACCTCTTTCGCAGGCTTGTGAAAAGCGGTCGTGAATAACCGATCAAGAACGGAACTGCAAAAGAAAAACCGCTGGATTGCTTTATTTATGGGGTGAAGGCCGGAGGCAAGGGATCAAGGGGTGATGATCGTGCCTGCTTCGTGGCGGCAGGCTGCTTTCAGTTTTTCCGATGAGGTGATGACAACGCTCTTTCCCCCGTTTTCGAAGAACCGCACCGCGGCTTCGATCTTGGGCCCCATGCTTCCGGGGGGAAAATGGCCGTCTTTCAGGTACCCCTTCATCTCCGCTACGGTAACCATGTCCAGGGCTTTCTGATCGGGCTTGCGGAAGTTGAGGAACACCTTCTCCTCAGCCGTGAGGATCACGAGCTCTTCAGCACCTATTTCGGTGGCGAGCAGGGACGAAGCAAGATCCTTGTCCACAACAGCATCAACTCCCTCGAGACACCCGCGATGATCTATGTAAACCGGCATGCCCCCGCCGCCGGCAGCCACGACAAGGATCCCCTCGTCGAGCATCCGCTGGATGACAGCGCTCTCGACAACCTTCAAGGGCACGGGAGAAGGCACGACCCGCCGGAATCCGCGCCCCGCGTCTTCCACGACCGGCACGCCCCTGCTCCTCAACTGCTCGGCCTGTCGCTCGTCCAGGAAGCGGCCCACCGGTTTTGTCGGCGCGAAGGTCTGAGGGTGGTCCGGATCCACTATCACCTGGGTCAGAAGCGCGATCACCTCCTTGTCGATGCCCTCCAGAACGAAAAAGTTCCTGATGGTCTGGGCTATCATGTAGCCCATCTCCCCTTGGCTTTCGGCAACGCACACGCCGAGCGGCAGCTCATATGCATGCTCCTTGGACTCTTCCACCCTGATCAGGATGTTACCAACCTGCGGGCCGTTCCCGTGTGTGATCACGAGCTCATGCCCCTCCTTTATCAGCCCAACGATGTCCTTGAGCGATTCGCGGGCGTTGGCAAACTGTTCCGGCACGGTTCCGCGCTGATACTCCTTGATGATGGCGTTGCCGCCAAGAGCTATGACAATCCTCTTTTTCGTGGTCATGAGATCAGATTATACTTTCAAACCCTGTTCTCTTCATCATTTTTGTCGCTTCATATTTCTCGGCAAACAGGAATAAATTCATTATCATGTTGCAGGGGCGGCCGGTCGCCCGTACACGGAATGTCTGCATTCATCGTGTCGGGGCACCCCCCCCTTGGTTGCCCTCCGGTCCCATGTTTGGTTTTTTTTTCACCGTGTAAGGAAAGGAAGGCTGATGACGCCGCAATTGAAAAACCTGACCCTGGGGCAAGGCATCGGCATCAACCCCATTTACCCGGTGTTGACCTGCATCCTGACCGCACTGTTTTGCGTTTTACCGGCATGTGGGAGCAGCGACCCGGAGAATGGCGATGAGGCGCCGGTTTCAGGCGATGGTTCGGCCGGTCCCGCATCCGCATACAACGTCCTGCTCATCTCGCTGGACACGTTGAGGGCGGATCACCTCCACGTTTATGGCTACGAAAGAAAGGTGAGCCCCAGGATCGATGACTTCGCCGCGAAGGCGGTGCGGTTCGAGCGGGCTTACAGCCACGCGCCGTGGACTGCGCCTGCGCACGCATCCATGCTGACATCGCTCTACCCGACAGCGCTCGGGATCGAGCGGTTTCCCGAAACCGGCAGCATCGCGGACAGGGTCGAAACCATGGCCGAGTTCTTCAAGGCGCACGGATACAGCACGCACGCGGTGACCGAAGGCGGCTATGTGCATGCCAGGTTCGGATTCGACCAGGGGTTCGACTATTACTTCCAGTCGGCGAAGCATGTGGACCACGGCGTGAAAGAAGCAATAAAGTGGATCGACAAGCACGGCCAGGAGCGGTTCTTCTTCTTCTTTCACACGTATGACGTACATCGTTATGCTCCGCCTGACGAGTATTACAGGAAATTCTCGCGAAAGGCGAGCCCGCGCCTCGCAACGGATCCGGATCTGGCAAGAAAGGTTCAGAGCTTCAAAAACGAGGAGTTCGTGAGCTCCCTGACGGACGACGACCTGAGCTTCCTGATAGACCTGTACGATGCATCCATTTTCTGGGTGGACCGCCACGTCGGCATTCTGCTGGAATACCTGGACCGAAAGGGCCTGCTTTCAAAAACCGTGGTGGCCGTCACCTCGGACCACGGCGAGGAGTTCATCGAGCGGGGCCGGACCGGTCACGGCTACTCCCACTACGAGGAACAGATAAGCATCCCCATGATCATCCACCACCCCGACATCGAGCCAGGCGTTCGAAAAACCATGTTCCGCCACATCGATCTTCTGCCCACACTAGCGGAAGCGGTCGGCCTGCAGAGCCGTCCCGAATGGCTGGGGGAGAGCCTGTATTTGTGCCTGAAGAACGGCGACAGTGCCGCGGGCGCCGACAAGAGGTTCAACTTCAGCGAGTGCGGGCACTCACCCTTCAAGGCGATACAGTCGCTTCGCTGGAAACTTATTGCCTCGGACGATGCGGGCAAGGCATGGCTCTACGACCTGAAGGGCGACCCGGGAGAGCTCAACGAGATGCAGGACGAAAACGAGGATATCGTGAGGCAGCTCGGGATGCTCATGGGAAAAATCAACAAGGCCAACATCACGCTCAAATCCGCGTTCGGAGGCGAGGGCGTGAAAAGGGAAGACCTGCCGAAGGAGCTGTTGGACCAGCTCCGCGAGCTGGGTTACACCAAGTAGTGAAAATTAATTTCCGGACCTGCGATCGGTATTGGCTGCTTTCTCTCTTATTGGTATAACAGGAGCAGAGAAGAATGCGAAGATAGAAGCCGGCGTTTGACCATATATTGCCATGCGCCAGAGCGGATTCAATGGACGCCTGCACGGACCTGTCCGTATATGAGAGAGGAGAATGACATGAGAAAAGCCGCAAGAATCACCGTCTTTCTTGTTTGTTCGGCGGTCTTGTTGTCTGCAGCAGCAACCTTTACAGGCTGTATTTCCCTGGCTGACTACGATGAAGAAGAACTTCAAAAATTCGTCGAACCGGGTCCATATGTGGGTGTGGGCTTTGGAATGATCATGCCCGATTTTGATCTCGATAAGACCGAGGAGACCCTGGGTACCGATGTGGATGTGGATAATACTCTCGCAGGCGATGTCCGCGCGGGGTATCGATTTGAAAAAAACTGGGCAGTGGAAGCAATATTCCAAAATGTCGAAGACATGGAGTTCGAATCCGATGACACTGATGTGGCGGAGGCCAGCGCGTGGTCGTTGGGAGCAAACATCAAGGGATTCATCCCGGTTCATCCGCGGTGCCATTTGTATGGATTGTTCGGGCTCGGCTACATGGCTGCGAGAGCGCGTGATGAGGTGGGCTTGAACATCAAGGAAAAAGAAGGCGATGGAGTGATGAGGTTTGGATTAGGTGCTGAAGGATATGTGAACAAAAACGTGGGCCTGTTTCTGGAAGGCACTTACAACCAGCCATCGGATAGAGAGCACCTCAGGGATTTTCCGTTCTGGGCAGTGATGCTGGGAGTACAGTTCAGGTTTTGAACCGTATGGCCGGATGGGAGGGAAGGTGCAACGACTGGCACGATGACAACTACTACAGATCGAGCCCGTACTACAATCCTCATGATCCTGCGAGCGGTACATACCGTGTTCTTCGCGGCGGCTCGTGGTACGGTAACTTCAACTCCCTTCGTTGTGCGGTACGCAACTACCGCTACCCCGTCAATCGGTTCGCCGACATCGGTTTCCGCTTGCTCCGGAAAATGCCCTTATAACCTGAACCTACAAGAGCCCGTATCCCTTCCAGGATGCGGGCAAGGGAAACAAAACGAAAAAACAGACAGGAACAACGGTGCGGTTACGATATAATCAGCACGATGAAACACCCTTCTTTTTTTTCCGAAAGGAGGACCGCGTCATGCTTCTTCAACGGTTCCTGCAGGTCTTGGTTGCAGCTTTCCTGTTCCTCTCCTTCGCTTCTTTCATTGAAACCGAAGAGGTCGTCCTCTCCTACGCGCAAGGCGAAAAGACACCCTCATACTTCTACGGTCTACAGCCCATTGAAGAGGGCAAGACCGGATGGAAAAAGGATGCTATTTCCCTGACGGAAAGGGCGATGACCTTTGACGTATTCTTTCCAAGCGAGCTGACCACCAACCGATCCTGGATCGCTTCCGTGGACACAAAGGAGGAGAACGGAGAAAAGCCGGACACATTTTACCTGGACCTCAACCACAACCAGGCTCTCGATCCCGGGGAGCGTTTTCCCCTGTTCCCCATACCGTATCCGTACGACAATCCGGGCGACCGGTACACAGTGCTCTGCGCGGAAAAGATCCCCTTCGCCCGGGAAAGCGGAGAGCCCCTGCACGTGAATGTCTACTACATGGTAACCCACTTGAAAGAGACACCCACTATGACCGAAAGGGAGTACTACGCTCTTGGGGTTTCTTCTTGGGGATGCCTTGAAGGAAAGGCGACCCTCTCCGGCACATCGTATGATGTCGTTCTGGAGGACCAGTGCCTGAACGGCTCCTTCGGCGACTTCCAGCAGGAAGGGGATTGGCGGTCCGACATGCTTCGCCTGACTCCCGCGGGGAAAAAAGAGCAATCGGCCCGGGGCGTCAATACGAAGCCGCTGCGGAAAAAAATCGTGATTGGAGGCAGCGCATACGCGATTGATTTCAGCGATGAGGAGCAGAAGCTCACGTTCGGGAAGCTCGACATTAAATTCGGCGAAGCGGCCACGTCAGTATCAGACACCGCATTCCTGCTGAACCACCCTGACTGGGGCAATGAGTTCATTCAGGCGGGCGAGGCGCGCGCGCTTCCGGCCGGGAGCTGGAAACTTGCTTATTACAGCCGGAGCAACAAAGATCAAAGCATCTCCTGCACGTATAACGATCCAGCGGAAAGTACGGTGGAGATCAAAGCCGGGGAAAAAACCGTGCTTGACTTCGAGACGAAGCTCACGGCTGCTGTCAAGGCGAACACGGAGAGGGAAGAGATCCGGCTTAACCTTGTCCTCACAACGGCAAAGGGCAACAAATTCGGTGGGTACCGGAACAGCGATGGGCAGATGATCGAGGGGATCCCTTTCGAGATCCTCAACGAGGCGGGCGATGTCGTGCACGAGGCCGTCTTCAAGTTCGGCTGAGGCGGAACCTGCAGCTACTCGTGGAGGGTAGCGAATGATTCGCTGGACAAGCACACGGTTGTTCTCAAATGCGACTGGGAGCTGTTTCCCGTCGAGAAAAAACCGGTTCCCATAACAGTGGATTGAAAAAACCATGTAAACCGGTTTTTGCACCGGAGGAAAGAGGAGCGCGCCACCTCCGCAGCAAGAGATCATGAAAACCGATTGGAGCGAAATTCCCAGGGCGGATGATTCCCCCGACTTCGAGAACCTCCTGGCTGTGCTGCGCCGCGAGGTTCCAAAGAGGCCCACGCTTTTCGAGTTCTATCTCAACGATCCAGTCTACGAGAAGCTTGCAGGCACCAAGGCCTGCAAAGAAAACAGCGGCGACGGCCCCGCCCCCCATTCCACGGCCTTGCGCGCCTTTCGATCCGCGGGCTATGACTACTACACATATCTCGTTCCGGGTTTTTCCTTTCCCACCGGTGAAAAGGAGTGCAAGAAAAGCTATTCCCTGAACGAGGGCACACTCATCACGGACCGCGCTTCATTCGAAACCTACCCGTGGCCCGATCCGGATGCAGCGGACTACAAAACCCTGGACGAGCTGTCCCGGGAGCTTCCGGACGGAATGAAGCTTGTTCTGTGCGGGCCCATGGGCGTGGAGGAGATCGCCATCGGGATCGCGGGCTACGAAAACCTCTGCTACATGATGGCTGACAACGAGAAGCTGGCAGAAGCCATCTTCGCCGAGGTGGGCGAGCGCCTCGTGCGCTACTACGAGATCGCGGGCAGGCACGAGGCTGTGGGGGCCTGCATCTCAAACGACGATTGGGGCTTCAAGACGCAGACATTCTTTTCGCCGGAAGCAATGCGGCGTTTTCTCTTCCCCTGGCACAAGAAGATCGTCGAGGCGATCCACAGCTCCGGGAAGCCCGCGATCCTCCACTCCTGCGGCAACCTGGAAAAGGTAATGGACGAGATCATCGACGAGCTCGGGTACGACGGAAAACACTCGTTCGAGGATTCGATCCAGCCGGTTGAAGAAGCTTATGAAAAGTACGGGGACCGCATCGCCATCCTTGGCGGCATCGATGTTGATTTCATGTGCCGCTGCTCTGCCGAGGATGTATACCAGCGCAGCAAAGCCATGCTCGAGCGCGCAAGCACAAGGGGAGGGTTCGCTCTTGGAACAGGAAACAGCGTGCCCGAGTACATGCCCGATGAGAACTGCTTTGCCATGATCCGCGCAGCCCTGGACGGGCGGTAAGAACGCGGCCTGTTTTATGTTGGCAAGCTTGTGCATAATGTGTATCATCATTGTCCAAGATAAACCTGAAACAGGTTATCGTCTCCCGAACCCGACTCCTGATTTGTATGCCCAATGAAGAAAGCCCCGGTTTTGCTCAAACAAGGAGGCGAACATGCACAGGCAATTCCACTCATATCGAAAAAGATTAATTGTCGGTGGCTGCTTATCCTTGATAACAGCCTCGTTCCTCATGGCAGGCTTTGCACGCACACCCGGAAACCGAAACGATGCGGATGACGGCGGCAATAACAGTTCCAGCGGCCGCGATACCAACCTTTATCAGGAACTTCCAGCCATTGAAATCCAGGGAAACGAGATTCTAAGGGATAATCCATATATACCTGACGATGACCCGTACTACGAAACAAGGTATTTCAATCCTCAGACTCCAATGGAGTCGGAGTGGTATGATTCGGATAACGACGGCATTGTAGACACACCGATCAATGATATCGAGAGCTTTGGCAACGCGGCAAACCGCCTCCTTGATATCGAACTCGCCGCGTGCGTGTCCAAACCTCCGGTAAAGCATGACGGGTATGCTGATCCGATGGTTTGGACTGATGAGTGGGTCCCTATCGATGGGACCAACATGTACAAGTACCAGTTCCCGGATACGATGCCTGCGACAGCGGATGCATACGGTACGGATGGAACCCAGTTTCTCCAGCTCATAATACCGTTCGATGTCGATCCGGAATCGATCTTCGATCAATCCCAGCCTTCCCTGGATTACCTGGACCCTGATTTCCTCACAATCACGGATGAGGACGGCAACCACGTCTTCTGCACCGTTCTGATCGATGGAGTGGATGTAAACAACGAAGGGCCCGGCGGATCCGTGAACCCTTACCAGGGTGCCGAACTGGAACTCAAGGGTGTCAACTTCGATCCGGGACCGGATGCGAGTTCGATCGTTTTCATTGCCCAGGGCCAGGCGGGACAGACGGGTTCTGTGCCGGACGACATGCCGTTTAATCCCTGGTCTTCCGGTAAAAGCGAGATCAGGATTCATTTGATAAAGGCCAAGAATAAGGTGGGTTACCTGATAGCTTTGGATTCGCAATGGCTCGTGATGAAAGAGGGAGGGCAGCCGGATGAACTGCAAATGACAGGTATCACGCCAACGAACCCTGTCACGGATACTTGGGGTAATCCGGTGATCGATCCTGACGGAAACTTCATCCTCACGCACCGTGACACGGACTTCATCATCCGCTTCAACAAGCCTGTAATTCCCGAAACCGTGGGTCAGTCCATCGTTTTCGGCGGACCGCCGTTCAACGGGAACACGGCACCTTTGCCCTCCTCCCTTGCATGGAACCCGCCTCCGCCGGGACAGAACCCGTGCGATGACAACGGCACCTATTTCGATCCGGTCGCCCCGAACGTGGCTCTCATCACGAAACTCATCTTTCCCGACGGCACTCCCGGCAACACCGAAGCGGTCATTCCATTCCGCTGCCATCCGCTGCATCAGAACAACCTGACCGCCTATGTGCTGAATCCGACCATCGATCTTCCTGGGTCAAGCGATTTGGGATACCCCCCTTTCCAGGATCCATCGGTGACAGAGATCACGAGAATGCGGCTTACCGTTCAAATATATATGCACGACGAGAACGAGATGACCGGAAAACCGGATTTAAACGCCGGCCAGCCGGTGAACATGGGTGCCTGCGGTTTTTTCAAGGCGACCATGAACCTCAGCGATGGCGTCACCTTTACCATCAACTCGGGAGGCCGCCATGTAAACGCGCCCGTATCTCCCATGGCTCTTTACTACGCAATGGGTCCCAACGGCCTTGGTGTCGTTGACCTCGACGGCAACGGGTTCACAACGAACGACCCGGACTTTTCAATGGCAGCGCTGGTGACCTCCGAGAGGTTCTACAACCGTTTCGGAAACAGCGGCATGGGCATTGGGAACAACTACTCTTACGGGGCCAAGGCAACCGGAGGTCCCCCATACGTGGGGCTTGGCAGCACCACACCAATGCCCGGCGTGAACGAGGGTTCTACAGGAATCGATGAAGTGGTGAGAGACTCCAATGGAAATCCAATGCTGTTTCCTGATCCGGATGATTTATTCTGTAACATAAGTGATGTTGAAGTGGGCGAGTTTCTGGACACGGTCTTCTTCGATGCTGGAAACGGGTGGGCGCACAAATCCTTTCACCTCTCCGCGATCAACATAGCTGCAACAGGCATCTGGGCCAACAACCTGATCTCAACGCCACCGACCCCCAACCCTCCGCCGCTCTCGATTCCAATAGGAATGCGGCCGACGCATGTGACACTCGACGAGTTCGGGCTGTCTGATGAAGGCGCATTCGTTATCACGGGCAAGGAGGTGTTTACTGTCGATCTTCCAGGGCTTGGTGTGGGTTACGCGCCTAACACCGGTTTCATCCACCTCATGCCTGCTGAACTCGCCGGCTCCCCGTGCGACGAATCGTTCCCGCCCAACCGCTCTCAATGGCCCGGATCATCTGGCCCTAGCATCCCTGACTACATGAACCTTGGCCCGGTTGCGGAAAGCTCCACGATCGGCATTGGATGGTACTATGGCAGCCGCCAGCAGATAGGCAACTTTCTTTTTGTCGCTGACAAGTCCAACAACCAGGTCAGGGTCCTCAACTCAAACACCATGGAGCTGATCACCTCGCTCACAGGGCTTAGTTCCCCGGACAGCGTGGCAGTAAGCTGCGACCTCAAAAAGCTGTACGTGTCCAACTCCGGCAGCGGGTATGTCACGGTGTTCAACGTGAATCCCAAATCGGACGGTTTCCTCAACCCGATCACGAACATCCAGGTGGGCACGCAGCCCAAGGGGATCTGCTGCCAGCCTGACATGGAAGATGTGCTGGTGTGCAACTACGGATCGAACACGATATCGATCATCAACCCCGCAACCAACACCGTCCGTAAAACCGTGTCCTCGCTCGTGAACAAGCCGTGGGATCTTGTTGCCGCGCCCAGGCAGTTCACAGGGCTCGGTTTCTCCACCGGGGTCTATCATGCATACATCTCGAACTACGGGGGGAACAATGTGCTGGTCTTCGAGTCCGGCCCCGACGGCTTCGGCGGGATCGGCTACGATGACATCCTCGATTCTGTACCACAAACCGGGCCAAACGGACAGCAGTTCCTACTCATTCAAGATCCCCGCGGGATATGTTACGATCCGCTACATAATCACCAGCAGCTGCTGGCCGGCGGGTGCTATGTTGCGCACAGATCCGGCAGCCATGCGGTTGTCAGCCGGATCCAGTTCTACGCCCAGCAGGGCCCTCACGGGCCTCATTTCATAGATAATTTTTACATGAAAAATATCAGATCGGGACACGCATTTCCTGGCTTCGGTATACGCAGTTTTTTGATAACTAGTCAGTGGGGCGGTCCAGCCAATCCGCTTTCAGGAACAAGCGCAACGGACGTTGCCCTTCTCGACTACAACCGCGAGTGCTGGCTCTACCAGAACTGGCTCAGCTCCTTTTACGTGACGAGCCTCGGCGATCTGGGCGAGAATCCGGCTGTCAACCTGCCCAGCAACAACAAGCACCCGATACGTATTGTAGGCGGCGCGATCAACCAGACCCTGCTTCCTGACCGGTTGTATGTCTCGTACCAATATACCCCTGTGATCGACGTGGTGGATCCCGCGTCCAGCCAGGTTGTGAAAACGATAACAGGACTCCCTAGCGGAGCGAAGGTGCTGAAAACCTACTTCAAGTTCTGATTCCTGTCCCCTTTTTCTCACCGCGGCGCAAAACCGCTCGCGGATTCGAAGGTCGGGATCGGGCGGAAGTCGGGGTGATCCTTGTAAATCAGGTTCTTCCTGCCGAAGTAGGAGCCGTAGTACGGCGCGTTGGCATCCACCCATGTGACCAGCCTGATAAACTCTTCGCGCGAGAGATTCACCTTGCTGTGCCCATTCCGTATCTTTGATACAAGCCCGCTCGCGTGTGACCCCCACGTGTATGGAGCTGTTTCATCCACGTTGCCCATCTTGTAGCGGATCTCGCTCACAGCCTTGACCAGGTTCCGGTTGACGATATTTTCGTACGACCTGCAGAAAAGGGAGGTCATCTCTTCTGACAGGTCCATGCCCGCCTCGGGCTCGCTGCCCCCGTGGCATCGCACGCAGTGCCTGTCCAGGATCGGTTGAACATCCGTGGAATAGTGGACAGCCCTCGGTCCATCATCCCCCGGCTGTGGGGCGGGCTCGTCCGCACACCTTAACAGGGCGGTTGCCGACCTGTTCTTCGGGGCCCGGTTCCTGAGCTCGTGGCATCCGATGCAGGAGCGACTCTCCCCGGGCATGAAATCCACAAAGGTGCGCATCCTCTGGACCTCCATGAACTCCGCGTCCAGCGCCTGGAAAAATATGTTCCTGTCCGCAGGCACCGTGAAATGAGCGGAGCCGTCCTCATCCACCGGCACGACCCCGTGAAGCACCTTCACATGGGTGTGCGTCCAGAGGCTGACCACGGAGTGCTGCTGGCCGTGCTCGTCCCCGTCCCAGAAACGCCGCGCCGACCAGGGACGGGCAACGGTCTCCATGATCCGGAGGTACTTGATCTCACCCCGCGCCACTCCTTCCAGGCCCTCGTAGACATCGCTCAAAAACACGGTTGCCGCTTGTGAAGAAGGCGGCTTTTCTTGAGAAGCATTCCCTGCCAGTGCCGGAATGACCGGGGGTTTCGGGCGAGGTCGGAGCGGCATCGGCTGCCAGCAGGAGATCTCCGGATCGTCATGGATCAGCGTGCGGTTGCCGAACTCGTCGAGCAGGCAGATGTCGTACGCAACCGTGTCGTGCACATGGCTATCAGCGTTGTACGCAACAAGGAAAAAACGCTCCGACAGGGGATATGGATCGTCGAACAGCGGCCCTTCCTGCACCTCCTTCCACTCGCCGTCCACCATGTGGCGATAGCCCCACTCGGTCTGGATATCGATGCCCGGGGTGATGTACGTCATGGGCTCGCGTGTCCGGATCGGACGGTTGATGTCCAGGCGGAGCACGGTTCCAACGCCGAGCGGCATGTGCGGCCCGCCGATGCACACGAACAGGTTGTTGTGCCCGGGTACTGCGCGGCCGTTGTAGAAGCTGGGAAACGCGTGATCGTTGCCGAAAATTTCCACTGACCCGGTCCCATCCGGCCGCATCGCCCAAAGGCACTTGACCGCGGAGCCGCCCTTGTCCACGTATTCCCACCTGGTGTAGAGTATCCGCCCGTCGTTCATCACGCTCGGGACCTCCTCGCTAACCGGGCTCATCGAAAGGAGCCTCATGTTTCCCCCGTCCTTGTCCATCCTGTAGAGCGTGGTCGTGGTCAGGATGTCCGGCCCGTCGCAGAGGATTCCACGCTCGCACCGCGTGGACACGAAGCAGATCCCCCCGTCGGGAAGGTAGCAGGGGTGCATGTCATCGGTCTGGTGAAAGTAGATCTTCCCGGTTCCGCCGCGGTCCGAGTTGTCGTATTTCTTTATGCGCGCCTCTTCGTCGGGAGGCGGAAAAGTGAGCCGCCGCAGGCCCGTGCCGTCCACGCGGGTTTCATAGATGCGGAACCCTTCCCTTGGCGCGGCCTTGTAGTCGAACACGATCCGCTCGCAATCCCAGGAAATGTCAAAGCGGCCGAAAATCCCCCCTTCCAGTTCTGGAACGACATCCGTCACCTCCCCGCTCGCAAGATCCAGGATGCAGATGTTCCCCCCGTAATGGCGCGGGCCGTCGATGTAATCGGTGTAGTAGTGGCTCGACTGGTAGGTGTGGCGCTTGACAAAGATGATCCTGGAAAAATTCATCAGGGGATTGTGGTCCAGCAGGGCTTCCGTGCGAAGGCGACGAAGCCCATTCTCAACGCCTTCGACCTCTTCCAGCAGTGCATCCCCTGTCTCCCATTGTAAAACCCGGTCTTCTATTTCGTCGAGGCGTGCCAGAAATAAACCTGCGCGCGGGTAGCCGCTGCCGTGATCGCACATTAGCTGCTTTATGGCTTTTCGCAGGCTTTCGGGTTTCAGCTCGCCTATCCTTTCCATTGCAGAGCCGAACCTTCGCGTGCGGTAGTAGATATCGCGGATCCCGGCCACACCGGCCCGGTCGATGACCCGCTGCGCCGCAATCTCCGCCTCTTCAGCCAGCCTGCCCGAACGAAACGATGCTTCCGAATATCGCGAGGCAAGCTCTGCCCAGTCCCCGGGTCTCCAGGAGCGGATCCAGATCCCGTCCTCCCGTTCCCACTCCATCTCCTCGATCGAGCGGAAATCAGGAAAGTCGCGGCGGAGTTGTTCCCAAAGCGCCTCTTCGATCCCGGACCCGTCCCCGGGCGGAAAAAGCGCGTAACCGGAACCATCAAGCCGAAGGGCCCCTCCCTTCCTGCCGCGCGTGAAACTCGCATGCACGAGGCTCATCGCCCGGTTTCCGTTGCCTGACGCATCCGATGCATCCCCATCAAAAGGCCAGTACGCTGCAAGGGCTCTGTCCCCTCCATGCGCGCGGCTTTGGAAGCAGGAGGCAACCTCCTTGTCGGAGAGCCGGCAGGCAAACACCATGACCTCGTCGATCAGGCCGGTGAATCCGCTCGGACCGGGGAAGTCGGGGTTGGTGAAACCCACCTTGAAGAGATGCCCTGCAACACGAGGCTCACAGTGCAGCGTGCCTGACGCCTCCATATCGCCGTCGATGTAGATCCGGATCGCGTGATCCCGGCCGGTTACAGCCACGTGGTGCCACTCCCCGTCAGCCACCTCTCGCTTTGATGTGACCACACCCACCCAGCCGATGTCGAAGCAAGTCACGCCGCCTCTCACGAAGAAGGTCTTGCCCTGTGACACCCAGCCGCCTTCCACTGGCGAACAGGCGAAGATGGTGCCGCCCTCCTCGGTCCGGATCCAGGCTGCCACGGTGAAACCGTCCGAGCCCATTGCGGGCAAAGGCACCACAGGCTTTTTCTCTTTCCCGTTCTTGTGTAGGGCGGTTCTGAAGCAGAGCAGCGTTTCCTGCCAGGTGTCCTTTTTTACATACAGATCCTCGAGAGCCGAGTCTCTCCCGTCCGCGGCCGCGACAGGCGATGCCGATGTCACGGCCCACAGGACCATTGGCAGACACACGAGAGAAAGCCGGCGCGGTTTCAGGTCATGAGTCTGCATTTTGTGCGAACCCCTTCAACTCTGTTCAGGCGCTTTCAGGAAAAAACGAGGTTGGGATCGGAATATCTTACACCATCGTTGTCGTGGAACATCGGATAATGAAAGAAAATGGCTTCTGATTCCTTTTTCCACTCCTCGAAAGAGGTTATAAAATTGACATTTCGGCTCTCAAAGCGTTAGATACATGCTAGGAAAACGTTTACTAAAAACCAACCTTTTTCCTTTTACTGCATGAAAATGGAGTTTTCCAATGGTCGTTGTGAATCTATCCGGCTTCTTCAGGGTTTGCTCTTTTATCTGCATTTTACTCCTCATCCTATCCGTTGGCTGTGTCGCGCCAAAAAGCGGGAGCAACAAGCATGACACCGCTAAAAAACCCGGCGAATATATACCACCGCCTGTTCCTGACAGAAAGATCATCAATGTAAAACCCGGGCTGAAACCTTCCTGGCTCGAAAAAACCGGCTCCTTCAAGGACCCTGCTGATCCTGGTTTCCGTTTCTTCCAAGGGGACCGGAGCGGATGCAAAAGCATTGATGAAGCCATGGAGGCGGCCCTGGCGGATGCCAGGTATGAGGCAGCAGCATACATGGGCATCCATGTAAAAAGCGAGTTCACGGACACGGTCAGGGAAAGGATCAAGGACAAAAAACACGAGTACTCAGAGGTGATCGATTCCCTTACAGAGACAACCGTGAACAAGCTGCTTGAGCGTTCTGAAAAGGCGGGCGACTGGTGGGAGATGTACAACGACAACACCTTTGACGGGCATGCTCTTCTCAAAATCCCTGAAGAAAACCTAGACCCCTTGCGCTCCCTCGCGCGCGGGCTTCGGGAGGCAGCGATACGCGCTGAATCAGCGCAAAAACGGCTCAACTTCATCGAATGCGTGCTCTCCATCAACATCCGGGATTGCCACGCGCTTTATGTAAAGGCAAAGGCTTTCGAATCCTTGGGGCGCCGGGGTGATGCGCTCCATGCCTTCAAGGAGCTCAAAAGGGTGAACAAAGGCCCGACCCTTGATATGGATGAGCTGTACCGGGAAATTGGCACCAGGTCACCATACCCTCCCTCAACCCGGATAAACCTCGACGAAGAGATCTTTACACTGACCCCGCACTGGGACGAGGCCATGGCCGAGCTGATAAAGCTCGAATCAGACCGTAGAAACGAGTCGCTCTTTTCCGTGACCCTCAACCGCACCGGATTTCGAAGATCGGATTACGGGGAGTTTGCCGAGCCTGTAATCGCACGCTTCGCCTGCCCTGAAGGGCGCGAAACATTCTACTCGTTTTTCTGGATCGACGAGGACGGCCTTGCCCAGGCCAACGAAAGCGCGCCAGGGCCGGACGAGGTGCCTTCTTTTCCTTCGTCAATACAGTTTTCCCTCGGCACCTGTTCAGGAAAGGTCACGCTTCTGTTCGTTGCATCGAAAAGCCCGGAGGCTGTCGACTTTTCCATGCTGGACACGACCGGCTACGATGGCAAGGGCATATCGAAAAAGAAAGTAGAAACAGCGAAAGACCGCGCGGAAACCAACCGTCTGTATGAGTTTATCTCATTGCTGAAAAATAAGGCTGAAAAGCATGAAGAGCTTCTGTTCATATCCCGAAGTTTTAGCCAAACCCCTTGAAGGAAAAGGAGTTGACCGATGAGACGTTTTTTCTTTTGTCTTTCGCTTCTTTTAATCCTCGCCTCGTTCGGTTTGTCCCAGGAACAGAATTTTCCAGAGGACCCTTCAAAAAGTTACCCCTTGCCCGGTGACGGGAGCTGGGCCCATGAAGACGGTTTAAACCGCGGCACTATCAAGGAGGCGCTTTTAATCGGTGTGGGTCGCCACGCATCAAGCACCGCGCTTGACATGGCCTGGGACATTCCATGCGTTGACAACGACATAGATACCATGAAGGATGTGCTGGAAAACACGGCCGGTTTCAAAACGTTCAAGGTTCTCAAGGACAGCCTGGCCACCATATCGAACATCAAGGGGTACCTCACCACAGACCTTCCCTCCCGCGTTCAAAAAGGCGACAACCTTCTCCTGATCTACCTTTCCGGCCACGGCGTTGTTCAGGACCGCCAGCGCTGCTGGTTCACCCACTACACCGATGTCAAGGGCGGGGGGTATGACCCGCTTCTGACCTCGACCATGCTTTCCGAGTGGATCGGGGCGCTGAAATCGAAAGCCGCATCAAAAGGCGCGGCCATCAAGGTCTGCCTGGTCATGGACTCGTGCGCCACGGAAGAGAAAGGCCCGCACACAAGGCCCCGGAACATGGAGATGGGCGACGAGCTGATCTTTGCCACATCACCGGGTGAGATGGCGTCATCTTCCGCGTTCACAAAATCGTTCGCAAAAGCGTTGAGCGAGCTCGGAAAGAACGAGCGGATACACCTCAGGGAGATCTACGAGCTCACGCGAAAGACCCTCTCGGATAAAGGCATGTCCCTGCCCGAGCGTTATCCTGAAAAAAGGGAGTCGATCCTTCTCCTGGACAACCAGGGGCTTTCGTTTTTCATCCGCGCGCACGACGAGCTTCTGCCTGCAATGGAGGTAAAAGACGCGAGCGTTTTCCACGATGGAAAAGAGCTCGGGATTACCCCGTGCCTGATATCAGGGCTCAAACCCGGGGATTACCCGCTGATCATCCGCAAACAGGGTTATTTGAACTCGCGCGCGATGGTCAAGCTTCAACTCAGGCGCTCAGGCCGGGTGTACGAGGTGCCGCTTCTTCCGGCGTACAACGTGCTGGAGGGAACTGTCAGTCGCGAAGGAGGCGGTGCCATACCAAAAGGCGTGAACGTTCACCTTCTCGGGGAAAGCATATCTTTCAGGGACGGGCTTCACCAGAGGGCCGCAAAAGTAGGGGCTGACGGCAGGTTCAAGCTTCTGACCCCGCCCGACGCCGAAATCGAGGGTATCCTGGCAAGGGGCCTTGGCAGCCCACACCAGGAAAACCTTTATCTTGGCTCACTCAAGCCGTGGTACATCAACCTGGCCAATCAGAACCGCGTGCCTGTTTACAGCTTGAACCCGATCATGGTATCCGGCAGCGCACGCCTGGCAGAGTCCGAGATGAAGATGGACCGCACATGCCGCACGATCTTCGAAGAGGCCCTGTCCCGCGCCCGGTCGAAAAAAGTAAATGACATCGCTCTTGCGGCTGAAGAGCTGATGATGATCGAATCAATGGTTAACGACGAAAAAACATGCACCGAGATCAAGAGCCGGGTGCGCGAGATCACTACCAGGGCTTTCAGGATCTACATGGCGAACCGCAGGTATGGCGAAGGCGCGGATCTTGCGGAAAAAGCATTGAACGTGTTTCCCGGCGACGGCGCGTTTTCCGACTGGAAATCCAGGTTCGAGCGGGAGGATATCCCTGCATCTCTCAGGGATAGTTTCGAAGCAGCCGGAAAAGCGGTGGATGACGGGGATCTTGTAAAAGCGGAAGCGCTTTATGCAGGGCTGATGAAGGAAGAATCGAAACTTACAGCTTACTACATGGAGCGTGTATTCGGCAACCTCTCTGCCGTGCGCGGGGATCTTTTCATAGAATCGTACTGCCGCATGTCAACCTGTGACAGGCAGGGGGACATGCAAGGCGCAGTTGAGGCGTACGTTGTGGCGGACCGCATCGCACCCGACGACAAGAAAGGTTTCATGAAGATCTGGGAAAGGCGGATGCTGCCTTTTCTGGATGACGAGGCCCCGGTCCTTGTGCTGGAATCGTTATCGAGGGGGCGCGCATCCACGGATGAGCCATACTTCACACTGAGGGGAAGGGTTTCCGACAACCGGATGGTGAATAAGGTTACGGTGAACGGGAAAGAAGTGCCGCTATCAGGTACTGATGTGGAAAAAACGTTTTCCGTCAGGGTAAAGCTCGACGAGGGGGATAACAGCTTCGTGGTCAAGGCGATCGACTGGAGAGGTTTTGAGGACAGGGAAACCGCAACGCTGACCTACGCAAAACATCCCGTAGTTTCCGGGTTCACCCACCTGAAAAAAGAGAGCTTCTCCTGCGGGGGGCAGACGCACACGGTTGAAATCTATCGGCACGACCGGACCGGGCT
>CAZIUL010000015.1:0-82046 GCA_964542475.1 uncultured Phycisphaerales bacterium | reverse complement strand
CCCGGCTCGTTCTTTCTAACCATTAATCGTCAATTGTTAACAACTAATTGACAGCTAATGATTCAGGAGCGATCAGGCCCCCGGTATCGGTTTAAAAAATTATCCGTGTCCATCCGTGATTCTCTTTTTCTTTCTCCATACTGAAGACGCTGTCAAAGCTCGATCACTGCTGCACCGTTCACCCCGCCGCTTTTCAAAAGCTTCAGCGCCTCGCCTGCCTCCTCAAGCGCAAAACTTTGTGTGCGCGTTCTGATGGGGATGTCGGCTGCTTCTTCCAGGAGCTGCTCCCCGTCGCGCCGCGTCGAGGCGGTCACCGATCTCAGGACCTTCTCATCGTACAGATGCCTTGTATAGTCAAGCTCGGGTATGGGTGACATGTAGATGCCGCCGAGCGCAAGGGTTCCTCCCTTGTCAAGGCAGTCGAGCGCCCTTGGTACGATCTCGCCGGCTGGAGCGAAAATGATGGAGCTGTGAAGCTTGGCAGGAGGCTTGTCATTGGTGTGGCCGGTCCATGCCGCGCCGAGCTCTTTGGCGAGCTTCAGGTGCTCGTCCCCCCGGGAAAACACGAAAACCTCCATGCCGCGTTTTTTTGCTATCTGGATCACGATGTGGGCCGCCGCACCGAATCCGTAGAGTCCGAGCCGGTCTCCGGGCCGCGCACCCGAAACAACCAGGCTCCTGTACCCGATTATCCCCGCGCAAAGAAGGGGCGCTGCCTCGCGGTCATCGAAAAGATCGGGAACAGCGTAGGCAAAATCCTGATGCACGACAGTGTACTCCGCGTACCCGCCGTTTGCATGGTACCCGGTGAACATCGCGTCCGGACACAGGTTCTCCATGCCCATACCGCAAAAGCGGCACTTCCCGCATGTCTTATAGAGCCACGCCATGCCCACGCGGTCGCCAAGCTCGAACCTGTCCGCGCCGGTCCCTGTTTTGTCCACGCGACCAACTATCTGGTGGCCCGGAATAACCGGTTTGAGCGGAGGATCGAGCTCCCCCACCACGGTGTGCAGGTCGGTGTGGCACACCGCGCAAACTTTTACCTTCACCCGGATCTCTTCAGGCCCGGGCTCGGGATCGGGAAGCTCGACCGGTTCGAGGGGATTGTCATCCACCGGCTTCGCTTTCTTCAGAATCATGGCTTTCATCGGATTCGCTCTTTCTTTTCGGGTTGGAGAAGAGCCGCGACAAACGGAAAAGTCCCGGCCAACCCAGCCCCTGGCTTGCCAAAGGCCACGGGTGACAGTCCGGCGCTGCTTGCCATCGGCATGGACCCCGCGCTTTCTATTCCTCCTCCATCAGGCTTCCTCTGATAATTGCGCCTTTTCCAAAACGCGTCCGCACCCTGTCCACCACCCTGTCGAAGGCCTCGTTTCGCGGGCGCTTTCCCTCTTCGAACAGGGTCATCTGCCGGCTCCTGCCGGGCACGAGCCCCGTGATCCCGATTCCAAGAAGCCGGACCTTCTTGCCCTTCCCTTCCAGCGGTACGGCAAGCCTTTTCGCGGTCTCGCAAAGGGTACCGGTGTCATCCACAGGGTTGTCGAGAGTCAGCCTCCTGGTGTATGTCTTAAAGCTCTCGGTCCGGTATTTCAATGAGATCGTGCGGCCTTTGAGCCCGCTTGCCCTGAGGCGGGAGCCAACCTTGTCGGCAAGCCATAGAAATGTTCGCGCAACCGTGTCCGGATCCTGCACATCGGACAGAAACGTGGTTTCGTGGGAAATGGAAAGCGCTTTCTCGTCATCAACGACTTCGCGCGGATCAATGGCGTTCGCCATGTTGAAAAAATGCTCGCCCCCGGCCTTGCCGACAAGCCCGGCAAGCTCGGATATCGAGCAACGCTGCAACTCATGGACAAACCGGATCCCTGCCCCGGCGAGCAGCTTCGCCGCTTTCGGTCCGATCCCCCAGAGCTTTCTCACCTCGAGAGGAGCGAGAAACTCCGTCTCCTTTCCATCGGGCACGGTTGTCAGGCCGTCCGGTTTGTCCATGTCGGAAGCGATCTTCGCCACTGACTTGACACTAGAAACCCCCACCGAGCAGGTAAGCCCTGTACGGTCGAGCACCTTCTTCTTCACCTTCTTTGCGATGGTAACAGGATCGCCGAAGATGCGGTGCGAGCCGGTCACATCCAGAAAAGCCTCGTCCAGGGAGATGGGCTGAATGAGCGGTGTGAAGCTTTTGAAGATCTCCATCACATGGCCCGACACCTCCGCGTACCGGGACATTCTAGGCCGCACAAAAACCGCATGGGGGCATCGTTTCCACGCCCGGCTGATCGGCATGGCTGATCCGACGCCGAACTTCCGCGCGGCATAAGAGGCAGTGGACACGACGCCTCGTCCTCTGCCCTCCTTCGGGTCAGACCCAACAATGATCGGCTTCCCCCGCCACCCAGGATTATCGAGCTCCTCGACCGAGGCGAAGAACGCGTCCATATCGATGTGCAGGAAAGATGTCATGCCTGAAAACCTCAAGCGATCCAAAACCGCGTGTTCTTCGATATTTCGGGACAATTGTAATCCGATGCGATTCGGGTTAACATCAGTTTTTTGTGTCGGGCGGCAGTCATGATAAAAAATCGAAATCGAAATCGGGATCGGATATGTGTTAAGGGTTCAGGGAAGAAAAGAGGCGGCAACAGAGTGCCGCCCTCCAGGGCGCCGTAATCGACCCCACACCGGGTGGACCAATCCCATCGAGAGGCGGCCATAAGGATGAAAAGATGGATGATACGAAAAAGAAAATCATGCTGCCCTGGAGCCGGGCCTGTTTCGTCTGTGGTGAGGAAAACAGCATAGGCATGAAGGCCCGAAGCTTTATCAGCAACGGCTGGATCGAGCTTCCGTTCTCCGCGCCGAAAGAGTTCGTTGGATGGCGCTCAGTGGTCCACGGCGGGCTGATCGCCACGGTGCTGGACGAGGTCATGACCTGGGCAACCATTGTCGGAAGCCGCAAACCGTGTTATGCGGCGGAGATAAAAATCCGCCTGCTGAAACCGCTTGCACCCGGCACCGAGTGCAAAGCAGTGGCAAGGATGACGGAGAACCGAAAACGCATCTTCCATGCGGAAGCGTTCGTCCGGGATGAGAAAGAAAAGGAATACGCTCGATCTGAAGGACGATACATGATTGTACCGAAAGACAAGGTGCAAGAGTTCATGTGCGACTTTGTCGATGCACCCGGCTGCCATGACATCAAGGACGTGTTTGAAGATTAGAGTCCGTTGAAAATCGAAAGGTCCGGAAATGGCCAGGATAATCGTGAGGTTATTAATAGTGGCTGTAGTGCTGGCCACGGGCGCGTTCTGCGCGTTCAAGCTGGCTGCCATGAAAGAGGCGCCCCCGGAGAAAGAAACACATGAAACGCCTCTGACGGTCAAAGGGGTACGCGCAGAATACGGAAATTACACGGTTATCGTCCATGGTTACGGTACGGCTCGCTGCGCGCGGCGAGTCCCGCTGAGCCCCGAGACGGGCGGTGAAGTGGTTTACGTGCGCACACCGCTCGAGGACGGGGAGATCGTGGATGCGGACGAGGTTCTCCTTCGCATCGACCCGCGCACCTACAAGCTCAAGCTTGACGCGGCTGAAGCCGAGATCGCCGGCCTGGAAGCTCAGGTCAAGCGGATCGAGGAGCAGAACAGGAGCGACTCGGCCCGCCTCGGTATCCTGAAAAAAGGCTGCGGCCTTGCGAAATCCAGGCACGAGCGGCTTCAAAACCTTTACAACGACAAGAACGTGGGCACCCTTTCCGAGGTGGAGACTGCCGAGGCATCGTTCATATCCCAGCAGAACCAGGTCGCTGTGCTCGAGGCGGCGATCGCGCTGCACCCGCGCCGGCTGGCCGAGCTAGCGGCAGCTCTCAGCGCTGCAAAGGTCCAATGGGAATCCGCGAAACTGAATCTCGACAGGTGCGAGATCCGCGCACCTTTTAATGGACGCCTGGTCGATGTGCGCATTGAAAAATACCAGCACATCATTCCAGGCACAGCCGCGCTCACGATAGTGGATGACGCAAGCATCGAGATCCCCGTGTCCCTGGACAGCATGGAGGTGCTCCGCTGGCTCGTTCCTTCAAGCGATGGAAACGACAAAACGGAGCACAGCTGGTACTCGGGAGCCGCGGGAGCCTCGTCGATCATACGCTGGGCCGAAGAGCCGGATGCGTTCACGTGGAAGGGGCATGTGGACCGCGTCGAGGAAGTCAGTCCGGAAAGCCGGACCGTGATAGCGGTGGTGAAACCGGATGCGCAGGACACCGGCGCTAAGGAGAAGCGGGTTTCATTGGCTGAAGGCATGTTCCTCACAATCGAAATACCTTCCCGGCATCCTGTAAGGTGCGTCCGTGTGCCCCGCTCCGCTGTAACACACGAAGGAAAGGTACACACGGCAGTGAAAGGCAGGCTGTGCACCGTGCCGGTGAAATTCATCCACGAGGATGCCGACCACGCATACATACGCGGCAATATCAAGGAAGGCGATGTCCTGATAACCACCAGGCTGATAACCCCCCTTGAAGAACGTCTCCTGAACGTGGTTATCGCGGACAAGGAAGAAGAAACCGACCGGAAAGAGGAGGAGTAGCGCCACATGAAAAAGGCTGTAGCCCTTATGGCCGGCAACGAAGTCTTCGCCTACCTTGCCTTTTTTCTGATTCTCGCCGGAGGTATCTTCGCCTCTTTCTCCATGAAAAAAGAGGTCATGCCCTCGTTTTCCGTGGATGTCATCCAGGTGAGTATCCCATATCCAGGCGCAACCCCCGAAGAGATCGAGGAGGGGATCTGCCTCAAGATCGAAGAAGCGATAGACGGCATCGAGGGCATCAAGAAGTATGACAGCATCGCGCAGGAAGGAGTCGGCCAGGTCTTCATCTATGTTGAGGAAGGGTATGACACGGATAATGTCAAGGACAAGGCCAGGGACAGGATCAGCGCGGTCAACACCTTTCCAAAAGATGCGGAGAATCCTTCGGTAAGCGAGATCTCCACTCGCAGCGATGTGCTCGAGCTCGCGCTCTATGGCAACCTGCCCGAGGAGCAGCTCAAAAAGGAGGCTGAAAATATAAAAGAGGAGCTGCGCCGGCTGCCCGAGGTCACCCAGGTCAGGGTCAGCGGGGTCAGGGAGTACGAGATCTCAATAGAGGTGTCCGAGAACGTGCTTCGCCGTTTCGGCATCACACTCGAACAGGTCGCACAAAAGGTAAAGCGCGAATGCCTGAACATCCCCGGCGGTTCTGTCTGGACCAGGGGAGAAGAGTTCAAGATCCGCACCATGGGAAGGCGCTATCGGGGCGAGGAGTTCAGGAACATCGAGGTCATGGCCGGACCTGACGGCACCCTGATCACGCTTGGCGAAATAGCGGACATCCGGGACAGCTTCGAGGACGACCCGGTATCCGGCATGTTCAACGGTAAAAGGGCGGCCCTGATCACGGTTTCCAAGACAGAGGAAGAGGACGCGATCGCCATCTCTGAAATCGTGAAAGAGTATGTCGAACAGAAGGTCCCGGCGCTTCCGCCCAGCCTGAACCTGACGCTGTGGTCCGATTATTCACGCCTGATCCAAGACCGTCTCGATCTGTTGCTCGGAAACGGAAAGATCGGATTTCTGCTCGTGCTGGCAACGCTGTGGCTTTTCCTGGGGCTCCGCCTAGGATTCTGGGTGGCCATGGGCATTCCTATCTCGCTCGCGGGTGCCCTGGTCGTCATGGCGACCACGGGTCAGACAGTGAACATGATAAGCTTGTTCGCTCTCATCATGACCCTCGGAATCATAGTCGACGACGCCATAGTTGTCGGCGAGGCAATCTACGTGCACAGGCTGGAGGGAAAGCCGCCGTTTGTAGCGGCTGTCAGCGGGGTTGTCGAGGTTTTCTGGCCCATCGTGGGTGCGGTTACCACTTCCATAGTCGCATTCCTCCCGCTTTTTTTCGTCAGCGGGATCATGGGAAAGTTCATTGGGGTGCTGCCCGTGGCAGTTGTGTCCGCCCTTGTGTTTTCTCTATTCGAGTGTCTCTTTCTGCTTCCCGCTCACCTTAACCATCTCCCTGACCTGAAACAGGACCGCACACGCCGGTCCCTGGTCAAAAGGGCGGCCCTGTGGTTCCGCACAAACATCGAGAACCTGGAGCAGGGGTTAGTAAAAAGCATCTATATACCCTTAGTGCGCCTGGTCCTGCGCTGGCGCTACGTGACCTGTGCCGCGGCCATCTCCATAATGATGGTTATGATAGGGGTGAAAGAGGGAGGGCTGATCAAGTTCGTCCTCTTTCCAAAGGCTGATACCGATTTTTTGATCACCAGGATCGAGTTTCCGGCCGGCACCCCAATCGAGGTTACGCAAGGAGCGCTGAAGCGAATAGAGCAGGGGCTTCACAAGGCGGCGGAGCGGTTCGACACACGATCCGGAGAGGAGATGATCCTCCACGTCTACTCCATGGTAGGCAGCTATTCGGGCTACGACATCCAAATGGGAAGTCATCTCGCCGAGGTAAAGACCGAGCTTCTGCCTTCGGAGCGGCGCGGCGTTTTCTTCAAGGAGATCAACGCGGCCTGGGCCGAGGAGGTGGGTTCGATCGAGGGAGCTCTCTCGGTGAGCTATGACACCATTGAACACGGGCCTCCGGGCAAGCCTATCGAGATCTGGTTCCTCGGCGACGACTACGACGACCTGAGGGCAGCGGCCAATGTTTTGAAAGACCACCTCGGTTCCAAGCGGGGAGTAAACGAGATTGAAGACGACTACAGGCCGGGCAAGACCGAGATCAGGGTGAGGCTGAAGGAAACGGCCAGGTCGCTTGGGCTCAGCTTGAACGATGTCGGTCTTCAGATGCGCCACGGCTGGCACGGTAACGAACCCGTTCGGATTCAGCGCGGCAGGGATGACATCCGCGTCAAGGTGCGCTACCCCGCCGGCGATCGGAAGTCGCTCGCTGATCTCAAGCGGATCCGGATCCACACCCCTTCAGGAGCAGAAATTCCTTTGACCACGGTGGCTGACCTGTCCTTTGAAAAAGGGCTCACCGTGATAAAAAGGAATGACGGCCAGAGGCGGGTGGCTGTCACCGCTGATGTGAATACAGACATTGCCAACTCCAACGAAATCATGACCGAATTGGCTGAAAAGTACATCCCAAAGCAGCTCAAGGAGTATCCGGGTGTCACCTTTTCGATAGAGGGCGAGCAGTACGAGTCGCAGAGATCGGTAAAGAGCCTGTTCAAAGGGTTCTTTTTCGCGATCTTCGCGATTTTCCTGATCCTTGCCACGATCTTCCGCTCCTACATCCAGCCTCTGGTCATCATGGTGACGGTGCCTTTCGGCCTGATCGGGGCTGTGCTCGGGCACATGGTGTTTGGGCTCGACCTGACAATACTGAGCCTCTTCAGCCTTGTAGCCCTGACAGGCATCGTTGTCAACGACGCCATCGTGCTCATTGAAAGCATTAACAGCCGCATCGGGGAAGGGGTGCCGTTTTTCACTGCTCTCGCACAAGGAGGAAAGCGCCGCTTCAGGGCGATTGTTCTGACGACCATCACGACCTGCGCCGGGTTGATGCCGATCATCGTGGAGCGAAGCGTGCAGGCCCAGTACCTGATCCCCATGGCGATATCGATCTGCTGCGGCGTTTTCTTTGCCTCGTTTTTGACGCTCCTGTTGGTCCCGTGCCTGATGGGGATTCTGAACGACGTACGCGTAGGGCTTTACTATCTGTGGCACGGACGTGTTCCCCGCCGCGAGGAGCTGGAACCCGGCACAAAACGAAAAATGGTGGAGGAAAGAGTGAACTCCGCATAAGATAAGGCGCCCGGTTCGTGCACATTGCTTTCTTCCCGCCTTTTGATACAATCCTGTAGAGCCCAATCCCGTAGCAAAGGAGACATCACATGCACTTTTTAGCTGTACTCGTCCTTTTTTTCGCGCAGCAGGCGCAGCCGGCTCCTCCCGCTTCGTCCGTGAAACAAGAGCTTCACGTGAACGGTAAGATCATACACATGGAAGGCCATCGAATCCTCAATCTGTGGGGCACGCATTACGAGATGGGATTCGCTCACGGCTACCTCATGGGCGATGAGATCATGGAGATGATAGAGGAGTACGGCCTGGGTTCCCTGATACCGCCGTACTGGTACCAAGCCGTGCTGCTTCCCCTGATCCAGACATCGTTCGAGCTGAACAACGAGTACCGGCTGGAACTCAGGGGAATGTATCGCGGGATGCAAAAGGCCGGCACTGATATATATATCGAAGACCTCGGGCGCAACCTCATCCTGGACGACTTGTACGCCATAAACCTGATACCCGACATCTCGCGATACGGCTGTTCCGCTGCTTTCGGCTGGGGAGCGGCCACCGCAAACGACCCTGTGCTCAGCGGCGGCTCGGTCATGGTACGGGATCTCGACTGGGGCAACGACCCGACCGGGCTGTTGAACACCAGGGGAACCATCATGGTGTTTCAGTCTTCATCGCCCGGAGAGAAGGGCTTAGTGTCAATATCCTGGCCGGGCATGATCTCCGTGCTCACCGGATTCAGCAGCGACGGCATCGGGGCCGCCATAAACTACGGCAATCACAACTACTACTACCCGCCTTACCCGCCCGGCTGTTTCGAGGGTGTCGGCTTCGCGATCCGCGACGGGCTCGAAGACCGGGACTTCGACGGGGACGGGTACGAGACACACCTGGATGTTTACGAGGCTGTCAGTTCGACACCGCAGCTCAGCTCGTTCGAGATAAGCCTGATATCGTCCTTTCCGGTTCCCGGCCACCCCGGAACGGGCGCTGGTGCTGTTCTGGAGATCAACAACTCCGGCTTTGCGCTCAGGAAATCGAGCAACAACATGGATTACTCGCCTTACCTTAACTCCACAGACCTGCTGGCGGTAACCAACCACCACCGGCTCCTCTACTCCCCTGTATACTGCTTCCGGTACAGCCACCAGGTCAGCGAACTGTCCGCCGACTTTGAGGTCGACACCGACGAGCTATGGGAGATCGAGTCCGCGATATCGAACCAGTACACCATGCATATGACGGCGTTCAGGCCGAACCTACTGGACATGTATGTGGCGTTCAACGAGACATTCCAGGGAGCGGCCGCCTCGAAAAAGAACCACTACCTGCTTGATGATCTTTTTCCAAACCATTGATCGAAAAAAACGGCATCCGCTTCTCGAACGGACGCCGCTTGTGTGTTGTTACTCGAAAAAAGTGTCTTTACTCGATGTATACCTCCACAGGGTTGGATGCAAAATCATACGGTGCCATGAGGGCATACGCAAAGTATATGGAGATGCCTGCGCAAGCCGGATCCACGGGACCGAGCGTATTCAATGTCGCCATGGCCCTACCCTGGGCGTCGAGGTTCCCGAGAAAGTTCACAAAGATCGGACCGTTCAGGTTGTTGATCACAATGCCCATGAACATGTCATAGTTCAGCGGCAGTATCACCGATCCCAGGGGCAGCCCGGGGTTCGTGCCTGACACCGAGCCGAGCATTATGTACTCCCTGCCGGCTTCGGAAACAGGATTCTCGAGAAACATGTCCACGTGGCCTCCCGTGCTCGCGGGGACCGATCCTTTCAATCCGAGCACCAGCGAGTCACCCTTGAGGTAGCGCATGAAAGCAGCCATGAGCTCGGCCTTGGTGTAGTTTGACTGGCCATCCTTCAGCGCAGTCAACCAGAAAGCGGCGTGGATTGCCCGGTATGTGCCGTCCGGACCGGCATATGAAACCAGGCGCCATTTTCCCTCTTCCGATTTCAAGGAAAGATCTCCGCCGTTCGAACCGATCCAGTCCATGTAATCGTCGGCATAACCGGATGCCTGGTAGGAAAAGGATGCGCTCTCCATGAAGGTATCATCCTCGCCTGTCATGCTCACCACGACATCGCTGTCCCCGAGATAAGTGCATCCGAACATGGAGTAAAGGGTGGTGGTGCTATGAAAGTAGCCGAAATCGTTGCCATCGATGTAAATAGCCTTGCCTGCATTGAGGAAACTGACGAGTTGCGACTGCTGTCCCGCAGTCAGCTCGTAATCGGTCATGCCTCAGCAGTAGGTTCCCATGACAAGAAAGATGATTTCATAGCGGCCCAGGTCGGCAGGAAGTTGTGTAACTTTTGTGTAGGTATAACCGCAATCATCGAGGGCTTTGGTCACGCCGTAGGTGGCATCCACATCCCCGGTGCCCTCAGGATCCGGGATGAGCTTGTCGTGATCCTTGTCCCAGACAAGGATCGACTGGGAAAACGCCGGCGCTGCGAGGCAAAAAATCAGCCCCGCTGCCAGAACAGGAACTATCCAACGCATAAACCACCTCCTTTTTCCAAACAACACAGGTAATCGAAAACATGGACAAGCTAAGTCAACAGGTCGGCTTTTTGTGCTTTATAATATATCAAGTATACACAGCTGGCATCTAACAGCAAAGCAAATATGCCGCTATATGCTTACAAGAACGGGCCCCGCTCATACCTGCTTGTTTTATAAGGCATAACGGTCGCTGCCATACCCCTCTCTGACCTTTATCGTACCGTTGCTGACGCAGGTTGCGTACTGTCCGCAGTTGCTCCCGATAAGGTTTTCCTCGATTTCGCCGATGCTTAAAATCACGCTGTAACCGGCATCTTCGAAAGCCTGAACCAGATCCATGTTACTCGATGTTTCAGGGCTGTACGGATCTATCCGGCTGGAAAGGTTCGCGCCGGCTGCGCTGAGCGTGGGGTTCAAGGGAGTCAGTTTTATCAGGAACAGGTCAGGATCGAAATACGGATTAAGTTCAGCGGGATCGATCGGGATATCATCGGCAGCAGCAAAGTTGAGTGTGATCTTCTGATCATCCGGCTGCTTGAACCTCTCACCGAAACGGCCCATCCATTCGAAGCCAAGCCCCTTTACGGGAATAAGGCTTTGCCGCGCTTCAGACTCGGTCGTGTGAATGGAAAACTGGAGCTGGAAGCGGCCGTTGCTGTACAGGTTTTCCTTCACATCGAGAAGCTTTTCGAAAAAAGGCTCTGATCCGGCAGGGGCCACAGAGGAAAGCGATGGCAGCAGGCCCGGCGCGTCCAGCACGGATGGAAGCTCTTCAAGCACGCGGATCAGCTCGGTGTTCAGCGCGGGCTCCCCCATCCTTGCGAACTGAACCTTGAACTTTTTCACGGGAACCGAGAGCGAGTGGAACCTCTTTCGCACGATGAATCGGATCTGGTCAAGAACCTCGTCAGCGGTCAGCCGGCCCCTGTACCATCCACCGGCATCACACATCGCGCATCCGATCGGGCAGCCGAAAAGAGTGGACACGATCAAAACCCACTTTTCGGACCTGGGACGCGGCGGCTGGAGGGATTCAACACACTCGATCAGGTGGTCATTACCGTCCCGCATCCGTAAAACATATACTTTTGCCAGGTCGTCCGTTCCGAACTCCTGGATAAGCTCCATATCATTGCGCTCCTACACAAGATAAAACGGAAATACGTTTCCTATCAATCGTTCTTCAACCTGTTCACGTATTCGGCGGCAGCCATAGCCGCCAAAAGGCCGTCACCAACGGAGATACCCGCCTGCCTGAACGAGCCTCTCACAAGATCGCCGCCGGTATAGAATCCCGCGGGAAGCGAACGTGTTCCGCTGTTTTTGCATGTTGTCCCTGCGGCCTGTCTCGCATCGAACAAGCCGAGCAGTCTGTTTTCCGGCACCCTGCCGCAGGCGACCAGCAGGAAATCGGCATCGAGCAGGCGCGAGCCCGCGTTGCCTGCGAGCGCGATCTCAATGGCCCTGTTTTTCTCGCGGCACCCGGTCACCTCGACATTATCCATCATAACGATGTCAGGGCAGCTCCTTGCTCGCTGATCGAGAACAGGCAGGCAGCTCGGCCCGCTCCTTTGCAACATTACAACGCTGTACCCGCGGGATGCAAGGTTCAATGAATAATCATAAGCCGCGTCGCCCGCCCCGAGCACTGCGGCCCGCCTGCACACGGCCCCGACCGGTACATCCCGCACCTCGTAAAAAACACACCGCCCTGCGAGCTCCTCCTCTCCATCGAAAAAACCGGTTGCGGGTGTTGTGCCTGTGGCTGCGACCACGGCCGCGACCAATGCGATGCGGCCCGAATCCGTTGTAACACGGTAGCTGTTCTCCTCGCGCTCGATATCGACAACCTCTTCGACAAGGGGCTCTATGCCTGCGGCGGCCAGATGACGGGCAAGAAGCCTGCAAAGCCGAGGGCCTGAGATGCCGCGGCTGATGCCCGGGTAGTTCTCCACGAGGTTGGCATTATGAAGCAGCCCCCCGATGTCGCGCCTCTCGAACAACAGGGGCCGGATCCCGCTTCGTGCAAGCTGGATGGCCGCGGCAACGCCGCACGGCCCGCCGCCGACCACAGCAACATCTCCCCTGTCCTTCATGATCCCAGCCCTGAAACAACCTGTCCGGAAAGCGCCGGGGAAGCAAAGCCGTGAGCAAGCGATCTGAGCGATGATAAGTGCAGGGTTTCGTTCAAAGTGGCCATGCAATCAGCCACCGCGATCACGTTCCAGCCGCGTATGAACGCGTCGCGCGCGCTCGATTCACAGCACAGGTGAGTCATCACTCCGGCCACCACAACCGATGTGGCGTTTAATTCGTTCAGATGACTGTCCAGGTCCGTTTCGAAAAAAGCGCTGTAGTGGTGCTTGACGATTACAACCTCTTCAGGGGCGGGCTCGAGGTCCGGGTGGAGCCTGTTCATCGGATCTTCGGGATCCATGATATGGTTCCACCACCTGAACATGCCCCCCCCGAAATCACCAGGCTTGTCGACATGGCGCGTGTACAGGACCGGCAGAGCACGCTTTCTGAATGCCAGAACAAGGTCGTTGACGCGGGGAAGCATCGCCTCGGCAGCGGGCAGGTACGCCTTTGAGCTCTCATCCAGGAAAAAACGCTGCATGTCGATAACAAGCAAAGCCGGCCGCCGGCCGAGGCGGCTTGCTTCGAAAGGGTGGCGGATGTAAGGGGCCACTGACTCGATCCAGGACTCCGCCAGGGAGCCGAGGGAGGCACGGTCCGAGTAATTTTTTTTCAGACTCGCGCCCCGGCCTGATGGATAACTTTTACTCTCTGTCAATGCTCTCGAACCCGAAAAACCGTACGTTTGACACACATGGCGACTTGAGAGTCCGTTGAAAAAGTGCTTCGGAAGCGAGGCCGAGTCATTTTATCCGAGGTCAAGGCTCGAGACCGCAGGCGAATCAGTGGATTCGTTGAGGATCTCGCAACGCAGAGATCGGGCAAAAGGGCCGGCCGTAGCCGATCTGACTTTATCAACGGGCTCTTAAGGCATGTAAGTTTAAACGAATGTAGCGGGCATTCAACGGTTCTATACAATGAGGCTTAAAAACCTTTACATCGTGAAAAGACATTTAAACAATGACAGGCTGCGATGGGAGAGTTGAGTGTTCGGTGTGCGGTGTTCCGTATTCAGGGTTCAGGCGCTATGACTACCAACGTATACATCACGGTTGACGTTGAAAGCTCCATGGCCGGGGCATGGGAATCCGACGCGCGCTTTCCCCTGGCCGCATCCACTCACGTTTTCTGTGAAAACGACAGCGGAAAATGGGGAACTCCTCTGATCGTGGAGGCGCTGGCAAGGCACGGCATGAAAGCCACATTCTTCTGCGAGATGCTGGCGTCGAACGTGCTGGGTGAAAAAGACACCCGCTCCGTGACAGACTATCTGCTTTCACACGGACAGGACGTGCAGCTTCACCTGCATCCAACGTTCAAGCACTACAGCGACTATCTTCGCCGGGGCCGCCGGGCGGAAGACAAAACAGCGGAATGCAAAAACGACTTTCTTTCGACGCACGACAAGGAACAGCAGAAGGAGCTCATCGAGGAGGCTTGCGCACTGTTTCGAAAAACAACCGGGCACAAACCGTTCGCTTTCCGGGCGGGATGTTTTGCCGCGGACAGAACCACTCTCAAGATCCTGCGCGGGATGGGCATAAAGGTGGATTCGAGCTTTGATCCCTGTTACCGCTTTCTAAACTCCTCGTTCAAAGAAAACCCGCCTGCTGTCAACGAGGTCCGTAAGATCGATGGCGTGTGGGAGTTTCCCATCACGGTCGCACGCACTCTCTCGTGGAGGGGCGGAGCGTTCAAGCATTTCAATATCTCCGCCATTAGCTTCGCTGAGATGGTAAAAATTCTATCGAGCGCGCTGAACCGCGGCATGAAGCATGTCGTGATCATCTTCCATTGTTTCAGCACGGTAAAAGCAAGGAACACGGCTTACACCTCGTTCAAACCGGACCGGATCGTCATCAAACGCCTGAAAAAGCTGCTGGATTACCTTGCACAGCAGTCATCCTGCTACCAGGTCAAAACGTTCGGCGATTTCGAGAATCGGATTGATGCGATCGAAGAGGATACCGACCCGGTTGTTCCTGAACTGGGGATCTGGCAGCCCGCGGTCCGAAAAGCCATCCAGGCTTTGAACCGCTTCTACTGGATATAGCTCGATCATCGAGCAGGCCGTGATGCCCGGCAGCATTGCCGTTGACATTAAAAGCTGAAAATCCTACGTGAACGCGGCTAGTTCCGCATCAGAACCTGCAGGTGACCCCCAGGACCAAATTCCTTCCCGGCTCGTTCAGGCCCGATCCGTGTACCCTGTAGTCCTCGTTGGTGATGTTTTCCACAGCCGCGGTAATGGTCAGATTCTTACCCACGTTCCACCCGCCGCGCATGGTAAGCACCCTGTAGCCGGGAGTTCCGCCGGGCGGGATGCGCTGCGTGTCACCCTTGTCCCTCAGCGAGAGCTTGTCCGCCTTGGCGGCAAAGGTAAACGTGCTTTCCGCCCAGAACCTCTCGTCCGTATCGTCCCATCTCAAACCCACATTTCCCATCGCCGGCATCATGCGGCTCAGCGGCTCCTTCGCTTTCGATGATGTGGTCGAGGGATAGCTCCGAACCGCACCGTACAGCCATGCAAACGAAGAAAAAGCGGTCAGCCTTGGATGAACCGTCATGCTGCCGCCGACCTCGATGCCGTGCAGATAACCGTCACCAGCGTTTTTCTTGACTGCTTCCCATTCCCCGTCGGGAAGCTTGTCCCCGGTCAGGGTCCGCACGATCATGTTGCGAATGTCGGTGTAATAGTACGAGAGTTGTGCTGCCCAGCTGTTTTGCCTGGCCTTGAGCCCAGCCTCATAGGAGATGTAGTTCTCAGGGTCAAGATCCGGCGAGGGGATCTCTTTCCAGTCCGTTCCCGAGGAATCGAGGCGCGTCAGGTCCGACAGGTTCGGAGCCCTGAATCCCTGTGAAGCACCGGCGTACACGTTCCAGGTGCCGTCTTCATCAAGGTTGTAAAGGAGGCGGGCGCTCCCCACCAAAGAGCTCCACTTGTCCGTCAGCGATTCCTCCTGTCCTGTAACCGGGTCTTCATAGCTGTCCACATCCGCTGCTGCAAAGGTGTATCGCGTGCCCAGGACCAGGTCGAGGCGATCACCCAGGGGAATCTCATCCTGGGCGAAAACGCCGAGAAGGTCGTAGGTGGAATCGTCCGCCACCGGTCCCTGTATCCCGCTGTCGATAAAAGCCCCGTTGTCATCGTATTTTTTCGAAAACGAATCCACGGTGTCGCGGTAGTACTCTGTTCCGAACGTCCACTCGCCAATGCTGTCGGGAACTGTCATCTGGAAACCGATGCCCAAGGTTCCCACATCGAAGCCCTGCCTGTCCCTGCCCTTGCCGGGTTCCCTGATCCTTAATCGCTCTTCCGCATGGGTTTGATAGGAGACGCTTGCCGCGATGTTTTTTATTGGCCCGCCAGGATTGTCACGATGATACTGTAAATATGTAAGCTCGCGGTTTTGATCAAAGGAGCGGCGCCTGTCGTTCCCAACATCAGTGCCTTCCCAGCTCTCTGCAAATATTGTTTTGTGCGTGCGCCAGACATCGTTCTGATCCGCCTTCTGGTGCGCGAATACCAGCCTGGAGGACGGATCTATCAGGTATTCGAGTTTCAGATCACCGTCCCATTCGTCGTACCCTGTTTTCTGTTGGCGCCCGGTGCCGCGGCCGCCGCGAAGTTCTCCGAACCTTTTCAATGAAAAACCAGCGATAAATCCAAGCTTTTCGTCGATGCTGCCGCTGACCTCGGCGCGGCCGATGTGGGCTTTCTCAGCGCTCGCAAACCGGTAGTGAAGGCGGCCGTTGCACAGAAGCCCTTCCCCGTACCGCTCGGGGCTGGTGGTGATGGCGTTTACCACCCCGCCGATGGCATCGCTGCCGTACAAAACCGACGAGGGGCCCTTCACTACCTCCATCCGCTTCATGGACAAGGGATCCACCGTGTTCCAGTACTGGTTTGGACCGCTCCGGAAAACCGAATTGTTGAGACGGATGCCGTCAATGAGCATGAGCGTTCTGAAGCCTGTGAACCCCCGGATGTAGGGCGAACCCTGGCCGTATGATGTCTTCTGAACCATGACGCCGGGCGTCTCTTTCAGGGCTTGTACAAGCGTGCGGGGCAGTTTGCGGCTGCGGATTTCCTTTTCCGTGATAACATCAACCGCTGCGGGCACATCGAACACATCTTTTTCGGTTCTTGTCGCAGTGATTACCATGTCCTCGAGCCGCGGATACCCGTTCTCCAGCGGTTGCGAGTCATCCTTTTCCTGTGGGAACACAAAAAGCACGAAAAACAAACAGAACTTCAAGCGAAGACATCTCCTCATTACATGCGACCGCGCCTGGAAATGAGTCGAAGCACCGGCAAAGTCTTATCAGCAATCAGCAACAACAAGATATTTGATAAACGGAGATTTTCATTAAAAGTTCAAAAGAAAAACGCCGGATTCCATTTCTCTGCCCGGTCATGCTTCAGGCGGGTTGAGGCGGGAAACCGTTTTGGTAGAATGCAGCAAATGGACATCAGCTTGTGTGCTTTTGGAACAAAAGATCATGCTCCCTCTCCTGTTTGTCTCCTGCATGGCGTGTTTTGCCGCTGCTTACCTCTTCTACGGCCGCCTCCTGAGCAGGAGGTTCGGGCTCGATGATTCGCGCAAGACACCGGCGCATACCATGAAAGACGGCATGGACTACTGCCCGGCCCGGGCGCCGGTGCTGTTTGGGCACCACTTCTCGTCAATCGCGGGCGCGGGACCGATTCTTGGACCGATCATCGCGGGCCTTGCGTTCGGCTGGCTGCCCGCGCTTTTGTGGATCGTAATCGGATCCATCTTCATAGGCGGTGTCCTTGACAGCGGTTCCCTGGCAGCCTCCATCAGGCACAAGGCGAAGTCGATCGCGGAGATCGCTCGAAAACACATGAGCCCGGCCGCGAACAAGCTTTTCCTGGTCTTCATCTGGCTTTCCCTGATTCTCTTGCTTGCGGCGTTCATCGATGTCACGGCAAAAACCTTTGTCAAGGACGGAGGAGTGGCCACCTCTTCGTTCATCTTCATCGTTCTTGCCATAGCGTTCGGAGTGACTGTATACCGGATGCGCCTGCCGTTCTCAATTGGAACGTTGACCTTCGCCTGTCTCGTGTTCGCGGGCATCTACATCGGGTACAGGAATCCCGCTGACATATCGAGCTTGGGTAACGCACTCGGAATCAGCACAGGACAGGCATACACTTGGATCCTTGCGGTATACTGCTTTATCGCTTCTATTGCACCTGTGTGGCTTCTTCTGCAATCGAGGGACTACCTCTCGTCGTTTCTTCTCTACGGCTGCCTGGCAGGAGGCTTTCTGGGAATCCTGTTTTTTACAGGCCCGGTCGAGTACCCCGCGTTCCTGACATGGAACGATGACAAGCTCGGTTTCCTTTTGCCCGGGCTTTTCATCCTCATAGCATGCGGTGCCTGTTCCGGGTTTCATTCCTTGGTTTCGTCCGGCACCACCTCGAAACAGCTTGGCCGTGAAACCGATGCGGTTCGTATCGGATACGGAGCAATGCTCGTTGAGGCTGTGCTGGCCCTGATCGCGCTTTGCGCCATCATGATCTGTGCGAGGGGAGACGCATCGCTCGGCAGGCATCCCACAGAGGTGTTCGCGTCCGGGCTCGGCTCTTTCGCGACATCGCTCGGCATACCACAGGAGCTCGGATTCAAGTTCGGGCTGCTTGCCATATCGACCTTTCTGCTGACGACGCTGGACACTGCCACTCGTCTTGGCCGTTACACTTTCGAAGAGCTCGCCGGAAGCAGGGGCCTTCCAACAAAACTGCTGGCCAACCTGTTCACGCTGGGCATCCCGCTGCTACTCCTCAACATCGAGGTGAAGGGGCAAGGCGGAGCCGTCATGCCGGCGTACAAGATGATCTGGCCCATGTTCGGCGCGACCAACCAGCTTCTTGGCGGGCTCGCACTGCTTACCATCACTGTCTGGCTGAAGAAAACCGGTCGCAAGGCGGTTTTCACGCTAATTCCCATGGTCTTCATTATAGGGATGACCATGACAGCGCTGGTGGATCTCATCCGAAGTGCGTTGTATTCCGTAGACGGAAAGGTTGAGGCGGCGAACTACATCAAGGCCGGCTATTCAGGCCTGCTTTTTCTGCTCGCTGTCTTTCTGGTGATCGAGGCGGTGAGGGCGTTAAGAAACCGTTGAATAAATTATTCGAGGAGCTGCTTTCACAGATCCACTGTCAGGAGGCGTGTTGTTTCATTCGGGCTGATCTCCACGGTAACCGCTTTCCAACCGTATTCCGGATGGCTGACGTTCAGGTGGTAGGTACCGCATGAAAACATGCCGATGAAAACTCCCTGGCCGTCGTTTACATTCTCCCCGAAAAAATTGCTCATTATATCGACCATGCTCATCAAACCGTAGAGGTCATGACCGGCCTCATCCTTGAACTCAACATGGGCGCCCGCCAACAGCTCGCCGGGCTCTTTGCCTGTTACCCGCACGTACACCGCACAACCTTCATCCAGGGTCATGTTCAGCGTGGTGACCTCCTCCTTTTCGATCCGGACACCATAACACGCCTTGAGCGCGAAATCAGGATGCTTGACAACAACCGTGCAGTTGCCCGGGGTCAGCCCTTTGTAGCTGTATAATCCTGTTCCATCGGTTATGCACTCGGAATAGGATTCCAGCTCGGTGCTGCCGGCCGGCTGGATATAAAGGGAAGCGCCGGCTACCGGGTAGCCGGAAAAATCCATGACATGTCCTTCAAGGTCGCCTCCCTTTTTGAGATCGATGACAAGACCGTCCATGTGCTCGTCTTCAGCGATGTCAAGGTCATCAACGGTCCGGATCCCGTATCCCCCGGGGTTCATTCCGAAAATGTTCCCGCCGCCCGCGCGGATCCTGTAGGAACCCTCGCGCAGGTTGCACAGCTTGAATCGGCCGTCCGGATTCGTATAGATCTCCGCCACGCGGTTGCCCTTCGCATGCGTGAAGGAGTCAACGCTGCCATCCGTATCGTTCTTTTCCAGAACAATGCGGATGGAGTCGAGCAACGAGTGATCCTCTTCATCCCTCACCGTGCCTGAGATCGATCCGCCGGGTAGATCCACGTCGTACCTGAAGCTGACTAGGTCAGGCACCTCCAACTCGAATACTATCTCGTTGGCAGCGCCGAGAGAGATATCCCCCATCTTGACGAAGCGCAGAGTGTATTGGCCGGGCACGACACCCTTAAAACCGTACTCACCCCTTTTGTTGCACGATGAGGTTTTCGGCTTCAGAGCCTTTCCCTCCTTGGGGCCGGCAGGAAGCAGGCTGATAACCACGCCTGATACGGGCAGGCTGTTTTCGCGCACGACTCCCGTAAGTTCGCATCCGATCTCCTCGAAAAGTCCTGCCGTGAAGTCGCACTCCCGGATCTCATCCTCTCCCAACACAATGCTCTGGCTCTGGATGCTGCTGATCCATGCGCTGGCAGAGTTGTCCGGGTCGAATGAAAAGCTGTCAGGCATCTTTGTGACCGCATAGGAACCCTTGGAAAGGCCCTGCACTATATAATTGCCGTCTCCATCGGTTCTGGCTGATTTGATCTTGGTGCCGGTCATGTTAGTGACAAGGATGTGAACACCGAACAGGGGTTGCCTGTCAGGACCCGACACCAGCCCTTCTATAGCGGATCCCCGGCTCATCAACAGCTCGAGCCCTTCCCTCTTTTCGCCTTCTAGTAGCGTTACTTCTTCGAGAGGCAGATCTTTGTATCGGGCATGCGTTACGATCAACCTGACAGAACCCGCTGCCAACCCGCCCATTCGGAAGCATCCAGACGAGTCTGAAAAAGCTGCGTCGTCATCCATAAACCCTCTAAGAATCCCTTCCAAACCGGCTTTCCGGGAAACCATGGCCCCCTCGATCGGCTCGCGGGTGAGAAAGTCAACAACTGTTCCGGAGATGACACATTCACCCGGCATCGCAGCTATGATTCCATAAACGGTTTTGCCTGACTCCACCTCGATATTGTTGATTGTCAACTTACCGTGTTCATCCGCTTTGAATGTCAGCTTATAGGACCCGGGCGACAGGTCGGTGATCGAAAACTTGCCCTTTTCATCACGGACCGTGTGCTTGGTTTCACTCTTCAGGCCCATAGGATCCAAATACGACCTTCCCTGCGCTGTACGGTTCTTCAAACGTATCGTATAGTCCTTTACAGCGCCTCCATCCACAGCAGAGAAGGCAATACCCTTGAGCACCCCGCCTTTTGGGAGCACAACGTAAAGCTCTTCCTTGCCGGCCTTGATGTTGTTCTTTTCGCTCGGGGCAAAACCTTCAGCATTTATTTTCAAGTCGTAGGCGGAGCTGTCGAGGCCTTTGATTTCGAAACGACCCGATTCGTCCGCCCTTGCCTCTATAGGATTCTGCATGTCCGTTATGCTTTCGCCTATATTGCCGAGGTTTAGTGATCTTGTAGCCGTGATATCTGCCAGGGGGATGGGTTCAGCCGCCTGGTCCGAAATTGTTCCTGAAATCGCCAGGCCCTCATCGAGAACAAGCACAATGTCATCTATCGTCTCACCGGGTAAAACCGTAATCCCGCTCAGCGATTTCCTGAGATAACCGGACTCGAGAAGCTTCAACGTGTATTTGCCTTCGGGCAGATCTGAAAATTCGAACCTCCCATCTCGGTCAGTCAGGCTTTCCTTTGGCTTGACGCCCTGTGGGCTGCTGAACGAAATCGCGGATTCTCCAAGCACAACCTTAACGCTTGGGGCGCCCTCCCCGGCTCTATTCTTCACCATACCGCATATCGAGGATGGAATGGGCAAGGTCAATTCTATTCGTGTTGATTTGCCCGCTCTTGCAACGAGATGTTCCTTTTTAACAGGAGCGAAGCCGGACAAGCCGGCTTCAAGGATCATAATCAGGCCTACAGGAACCTGTTCGAAGCGGAAGGTGCCGTTTTCCGATGTTTCTACCGTAAAAGGGGTGACAATCCCTTTCCGGGCCGAAAAAACGCTGAACGCGCTGAACTCCTCTTTGAGAGTTAGAGTCGTTGAGCGAGCCGGGCCGCCATCCGGTTCAAGAACCCTGCCTTCGATTACACCGGCCTCTTCCAGGATCAACACCACTTTTCCTGCAATCTCGCCTTTTTCGATCTTTTCGAGCGGAACAGGCTGCTGCGGCAATTCTCTTGCAGCTCTGTAATACGGGTGTACAGGAAACAGGAAAAGCCTCCTGTTTTCCACTCCCTTGAGAAATAGCAGTCCGTTCCGGCTGATAAGGGCATTTGGTTGAGTCAACGCATCGAAGAGATCCCCGCTTTCCGTGAATGCAGTCGACTCGCTGTTATTCTTTTTTTGGATCGAGACCGATGCAAACGGGGGCTCCTTGGGCAGGCATGTGACCTTGAGACCCGGCGGCAAGGGACCGCCGTTCTTCATCATCACCTTTCCCATGATGCAAAAACACTGGTCACCACGGGCAGCAACGTGCTCGAAAGCATCCTGCTCATATATAGAAAAAACAGCTTCTTTTGGCTCTGATCCGTTCAGCTCCCCGTGAGTGTGCGGCTTTTCAGAGGGATCAGCGTGAACATCTGTGGGGTTTGATTCGGTGTCTGCAGGTTTCGGGACAGAATGTTCTTCAAAGCTCTCGCTTGTCCAAAACAGAACAAAACTGACCAAGGCAAGCATTGCCAAAGATAGAACAACGGCCAGAAGCGGTGGAACTGAAACCGTTCTTTTTCGCACGGGGCTCATTTTATATCAATTCCAACTCTTGAATCCCTTGAATCCGTGTATATTCTACAAAATTTCCTTCCAGATAAAGCAAAACTTTAGTTTCTTGGTAGGCAAAAAACATGCCTCCATTAATCAAGCGGTTGCTCCTAAGCCCTCTGTAACATCGTGACCTACTGTATGTTAATTACGTATGTTAATTACTCATCACTGAAACGGAGCAGCTCAACCCGCGTCCTATATGTGCCTTTTCTGCACACATGCAATTAGGTGCACAAAACTCTTCAAATCATCGAACCTTGAGAAACTTGTTTCCGTCAATAGGTTAAATAAGGAAAAAAACGACCTTTCATTCACCTGCAGAGAATGAAGCGGACCTTTCATTCACCTGCAGAGAATGAAGCGGTTAAAAAATCGCTCTTTGATTCTTTGATACCGGAACCGTTTTTTATGGATAGGCTTTTTGACGGTTTACGGTATTGATGGAAGTTTCCTCGTAATAGTTTTAACTTCTTGCCGCGTCAGGAATTGTAGAGGAGTTGCCTTGCGATGGAAACTATGAAGCACCCTTCCGGGGGTGCTTCTTTTTTTGACACCAGTTGATGAGCTTGCCAAACATTTGCGAATCAGATGCTAAATTGGTACCATTAAGAGCATTATTGGATACTCAAAAGCACGCGATCACGTCCGCCTAACTGATTTTACAGGCAAGAAACCTTTGTCAATCAGATCGACATCCCTCCCGCTACGCATCGTAATCGTCTTCGGAATTTTTATATTTGCCCTGTCTGTTTTTTTGTTACCGGACTTTGAATTCGGATACCAGACAAAGCCAACCGGGCCCTCTGACACCCCCCACCGCATACAAAACGCCTCCCAAACCAAGAAGACGGGAGTTCCAAGCGGGCTCCTGTCAATCAACAACCTTGCTGAATCATCGACAGACTTGCCGGAAAATTCCATCAGAGCGGTTATTGAAACAGAAACCATCCCATCTTCCATACTCTCCTCATCAATCCGGGGAAGGGTGGTCGACGAACAAAGCGATCCTGTAAATGAGGCCGAAGTAACTGTTGAATCCGCTATCCCTGACTTCCTCCAGCCGTCAATCCCGCTCGGAGACCACACGGCAACGGTGTATTCAGATGCTGATGGACGTTTCAGCATACCGGTTCCTGAAGAAGGAGCCTTCATGCTTCATGTGAAAAAGGAGGGCTTTGCCCCATCTCCTTCAATGCTGGCCCTGCCTGACGACGATATCGAAATCGAGCTAGAAGCCGGGCTGCTGCTGACAGGACTGATCACTGATATAGAAACAGAAACGCCCGTGCAAAAGGCCCTGATTCGCGCGAGCAACAGTTCCTTTTCCTCCCTGGTCGAATCAGAAGCGGATGGAACATTCCGTTTCACCGGCCTTCCTCAAGAAAAAATCGATCTCGAGGTATTTCATGGTGATTTCGATCTGAAGAAGTTGGATGCCTTGTTCATTCATGAGGATAAGGAGAACTTTGTCAAAGTTCCGCTAAAAGCAGCCCCTCCACTGAACGGCATCGTGCTCGACGCGGATTCTGCTCAGCCAGTCGCTGCGGCCTGCGTAACGTTCGCAATCGGTTACAAAGAGAAGGGAGAATCAAGGGAGGTATACAGGGAAGAGCTCTGCACAGATGAAAAAGGAATGTTCCATTTTGAAAAAATGCCTACCAGGGGCTACCGTCTTCTGATCCGTGCAGACGGGTATTCCACCCTTGTCAGGGACTCATTTTCCAGAATGAAGAAAACTGATGTAGTTCATAAAATTTACCTGAAAAAAGAGGGAGCTGTTGCAGGCATGGTTTTCGATCCTGATGGAAGGCCGGTCGAAAACGCTGAGGTAAGGGTATTTCAAAGCGATCTATGGGAAAAAAAGGAAATCCGTACGGTTTCGGATAAATCAGGCGAATTCCTGCTAAAACCGGTTGGTGCGGGAGAGATCACAATCCTGGTTTCTCATCAGACGCATGCGCCGGTTCTTATCAATAATCTCATCCTGTTGCCGGGCGAGACCATCGAGAACATCGAAATCGTGCTCTCTTCATGTTCGAGTTTCGAGGGGCGTGTTTACAAACCGGATGGTTCTTGCGCAGATGGAGCGCGGATAGTGATCGACGGTGTCAAACCGGTTCTTACAAGAGTATTTCAGATATTCCCGATCGCTTTGTCGGATTCTGAAGGCTGTTTTTCGTTTAAAAAGCTTTCGGAAGGCGAATACCGGATCTCCGCTGTCTCAGATGAACTCCGTTCGGTTCCTGAGGAAATCGTGCTTGGGGCAGGTGAAAATAAGAACCTGACACTGTCTCTTGCAGACGGTCTTTCGATTTCAGGAACTGTGTGTGATTGCTTCGGCGCACCTCTGGACGATGTGCTTGTCACGGTCGTTGCACTTGCATCTGATCCTTCCGGCAAAAACAGCGACAGTAATACAGTTCGCCCTAAAAAACAGATCCAAAGCCGTCTAAAACAAGCCGAGAACAAAAAGTCAGGCAATCTCGATGCAATAAACAATATATACAAATGGAACCTGCCAAAAAACAAAGAGCTCACACATTTCAGGGGATTCCACAGAAGCGGGGAGGACGGCCGCTTTCTGGTGAACGGGCTTCTACCGGACGATATATTAATGGTCAGGTTCTGGAAACATGACTTTAACGGCAGAATAATAACAGACATCGTTCCTGATGAGAAAAACATACTTATCGAACTGCTGCCGTTATGCAATATACACGGTCAGGTCGTGGATTCGTCCACTTATCTCCCCTTGACGGAGTTCTTTGTGACCCTTAGTTCCGGCACTTTTGGGCCCGGGAAAGTGAAAAACGCCTCGCTTGAATCCGGGACAAAAGAACAAAACATGTTTTTCCGCACCGATGACGGCAGCTTCCGCTTGAACCACGTCAAACCCGGAAGCTACACAATCCAGGTGTCTGCCAAAGGCTTTCAAAAAAGTCGGCCTATACATCTGTCCGTTGCTCCTGATCATTCAGAAACCTATCTGAATTTTCGTTTGGACCGCAGCGGAACACTCAAAGGCAGGGTTCAAGCGTTCAACAAATCCCCCCTGATTGGAATCAGCGTCTATTTGAGGCCTGATGCTCCGTCATCTCCAAAAAACCAGTCACAAAAAACAAAGCATAACAACAAACCTGCGAACGAGGCTGTTGCCAAGACCGGTATAATGTGGACGAGAACCGATGATAACGGACAGTTTGTGTTCTTGGGATTGAAACCTGCCGTGTACGATATCGTGCTCGGCAACCCTCAGAAGCCCGTCATCAAACCGAAACAGATCAGGGTGCATGAAGGCAAAAACAATGCTGGTGCGGTCACGCTGGATGATCTGGGGAACATCGAAATTACAGTGCAGGAGCAATCCGGTTTCTCTTTGGCGTCCGGTATAACGATCACAGGAGGCCCCGCAAACTCATTTTTTAAGGTAAAAACCGGAAAACTGGGACATGCCACACTTTCCAGCATAGTTCCTGGAAAATACAGGTTGATCATTCAATCCCAGGGATACGTGACATTAAGAAAAACTGTTTTAATCAAGAGGGGAGACAACGATTCAATGGAGTTTCACTTATCTCCGAAAACCAAGAAATGAGGTTTCTGCTTCTGGCGAACCTCTCGGGCAAGGGATAACAGCACAGGCTTTCTCGTTTCCTGATCCCTGCAGCGAGATTTTCTAATACCGTACAGCACACCCACTCCCGGAACTTCTTCCCACAAGACGCCTCAAAAATTCAATATTTCCTTGAAGAGCGTCCTGAGACCCACCGATTAGTAGAATGACTACGAGATTACATGTTATCTTGGTTTTTTCGCAATGCGGATTCCATAGCCGATATTGATGTATCAAGTTTATCGGGAATAATTTACAAAAAGGCTTTGACAATTTATTTACCGGAAAATACATTGTTGATCCACGATGCCCGAAATTTTGTGGTTGGGATTTCAGAGCGTCTTCTTTTAACCAATTAGATCAAATGCTCTCAATGACAGTAATATTCTGAAATTTTTTGCTCACTAAAAACCAAACAAAAATAGGTGGCCACTGGACCCCTTTATTTAGAGTCCTTCTAAAAAAGATCCTTATTTAGGCTTTTAATAGGTGTTTTCCTCTATCCACCTTTCCAATCTATCCAGTGGCTGCCTTTTTATTCCTTTTAAGACAAAACCGAATCCAGTGCATCGATGATCAGGGAAGACCACGTTTCGAAATTAGTATCTTCTCTGTGGATCATCCGTTTCAGCTCCCCGATATCGACGAATTCGGCTGTCATCATGGAAGTCTCTCTGACTTTTACATTGCCGGCGCCAAGCCGTACCAAAAAAACCACTCCGAAATGAACCGAACCCACGGCATTGGACTCATCATTGATGATTCCCCTGGGCACCGGCTCAAAATCTTCTTCGATGACCAGCTCCTCTTCGATTTCCCTGATACATCCGTTCATCAAGGTGTCTTCCGCTCCGTCAATCGGGTTGATATGACCGCCGACGCCGATCGAACTCTTGTTGTGGAGCCGCGCCTCTCCCTGGGAACTCGTTCTCTTCAAAAGCAAAACCTTGTTGTTGTGTTCGATGACTGAATACGGAATGATCTGCTTGAAGCCGGAATCCATCTCGCAAAACCGTCTCTCGATGAAAAAGCCCTTCTCTTTTATATGAGACAGGAACTCAGCAACCCCACCGCTATCCATCCCTGCCAGGAAACCGTGCGGAAATTCGAGGTCAAAAAGATCATACCTTTTCACTACGTAGACAAACTCCATGAAACCTACTCCTTGATTCAACCGTACAGTGTTTTTCTCTATTCAGCCTTTTGATATGGATGACGCATGGACTATCCCGCATGTTTCATACTCTTCTGCTGCGGCACCTCGCGACAAAGAGTATGAAATAAGCTGGCTAAGGCCCTGATCCTTCATTAGCGCCTGAATCAAAAGACTTGACAAGAACCTTCTCACTATTTATATAAATGTCGCCTTCAGGATGCCCAGGCAGCCGTTTCCTTTTTTAGGGAGAGGAAAGTCCGCACTCCAAAGGGCAGGGTGGTGGGTAACGCCCACCGTTCGCAAGAATAGGGCCAGTGCCACAGAAAAAATACCGCCCGCATGATCAAACATGCGGGTAAGGGTGAAAAGGTGCGGTAAGAGCGCACCAGCGGGAAAGGTGACTTTCCCGGCTAGGTAAACCCCACCCGGAGAAAGACCAAATAGGGGAGGATGATGTGGCCCGCATCGTAAGCACTCCCGGGTAGGTCGTTCGAGGTTCACCGTGAGGCGAATCCTAGATGAATGGCTGCCACCTTCCGTGAGGAAGGGACAGAATGCGGCTTACAGCAGGCATCCTGAAGGCACTTTTCTTTGCCTGCTTATTTTATATTCGTCGTCGCGAGGTGCCGTAAACAGGCTCTCTCATCTTCCGATCCCGTTCCCGATCCTGCTCCCGATTCCTTAAAAACATATCCGTGCTTCCATGAAAAAAAATTACTGTTTTTTCCATTATCACTTGATCCACACGGAAAAAAAGTGTAGTATCTTCAAAATACAATTGAGGTTGAAAAAAACCTCTAATGCCTTTCTTATCGAATGGTGTTAAAGCCTAAATAGGTATTTGCGTTATCAAAGACAGGGACTGAAGTTAGGGTAGTTTTGTCGCCCGGCATTCCGATCAAATCGACTGTTTTTATTGGTGCAGCCGCGTGTAAACAAGGATTGCAGCATTTCAGAATCGCGAAGCCTGCATCGAAGCTGAACGAGGTAAACAATGAATAAAATTGCGGTTCTGACACTTCTGTTGATTCTATTTTCAGTAAGCATGATCGCAAACAACCCCCTGGCCTCTGATTCCGAGGATCCACAAAGCTCGGCATCCCACACCGAAAACAAGGTCGTACCCCTGGACACCATGAAGTCGAACACACCCATGCCTTCGCCTTCAACGCTTTTACTGATAGGCTCAGGGCTGGTCGGGCTTATCATCTACAGGAAAAAGTATAAGCACTGCAAATAACCCTTCCTACCCACCGGACCGACCGTTCATTTCATCTCGTTTTAGAATTCCTGTATACCTGTAAACAGCTACCTCGTAGCGCATGAAATCGAATCGATTCGAACCGAATGTTCTCAGCAGTCGGCAGTTTCTTTCGATCCACATCCTGTAGTCAGCTCCTGTAAAACCGATAGGTATCCTCCTTTGAAGCGGAAACACCAGTAAGGCGCTTTCGACACCTTTCAGCTCCTGAATCAAGCCCGAAAGAGTCTCCGGCAGCTCCTGCACATCCAACGAGTACCCGGATAGATACTCATAGATCATGTGACTCTCCGCCAGAACAGGCTCATCTCTAGCCTCTTCATGGCACTCCATGATGAAACCGGTTGCGGAAGTCGTATCGTAACGGCCTCCGTCCATCCAGTTGGAGACCAGGAGAGGGCCCTGAACAGCCACGATGAATCCAAGCAGAAACAGTTCGGCAATCCTTGATTTCCTGCCGATGCAGGCAAGCCAGGGCTGCACGCCAAGCGCGGCCATGATGTAAAGGCCCGGCATCACGGACTGAAGGTAACGTGGTCCGGTGGAAAACCACGCACTTCCGACAACGACAAGAACAAAGGGAAAAAACCAGTAAAGGGCTACTGCGACCTCTTCAGCCTGCTTATCCCAGACCGCTAGAACCGTCGCAAGAAAAGCAAAAACAAGATACAGTGCGCCGTCGTTGTAAGCTACTGAAGCGATCAATCTTAAAGGTGTGTAGCCCACCAGGCCTGTGCCCGAAAAACTCGCGACCACAACCTTCCAAATCCACGCAAGATCATCCCTGAACAGGGCGGCAAGAACAACTGACGGAACAACCACAAAGCCGACAGCCAGGAGAACTCTTAAACGCTTTGCTTTTACCAGGATCGCGAACACAACAGCAGCCAACACGAAGACCCCGGGAACCATCACACCGGTCATATGTGTAAGAACCGCGGCCAGGCAAAGCAGGAATCCGGAAATGAGGCGTAGCAATCCGCCCTCGGCAAAACCTGACAAGAGCAACAGAAACGAAACTCCCCCAAAGAAGAAAAGCATGGAGTTGTAACGGGCATATCCCGATATAAAAACCAGGTTGGGTGAAAAGGTCATGAACAGCACGGTCAGGAACGCGACCCTTGTATCGAACAAACGTCTGACAAGAAGAAAAAAAACAGGAATTGCGAGAATCCCGAAAAAAACGGATACCAACCTTGCTGAAAACAAAGAATGCCCGAAAAGGGAAAAACTGAAAGCGATCAGCAGATGGCTCAATGGGTTCGTCGAGCGTGTCCACCGGTTCATCCCGGTAAACTCAGTGGAGTCCGTGAGATCTCTGGATTCAACAATAGTGTTGATCTCGTCGCCAAAGACAGGCCATTCACCCAGGTTGTGAACCCTAAGCACGGCTGCGATAACGGTCAATCCGGCCAAAACCAGAATCTCTTTTCTTGATATTTTGTTCATTGTTGCTCAGAAAAAACAAAAAACGACGGCTGCCCGGTCCGCAGCAGCGCTGCATTTGCCTGCTGTAGACGACGGCCGGGTCTGCAGCGCACTTTGACTATTTCATGGGATGCCGCGCATGAAAGGGATGAACCGGTGCAAGCACCAGTCAAGCCCCATGCCACAACCCATAAATACCACTGCTACTTTGCCAGGAAATGAGCATCATTCAAGCATCATATGCCATTTCCCATCTATCGACAGGCACGGCGGATCAGTCATCAGAAAAGATGCGGAGAGGACAACTTGACGGAAAAAATGTCAGCCAACCGTTCTGAAGCCTGTGTGGCTGTAATGGCCCACAACGAGGAGCGCAACATCCAAGCTCTCCTCGAACGGGTCTCCATGGAGCAGGCGCCCGGCATCGAAATCTCCCGGATCGTGGTGGTTTCAAGCGGATCCACGGACAAAACGGATGAAACGGTCAGGGCGGCAGCCAAAACAAATCCGCGTATAAAGCTGATCACCCAGAGCCGTCGACACGGAAAATGCGCGGCGATCAACCTCTTCTTGAAGGAGTATCCCGCCTGTAGTTTCGTGGTTCTTTTAAGCGGTGATGTGCTCCCCGAACCCGGTGCTGTCGGCAAGCTGCTCGAACCCCTGCTGGACAAGGAAGTGGGAATGACCGGAGGAAGACCGGTACCGGTCAACGAAAAGAACACGTTTTTTGGATTCGCATGCCACCTTATCTGGAGCGTCCATCATCAGATCGCCCTTGTAAATCCAAAACTCGGCGAGGCAGTGGCCTTCAAAAGCATCGTTGAATCGATCCCCGAAGACCTGGCTGTCGACGAGGCCGCGATCGAAGCCGCCATCAGGCAAAAGGGATTGAAGCTCCGGTACTGCCCGGACGCCGTCATCAGGAACCGAGGCCCGGATAACCTGCACGATTTCCTGAAACAACGCCGCAGAATCCAGGCCGGACATCTGCACCTTCTTCAAAAAACCGCGTACAAGGTATCCACATCCGGATCGGTTTCAGCTTTGAAGGCGCTGATGAGCATCATGTCCTGGAAGCCCAAGTTCATCTTTTGGACTTTCCTGACATGTTTGCTGGTTTCAACAGGCCGTGTTCTCGGCACCTTTGACCATTACCTCAGAGGAAGGCATCATGCTGTCTGGGACATCGCAGAAAGCACCAAGGGCGATCTCTCGGAAAAAGCGACGACCAAAGGATGAACCATGAGCTGCACCGTCTCCCCATCAGAAAAGGAAACAGGAAGCGGCTCGCACACCTTGCGCATTCTCTATGCAGCCTGCGGCCTCGTGTACCGCTCCGGCTGCGGCCCTTCGGAGCATGTGCTCTCTCTTGCACGTGAGCTTGGCAATAAAAAAGGTGTCTCTCTGTGCCTGCTGTTTGCGCACGCCGGCGATCCGGTTCCTGACGGCCCGTACGAGGTCGAACTGCTCGGTGACTGCGGAATCGAGCCTTGCAACGGCCGGGAAACCGACTCGCTCGTTCTGGGAATCGACCCACTCCGCTACGACGCCCACAAAAGGCTTACACTCGCCTTTCTATCCAGGCATCTGGAGCGTTTCGATATCCTCGTTGAAAGGATGTGGGGTTACGGCGGTATCCTGGCGGGTGCGTTCGAAAAAGCGGGTCGCTTAGTGGTCATCGAAGAAAACGGGCCTATATCGTGGAAGGGGAGCATTAACAAGCCAGGCGATCTACTCCGCCTCATTTATCTGCTCCTCTCAAGAGCCAGGCTGAAAAGGATATATCGAAAGGCAAGGGCCGTTGTGGTTCAAACCCCGAACCTGGCGGACAGGCTCTCCCGCGAATTCAATGTTCCTGAAGAGCGCCTGGAAATCGTGCCCAACGGAGTTGACCTCAGCCGGTTCCTGTCGACCGCCCCACATGAAAAAACACCGGCGAAAGGCAGGCTGATCCTGCTGTATTCCGGATCCCTGGACAGCAGCCACGATCTCAGGCCTCTTCTGCACGCGTTCAGGGAATGGGACGGCAACGCCGAGATCCGGATACTCGGAAGCGGTCCGATGCGCGAGGAACTGTCAGCACTTGCCCGGTCCCTACCAGGAGACCGGGTCCGACTGCTTGGCAGGGTTCACCCTGAAGAGGTGGTAAAACAGATCGAAGAGTCCGACCTTTGCGTGGCCCCTTATTCGATTGAAAGCAACAACAGCGCTCCCGGGTTCCAGTACTCGCCGCTGAAGCTGATGGAGTACGCGGCGGGTGGCAGGGCCATCGCGGTTGCGGGAGCGCCGACCGGCACAGGCCCGGTAAAGCAAGGAGTCAACGGCTTCTTCATCCGCAACAACGCCAAAGACTGGGTCTCCCTTTTCGAAAAACTGCCGGGCAGGGCCGCTCTTTCAGAAATGGGCTGGATGGGCAGGGAACTGGTGCGCAACAGGGGCTGGGACAAAACAGCCGTCGACTACCTCGACCTGATAAGCTCCCTTGCTGAAAAAACCGTGGTTGCACCTCTTCCATTTCGCAACCCGGAAAACCGCTATATCGACGCGCTTCACAAAGCGATCGATAAAACAGAAGTCAGGCTCGTCGACCCCGGCCACATGAGCTTCATGTGGCTCTTTCGAAACGCAGGATATGTGGATATCATCCATATCCACTGGCCTGAAAGCCATTTTCAGTTCCCCGGTCGCGCTTACTCCATCATGAAATGGTTGTATCTGATGGCCAGGCTGAAGGCAGCGCGTCTGCTGGGCTACAAGTTGGTATGGACCGCACACAACATAAATGCGCACGACAAAAGGTACGCGATGCTCGACAACCGGCTGCGCCGCCTCCTGCTCGCTCAAGCGCACACGATTCTCCTAGGAAAGGCATCGTTGATCGCGCTCGAAAAACGTTTCAAAACGGCACCGCGCCCGCCTTCCGCCATAATCAGGCACGGTAATTATGCCGATTGTTACGGCAGCATGCTCACAAAAGCAGAGGCACGTAAAAAGCTGGGGCTGCCGGAGAACAAAACCGTTTACCTTTCTATCGGAACACTGAGGCGGTACAAGGGGTTGGGAAGGCTCGCCCGCGTCCTATCCAGCATCGGAAGCATACCGGATATAACCTGGATAGTAGCCGGAAAGGTATCTGACAGAGCTGTGGTCGAAGAGATCTCGGAGCCGTTCAAGCCATGCCCTGAACGGTTGAATCTCTACGCCGGATTCGTGCCGGATGAAAAGGTCGGCGTTTTCCTTGCCGCTTCCGATTTCGTGGTGCTTCCCTACAGCGACATGCACATGTCCGGCGTGCTCATGCTCGCGCTCTCATTCGAAAAACCGGTTATCGCCCCTGACAAAGGGCTTGTGCGCGAATACCTGCCCGAGGGCGCCGGTATTCTGTACAACCCTGACGATCCCGAAGGGATCGAAAAAGCAATCGAACAATCCGCTGATCTCGATCCCGGGGAAATGGGAAAGAAGGGGAGGGAGTTCGCGCTTTCGCTTTCCTGGGATAGAATAGCAGCGGAACACGCTCGTTTCTATTCGCGGCTGGGGGCCCGGTCCAACGCGCACCCTGTTCATATCGTGCAAAACGGACAAGAGGCGCATCCGCGGGCTATCAGCTTCGACAGGTCCTCTTCGAAAACCAAAGAGTCTGTACAAGATGCCGATAGTACTTACCATCGAGTGAAAGGTTAACCTGCTTTGGGTAAGTCGATGAACATAATCCTTGCGGCAGTTCCGTGGAGCGGCATGAAGAACTCCTATCCCCCGCTCGGGATGGGTTACCTGGCATCCTACCTGCGACAGGATAACATGCACAGCCACCGGATAACTGTCATGGATTTCGGGTTAGCACCCGGCATGACCGCGGAAAAAGCTGTCGAACAAATCCTCGACCATGCCCCCCCGGACATCCTCGGCCTCTCCTGCCTCACGAACAACTTCCAAGACTCGGTCCGCGTGGCCTGCATGGCCAAGAAAAAACATCCTTCCCTTAGAACGGTGCTCGGAGGGCCTCACCCATCAGTGGATCCGGCTTCAGCGGCCGCGTGCAGCGGAGTGGATGCCGTGGTTTACGGTGAGGGGGAAAAAACCTTGCTGGAACTCGTCAACAACGCGTCAGAGGGCGGCTGGGCGGAAGGAGTGGACGGTTGCGCCTATTCGATCGAAAACCGGGTGCAACTGAATCCTCCCCGCGCCCTCATAGAGGACCTGGACACCCTGCCTTTTCCCGCGCGGGACCTCATGGAGATCGATAAATACGAGCTGCGAGCGGATGATGGGGACCGCGTTTATACGCTGCTGACAAGCCGGGGATGCCCGTATTCGTGCGCCTACTGTTACAAGGGAGTTTTCGGAAAACAATACAGGGTGCGGTCAGCGGAAAGCGTTCTTTCGGAGATAAGGAGCCTCGTCCGGTCTTACGACGCCCGGCATCTATATTTTGGCGATGACATATTCATGCTGGAAGAGAAAAGGGTGCGCGCTCTGTGCGAAGGCATCCTCCGAATGGATCCGGGCCTCTCGTGGTCGTGCCTTGCCCGGGTGGACACGGTCTCGCCCGATCTTCTGGCTGTCATGAAACGCGCTGGATGCTCGCAGATCCACTACGGCATCGAATCCGGTTCTCCGGAGATTCTCGACCGCATAAACAAAAAAATCGACCTCGACGCGGTCGAAAGGGCGGTCGCCTGGACCAGGGACGCCGGGATACGCTCTAAAGGTTACTTTATGGCGGGCCTGCCTGGTGACACGGAAGAAACACTCAACAAAACCTTGACCTTTGCCGGCCGCCTCCGCCTGGACGAAGTCATGTTTTCGCTTGCCACGCCCTTTCCGGGAACAAAACTCTGGGATGAACTCGCGAAAAAATCGAAAGCGCCGGATGCGGATGATTTCCAGAACGCTTTCTATTTCGACGACGGAGCCGGAGGGGTCAGGGCGTTTTTCAACCTCTCTGATATCAAAGATGAAAGGCTCGAATATATGGTGCGGAAAGCCCAGGCACATTTCCGGAAGCGCAAGGAACTGGGAGCTTTCAAGCGGAGATTCGGCCCGCTTGCAGGGCTGCCTGCCTACCTCGTGTACAGGCTGATGTCCTGTTTGCGGAGTGTGGAGAGAACAGGATAATGAACCTGAAAAATCTGTTTACGATGCCAAGGCGCTATCTTGCATGGAAGCGTGGAACTCCTGTTCCCTCGCTTCCGCCTGACCGCGTGTACATTGAAACCACGAACAGGTGCAACCTCGAATGCCCCCAGTGTCCGACAGGACTGGGGATCACAAAGCGACCTAAAGAAGACATGGACACGGGCCTCTTCCGCAAAATTGTGAATGAAACCGCTTCCTTTGCCGAAACAGCGGTTCTACACATCTGGGGGGAGCCTCTCTTGAACCGGAACCTCGAGTCCATGATCGCATACGCGGCCGAACGCGGCCTGAACACCGAAATATCATCAAATGCAATGCTTCTGGACGAAGACAGGGCAAAAATGATCATCGAGACCGGGCTGTCCCGGATCTACCTCTGCATCGATGGAGTAGATGAAAGCACCTACAGCCGGATCCGTGTCGGGGGGGATTTCGAAAAAGTTAAAAGGAACATACTTGGGTTCACACGCTTGAACATGGAATCCGGATGCCCTGTCGCTGTCAGGGTACAGATCATCGACGTGGACCTTACCAGGTCTCAAACGGACCGTTTCAGAATGGAATGGAACAGGCCCGGTATCGAGGGAGTAAACATCAAAACATTCGATTCCTGGGGAGGAAGAGTGGAAAGCATCAACGAAATGAACCGGCAAGGCACCAGCCTTGCGGTTCCGGCCAAGCGGTATCCATGCCCAAACCTATGGTACCACGCCCATGTTTTCTGCGACGGAAGCCTTGTCTGCTGCGACCGGGATTTTGATCTATCGAATCCCCTGGGCAATGTGAGTGACGGCGTGATGCGGACATGGCGGGACAGAAAAATGAACGATCTAAGAGCTGCTCACGCCTCGGGCGAGATCGAAACCGTTCCCTGCAAGAATTGCAGGGAATGGGCGTGGTGGAAACCCGGCGTGTTTTCATCATGGGGAAACGCGCCTAAGGAAGATTGAGCTCATTCATCGAACAAGCTGTCGAGCTTGTCCTGGGCGGATGAGTTGTACTCCTTTGCGATGGTAACGGCAACGCCGGGCTTTTTTTCATTCTTGGATTTATCGGCCTCAATGAAAAGCTCCTGCAGCTTGCGCACCGTCTCAGCAACATACAGCCGAATCATCCCAAGGGTTGTGTTCTCGTTAAAGATCACCGTAAGAATTGTGCGATCTCCCACCAGTGAAAGCTGAATGTTATCGCTCCGGCCCTGGTGATAAAGCGCGGAAAATTCGTTTTCCCCCAGAAGCCTGGCCATCTCCTTGGTGGCGGCAAAAGAACCCGCGACAAGAGCAGATATGGTGTCCTGGTCGAAAGTGATCTCTCCGCCCACACGAGTTATCATGTGCCCGTCCTTATCCACCAGAAGCACACATTTCGCCTTGGTGAGCTTGATGAACTTTTGCATGATCTTCTCGATCTGCTGTATGTCGTTCTCGTAAAACACCACGCGTCTGTCTCTGAGCTCCATATCATTCATGATCTTCTCTCCAGCCCTTATATATACCGATGTAACTTCTCGTCGCCCGGGATTTCCGATCTTCTACACCATAAGGAAATACGCAACTCCAGCCGCTGCCAGCATCAAAACCACCGAAATGACAAGAACCACACCCATGGCTGTGTTGTTGTTCTTTACCTTCGCCTTTTTCGGCTTCCCACCAATCACAAGGGAGCGCTCACGAGCCGTGCCGGCGGGTTTTGCAGACTGTTCCGCATATCGAGAGGGAATGCTGTTATGAAACGCCCGGCCCCGATCAGAATCTCTTTCGTGTACAGGATATGGTTTTGTCTTTCCCGCAGGTACGGGTGCCTCCGGCGGAACAGGCTGCTCCTGTTGGGTCACGGACTCTGTAGCATGCCACACATCCGGCATCTCCCCGCTCTCCACCGCAACCGCAACAGCCGATTGCAACTCAGCCACCGGCTTCGCCGACAGATCGTTTTCCGGGCACCGCCCCGGTCCGCCCCCCGGCTGCCGCGATCCAGCAGCAACAACATCTTGAGGCAAAGGAATATGGTTCCTTTCTATCATGCCTTTCCCAACTGCCTCCTGCCCGGGGCCGACACCCGTTATCGGAACTGCTTCCGCTGAATCCACCGGATGCTTTTCCGCAGTCGGCGCAGGGCTGGGTTTCGAAGCGAGGAAAGGTTCCGCAGCCTTTTCCTGCAACGGCTGCGCATCTGCGATCCCCGTTGCGCCGGGAATCTCCGCCGGACCGAGATTCCCTTTTCTTTCGTTGGAATTGATTGATTCGAGCACCAACGAGGAAATCGTCTTCAGCGTCTGGAAAACTCCTGTTCCCTGACTTGCTACAGCTTCAAAACAAGGAGCGTTGTACCTGTTCAGCTCCTTTTCCATCGTTTCAACATCGATAACCCCTTCAAGGTCGCGCTTGTTGTACTGAATCACAAGGGGCACCTTTGCTATGTCCTTGCCCATTTCGAGCAGATTCTCCGCCAGATTCTCCAACGATTGCTTGTTGGCTTCCATTGCACCGGGCGACGAATCAGCGACGAAAATAACACCGTCCGCACCAAGCAGAACGAGCTTGCGCGTTGAGTTGTAATAAACCTGGCCCGGAACCGTGTATATGTGGAACTTCGTATGCATCCCGGCGATCTCGCCCAGATCCAACGGCATGAAATCAAAAAACAATGTACGGTCGCCGTCGGTCGAGATGGATGTCAATTCACCTTTGTTCTCCTCGGGAGCACGCTCGTGTACCACCTCAAGGTTGGTGGTCTTCCCGCTCAAGCCCGGCCCGTAGTAGACTATCTTGCAGTTTATCTCCTTCCTCGCAAAGTTGATCTGAACCATAGATTTCATCTCTCCCAGATTACAGAATCCTACACTTCTATTCTAGTCATGCGCTGCAGCCTCCTGGCCAGCCCGGTTATCTCCAGCATCGTGACATCGATGTCGATGCCTTTGTCAACGACCGTTACAAGCACAAGGCTTTCCATTATTTCGAATATCAGGCTTCCATGTTTTGCTGAAAGCGTGACGCGGCAGGGCTTTTTCACCCGGAAAGAGGAATCCGTCCTTGAGAAGGTGTTCAAAAGCGATGAAGCCAACGCGGCTATGGTTTCCTGCTCCAGCGAAACGTTCAAGCAGTCTTCCACCAACACTCCATCGCGGGTCATAATCAAACTCCCGCGCACCCCAATGTTCTCATTGAGTCCCTGCAGCAGCTTTTTCATCATCCGATCCAGTAACTATTGCCGTTTGCTCAACAATATCCCGCAATTCGGGATAAATCTTATTGACGCGATTCCTGTCATCGGCAAGAAAGGCCGCGGTGCCGCTTTGCAGATCCCTCAAGATTACCGCGTTTTCTTCGCCTTCGATCACGCACTTTTCCAAGGCTCCGATATCCATGCGAAGAGAACATTTTCGTGCGGCTTTCCCAAATGTATCCACAAACTCAGCGAAGGCCTGCCAGTCCGACCCGTCGCAACATACACCGGCTCCAACCGCTTCATCTCCATCACCATGGCCGATAAAAACAGCTGCTGACGTGCCCTCAACATCCAAGGACTTTTGGATAAAGGAGGCAAAATCGGCACAGCTTTGCTGAGGAGCTTCGAAATCGGCACCAGCGGGTTCAGCACCGCATTCATGTTTCGGCCATTCATGAATGAACGACCTTTTCTCTTCGATCTCCGAAAACCTGAAATCGGTGTCCTCGTCCTGAAGAGGAACGGAACCGATAAGCTCCTCGATCTCGAGAGCCCGAGCATGGCCCGGTGCTTCGTTCAGGATCTCCCGCACCAAGCCCGACGCTTTCGTCGTCAATGCACAAGAATAGTACAGGCCGGCCAGAAGACAGCGGGCATCCTGATCGCCCGGGTCCAGCTCCATGGCCTTCAAGAGCGCCGCTTCCGCAGCACCGGCATCCTTGGCCGAATAGTCATTGACCAGACGTGATAGGCGCAACTCCGCCATCGTTAGATAAGCCGGAGCGAAATCCGGGTACCGGCTGATGAGCTTCCCGCAGTACTCTGCCGCCGCATCCGTATCATCCCTGACACGGTATGCCTCAACAACGCTCATAAACGACTCCGGTGTGGGATCGTTTTTCGCCGCATCAATGGCATCTCTCACGCTCTCGCCCGCTCTCGCCTTCAGGATGTAGGACCAGACATCCTTTATTGTTTCAGAATCAGCGTATACGTCCTTGTACTGCTTCAGCAGTGTGTACGCCTCACCGACCCTGCCCGAGATGATGTAAAACCGCGCCAGCTCGGCGACAGCAGCCGGAGACGCGTCCGTCTCGATGCGTTTCTTCAACCTGCTTAGCAAAGCACGGGCTTTTATGTTTTGGATGATTCCCAATTCCGCCTTTCCCCGATAAACAAATTTGAACCAAACCAAACCCATACAGAATATCGTCATTAGAGCACACCAGCCTGAATGAAAAGTGCTCTAACCCGCATTTTCAATAGCGAATACCGTTCAGAACCCCGTCACTCGAGTAAAAGAACGCGTACCCCTCAAGCGAAAAACCGTAAAAGTCGATCGAACCGCCTGCACGGTATTTTCGGATCTGTGACAGATCAGACGCCCTCAGAAGGTACATCATCGAGTTGGAGGCTCCGGCGGCAATCGATTTCCGCCCTCCTCCTTTGCTCAAGCAAATACTCCCTTCGGGCAGCTCGAACTCTCCGGTAACCCGGAGCGTTGATGTTTCCACAGCCAAGATGCGCTTATTTCCAAGCACGGTATACACATACCCCGCTTCGGCTGCGATTTGATTGACGGGATGCTCCGTAGCGGCCGTGAACGAGTAGATAAGCTCTGCAGAGTTCATTCCCAGGCACTCGATACTCCCTTTTGCGCCGCCCACAAGCAGCTTATCACCGCTCACAGCAATGGAGGTGGGCCTGCCAGATAGCATTCTTTTGAAACAGATGGATCCGTTCCGGCCATCGATCCACACCAGCAGCCCGTTTTCGAGTGCAAGCACGGCACCCTGCTTCCATGGGACCGGACCCAAGGCTGCCGCGCTGTCGAGGTCAACGGTAAGCCGTATCCGGCCGGTTTCGGGATCGAGAAGCGCCACCTTATCCGGGTCAAGCGCCACGAACACAGCACCTCCGGATTTGACAGGCGCGTACGAGAGCCTTCCGGGCAGCCTGCTTTCCCACAACGGTTCTCCGTTGTCGAGCGACAGCGCTGAAACCTGTTCCTTCCCCCAACAAAACATCACCATTTCTTCAGCGACACCCAGGGGAGATTCGATGTTCTTGAGGTCTTTTATGAGGTATTCCCACAAAAAGGAAGAGGTCCCGGGATCGTACAGCTTCACCCGTCCGCTGCGATACCCCAAAGCCAGCATTGCCCCGGCTTGAACGGGCGGAGAGGCAAGCATGCCCCCAATCTTGAAAACCTTTTCGGATCTGAAACGCAGTTCGAAGCTCAGTTCGTGGTTCGATAACACATCGATCTCATGCCTTTCGGCCATGAACCCTTCTTTCTCAACTTCGACCTCCAATGCCCGGCTCGATGGGACGTACAAAACCGCCGGCGTTACAGCCTTTCTTTCTCCATCAGCAACATATGCGTCTTCACCGTTTATCCTGATCCTGGCGCCTGAAGGGTTCGATTTCACCAAGATCGGCAGCGTTATATCGCAAACACCGGGAGCCAATCTGTACTCATCGGCAAGCCTGGCCAGCCTTCCGTGGGCCTCTTTGTATTTCCCGGCCTCATTCAGTTTCTGTGCCTGCAGCTCGAGTTCCCCGGCATCCTCGAAGTATTGAGCCAGGCTTGCGATCTTATCTTCCAGCCCGTTCTCCTCGCTCCACGCATTGTCGGTTGCGTAAGCCGATGCTTTCTTCATCAGCCTGAACGCATCCTCCAGGTTGGAGGAGTTCAAATGAATCGACGCTTCCCTGTATAGGTTTTCCGCCTTGATCTGAGCCTCGATTCTTTCCTGCTCCGCATACCTCTTCTTCAAATCCCTGGTGGTTTTGTGTCTCTCGTGCAAGCTCTGGATCGAAGCAAGCTTCTCCTTTGCAAGAAACCAGTAGATGCTCAAGGGATAGCCGGCACAAAAGCTCTCATATTCTGTGCGCGCCCGGTCAAACTCGTTTTCTGCAACAAGGTCTTCATAGTTGATGGCTGCATATGCCTCGAACGCCATGGAGTTGAACAGAAAATAGGCTGAAAAAAGACCGATAAACACAACGATCAGCATGATCGTTTTAAGAGCCTTACCCCTTTTCTTGCGTAGAATCAGGTCGTCTTCGATCAACCGATCGAGCTTGTCATCAATGCCCCTATGCTCCGGATCAATGCACTTTATGCGCCGGTACACACGCAGGGCGTTCGAGCTGTCGTTGTCTCGGAGCAAAAGATCTCCCAGCTGTTGCATGACCGTGAGAGCGACTGCCGGGCTGCTGATATCCAATGCCAGCTGAGCGAGTACGTCAAGCACGTCTTTCCTGTCACTGAACGCCTCGAACATCAGGTGCACAACTTCCGTTGCCGCCTGCGAGCGGCCGATCTCCTTGAAAACAAGCGCAAGCTCCCTTCCTTCGGAGATGACATCATAATCAGAGTCTTCGAAAAGTTCCCTGTTGTTGAGATAAAGCTGAAAGATGCGTTCCTTCGCCCGGATCTCGATAGGCATGAGCTTCCTGGCAAGGGTGTAATACCTGATGGCCTGCTTCAGGGCCCCTTTTGCCTCGCACAGCTCGCAGAGCCTGTAAAACTGTGCAACCGCTTTCTTGTTTTCGCCCACTGATTCGTAGGCGCTCCCAAGCTTCTCAAGTATGGAATAATCATCCATGCCCGCTGATAATGCGCGTTCATAGAGATCGATCGCATCCCAGGTACGGGACGCTTCGATGGATTCGTCCGCCCTCAGGGCAAGCAGATGAATATCGATCGGAGCTATTTTGCCGCTGTCCGCAAGCATGGAACATTTCTTGAAAACGGTGAAGCGATGAAGGCGTGTTTTCTCGATTATACGGTTGACGCTTCGCACGCCGTCGATGGCACTCAAGATCAGCGAGTACTCTCCGTTCTCATCGTTCACATGTTCGGGGAGTCCATGCTCGATTGTTTCGAACACCTCCACATCGGACGGCACAAGGTTCCGGATGTGGCTCCATTCATCCTTCCTGCGCACGGCTTCCATGAGCAGGTTTTCCGGAGACAAGATGAAGCGTTCATCCATAGTCTTCCCGTCTGAAGGCTTTTCATCTTCCAGGAACTCGAAACATGCATCCTTGACAAGGAACAGCTCATAAAAATCCTCTTCCGCCTGATACATGAACGCCGCGTGAACATCCTCTTGTGAAACATAGCGCATCTGGAGCACAGCGCCAAGGAGATCCGTGTTCAGGGTATCGGTGTTATGCCTGGCCCTCTCGAGCTGCTCATCGCTGAGCTTGCCCTGCCTCAAAAGAAGGGAAAGAACCCTGTCATCCATCGTATCCTTGTCAAATGGTATGATTATGCCGCGAGGAATAAAGTAGATCGATTTGTGCTTGCCCCCGTAATAGATGTTCAGCGTTCCCTCGTTCTGGTTGAGGGTCAACATCTGAAAGATACCGGCCAAATCGATTCGGACAAGATCGCCTTTAATAGGCATTCTTACAACTCTCCAATACCGAACCCCTGTTCCAGCAGCAACCTGGGTCCTTATGACTAAACGCTGTAATCTATATTCAAATCGTCATTTAACCGGGGGTATCTGAAGCACGAAAAGCAACAATCGCCGAGTCTGGAAACTGTTTTCAGGCGCATCGCCGCATAACCGGGGAGTTCTTTAAACTTTTTGGCTTGAAACTATTTTTACAATTATCAATATTTCATGCTTCAGTGCATTCCCTGGGCTGGGCTTGTCTGGGAAGCTATGATTTCTCAAAAAGTACGATTGCCTGTCAACAGCAGAACAAGAGCTGCTCCACACGGTGTATATAAGATAAAAATGTTGTACAAAATTTGACGCACAATTCATGGTTAGATCGAAAGGAAGGAGTTACACCATGGTTCCCGAAGACAGACGGTATCTGGAATCCCATGAATGGGGCTTGCTCGAAGGCGAAGTGCTCACCATGGGACTAAGTGATTTCGCAGTAAAACATCTTTCAGACCTGGTGTTTATTCAGCTTCCCGAAGTAGGTGACAAGGCGGAGCAGGGAGAACACCTCGGCGAGATCGAATCGGTCAAGGCGGTATCGGACATCCTCGCCCCAATCAGCGGCGATATCATCGAGGTAAACACAGCCGTTGCAGAGGAGCTGGAGCTCATATCGAATGACTGCTACAACGAAGGATGGCTGGTCAAAATCAAGGCAAGCGATCCTTCGGAAATCGAAAACCTCCTGAGCCCCGAGGAATATGCGTCTCAGCTCGAAAACGAAGATGAAGAAGAGATGGGTGATGACGCAGGAACTGGCGACAGCGATTGAGAAGCATTCAGCTGTCTGAACCTGAGTAGGCTCAGAGGTTCGGAGGTTCAAGGTTCAGAGGTTCCGGGGTTCAAGGTATGGCGATGTCTATCAGCATCCTTGAACCCCGGAACCTCTGAACCTTCGAACATTTAGAGATCTAAGGAGCTAACGTGCCGTACATTCAAAACACGGAATCCGATCAGGCTGAGATGATGAAGGCCATCGGAATAAAAAACAAAGACGAACTTTTCCGCTGCATCCCGGAATCGATCAGGCTGAAAGGGAACCTCGACATCCCAAAGGGGATGCCCGAAATGGATGTGGTTGCCGAAATCAAATCTTTAGGCGCCAAAAACAGGCCGTCCTCTGAAATGCCCTCGTTTCTGGGAGCTGGTGTATATCACCACTTCATTCCGGCGGTCGTAGACAATCTGGCGAGCCGCTCCGAGTTCGTAACGGCCTATACGCCATACCAGCCCGAACTGAGCCAGGGCGCGCTTCAGGCGTTCTTCGAGTATCAAACCCTAATATGCATGCTTACCGGCATGGAAATCTCGAACGCCTCCATGTATGACGGCGCTTCGGCAATGGCAGAGGCGGCCCTGATGGCGGTAGACACGACGAAACGAAAGAGGGTTTTGGTCTCAGAAACCGTACACCCCGAGTTCAGAGCGGTTTTGACCACTTACCTGCAGCGCCTGGATGTAGATGTCGTGGAGCTTCCCGTCTCCAAAGACGGTTCGACCTCCATGGAGAAAACCGACGGCAACCTGACCGAGAATACGGCAGCGGTCATCCTCCAAAATCCGAACTTCTTCGGCTGCATCGAAGATGTAGAGCCGTCGGTGTCCCTGGCGAAAGCACGGGGGGCTTTTTCGATCGTCTCGACGGATCCGGTTTCGCTTTCCGTTCTCAAGCCACCCGGGCAAATCGGCGCCGACATTACAACAGGCGAGGGGCAGGGGCTCGGTGTTCCGATGTCGTTCGGCGGCCCGGGCTTCGGCTTCCTGTCCTGCGCGAAAAAGTTGGTGCGCCGTATTCCAGGAAGAATAGTGGGCCAGACAGTGGATCGTAGGGGAAAGCCCGGCTACGTGCTCACCTTTCAGGCCAGGGAACAACACATCCGCAGAGAAAGAGCCACATCCAATATATGCACCAACAACGCCCTGATGGCGATACGTGCGCTGGTGTACATGACCGCGCTCGGGCGCGAAGGCTTCGGAGCCCTTGGCCGCATCATACTCAAGAAAAGCCACGGAGCGGCAAAACGGATCGCGGCTATCGACGGATTCGACCTGACGTACACCGCGCCGTTCTTCAAGGAGTTCGTCGTACGCTGTCCAATACCTGCATCAAAGGTCAGCGCCGCACTTCTAGAAAACGGCATCATCAGCGGCTACGATCTCGGCAGGGATTACACGGGTTGCGACAAGCTGATGCTCTTCTGCGTGACGGAAACGACATCGGACAGCGATGTCGAAAAACTGGCTGAGGTTTTGAAAGGTCTCGGATAATGCGCGATTCAAGACTGATATTCGAAAAAAGCAGGCGGGGCCGCCGCGCAACCAGGTTGCCGGATGAGAAAGATCTCCCGCCTTCCAACGATTTCATACCGGAGAGGCTCCTGAGGAGCTCGCCCCCGGACCTGCCGGAGGTCGGTGAGCTCGACCTGGTACGCCACTTCACCGAACTTTCCGGGCGCAACACCGGGGTCAACGACTGCTTTTATCCCCTGGGTTCCTGCACCATGAAGTACAACCCCTGTTTTCACGAAAGCGCCTGTACTCTTACCGCGTTCGCCGGTCTACACCCGTACCAACCTTCGGAGACCACACAGGGGTTCACCGAGCTTATGCTTCTGACCGAGCGGTACCTTGCCGAGATCTCCGGGATGGACGAGGTTTCCCTCCACCCTTCGGCAGGAGCACAGGGCGAACTGACAGCGCTTCTGGTCATACGCAAACACCTCGAAGAGCAAAAACAGGATGAACGGCGCGTGGTGTTGATCCCGGACTCGGCTCACGGTACAAACCCGGCGTCATGCACGCTTGCAGGGTTCAAAACCAGGCAGATCAAATCTTCCCATGAAACGGGCCTTATAGACTTAGACGACCTGAAAAAGCACCTCAACAGCAGCACGGCAGCTGTCATGGTCACCAACCCCAACACCCTGGGGCTTTTCGAGAAGGACATCGAAACCGTCTGTTCGCTTGTCCACGAGGCCGGCGCACAGGTCTACATGGACGGCGCAAACCTCAACGCCCTGCTCGGAATCACACGGCCGGGAGACGCGGGGATCGATGTGATGCACTTCAACCTGCACAAAACATTTTCATCCCCCCATGGATGCGGGGGGCCGGGTTCCGGACCGATCGGTGTCGCCTCCCACCTTGCGCCGTACCTGCCTGTCCCGCGCCTGGTCAAGGGAAAGGACGGGTTTTACTTCTCCGATGATTTTCCCCTTTCGATAGGCCGCACACGCTCCTTTTTCGGAAACTCAATGGTTGTGCTGAGGGCGTTCGCCTACATCCTTACGCTTGGGCCGGACGGCATGAAAAGGGTTGCTGAAAACGCGGTGCTGAACGCCAACTACCTCAGGGTCAAGGTGGGAAAACATTTCCCCGTACGGTTCGACCGAATATGCATGCACGAGTTCGTGGCCAACCAGAAGGGTTTCAAGAGGGTAAAAACCGTTGACATAGCGAAACGGCTCATCGACAAGGGCGTTCATCCACCCACTGTCTACTTTCCCCTGATCGTCGAGGAAGCGATCATGATCGAACCGACGGAGACCGAGTCCAAGGAGACGCTCGACCGGTTTGCGACCGTTATGGAGGAAATAGCAGAAGAAGCGAGGGATAACCCGGAAAGCCTAAAAAAAGCGCCGTTCACAACGGATGTCAGCAGGCTGGACGAGCTCAAGGCGGTCAAGGAACCCGTTCTTCGTTGGATGCCTGAGGGTTAGAAGAAGGGCTCAGGGTTAAGGATTCAGAAAAGAAAAGAGGCACCGACAGAGCGGCGCCGTAAACGAACTCACACCGCATCGACCAACCCTTTCAAGAGGCGGCTAAGGCCTCGGGCCTACTGGCTAAGAGCCGTTCTATCACCTCCGCTTGATCCACTGCTGTGACGCGTACTTGCCATCCGCAAACTTTTTATAGTCATCGACATAAGATGCATCAGGCTTCCACTGTTCGAAGTGTAATCCGAACGCCTTTTCAAAGCCGCTTCTTACAGCCTCCGCAGCTTCAGTTCCTGTTATCGAGCGTCCGGCAAGCCCGGACAAGTCCGCGGCTTCCGGCGTCAGCGGGTTCCTGGCAAGGGGGATGGAGCCGTGGTGCAGTACCTTTCCACCGACCCGCCTCTGTGCCGATCCCACAATTTTCAAAGAACCGCAAACAAGGTCATACCCGGTTACATTGTAGAAGCATCGGCCGTTCTCGCCGCGCGCCGTATCACTCTTTTTTGCCGGAGCAGGAGGTTTCCGCATTTGCGCGGAGATCCCGAGCTCCTCCAGGCCCAGGGCAACAGCATCATGGATTCGATGATATGAGGACTTGACCGGACCGTTGAAAGGAAACGTCCCCTCCTCTCCCACCAGGGAAAAGGTCAGCTCTTCGAAGTGCAGGATAGCATCCCCGCCCGTGATCCGCCGGGTCACAACAGCGCCACACTCCCGGACCGCGTCTTCTCCTTCCATTCGGCCATACCGTTGAAAATACCCGAGGCTCAGGCCGGGGGGGGTCCATGAATATAGGCGAAGCAGAACCGGGGTTCCGGGCCATCGGTACAGCATTACCTCGTCAATGGCCATGTTCATGCAAGGATGACCCGGCCCTGAATCGAAAAGGCACCAGGAGATGGACCGGCTCTTTTCCATTTAAACAACTGCCTGCCTAGTCGATGTCCAAGGTCAGTTCTTGAGTGTCAGCTTGATATCAGCCTCTTTCAGTGCCTCCTGAGCCCAGTATATGAACTTCTGATCGAGATAATCGATTTTAACCATTTCCTTCCGCTGCTCATAAGGCGTGATCTTTTGTGAGGCGAAAAAGTCCACGACATTCACGAGATAAACACCTTTACGCGATGGGTTGCCAAGATCGGACCATTCCTTGACAACAGGCCCGATAATCTCGCCGGGCACGCTTCGGTAGAAGATGTAATCCGAAAGAGAATATCCTGACAACAGGGCGCTCTTCGACGAGTCATTGAGCGTCATCCTGAGTTCCCGCCGATTAAGCAGGTTGAAGTCGTAGGTTGTGAATATCCCGCCTTCGCCTTCGAATTTTTTGGCCACCTCATCGAACTCCTTGCCCCCTTCGATTTCAGCAAGAGCGTTCTGGATTCTTTCCAGGGCCCAGGCATAACCGTTCTCGCGGTACTTTTTCTCGGCCTGATCAAAGATACCGGCGAATATAACCTGGATCTTGACAGATCCGTTTTCATAAAAGAGCTTTGCCGGCCCTTCGTAAAACGCTTTCAAAACCGAGTCTTCTTTCGATACCTCGCCTTCTTTCAACTCCTTGTCATCTTTCATCTGATCCGCGATCATTTTTTCGAATCCCGCCCTGCGGCGGTATATGTTCTTGTACCTGTCCATGTTGAAGTAGCCATAAAGCTGGATCATGAATTCGAGGGGAAAAATTGTGCCGGCGTAGTCGCCTTGGTGAGCTTTGAATGCCGCCTCTAACTCATCATCTGTCAAATAGAATCCCGCATCAAGCAGAGCGCTGTCCAACGACTTCATGAGCAGGATTTCGCGCAGCGTCAGCTGTTTGTCCTGCTGGGAAATCTTATCATACATAACGGAATAAATGTCATCCAGAGGGAGTTCCTTGTCCTCAATCCTCAGAAACAGGCCCGGTTTCAGGCTGTCGGAATAGAAATACTCGACATCCAGTGTTCTCAGAAGCGACTCCTTGACAAGACGCACAAACTGCGGCTTCAACATCCCGCTCATGGGCTGGCCGCTTCCATACATCGTGTTGATGGTGTCCCTGCTCCTCAAGTCCTGCTCGGAGTGCCCCATGGCGTTCCATGTAAGCATGGGGATGTTGATGTTTACCTTTTCACCTTCATTGTTGACACCAATCGGGAGGTTAGGATCCAGCTCCTTTTCCCCACCTTCTTCGGCTGCCTCCTGGTCGGCTTCCGACTTGGGTTCAGGATCGGGGATATAAACCAATCCGAAGGCAAGAATCGCCTCGATCATATCGCAGTACCGCTCCCATCCGTAGGTGCTATCGATGCCTTCCTTGAACTCCTCGATGGTCACCTCAGACGACATCTGCCCCTGCTGCTGCTGCATCTTGAACTGACTCAGCACCTCCTCCTCCACCAGTTTGTCGTTAATCACGAAAGCGGCGGGATCAGCCCCTTCGGCGATCCGTTTTTCCCTCCCGATTTCCGCAAGGATTGCTGTTACAAAACGGTTTATCTCAAGGGCTCCCACGAACATGATGGCGTTGTTCCGGAATTCATCGCGCGTTATCTTTATGCCGTTGACTTCGGCCAGCACGTCCGCATCGTAATCCACTTTGTTCAGATCAAGCAACACCAGCTCGTCATACGACCTGGTAAAAGGGGAAGGAGTACCGCCGCGGTGCTTCATGACGTCCTGAACAAGCGAAGAGGGCGGTCTCTGTGCTTGCTGAGGCTGCGGCCTGATCTTCGCATCTCCCCCATCTTGCTGCTGGGATTTAAACGGGTCCGGCGCACCAGCCGTAAAGGACGCGGCCCCGATATCATTCGAAAGAAACATGAATAATATGGAAACCAATCCGCCTATAACCACTGTTCTTGTAACAATACTCATCTGAAGATCCTTTCACGATTACAGCTTTATGAAGAACTGGAGCTTGATTTGCCCCTGCTCGATCCAGCCGCCCTGAGAGAAAGTTGAAAAACCGGTTGATATGTATCAGATCCAACCTCTCAAAGACTGCATTTCCTTTAAACTAGGCACCATTGTTTATTCATCTCGGAAGAGATGAGAAAAAGGTTTATAGTTGATTCAAATTACGTTGAAAGTCAAGCCATTTCGAAGTTATATAAAAAACATATTGACTGGAACACGTGCCCCTGATAGAAGCCTTTTTTTCGACATTCTTCTGGTAAACACGGATAACCAATTAGCTGGACACACCTTCGACCAGCAGTATGAATAAAGATCCAACAATCTTCGACCACCTCCTTAAAGATGATGCCGAACCGGCATGCGCTCCCCTCGGTGCTGTCCTGGCTTGTGTTTCCATCGGAGAGTTCGACCTGCTCGAGGCACTGATCAACTCCGCCTTGGACAAGGGAGTACACCCTTCTCACATCCATGAAATCCTCCTCCAAGCCCACCTTTTCGCCGGATTCCCCAGAGCAATCACAGGGCTAATGGTCTTCGCACGGATAGCTGAAGAAAAAGGATTGGATGCCAGCACTTTCCTGAACACTGAAAAAGAAGAATCCGGAATGAGCCGCGCTGAAAAAGGAAAAAGGCTATTTGACCGTGTTTACGAGAAAAATGCCGAACCTGTTCTGGAATCTTTACATTCCCTTCATCCCCAGTACGATAAGTGGGTATTGGAGGACGCGTACGGACGCGTGCTTTCACGGTCGTTTCTCGACGGCAAAACCAGGGAGCTTTGCGCGGTAGCCGCCCTGGCAACAACAGGAGTTCCCACACAGCTCCATTCACATATAGTTGGGGCGCTGAACCTGGGGGCTGACAAGAATGAGGTAAGAGAAATTATTGTAAGCATGGAACCCCTCGCGGAAAAAACGAAGATCAAAGAAGCGCTCGATATCTTGGCAAAAATGGGCTTGAAGTAGGTATTCCATGTTTCTGAAAGCACGAACCTTGCTTCCCGCAGTTCCCTGCCTTTCATGCGCAGGGCATTTTGAATCAACTTATTAACATCTCTGGAGTTATTGAAAAATGGCGGAATCGAATTTTATAGCCGCGGATGAAACATCAAGTGCAAAAAAAAACCGATTCACCATCCTCGCGGGTCTTTTTGTATTCTTGGTTTCCTTGGCCCTCTACTTCCAGACATGTGACTTCGAACTGGTCTACGATGATGTTCACATCATCGCCGAAAACGCTTCCATCACTTCGTTGAAAAAAAACCCATCCGGGATTTTCAAGCTCTTCGGCCAGGAGTACTGGGAGCGCTCACACGAAGGCAAGTTCACCGAAGCCTTCTTCAAGCCTAAAGGGCAGGCTCTTTACAGGCCCCTGATGCTCAGCGCATATGGAGTGATATACTACCTATTCGGGCAAAATCCCCTGCCGTTCCACATGCTGAACATCCTCACCAATGCCCTCGTCTGCCTGTTTGTGTTCATCGTTGTTCTGAAGCTGTTCAACTCGCCCCGGCTGGCTTTTTTCACGGCCCTTCTGTTTGCCTGCCACCCGATCCACTCAGAGGCCGTGTCCTACATTACAGGGTTCGGCGAGCTCTTTGGCACAATGTTTTTCATGCTGTCACTGATTTTCTATCTGAAAGCAAGCTATGAAGGAAAAAGGTTCGGGTTCGCGCCTTACCTGTTTTCCCTGCTGTTCTACCTGGCAGGTCTCTTCACGAAAGAACACGTAATCACACTCCTCGGAGTCATAGTGCTTTACGACATTGTTCAAGCCCTTGCCGGACGGAGACCTTTCGGCGTTGCGGCCCGATTCGGCATGTACCTGGGTTACTCAGCAATGGTCGGGCTGAACATCGCAGCACGTTACTGTGCGATCGGATACCTGACGCCCACCATCAAATCTCCGATGGACAACATTATCGAAGCGGCCAACTCGTACACCACGCAGCTGTACACCGCCTTGAAAGTGCTATCCAAAGGCATATGGCTAATGATCATGCCGATCGAGCTTTCGCCCGACTACTCTTTCGCAGCAATCAACCTGAGCACCAACCCGTGGGAAGGTGCGGTTATTGTGGCCATAGGCTTCATAGCAGCCCTGGTGGTGATCGGGCTGTTCCTCTTCAAAAGGAATCCGATCCTGAGTTTCGGCATATTCTGGCATTTCATCACCATTTTTGTGGTTTCGAACATCACCATCGTGATCGGAACGGTCTTCGGGGAGCGGCTCCTGTACCTCCCATCCCTTGGTTTTTGTCTCATTGCAGGCCTCGTCCTTGACCGCATATTCGCCATCGGTTCGGGAATGACCAAAGCGAGGCACTCAAAAACATTCGCCTGCATCGCATCAATCATGTTAATCGCATTGGCATCCGTTTACGCCAAGAAAACCCACGATGAATCCAAGAAGTGGGAAAGCGACGATATGTTGTTCCACGCGGCTGTTGATGTCTGTCCCAACAGTGCAAGAATCCGGTTTCAACTCGGACAGATCTATGCCAACAACAAAATCTACATGGATGCTGAAAAGGAATACATCAAAGCGCTTAATATAGAGCCCAATTTCCTGACGGCCGCGGTAAGCCTAGCAGAACTCTACTATAGCCAGGAGCAGTATGAAAAATCACTTCAACTGTTCCAGCAGATCAAGCCCGCGGCCCTAAACATGGATTCGGATGATCTCAAAAACATGCTGTACAGCAGGCTTGCGCAGCTGAACACCATGCTTCATAGGCCGCAAAATGCGATTCAAGAGATGATATCGCTGAAAGAAAATGTCAACACCCCGGAAATCAACGCACAGATCGGCGACCTCTACATGAGTCAGAAAAATTACGAAAAGGCCGCCGAATTCTATAAGGATGCATGGAACCTCGATCCTGAGCAGTTCCACGCCGCCTACAAACTTTTGGACGCATACAGGATAGGCGAACTCTTCGACAAGGAAGCGGAGCTTCTCGATGAGCTCGAGGAAAAGGACAAGATCTCAAACAAGGCACTGTTGTACCGGGCAGTGATGTTTGAGCGGAAAATGGAACACGAAAAAGCTCTTGCGGTTCTGGAAAAGGCGATCGAAAGATCAAAGAAAAACGACCCGGCTCCGTATCTTTTCAAAGCCAAGCTGCTGAAATCGCTTTTCAACTATGAAGAAGCCCTTGTAGCCCTTGAGAAGGCTGCCGCTGAATGCTCTGAGCAGAACCTGACCGAACCGCTGCTCATGCAGATCGAAATCTACAAGGAGACCGGCGACCTGGCAAAGGCCGATGCAACGGCATCAAAGATAAAGGAGCTTCCACAGACTCTCCCCGTAAAGTCATCGCTCGGGGATCTGTACATCAAGCTGGAACGGTATGATGAAGCGAGCATGTATCTGAGGGAAGCCGTTGTGGGCGGGATGAGAACCGTTAAAAACTATGTCAACCTGGGATACGCCCTTTCCTATCTGAAAAAGTACGAAGACATCGTGGCCTTTCTAGCTCCCGCGGTGGAAGAGCTTGAAATCGCCGACCCACAGATTTACTCGTTGCTGGGAACCTCGTTGATCAACATCTCCGAGTACGCCAGAGGAGTGGACACCTTGAGAAAATGTCTGTTGAGATGGGGGCCCAATCCATGGCTCAAGTATCAGATCGCCTATGGGGAGCTGGAGCTTAAAAACTATACAGTTGCAAAAGAAATCCTCGACGAGCTGGAAGCTGTTACAGAAATAAAACCGCTTCACCCATATATAAATAACCTTCAGGCACGGATCCTTCTCGAGGATGAATCATCGAAAAACGCCAAGAAGGCTGTTCTTCTCGCACGAAAAGGGCTTTCTCTCATCGAAGCACCTGCCTTTGGAGATCCTGATATATATCTCACACTCATCCATGCCCTGGAAGCGGCCGGAGAACCGGACGAGGCCATGAAAACGATTAAAGAAGCTATCGATAAGTTTCCGGACAACGATGGCCTTAAGGAGCAGTTGGATTCGATGAAATGATTGAAGATGGCTTTTTACCATAGCCCGCCTATTTCATACTATTCGTCGCGAGGTAGCTGTAAACTGTGATGTGGCAAGGCGCATGTCAGGAGACGACCGCAGGCCTGTTCTTACAGGTTGAGGATCGTCTCCCGGCATGAAACGCAGCCACAGTGCAGTTTACGGTGCCGCAGCAGAAGAGGATGAAATAAGCGGGCTAACTTTGCAAAGTTAGGGTTTATTCTGTAGTAACCAGAGGGTCGCTCGAATTGACCGTCTGACCTTCGGTAACATGGACCTTTGTCACAATCCCCTCTTTTTCCGCCTTGAGCTCGTTTTCCATCTTCATCGCTTCAAGAACAAGTAGAGGGTCGCCTGCCGAGACAATCTGCCCCTCCTCGACAAAGACCTTGATCACAATGCCCGGCATGATGCTCTTCAACACATGCGGGCCTTTCAGGTCATGGATTTTTTCCAGCGCTTTTGCTCCCCTTTCGCGTTCGTCCATCACTTCCGCATGGTAGAGATGGCCGCCGACTATGAGATCCATGTTGGAGCCTGTGTAGTCCAGGCTCACATTAAACGATTCTGTGCCGATAAGGACGGAGTACTTCGCACCTTTCTCTATCTCGGCATGGTCTACTGCATATACCTTGTCATCAGTTCGGCATTTCAAGCCGTCTTTTTCTTCGGTCAACTCTATCCCGTACTCCATGTCGCCGATGCTAACGTAATATTTCATTTGTATCATCCGCCCTTTCAATGCAGGGGTCTGAACGCGTCCACCCATCCTCTGCCGGAATGTTCGCTCCGGTCTGCCTTCCGCGTAGCGTTTCTCTTCAAGACATGGGCCAGGGCAGCCGCGATCAACGCCACATCCACCTCATGCTCGGGCCCATCCTTTTTCAGAATATTATCCAGGTTCTTCTCAACGTATCCTGTATGGTACTCGCCAACCAAAAACGACTCGGTCTCCAGGATGGCAAGCAGGAAGGGGATGTTTGTCTTCACGCCACTCACATGAAACTCACCAAGCGAACGCTTCAGCCGCCTTATCGCCCCGATGCGTGTGGATTCGGTCACAATCAGCTTGGCAAGCATGGGATCGTAAAAAAGGGATACATCCATACCCTTGAAAAGGCCTGAATCCACACGAACCCCGGCCCCGCCCGGCAGGTCCAGGTTGATCACGCGACCCACCGATGGTAAAAACCCCTGGTCCGGATCCTCCGCGTATACACGGGCCTCTATTGAGTGGCCGCTTACTTTCACGTCCTCCTGTGAAATGTTGAGTTTTTCGCCTGCGGCGACTTTGAGCTGCAGCTTTAGCAGATCGAACCCCGTGACCTGCTCGGTAATCGGGTGCTCCACCTGCAGCCTTGTGTTCATCTCGAGAAAATGAAACCGCCCCGTCTCTTCGACCAGGAACTCCACGGTTCCCGCGTTCAGATAACCGATGGATCGGCAGGCCCGAACAGCGACTTCGCCCATCTCCTCCCGCAGGCCCGGTCCCATCGCGGGCGATGGTGATTCCTCGATAATTTTCTGATGGCGGCGCTGAATAGAGCACTCCCGCTCGCAAAAGTGCAGCACTTTGCCATGGCTGTCAGCCATCACCTGGAACTCGATGTGACGCGGATTCTCCAGATAACGCTCCACGTAAACAGCGGAGTTGCCGAACGCCTTCTTGGCCTCTGACTTGGCCATATCATAGGCGTTGTTGAGATCACGCGGGTTCTTGACTATGCGTATCCCCTTGCCGCCACCGCCGCCGGAAGCTTTTATCATGATTGGAAAGCCTGCTTCCTCCGCAGCGATCATAAGAGCCTCGTGCGATGCGATCTCCCCACCGCTTCCGGGCATCACCGGAACCCCGGCTTCCTTCATTATCCCCCTGGCCGTTATCTTATCCCCCATCTTGCGAATCACATCACCGCTTGGGCCGATGAAAACCAGCCCTCTATCTTTACATGCGTCCGCAAACTCCCCGTTCTCAGCCAGAAATCCGTAGCCCGGATGTATGGCCTCAGCACCCGAATCCAGCGCGACGTCGATGATCCTTCCCATATCCAGGTAAGACTCGTTGGAAGGCGGAGGGCCGATACAATAGGCCTGGTCCGCCCATCGCACATGCAGGCTTTTCCGGTCCGCTTCCGAATAGACGGCAACCGATTTAACTCCCATCTCGCGGCAGGCACGGATTATCCTGAGAGCGATTTCACCACGGTTGGCAATCAGTATCTTTTTAAACATATGCTATCAACCCTTTTATGTAATACTTGACTCCAGCCGCATCCGCACAGCACTTCCGCCCACGTTTCCCTAAAGAGGTATGTTCCCATGTTTGCGCGGAGGGTTTTTCTCTCTCTTTGTCTCCAGCAGCCTGAGCGCGGAAATGAGCTTCGAGCGGGTACTGGACGGCATGATTACCTCGTCGATGTAACCTCTCTCCGCAGCGCTGTAGGGGTTGGCGAATTTTTGTTTGTACTCTTCGATGAGCTTTGCTTCCATCGCCTCCTTGTTTTCCGCCTGGGCGATCTCTTTCTTGAAGATGATCTCTACGGCTCCCTTCGGCCCCATGACCGCGATCTCGGCTGACGGCCAGGCATAGTTCATATCGCCTCGGATATGCTTCGATGACATGACATCATATGCCCCGCCGTAGGCCTTGCGGAGAATCACGGTGATCTTCGGAACCGTTGCCTCGCAGTAAGCATAGAGAAGCTTTGCTCCATGCTTGATGATTCCACCGAACTCCTGGACCGTTCCCGGCAAAAAGCCCGGCACATCCTCTAGTGTGATCAGAGGAATGTTGAACGAGTCGCAGAACCGCACAAAACGAGCTCCCTTGAGCGAAGCGTCGATATCAAGCGTTCCCGCAAGATGTGCGGGTTGGTTACCGATGATGCCGACAACCCTGCCATCGAGCCGGCTGAAACCGACCACGATGTTCCTGGCGTAATGTTCGTGGACCTCCATGAGGTCGCCATCGTCCACAATGAGCTTGATGATCTCCTTCAGGTCGTACGGCTTGTTGGAGTTATCGGGTACGATCTCGTTCAGCCGCGCATCAGCCCGTTCCGGATCATCATCGGACTCTATCGTTGGAGGCGGTTCCATGTTGTTGGAGGGAAAGTAAGAGATCAGCTTGCGTATCTTGGAGAGGCACTCGATGTCCGAGCCGGCCGTAAAATGCGAAACTCCGGACTTCGAAGCGTGCGTCATGGCCCCGCCGAGCTCTTCGGAGGTCACTTCCTCGTGGGTTACTGTCTTTACCACATTGGGCCCCGTCACGAACATGTAGGAGGTGTTTTCGACCATGAAAATAAAATCAGTGATCGCCGGTGAGTACACAGCCCCTCCCGCACACGGACCCATAACGGCGGAGATCTGTGGAATCACACCGGAAGCGAGCGTGTTCCGCAGGAAAATATCCGCGTACCCACCGAGGCTCACCACTCCTTCCTGGATACGGGCTCCCCCGGAATCGTTGAGACCGATTACGGGAACGCCCACTTTCATGGCCATGTCCATGATCTTGCAAATCTTGGCGGCATGTGCCTCCCCGAGCGATCCGCCGAAAACCGTGAAATCCTGTGAAAAGAAAAAAACCTGCCGGCTGTCGATCATGCCGTACCCCGCCACGACGCCGTCGCCGGGATACCGTTTGCCCTGCATGCCGAAGTCGGATGTCCTGTGGGAGACAAATCTGTCGATCTCATGAAAGGAACCTTCGTCCACGAGGAGCTCAACCCGCTCCCTTGCAGTCATCTTCCCCTTCCCGTGTTGCACTTCGATTCGTTTATTACCGCCGCCTTCGAGGGCGACCTTGTTCAGCTCATCCAATCGTTTTATTTTCGATGACATGAGATATCCATTCCGCTAAAGACTAAAGAGAAAGGTCCATGGGTTCTGATTCCGGAATGATACCGTTCGGGTACCGGTCTTTCAACGACTTATGCAGAGGGAATTAGTCTGGAGGAGGGGGAGTTTCTTTTGCGAAAAAAGCCGGACGGGCGCACACGCAGGTTCGCCCCTACGCGCCCAACGGAATGTTTACATTCTCCGTAGGGGCTGACTTGCGCGTCCGCCCTCCGGCTCTCCATAGGCGTTCGATCTTCAATCAGGACAGGCTCGAAAAACGGATGATATGAACATGGGGCGTGCCGGCTCTTGGTAGGGAAATCGTGCTGGAGGCAATGATCTTCCCGTCCACCTCCAGCCTTGCTTCAACCGACTCGGGCAGCGAACGGTTCAAATCCACAACGCCGGAAAAGGTATTGTCCGATTCGAGGACCTTCATGGTGTACTCTTTTCCATCCACGAACATTTTAACGCTGACATCTTCAAGCTCACGGTCAACGGGAAGAAGGCTGAAGCAACCGGAGAGGTCGAGAGTTCCATCATTGGTTGTATAGACGAGCCGACCGCTGAAATTTCCCATTACAGGAGATGAGCGCCAGGGGAGACCCACGAGAGACAGGCTGACCAGGAGAGCTGCCAACACCATAACCGGAACCATTCGCTTCGATATCATTTCAATCCCCTTGACAATAACAAATCACTGGTCTGGATAAAGCACCACGGCGGAAGCACGCCGTCTCAATATTGAATCGGCAGTTTCATGGATGGAGCTTGAGGGGATTACAGGGGGGGTAAAATCTTCGGTGTTCAGAGAAGAGGCGGCAAGAGACTGCCGCCCTCCAGAAGAAAAGGAACATACCACTTGAACAATGGAGGGCGCCGCTCCGTCGGCGCCGTAAACGGGATCGGGATCAGGATCGGAGGAAGTGGTCAGGATTCAATCTGCTTGGTTTCCGGTACACCTCAAAGGAAACGGGAACTGCGATGTGCTGCCGTCGAACAACTCAGCTCCTCTCGACAAGTTCGATCAAGACTCCTGAAGTAGCTGCCGGGTGGAGAAATGCGATCTTCGCGCCTCCGGCGCCGATCCGCGGTTTTTCGTCAATAAGCCTTGCCCCTGAGCTCTTGAGCTCTTCCAGCGCCGTTTCGATGTTCTCCACCGAAAACGCGATGTGGTGAAGCCCTTCCCCTCTTTTCTCGATGTGCTTTGCAATGGGGCTTTCGTCCGACGTTGCCTCCAGCAGCTCGACACGATCCTTGCCGGCCATCAGCACGGCCGCACGCACCTTTTGTTCCTCCACAACTTCAGTGGAATGAAACTCGAGGTGAAGAAGATCGCGATAAACCGCCATCCCCTTGTCAATGGATGAGGTTGCAACAGCAACATGATCGATCTCCATTACCATTTCATGGCTCCTTTCACCGGCAGTCGGTAATCAGTCGTTTTCCTTACCGCATTCCACGCGCAGCCAGTCGAGCAGAGCTGTCATATCGTCCGGTAAGGGCGATGAAAAAGTTACTTCCTTACCGGTTGTGGGATGGGTAAAAGTGATCCGCTCGGCGTGTAATGCATGCCTGCTGATTCCAGGTGCAGGATGACCCGCCTCCCTCGCCTTATCGACAAAGTTCCAGAACCGCTGTCCTTTTTCCTTGCAGTAAAGGTTGTCGGCAACCACGGGAAAACCCAGGTGCCCCAGATGAACCCGAATCTGATGTGTTCTGCCGGTGTGCGGGAGCACCTTGACCTTGGTGAAGCCTCCTATACGCTCCTGCACTTCGTAATAAGTTGACGCCGGCTTTCCGCCCTTGCGAATAACCCTCATCTTTTCCGGGCTGTTTTTATCCTTACCGATCGGCAGGTCCACATAGTCTGAGTCATACGGCATATCCCCCACAACAATAGCGTTGTACTCCTTCAATACCTTCCGGTTTTTGAACTGCTCGACCAGGTGGTACCGGGCCAGGTTTGTGCGGGCGGCAAGAAGCACGCCGCTCGTGTCCTTGTCGAGACGATGCACGACTCCGGGCCTGAACACGATACCTACCCTGGCTATCTCCGGATACCTGTACAAGAGCGCATTCACCAGTGTCCCGCTCTTGATTCCGATCCCCGGGTGGATGATCATCCCGTCGGGTTTGTCAATGACGACGATGTGCTCGTCCTCGAAAATGATGCGAAGCGGCAGGTCCTCCGGCTGAGGCGTTTCACGCACCCCGTCCTCAAGTTCTAGAGTTATGGTGTCATCCGCTGCCAACCGATAGCTCTTCCGCACCCGGGCTTGGTTGACCCTTACTGTCCCCGCCTCAATCATGCAGGTGAGATAACTCCTGGAATAGTCGGGGTAGAGTAACCTGCCTAGAGCACGGTCTATTCGGCTTCCCGCGTCCTCCTGCCTCGCCTGTATTTCTATCTTCTTCATCGTGATCTCAAGTCCTGCTTCAATGTCTTGGAGTCCAATCGGTCTTTCCGCGTTGAATACAAAAGGTTTTTCAACAGCTTCTGCCTGAAAGTACGTTGAGAAAACGCTGCAACAGGCAAGACCCGGAAACGGTTTCATAAACCCTTTGTTATCCACAATTCAAGGCTAGGATCAACCTTAACTTTGTTTACAGGGTCGAGTGAAAACACGTCGAGCGAAAACACAGCTTGACAAATAAACCGGAAATGTTACCTTTGAACGTTTTTAAGACTATTCTCTATCCGGTATACTGATCAGCCGGTAAACACGGTAAACAAAGGTCTGTTTCTCATAAAAACCCATATGTTTCAGGGACATACAACCATGAAGAAGTATCACATTCTGCTGACTTCACTGGCATGCCTGGTCTCAATCACTTTCGTCGAGGCTAACGAGACCGCACCGGGATCCCTCCCCACCCCTGAGCCCGCAACCACAGAGATATTTGGAACTCACATCGGTTCGAAAGAAGCGGTTCCATCGAACATGTCCCTTGTGCCTTCCGGCACGGTCCAGTTAGGAATGTCAATGGATATGGCAATAAAGCTCGCCGAAGGGCAACCCGGGAAAATTCATGTGTTTTCCAGGTGCACGCCAAAGCACACCGAAAGCCTGGGAGCCTTTTACTGCGATCTCTTTGAGGTGACCAACGCCCAGTGGAAAAGCTACCTCGAACAGACAGGACAGGCCCCGTCAGACCTGCTCACAAAACTGAGCTGGAAAGGCAAGGACACCTATCCGGAAAATGAAGCGAGCTTTCCCTTGAGGAACGTAAGCCTGAGAGAGGCGGAAAAATTCGCACGCTGGTGCGGCAAAAGGCTTCCCACGGAAATCGAATGGGTGCGTGCCGCGACAGGCGACGACGGCAGGATCTATTCATGGGGAAACGAGTGGGACCGCGGCAAGCACTGCACAAACAGAAGAAACTCGCTCGCGCCCGTGGGCAGCTACGAGAGCGGCAGATCCCCTTTCGGTATATTCGACATGACTGGAAGCGTCTGGGAATGGACGAGCACCAAGTTCGATGCCTTCCCCGGATACAAGACCATCACGATTAAGTTCGGAAAGAAAAAGGTGGCGTCCGACCCCGGGTTCACGACACAGAAATATGTCGTGAAGGGAGGGCACTACCTGGTAGGCCCTATCGTCAACCGCCTGGAAATCCGTGAAGCATCCATGCCCACGGACAACCTGGATGTCCTCGGATTCCGCTGTGTGAGGGGTGTGGATCCCGGGCAAACTCTTTTCAACTATGCAAAACTGGACATGAAAGGCTCTGTGATAACGGATGAGGATTTTGATCTGAGAAACCTTTACGCCATCGAGAGAACGGAAATCAGTGATTCAGAACCCAAGGTGATAAAAAGCTACAACGGTTTGATGATATGTCCCAGGGGAAAATCTCCGACCACAACTGAAAAGATAAAAAATAACAGCCCGGAGACTCCCTTTCCGATCGGCATCATCTACTCGACACTTTCTCTTGAGAAACCAAACCTGCCGCCGGGTTCTTACGTGATGGCCTACCGCCACCCGGGGATGACAGCTGAGCAGAAAAAAGAGATGATCGCCAAGAAAGAGGCTGAGAAGAAGAAAGCAGAGGAAGAAAAAAAGGCTGAAGAAGAAAAGAAATTAGAGGAAGAAAAAAAGACTGATAAAGAGATAGAACCAAAGACCCAGGAAGAGATAGAAGCCGAAAAGCAGAGAAAAGCGCAGGAGGAGGAGCAAAAAAGACTGGATGAGGAAGAAAAGAGAAAGGATGCCGAAGCCCAGGCCGCGTTGGAAAAAATAGGAGCTATCACCAGCGCCAAGCAGCACATCGACCATCCCACCGACAAACCCCTGATACTATTCATGAACGCCAACAACACCATCGTGGGTTTCGTAGAGATCGAGGACATCAAGGAAGACAAAGGCACCAGCCCGATCCGCGTCACGCATTCATCTGCCAGCGGCGTGACCGATATCGAGTTCTGTGTAGGTGTTTACGGAGACATCCCGCGTTTCCCCTTCTCGATCAAGATAAAGGACAACCCGTTTTAACCCGAATCATCCACCACTGCAGCACCGTAACCTGCGCTCATGCCGCGTTTCATGCCGGGAAACGATTCATTCGGTAATTATAAGGGTTCACGACCTTTTAGAACTCAGAAAAAACTCCATCAGGTCATGCCCTTTTTCCACGAACATGCCGGATTTCCCTGCGTTGGTCTCGCTGAAAGAGCAGCCCCTTAGAGCTTCGACTTCATGCCCGCAGAACGCTACCGGAACGGGCCATTTCAGAGGTGCGGATTCTTCCGCCGGTGTGATGTGATCCGATGTTACCATCAAACGCCACTTCCCAAAGCTACGGATCCCCTCGCACAGCGGTCCCACCAGCCGCTGATCAACCGCCTCTATCGCCTCCACCTTGGCGTTAAGGTTCCCCTGGTGGCATACTTCGTTAACCGCGCTGACATGAACAACCACCAGATCGAAATCGCCCAAGGCCTCGAGCGCCAGGCGCGCCTTGGCTTCATAGTCCGTGTCCACATAACCGGTTGCACCGGGAACAACCAGGTGATGAAGCCCTGTTTTACGGGCAATGCCTTTTAGAAGAGGCACCGCGCTGACAATGCATCCTCGTAACGGAAACATGGAGTCGAACCGCGGCAGGTCGAAATCAGCCCCTTCACCCCAAAGCCATATGCGGTCCGCGGGGTTTTGTCCCAAATCGATCCTGACCAGGTTGATGTCGTGTTCTTCGAGTTCCCGAAGAGCCCTGTCCATCAAGCCTGTGACCACGGAGGCGTCCTTGCCGTACGGATAAAAGTCGACCACAGGCTGATGAAGTATTTCATGAGGCGGAACCGTTTTGAAGTCGAGGGCTCTCCCCCCCTTCAAAACAAGCAGGTTCCTGTACCCGAGCCCCGGGTAGAACCGAGCCTTCGGGCCGCCAATTCGCGCGTTCAGCATCTTGATCAGCGATCCCGCCTCCGCATCGCTGATCTGACCTCCGTTGTGATCGACGAGCGCATCGTTGTAGGTAGAAACGAAGTTGAGCCTGAGTGCAAGGTCATCTTTTGAAAGCTTGATCCCCAGCCCTGCCGCCTCGAGCGCTCCTCTGCTGATGGGAAACCCGGCCGTGTCAAAACCCAGCAGCGACAGCAGGGCTCTTTCAGAACCACCGACGGTTTCCATGTCAACGGTCTCGACGCGCCCTATCCGCCCAAGGGCGGATATCGAATCCATGTTCGGAGTAACCGCGGCTTCGAGCGGGGTTCTCCCGTCCAGGTGATCGGAGGGAATGTCGCTGATGCCTGATACTATAACAACCGCGAACTTGATGTCTTTCATTCAGTTTTCCCCGGCCAGGTGTCGACTTCGCTTCAGTGGATTCCTGCTGATCCGTCCCTGATACAACGCGGTCTCGGACCGGATCTGTTTTGTTTTTGTACTGTTTTCTTAACACCTTTTATGATGTATTCATAGAGAGAAAGTTAGAAATCGAAGACCCCGACATCCTTTTCGGAGTATCCGTTCTTTCCGCCGATATTCCCGCGCGAAAAACATTTGTACCTGGAACGATTAATACTTATGAAAACCGGAAACTCATTTATTCACACAGACAAAGGCCTTTTTCTGATTGCCGGCCCTTGCGTGATCGAATCCGAAAGTCAAACCCTGTTCTTGGCCGAGCAAATAGGAAAAATCGCACAAGAGCTCGGCATATACACCATATTCAAGGCCTCGTTCGACAAGGCCAACAGGAGCTCGGTCAACTCTTTTCGCGGACCCGGCCTGGAGAAAGGCCTGGAAATCCTGGACAAGGTCAAAAAACAGACAGGGCTCCCAGTCACATCTGATATCCACAAAAGTTCGCAAGCAGAGCCCGCGGCCCAGGTCCTCGATCTGATTCAAATTCCGGCGTTCCTCTGCCGCCAGACAGACCTGATTTCCAGCGCAGCACGGACAGGCAAGCCATTGAACCTCAAAAAAGGCCAGTTTCTGGCACCATGGGACATGAAATGGGCAATAGAAAAAGCACGCTCCGCGGGTGCGAATGATATTATTTTGACCGAACGCGGATCAATGTTCGGGTATAACAACCTGGTAGTTGATATGCGGTCGATCCCGCACCTGAAAAGTGAAGGCTGCCCCGTGGTTTTCGACGCAACTCATTCGGTGCAGAAGCCCGGGGGCCTAGGCAATGCGACTGGCGGGGACAGAGAGATGGTTCAAGTACTGGCAAAGGCTGCGGTTGCAACTGGATGTGACGGGGTCTTTTTCGAAACTCATCCCGACCCTGACAACGCCCTTTCTGACGGACCAAACATGTTAAACATCAAAGAGTTGAAGCCGATGTTGACAACACTTACGCGTATTCACCAAGCATGCACAAATGATTGATGATACCAAACCACAGAAAGTTGAGCCGCGCGATCCGTGGAAAGTGAGCCCGGCATGTTGAAAACAGAGTACTGCTTCATGGATCAGTGTTTGGAGCATTCCAAAAAAAGGTACGAAACTTTTTGCCATTTCCAACGGGAGAACAGGAAGCGGCGTAATCGGTATTATTGAACTGTTTCCAAGGCATGCTTTAACTTTAATGCAACAGGTCCTGAGGTTTTTATGGAGCCGGAAAACGTGGAAGGGGAACAAGACAACACCCCTGAAAGCAACGGCGATCCGAATCAGGAAAGCAGGCCTGTGATAGCCACGGCAGAGGCTCTGGTCGGGACCAAGCTCGACCAATACCTCATCATCCAGGAAATAGGCCGCGGTTCCATGGGCATTGTCTTCGAAGCCTTCGAAACCGTTAACAACCAAAAGGTTGCCCTAAAAATCCTGCCCCCCAACCTCAACCTCTCCGACAAGATCATTCGCAGGTTTCTCCGCGAAGCGGAATCCGTGGCAAAGCTTAGCCACGCGAACATTGTCAAGATCCACGGCATCGGGCACACGAAATCCGTCTACTACTATGCCATGGAACTGCTTCAAGGCATCCCGCTTGATAAAATGCTGGAGCGGGATCACCCCATATCCTTTAAAAAACTCGCCAGGCTGTTGCTCCAAACATGCGAAGGCGTTCATTTCGCACATGAACACCAGATCATCCACCGCGACATCAAGCCGGGAAACCTGATAGTCGTTGATAACGACACCATCGTCATCACGGATTTCGGTTTGGCCAGGCCGGAAAAGGCAGCGACCCTGACCGAATCTGGCGCGCTTGTCGGGACTCCGATTTACATGAGCCCCGAACAGGTGATGGCCAAAAGGGGAGGAGTGGACAAAAGAACAGACATTTATTCGCTGGGAGTCACCCTGTACCAGCTTCTTTCGGGAGTGCCTCCGTTCAGAGGCAAGAGCACGCAGAAAATACTCAGCCAGATAATGCAGGACGATCCCAAGCCGCCTCACCGCCGTCTGTTGAAGGTGCCGCGAGCCCTTAGCATCATTACCATGAAGGCAATGGAGAAGGACCCGAACCACCGCTTTCAGAGCGCAAAAGAGATGGCTGAGGAACTGGAACGGTATCTGAGCGGCGCATCGATCAAATCGAAACCTGCCGGCCTTGTGACACGCATCAGCAAGCGGGTCAGGAGGCACAAGGTCATTTCAGCGCTCGGAACATTGACACTCATCCTGACAACCGCTCTGTTCATCCACCTTATCACATCTTCCAGCAAGATAGAAAAAACACAGCACAGCCTCGACACGATCAAGGAAGAGCATGAGAAGGATAAAAAATACAATGAAAACGTAAAGCTGGCGAGGGAACTTCTTTCAGGCCCCGGAGCCGGGATAAACCTCACAACAACCTTCAGCCTGATAAACGAAACCATCCGGATACACCCGGAACGGCCCGAAGCGCACATCTGCATGGGAAAATGCTACACATTGCAGAAAAAAGCGGACATGGCGCTGAAAGAGTTCTGCATGGCTGTCAGCTACGGCCCGGCATCCAGCGAAGCCCGCCTGGAAAGGGGACTCTTCTATGTGAAAAAGGGGAGTCAGCTGAAGCTGGACAATGCGATCTTCGAGGGGCTGAAGGATCTTTACGTGGCAATGGAGCTCGATGCTGAAAACCCTATCATCAAGTACCATTTTGCAAACACCCTCTACAACTGCTCCAACGCCGAAGATCTCGGGTTTCAGGAAAGAAGGGATCTCATCGGGCGGGCTTTCCGTTACGCTCAAAACGCCAAGGCATTCGGCAGCAATGCTGATATCGAATGCCTGCTGGCACGGATCTACGTCAACTTCGCAAAATCAGCCACATCCAGGGACGAAATGATGTCCCACCTCAACAGCGCGGGCGAGTGTCTTGTGAGCGCGAAAAACATGGACAAGAACCACCTGCTTGCATACCAGCTGGACGAGGATGTGAAAAAGATGATGGAGCGGCCCGGACCGGTGAACGAAACGAACCCATCTGAAATCATTGAGAGTCAGGGAGTTGACAGTGTCATCTCCAGTGCTGCGAACACATATCAAAAACTGAGAAAAGGGATCGAAGACACGTTGAGCGATACTGAGGAGCAACGAAAGATATTCGAGAGCATCATGAGCGTCCTCTCAAACCCCCAGCCCACCGTAGGCGTGATCGCTGAGACATTGAAGGCCGCCTCCGGTTCCGGACAAGAAGAAGGCTACGTATATGACGAACTCCTGGACATGGCAGCGGAGTGCCTCGACAAAGGACTCTTCGAAAATGCGGTCACCTATTACGAAAAAGCGCTTGTCCAGAACCCCGCCAAAGCACCGGAACTTAACTTCTACATAGCGGAGGCATACTTCACATTCGGTGAAAAAGAGGACTACAGCAAATCCCTCCACCACGCGCGTCTCGCTTATGCCCAGGATCCTAAAAACGGCGCTTACCTGCAGATATTGGCGCAAATACTCCTCGAGAAAGGAGACGATCAGGGGTTCAAGGAACTATGCACGGAAGCGAAGAAAAACGGAACGATATACCTCCTGGGTATGGAGCTTCCTTTCATCAAGGAGGGAAAAAAGGAAACGGTGCCCTTCTGATGCGCCTTTTGGGGGAGAGTGGGAAAAATCGGGACCGGAGACGGGCGGTTCGAGAACCGCTCCTACTCACTCAATCCCTAATTTTTTTATCCGGTTGTACAAGGTTCTTCTGGGGACACACAGCTTCTTCGCTGCGAGTGTTTTGTTCCCGCCCGAGCTTTTCATTGCCGCAATAATGGCTTCCCGCTCGATCTGTTCAAAGGTTTTCCCGGCGAAGGAATCGGCCCCACCCGGATGTGTATTCCTGTTCATATCCAGATCCTTAAGCGCAAACGGAACGATGGTATGTTCAGAAACAAGAGCCAGCCTCTGGACCTCGTTTTCCAGTTCGCGGACGTTTCCCGGCCAGGAGTAGGCCATCATCAGCTTGAGGGCATCGGGATCAATAGTTTTCGGTTCTTCCCCGCGTTCTGCAGCGACCTTCTCGATGAACCTCTCTACAAGTAATGGAATGTCTTCGCGTCGATCACGAAGGCGCGGTATTTTAATGGTTACGACTTTGAGCCTGAAAAACAAATCCTCCCGAAAAAGCTTTTTTTCCATCAATTCGTTCAGGTCCGCATTGGTAGCGGAGATTATCCGAGCATCGGTCTTGATCAGATCCCGCCCTCCCACTCGCCGAAACTCCTTTTCCTGCAACACCCTTAATAGCTTCTTTTGCATGGACCGTTCCATCTCGCCGATTTCATCGAGAAAAAGCGTGCCGCCGCTTGCAAGCTCGAACAAACCGTTCTTCCTGGAATCCGCTCCGGTAAACGCCCCTTTTTCGTAGCCGAAGAGTTCGCTTTCGAGAAGACTCTCGGTGATGGCGGCACAGCTCTCTGAAACGAACCGATTGGCGCGCCTGGAGCCGTTGAAATGGATGGCCCGCGCCACGAGCTCCTTGCCGGTTCCGCTTTCGCCGCAGATAAGCACCGGATAGTCCGTGTCTGTGACCAGGTCCATCAGCCTGAACACTTCACGCATGGCCCGGCTCCGGCCAATGATGCTCGAATAATCGTATTTCAGCTTCAGGGTTTCGCTCTGGGATTCAAGCTGTTCGCGGATGGACTCCAACTCTATTGCCTGGTTTTCGACCTTTTCCTCGAGCGCCCGGTTCAGCACCTTCAGCCTCTTTCGTGCCTTCTCGTTCTCCTCGTACAGCCTGGCGTTCTCAACGGCGATCGCAGCCTGATCGGAAAAAAGGTCCAAAAGCAGTCTGTCGTCTTCAGAAAAAGAACCCTTTTGAAAACGGTTGTCAATGTACACGCAGCCGATGACGGAATCTTTGGCCTTGAGCGGTGTGCATAGGATTGACCTGAGTTTCATCCCAGCCACAGATGTGAAGCGGGACAGCTCTTCGTCCTCCATGGCACTGTCCGTAAGAACAGCCTTGGCTTCCTTCATAACGCTGTTGATTATCCCTGAGCTCACCTTGGATTCGGCCCTGTTGACCTGCTCCTTGTCGATGTTCCGCGCGACCTCCACAGAGGTTTCGCCTTCCCTGCGCGTTATGATGAATCCCCGTTCCGCACCGGTCATTTCGATCACCGAATCCAGGATCAAGGTAAGCAGCTTCTTCAGGTTCAGCTCCGAGTTCAGCATGGTGTTGATATCGACAAGCCTTAGAAGCCGATCCTCGCGCAGGCGGATCCCCTTGCCTCCAAAGAGTGTCTCCAAGAAGACCAGGCCCGATTTGGATTTATCTTTTTTCTTCATGAAAGTGTCCAGGCACTCATCGAAACTGCCGGCAGAGCCTCACAGGCTCCGGTTCCTCCGCTTGCCGTAACAACATCGAAAACATCTGACATGCTACATGTCCCGGTAAGGAAAACCAAGACTCAGGCGGCAAAAAATCGTCTTCGCCCCATGCTCCAAAAAAAAGTGGAAAGAGTCGCTAAAGCAAAAAGGAGTTCTTCCTATCATATAAAGCGCAACCCGGCTTCTTCGAGTTGCGGCAAGACACTCGGAAAAACGCCGATACAACGCTATTTAAAAACAAAGACAACAAACTCCGCAAAGGGGGAAGTTGAAAAGTTCAGCCGGTAAAAACGAACTGATTCTATCAGTACGACCACACCTTACAATCAGTCTTGACTCAAGAGAGAGCAAAGCACCATCCGGCTGAAAAGTTTTCATACTTCCCTCTTTTTTTATGGTTCAAGGCCGGTTTTAGCGGTTAGGAATTGATTTAAACGGCCGGACGGGCGAAAAATCTTTCGCCCTTTTAGTTTCTCATTTCGGGAACAGGCAAAACAAATCTGTTAATCCGTGTCCATCCGTGGTTCTTTTTTCTTCCTTCCTCTTCATAATTCAATACTCTTCAGCGTATTTCGTTTTGAGACGCTCCAGCATACGCGTATGAATCTGGCAGACCCTGGATTCGGATATCCGGAGAACCTCCCCTATCTCCTTCATGGTCAGGCCTTCATGATAATAAAACATGATTATCATCTTCTCGATCTGGGCAAGGCCGTTATAGACCAACTCCACGATCTCGTTCCGGTGAACGATCTCAGAAGGCTCATCTTCGATAAGGAGAAGCCTGTCAAAACGATCCATTCCGCCGCTTGAGTGGTGGTCTGCCTCAGAAAAATTAATGGGAATGATCTTTGAAATCGTTACGTGAAGGATGGTGCCCCTGAGCTCATCTATGGTAATGTTCAAGCTGCTCGCGATTTCCTGGTCGGAGGGCTCTCTGCCAAGGCCGTGTTTGAGTTCGGAAAAGGCGTTCTGGAGCCTCGTTTCCCTGTTTCTGGCTTCCCTGGGAATCCAATCCTGACTTCTCAGCTCATCCAGCATCGAACCTTTCACGCGCAGCCTGCAGTATGTTTCGAAACGAGTGCCCCTTTTAGGATCGAAGTTTTCGATCGCCTTCAGCAAACCAAAAATGCCTGCGCTGGTCAAATCCTCAGTGTCAACCGAGTTGGGCAACCGCGAAGAAACCCTTTCCGCTTCGCCTTTCACAAGGGGAAGGTAGTACTCGGCCAGTTCGTTGCGCAAAACTTTCGATTTGGTTTTCTTAAAACGAGCCCACAGCTCGTGCCTTCCATCCGAAACGGTTTTCTGCATGGATTACATCACCTCTCAAAGGGAAATTGTCCTTCGGGGGTGTCCCCATTGCACACAATCTCCTGATGATCTATCTGCTGCTCTGTTTCCTGAATCCTGAAGATCCAAGGACAGCTTGAATAACCTTCAGCTCCGGAAAGATCGAAACCGCCAATATACGATCTTAAAAAAGGTGAGAATCCATATATAGAAAGCAAAACACAATTCTTGGCCGTTCGAATTAATAACCTACTATATATAGGGTTCACGGCACGCAAATAGCAAGATTTATTTTTGGACAATTCAAAAAGAAATCAGGTGTTACCTCTGATTAACCAGGGAGAGAACCGCTTCAACGGTTACTGGTGAAACCCCTCTGAAAACCCCATCTTCTTCATTATTGAACCCTGCTTGCGCTGCATCTCTGCTGCGCCTTCAGGATCAGCGTCATCGTATCCAATTATATGAAGAACGCCATGGATCATGTAAAGGATCAACTCCGCGAAAGGATCCAATTCCCTCTCCCGCGCCGCACTGAGGGCGGTTTCCGCTGATACAATCACTTCGCCGGTGAGCACATTTTCTTCATCTTGGTAATCGAACGCAATTACATCCGTTGGATTGTCACGGTTCAGATGCTCCCGGTTCACCCTGCGTATTTCCGCATCGCTTACAATCGAGATGAAAATATCCGGGTCCTTCGCTCCGGCGCTCAGCTCCACTGCCTCGCAAATCCGGTCAAAATCAACATCCAGAATGTTCTGAAGGTTATGGATTTCAATCGCCATCCTTCAGTCGCCTCCCAGCGGAACCGCCATCCTTCAAGGGAGCTTCCTTTGATTCGCCGGCTGTGTCCCGGCTGCCGGGTTCTGATGGTGGCTGCCCCCTGTTGTTCCAGTCATTCTGTCTTTTCCTCGGGGAAGCATCGAAACTGTCCCCACCCGCCTTGGTGTCGGCAGGGGAATGGTGGTTCGAAACCCTCTGAGCCTCCGCTTGCTTCGAAAACTTGGGTAAAACAGGGCGTTTGTGAAAAATGCCGACCGCCACCTGAAAAAAAGCCGTCTCTATGTGGCGCAGGTCCTTGATGGTGAGCGGGCATTCATCGAGCTGACCGTCAGCCAGTTTGTCCATGATTATATCATGGATCTGCCCCTGGATCCGTCCGGGCGTGGGATCGGTGAGCGACCGCGTTGCCGCCTCGGCGGAGTCCGCTATCATCACAATTGCGGTCTCCCTGCTTCTCGGCCGGGGCCCCGCGTATCGAAAGGTATCCCTGCTTATCCTCTGGGACCTTTCATCGCCGCGGGCCAGCGCTTCCCTGTAGAAGTACTCAACCGCGGATGTTCCATGGTGTTCTGTGATGAACGGCTCAATCGCCTTTGGCAGGCTGTAATATTTTGCCACCTCCAGCCCATCCTTGGTATGTGCGGTTATGATCAGCGTTGACATTTCAGGGTTAAGCAGGTTGTGCTTCACCGCCGCTTCCCCGGAGTTCTCGATGAAATACTCCGGTTTGTTCAATTTACCGATGTCGTGAAAGTATGCACCCACACGGCACAGAAGGGCATTTGCGCCGATCTTCTCGGCAGCGGTCTCCGAAAAGATACCGACCACAAAGGAGTGGTGGTGAGTCCCTGGAGCCTCGATCAGGAGCTTGCGCAAAAGCGGCTGTTCGTTCTGGTTGGAGAGTTCCAGCAAGCTTATCTCGGTGACCGTACCGAGCAAAAATTCGATCAAGGGCAAAAAGCCGGTCAGAAGAAATCCAACCACTGCGCCGTGCATGAAACCGCGCAGCAGGTCACGGGAAACGGCAACCGACGAGTTGGCCTCGTTCATGAAAAGGGAAAGCGATGCTATAACCAGGACATGAACGGTCCCGATCATCAGGCCCACGTTGACCAGCTTTGACCGCCTCCGAATGCTTCCGGACAAGAGGATCCCGGTCATGGAACCCGCAAACAAGGTCACCACGATCTTGATCAAATCATCGTAACCGTGGAGGCAGATGCACATGTAAAGGAGCAGGACTCCGGTCACTTCCATGGCGAACCGCTGGTTGAAAACAATGGCCATGATCACGCCGACGAAAGAGATGGGGATCAAGAAAGGTGACCACCAATCCAGCGCGATGGTCATGCGCGCGAACCCCACTGTAATGAGGGCAAGTACAAGGACCATGACAAACTGAATCATGTCCTGATACACCTCTTGCTGGAAGCGGATTATGTAGCAGGTAAAGAGGAAGTGTGTCAGAAGAACGAGCACCGACGCTCCCAGCAAGGACTCCCATGTGACAGGTCTGCCGGAAATGAGTAGGATGATTCCCAGGGAGTACAGCACCGCAATCAAGACCTTTCCTAGGGGGTTCGCAGTAACACCCGGAGGTTCAGTCATGGATTTGACGGGTTTTACCTTGGCGGCGCTGACCCTTTTGGTTTTTCTACGCGTCTTGAACATCGTTTTCGTCCTGCCCGGTCCGGGCATCCCCGTGCGAGGGCCCTTCCGGGCGATCGGCCTGCCGCGGCATGCGGGAGTTCCCTGCATTCAGCCGCTTTTCGACTCTATCATATGCATTGACTATTTGCTGGACCAGACGGTGCCTGAAGATGTCCTTGTCACTCATGAACACGGTTCCAATCCCCTTGATGCCCTTGAGGATATCAATCACATCGACCAGCCCGGATACCATCTCACCGGGGAGATCGATCTGCGTGATGTCGCCCGTAACCACGATCTTTGAACCGTTGCCCATCCTGGTCAAGAACATCTTCATCTGCTTCGGCGTTGTGTTCTGCGCCTCATCCAGAATGATGAAAGCCCTGTCCAACGTCCTGCCTCGCATGTATGCCAACGGGACTACTTCAATCACATCACTCTCTGTATACTTCTTGACACGGTCTATTTCCAGCAACGATTCCAGAGCGTCATAAAGAGGCCTCAGGTAAGGGTCGACTTTTGCCTGGTAGTCGCCCGGAAGAAAACCGAGCTTTTCACCCGCCTCCACAGCCGGCCTTGCCAGCACCAGCTTCCTGTAAAGCCCTTCCTTTAGCTGGCTCAGAGCCATTGCCACCGCCAGAAAGGTCTTTCCTGTGCCCGCCGGCCCGATACCGAACGTGATCTCGTTGCCCTCGATCGACAGGATATATTGCTCCTGGGCCTCGGACTTGGGCTGAATGTGGGCGGGAAGCCCGGCTCTCGAGCTATTCCCGCCGGGCCTGCCGCCGCCTTGTTCCATCATGTCCTTCTTGTGCGCATCCTCGATCAACAACGCAACCTTCTCTTCGGAAAGGTTTTTTCCTCCCCTGTAAATCTCGAGCAGGCGGTGGACAACATTTCTCACGCGCTTCACCGCGGCCTCTTCCCCGATTATCTTGAGATGCCCTTTGCGGCTTACAAAAGCCACTCCGTAAAGCGTCCTCAAGGATCTGGCGTGGCAATCGCGGTTGCCGCAGACGAACCTCTCTTCTTCGATGTTGTACAGCTCTATATTAGCTTCCATGGGACGATATAGAATAGCACCTTATAAGCACCTGGCCACACAAGAACGTCTTCATACTCGGACGATGACCCTATGCGACAGATAGAAATAAATCAATCCGAAATCCGGCTACATAAACAAGAACATCAGGTAGCCGGCAGGTGCAGCCAGGATCAGGCTGTCGATCAGGTCGAACACGCCCCCTAACTGCGGCAGAAGCTCGGCTGAATCCTTGACACCCGCGCTTCTCTTTATCAGAGACTCGGAAAGGTCGCTGAGAATGGTGACCACGCCGATGACTGCGCCGAAAAGAACGCCGTAATACCACGGACCGAGTTCCATCAGGGAAAACGCCAAGGGACCGACCGCGGCAGGTGTTGCAACCCCGCCATAAGCCCCTGCCCAGGTTTTTCCGGGACTCACCTTTGGAATCAGCTTTTTTTTCCCAAATGTATAACCGAAAAGGAACGCTCCGATATCGCTGGATTTCGATGTGATTACAAGGCAGTAGGCGGGAAAGATCCCTCCACCGGCGTCATGATCCAGAAGGAGCGGAACAAGGCGGTAGAACATGTAGATTAGCATGAAGCCCAGCAGTGTTCTTGCGATGCGGTCCGCACCCCTTTCGACATCCCCGAGAAGAACAGCCCTGGCAAGAAGGACCGAAAGAAAGACCGAGACAAAGATGATATCGCCGGGACCCGGGGCCAGACCGGCCCTGATCCTGACAAACTCGGCCAAGGGATAGAGCAGTGCCGCGGCAATCAGGATCCGCGGATATGTCCCCGCCCCCTTGCTCGACATGCGGTTCCACTCCGCCGAAGCCATGGCTCCTACCAGAACGAGCATCACGAAAGAAGCATAGGCATAGGCGAAATCGAAATGGAAATCGATCCACAGCAACAGGAGAAGGGTCCCCAGGAGCAGAGAACTTACTACGGCTCTTGTTTTCAGCACTCCTTCCTGCTCCCCGTTTTTATCAGACCGCCGAACTTGCGGGTCCGGTGGTTGTACTCGTTGATCGCCTCTTCGAGGTGTTGTTCTTCGAACTCGGGCCAGCACACTGGAGTGGAATAAAACTCGGAGTAAGACGCCCCCCACAGAAGAAAATTGGAGAGTCTCATCTCTCCTGCTGTCCTTATGATGAGGTCCGGATCCCGGTCGGGCTGGTACAGGTTTTGTGCGAACATCTCTTCATCAATTTCTTCAGGGCAAAGCTCGCCGCACACCGCTTTCTCCGCCAACTTCCTTGCCGCATCCACTATCTCCGCACGGCCGCCATAGCTCAAAGCCAGGCAAAGGTTCATTCCGTCGTTGCCTTCCGTTTCCCGGATTATTCTCTCGAGATCATCCCGGGTGGCCTTGGGAAGATCCTGAGTGCGGCCTATGGTCGTCAGCCTGATCCGGTTCTGCATCAGCTTCTTTCTGAACCTCCTCAACGACTCCCTTAGCAGGGTCATGAGCGCTTTAATCTCCAGCTTGGGTCGTTTCCAGTTCTCCACTGAAAAGGCGTACAGGGTCAATCGGCCCACTCCAAGCCGCGCACAGGCCTCGGTGATCCTGTCCACCGTATCAGCTCCTTTCTTATGGCCCATGATCCGCGGGCTTCCGTTCCTCTCGGCCCAGCGCCCGTTTCCATCCATGATGATGGCGATATGGAAAGGTATGATTGTCTTGTCCGGGCTCATGAGGCGCTGCTCCCGCTGACCTGCATCGATGAAGAGCTGGTATTGAATATCGTTTGCTCCCGGCCGGGGCCGACCGAAACCATTACCACCGGCGCGCCCGCGATCTCGGCAACAGCCGCGAGATAATCCCTCGCATTATCCGGCAGCTCCTGAAACTCACGGGCTCCTGTTATATCTTCCTGCCAGCCGGGAAACTCCTTGTACTCCGGTTCCACCGAAACGAGTGTTTCGGTGTCAGCGGGAAATTCGGTGAAACGCCTGCCCGGCGTGTGATACGCGGTGCAGACCTTGACCACACCGAAACCTGAAAGCACGTCCAGCTTGGTCACAGCCAGCCCCTGGATCCCGTTCAGATCCACCACGTACCTGAGAGCGACCCCATCCAGCCACCCGCACCTTCTCGGCCTGCCTGTGGTGGCTCCGTATTCGTTGCCCCGGTCCCTGAAAAATTCCCCCTGCGCATCACACTCCTCCGTGGGAAACGGCCCGCCACCCACCCGCGTCGTGTACGCTTTCACGACTCCGAGCATCTCGCCCACCGCATGCGGCGAGACGCCGGCACCGGCTGGAATACCAACAGCGCACGAGTTCGATGAGGTAACAAACGGGTATGTTCCATGGTCGATGTCGAGCATTGCGCCTTGGGCGCCCTCGAACAGCACAGACCTGTCCTCCTTCAACGCCTTCCTTACCACGGGCCCGGTATCGGTGATAAAAGTAGCAAGCCGTTTCGAATGAGTTTCAAACTCATCGAGGATCTTTTTCTCGGACACGGGGACGCTGTCCATTGCCCCGGTCAGCACCCTGTTCTTCATGGGAAGGATCTCTTTGAGCTTCTCGGCAAATCTGTCAAAGTCCACAAGGTCCATCATCCTGAACCCAATCCTTGCCATTTTGTCCATGTAGCATGGGCCAATCCCGCGGCGGGTTGTGCCGATTTCGGCTGATCGGTTTTTCTCCTCAGCCTCGTCAAAAGCCAGATGGTAGGGCATGACCATGTGTGCCCGGGAGCTGATCAGAAGGTTATCCTTGATTTCCACCCCCCGCGCAATGAAAGCATCCATCTCTTTTATGAAACCGCCAGGATCAAGAACAACGCCGTTGCTTATGATATTAAGCTTGCCGGCATGGAGAATTCCGGACGGAATCAAATGAAATATGTACTCGCTTCCGTTTGCCACAACAGTGTGCCCTGCATTGGCTCCACCCTGGTAACGGATGATGAGATCAGCGTTCTCGGCCATGTAATCCAGGATTTTGCCTTTACCCTCATCACCCCATTGAAGTCCTACTACACATTTAGCGGGCATGTTTTTTTCCTATAATCAAATAAGCCGCAGGCCAAGCCTCTCTCGAGAAGAAAAGTCGAATACGACTCCTGATAGTAAACTTCCCCGGGGGATCAAAATCAACCGGAATACAAACAGTGTTTTCCCAACTTTGATGCAGAATCGGTGAAAACCGGTACAGGAGAAGTGATCAGTGTTCGGTTTTCATAAGTGGTCAGTTGTCAGTTGTCTGTTGTCAGGAATGTTCGGTCACCTCGTGTTTTTTCCTGAACACTTAACAGTTCCGCTATCCTGTACAAAAAGTCAGGATTAATTATACCCCAGCTCTTTTAGCACCTCGATAGTGCGCGCATCAAGCATGGAGCCGTATTGCCTGCCTTTGTGCGCCGTTATGCCGGCACGGATGTTCTTCATCTGTTTCTGGAGAATGATTTCGGCAGGCAGCCCCGTGCCCGCAAGGTTATGCTTTTCATCCGGATCATTTACTAGGTCATACAGCTCGCACTCGCGGCCTTCAGCGCCTGAGATCAGCTTGTTTCTCCAGTTCATCACCGTATATGCGGACCGGAACTCGATATTGCCGCCGACCGGATCTTTCATGGCCTTGTCGGTTTCCGAAAAAGCAAAACGCATCTTCCCGCTGGAGTCCGGCCTGGCCGGAAACAAAGATGGGCGAACAATCCCTGGTAGTTCATCATCCAAAGTGATACCCATCAGGCCGGCCGCGGTGGCATAGAGTGATGCGTTGTCAGCCATGCCTTCCACCACCGCGTGATTCCCGATTATTTCGGAAGGTCCCCAAATGATCAAAGGAACACGAATGGACTCGTTGTAGAGGTGGGATCCATGGCCGATGAACCCGTGCTCCATGAACTCCTCGCCGTGATCCCCGGTGACAATCAAAACCGTGTTCTTCCTGATGGCGTACTCCTCCAGGATCCCGATAAGATCGATGAGCCGCCTGTCCATGTAGGCGATCTCACCCTTATACCTCCCCTTGATGTACTCTGTGTCTTTCTTACAGTCGCTGTCCGACATTCCCAACATGCTCTTCATCAAGCGCCGGACCGCGGCCTCGTGCTCCGACGCACTCCTGCCCCTCGACTGCTCAGGCACATAACGGTCTCTGAGGCCGTCAGGAGCATTACACGGGTCATGCGGTTCAAAGTAATGGATGTATGCGAAAAACCGGAAATCACTCATCGATTCCAGCCAGTTCCTGAAAACAGCATTCACCTTGCGCGCGTTCTGGCAGGGCAGAAGAACAAAGTCCTCGAACCCCTGATCAAAGTTGAACCGCCTGTTGATCAGGCTGTTCGTGACAAAAGCGGCTGTGGTAACACTGTGTTCCTGCAACAGCTCGGGCAGGGTCTTGAACCGGTTGGGCACAATAGGCCGGTCCTCTTTCGTGGAGCCGTGTATGGAAGGATAAACTCCTGTCAGTAGTGTTGCCACCGACGGCAGTGTCCACGAAGATGCGGCGACGAAATCCTTGAATAGGATCCCCTCTTCAGCAAGACGGTCCATGCAAGGCGTCAGCCCGAAAGGTGAGCCGTAACACCCGAGGTATGCGCTGTTCAGACATTCGATGTTGACTATGATGAGGTTCGGCTTGGATTTGGACGGCAGGCGCCGTGTTTCGGTTTCGATGGCCTCCACCACGGGATGGCTGAAACCGGCGACCGATCTGCTGACTTGCAGAACCTGCCCTTCGCGATCAACGCTGAGCGGATTGGATTCAGGTATCCGCACATCAGAGAATTTGGGTTCGTGAAAGCTCACCGCAAAGGATAAAGACACGCTTTCTCCGGCAAGGTCGGAGAGATCCAGCTGCCTGTCCCTCCAAAGGTCTGAAACTCCCCCCCCCTCAACGGATTCCTCGAAAACGATCCTGCCATCCGCCCGGATCGTAAAATCAGCGCCGCCGGCCGCGCATGCGAGTTCCTTGAGACCGATGGCAAAACAGAGCCTCACCTCTTCCGTATCAGGCAGGCGGACAGGCGGAAGGTCGAGCGAAAAGTCCTCGCAAAAGGAAAACGCCGCCCTTTGCCCGCTCTGGTTGCAGGTGTGGTCGGTCAGCGGGTCAAAAGCATAGTCCAGAAAACAAGGGGCCTTGGTTTCATGAACGCCGTCATCAGGGCTACGAGCCCAGATCCTCTTTTCCAGCGGGCAATCCCCGGTCAGGAAATCAGGAGGGGATTCAATAAAATCATGAGCCACGAATGACCTGGGGAAGAGAACCCGACCAAGGCTGGTTTTAAACCCCCTCGAGTCGATCATCGGGTTGACCCATGCACAGAATATACTACCTATTATATATTTATGCACGCTTTTGCATCTAAACACAAGGCATCCCTTGCATCCTTCGAACGTGGAAAGGTCCAGCTCGCAATAGGCGTACTGCCTTATGCGGCCCTGGCCAAGAGGAGTGAGGGTTTTGGAAAACAGAACCTCGGGCGGTTCATCAGACTCGTCGGGCTCGAACTCCACTTCGAATGTAACCGGTTCGAGGGGAACTCCTTGCATGACCTCGAAGAAGCCGTAGCCGAACTTGAGCACCGCATCATCATGCACAGGGATACCATCGTAATGAAACTGGCTCCTTGCATGTGCTCGAATGCATAGCTCATAATCATCCCGGTTGTCATGCACATCTGATTGGATGCCGAGGTAGTATTTCTTCCCGGAAAAGCCATGATCAGGCTCGGCATTCTCGAGCAAGGCTACAAGATCCAGCCTCTTCTCAGCAACAACCGGAAGATTTAACTCCCAATCCCGATGGGAGTAGTAGTAATATACTATTGCCCCAAAGATTACAGCTACAATCAGGGTTCTCAGGTTGAAAATGTTCTTCAGGCCGCTTAAATAACTCATATCAACATGACCTGTTCCTTTTTTTATTATATCGTGTAACCAGTTATTATATTATTGGTTATATTCTTTCGTGATATTATTATTTCCTGTATTCAGATTTTCAATTCACAACCGATAATAATTATGCGTTTACAAAACCAATCCAGAGAGGCCAGGGTTTCAAGCCTGACAAAAAGAAGAAACGAAAACCAACCCCCTGGCTTCTCTGGATTTTTTATGCACTCATTTTCACGCAACTCCACCTTTCAACATGCAAACCCTGGCTCCTTAGATCTCGATTGTTTGAGTAAATGAGATATACAATGTGGTCGGACTATTATGGCATAAGAGGTTCAAGGTTCAAGGTTCAGAGGTTCAAGGTTCGATTTTGCGGTCCTTTTGGATAGTTTTTTCTTTCTTCTGAACAGACAGTTCACACCGTTCACTGGACTCTGTATGCTTCGGTAGTTCCATCAAAAACTCAGCGCCGCCCGACTTGCGGTTCCTGGCACTCAACCTTCCTTTATGCTCCTGTACTATCCCGTATGACAAAGAGAGCCCCAGGCCGGTTCCAACACCTAGAGGCTTGGTAGTGAAAAAAGGATCGAAGACCTTGCTGATGATGTTTTCCGGTATTCCTGCGCCGTTGTCGGTGACAGCGATCCGGACCGATTCTCCCAGGCATTCGGTTGTGACAGTGATTTCTCCTGGAACGCTCATATTGTCCAGCTCGTAACAGGCGTTTTCGATCAGGTTGACCAGAACCTGCTGGATCTGAGAGGGATCAGCCTTTACAAGAGGCAGGTTCTTTTCCAGGTTCAGCTTCGTCTTGACACCGATCCGTTCTATCTGGTATTTCAGAAGATCTTCTGTGGCCAGGACAACGCCTTCGATGTCAACCGGTTTTTTCTCAGGGACATGCTTGCGTGAAAAAGCCAGCAGGTTATCAATGATCCTCTTGCATCGCAGTGCATGGTCGTGGATGACCTTTGTTTCCTCCTGGAACGGCTTCTCAGCGCTGTTGTCGAGCATAAGCTGAGCAAAGCCGATTACAGAGGTAAGAGGGTTGTTGAGCTCATGCGCGAACCCGGCTACAAGCCGTCCAAGCGAGTTCATTTTTTCCATCTGAATCAGATGCTGCTCCATTTCAACCTGTTCCGTGCGGTCCTTCAAAGTTATAACGAATCCACCATGATAACCTTCGACCGCGCCTTCAAGAGGAGCAAGCGAGATGAAGCAGGATAAAGCCCTGCCGTAAGGAGCCTGAAGGCCGGCTGTCACTTCCATCCGTTTCCTTTTCCCTATCGCCTCCAACAGGGAAGCCTTTTCCCCGGCATTCTTGAACCACAGGATTTCAGTCACCGGCTTGAGTTTCACCTCCTCTTCGGTTACTCCCAACAGCTTTGCCGTGCTTTTGTTCATCCCTGTAACCCTGGCGTTGTGATCCAGCGTCAAAACCCCTTCTGTGATGCTGTCAAACACCAGGCTCAGCATCCGAAGCCGTTCCTCCCTCATGATCTCTCCCATGAGGTTTATAACCGTGATCAGGACCGCCTCGATCTCCTGCGCCTGCTCATGGACCGGCACCAGGCTCACTTCGAACCGGGCTCTCCCTCCGTCGTCCTTCAACACATCGAAGCTGCTCTCTCCCCGCTCAATGCATCTCGAAAAGCTGAACCCGGCGGTTTCCCAACGAAGCACAGCAGCCATGTCGTGAATGTCCGACCCGGTATCCAGCTCGGAAAAGGTAAGGCAAGCCACGCGGTTAACGCGCAAAATCGTTCCGCTACGGTCCAGCAGGTATGCCGGATCAGCAGCGGTTGCAAAAAGGGCATCGACCGAACTTGATAGAGTTCCCATGCTGTTGGATGTCCTCCTCTATGACGTATGAGTACAACAACAAAACATCGAGGCTGCGGAGTGTTTATCGGACAGGCTGCGCGGCTTTGGCTGAAACTATTTTTTTCTTCCCTGTGTGTTTAGTGAAATTTTTCCTGATCGGTGGGTGGATTGAATCGATGCGGGCCTGGCCCGCATTTCTCATACTCTTCGTCGCGGGCTGGCCGCAGCAGAAGAGGATGAAACTGCGGGTTAGTCGAGCAGCCCCTTTTCCATGAGATCCTTCAAGATCTCTTTGTAAATAATGTCCTCGACCTGGGTGTCCTGGCGCAAGAATTTCCAGCAATCCTCGATCGAGTCGGTCGAATCCGCGCTTTCGATGTCGAAGCGCTGAGTTCTGGCAAAAAGTTCGATATCAACACCCCCCGGTGAAAAAACCACCCTGCCATACAGCTTCTGGCGTATAGGAAGCTGATGGCTGCTGGTCACTCGGGGTTGTTTCTCGTGAAATCCCTGCCTCATCTTCTTGCTTATCCAGCTCGTCTCAAAGCGCAGCTCTTCATCATCGACAAACAGGTTCAGACCCCCGTGGACCTTCGAATAGTACATCTTGACAACCGAAACAGCGCTCTGGAAAACAGCTTCCGGGTCGGCATGTCCGATCTCCATCCTACGAAAACCCTCAACAGACGCGCACGCATTCAGTGTCACCAGAAAAACACCAGCCAGAGCAGCGCAACGAGAACACGACAGGCACGTTTGAAACGCCGTTAAACCCTTTTTTTCAATCGAATCAGACATGGCCTTCCTCCGTCTGAGATCCATTGGTAAAGTTTGACTTGCTATTTAACATTATCGGAAGATCGGATACAATGCCCGCAGTTCGATAAAACGAATCCATAAAGCAAGGTAGAGCAACAATGGATGAAAAAAGAAAAGACGCGCTCAGAAAGTGGTATTCACAGGATTGGGTCATACAGGCGCTAAACAAGAAAAAAGAGGAGGAAAACTGGGATGATTTCGAAGCCCAGGTTCAACGGTTCATCCTGTTGCCCCTCGGCAAACACGACAAGCTTCCGGATTTCATGCGCGATGACGATGGCAAAACCCTGTTTCCGACAAACCTTAATCCGCTGCACGACGAAGAGGGGTGGCAGGATGCAATAGAGGTCGGCTGGGATGTTGTGAAAGAAAAACTTTCGGTCTCCATGGAAGAAGTCCAGGCCAAGATACGATCGGAAATCGATGAAGACTGGGAGCGTTTCATGAAGAGCGTGGAAGAGCGCAAAAAAGGCAAGTCATCCCCTGAAAAATAGAATCGCAATGTAACGGACGGGCGGTTCACGAGCCGCCCCTACGCGAATATCTCCTGTTTACGTTCATTGTGTAGGGGCAATCCCCCGTAGCCCGCTTATTTCATACTCTTCGTAGCGAGGTAGCTGTAAACTGTGATGTGGCAAGGCACATGTCAGGAGACGACCGCAGGCCTGTTCTTATAGCCCGCTTATTTCATACTCTT
>CAZIUL010000014.1:86434-90304 GCA_964542475.1 uncultured Phycisphaerales bacterium | reverse complement strand
AAAAAAAACGCAAATATCCTGAGCCCTTCCGGCTCTGAGCGGCGTTAGATAGGGCAAAAGACGAAAACGACACCTCACAAGATACAGAATGTTCTTTAATCTGTTAGAAACAAACAAGTTAAATTAAATAAGCCTCTTGGAAAATTGTTGTCGGCTGAATTGAGAAGGGTGCTCATTTCATCATGAAAGCGGAATGTGGCCCAGGAGGCTTAGAAAACGGGTTCAACAGAACCCGTTTTTTTTTGTGTTGTTTTTCCCCTGAATGTAAAGGATGCCTGCGAATATTTCATTCATGAAATAAATAGCATAGATTGCCTTCTGGTTTTTTGACAGAATAGAAACATGGAACCTAAAAAACTGCTTGTACATGCTGATTTCGTTAAATCGCTGACACGGAGTCTGGTTGTGGATCAGAACGTGGCAGCGGATGTGGAACAGAAGGCGTGGCTGGCAGCTTTGCAAAATCCGCCGACTTCAGGCAGGTCTCCCCGGTCCTGGTTTTCCAGGGTGATCCGTAACTTTACCATAAGCACACACAGGGGGGAGTCCAGGCGCCGTAAGTATGAGCAGGCGTCGGTCCGGTCCGAAGATACGACATCTCCCGAGCAGATGGCTGTTCGTAAAGAGGCTTTGAGGTTCATGACAGAAGCGGTTCTCAGCCTGGAGGAACCGTACCTAACCACGATAATGCTACGGTATTACGAGGACCTGTCTGCCCGCGAAGTGGCTGAGCGTCTCAATGTTCCGATAGAAACCGTGAAGACGCGGATTCAACGGGGCTTGAGCAAGCTGAGGAGCAGGCTCGATGACACACACGGCGGGAACAGGATCAAATGGTGTGTTGCGCTCGCGCCTTTTGCCGGCCTGAGCCTCACATCGAAGACCGCTGCTGCCGCGGCTGCCACTGCCGCTTCAACCGCTTCAGCAAACACGGTTCCCGGTCTGCTGATGATTTCCGGGAGAATGAAGCTTGGAGTTGCTGCTGTTCTCCTGCTTGGAACCACGTTTACTTTCATCAATTATTTCGATGTTTTCAACAACAGCGGCAATATTTCGGATTCTCAGGACGGCTCGGCTGTGGGCTTTTCAACGGTTGATGCCGGTGGGGACGGATCAGACCCGGACATTGAAACATCAGTCCTTGATTCCGCGGTGCAGGGCAACAGCCTGGAAGCGATTCATCCGTCTGGGCTTTTCATCGCGGGCCAGGTCACGGACAAGGCAACCGGAAAGCCTGTCACGGCGTTTGATTTCAAGATGATGGTTTTGAACAAGGAAGCCGGCCGAGAAGAGTTCGTACACGAGACAGTGAGAGATGAGAACGGACGTTTCTACTTTCCTTTCGAAGACAGATGCACTTGTTTTATCACGATTAGTTCATCCTGTTACTGCATGACTCATATGGCCAACCTTGAAGTGCCTGAGGGGGAAGGGATCAACGATCTCAACATTCAGCTCGATCCAGGTCACAGCCTGTCCGGACGCGTTGTGGATGATTCCTCGAACCTCCCTGTGCCCGGTGCCTTGGTGGGTCCCGCCGAATACCCCACTGAAACCGACATCGTGAGCATAGACCTGCTGGATTACAAGGAAGCCTGCGTACATGCTGAAACCGATTTAGAAGGCTGGTTTACAATAAGCGGGCTCCGGAGCACCGACAAGAGGATCGTTGCAGTGCATCCGGATTTTGCGGAAGGCTTCATCGATACGAATCCGGATAGCGGAAAGAATATCGAGATCCGGCTGAAGCGCGGTTTTCGCATCTACGGGAAGGCCTTCGATGACAATGACATGCCCGCTGACAACCTTTTGATCCGCGCCTACGGGATGAAAATCCCTTCGGTTCGGCCTGTGAAGACCGCGGCTGACGGAAGCTTCACCACCCCCCCCGTTCTTCCTGGCCGAATATTTCTGAAGGCAGGGGATCCCCCCTGGGAGTTTCACGGCAATCCTGACTTTACCGAGGAGCACAAGGTCATCGATGTTGTGGATCGTGATATGGAGGTCCGTTTCGGAAGATCTCCCGGGCACATCATCTGGCGCGGCACGCTTTACGGATACGACGGCGCTCCCATGAAAGAGGGCCGCGTGGTAATAAGCCCTGCTGCACTCGGGTTCAAAGAAGCCTATTGGTTCAACCTCAGAAGGTACGCACACTGCGATGATAACGGGTGTTTCGAAGCGGACAAGCTTTTGCCGGGGCGGTACAGGGTTGCCATTCAATACCCGGGCCGACAACATTTTCAGTGGGGAAAGGTCGTATTCGACCGGCCCGGTGTTGTGGAGAAAGACATCGACCTCAGTCTCGGCTCTTCGCTTTCCGGACTGGTAGTGGATGGTCTTTCCGGAAATCCGTTGATTGGGAGGGAGGGAAAGGTTCATGTGTGGCAGAGTGCGGGTTCAAGGAAGAAGTACCGGGGAACATTGAACGAGAACGGGTCATTCGAGATAAAGGGAATCCCGCCGGGATGCTATTCTTTACAAGCGGAAGTGGGCAGCGTCTATTCAGACCGCCTTATCGGAATCAAGGTTGAGAACGCAAGACGGATCACGGATCTCAGGCTGAGCATCTTTCCGGTGGGCAGCGTACGTTTGAACCTCCACGGTTTCGAGAATGTTCCCGAAGACAGGTTTACTCTTTCCTTTGCAGGAGGACCCGGTAACAGGTGCTCGTTCATGGGAACGCACAGGATAAGGAACGGCACATTGGAGATGGATTACACGCTTCAGACAGGGAGATGGACAGCTTCCCTGGCCTTTGATGAGCTGGGTTACCTCGAGCGCGAGTTCGAAATCCTTGAAGACCTGGAAACCGATATTCTTGTCATGCGGAGCGATTTTGTCCGTTTCAGCGGATTAATCTCAATTGCGGGAGAGATTGCTTTTTCGGACGGATCGCCTGCAGGGGGTGTCGCGGTGTTTTATCGTGCTCACAGCGTTCCGGGGTTTTCAAGGGACAAGGGAGAATTAACCGCGACAACCGGCGCAGACGGCCGGTTCATGATCGACGGCCTCATGCCCGGCCGCTGGGGAGTCAAGATCCAGCCTGGCAGGGGATGTGAAATCCATTCCCCTCAGCTTTGGATTCCTTCCGGCTGTGAAAACCCCTTGCGCCATACAATGATGCTTCCGGGCGGGTCATTGAACGGATCGGTGGTAAACAGGCAGAGCAGGATGCCTTTCAGCAAGGAACATCCAAGAAGGTGGGAAGTGTCGGTGCTGGATGTCAAGAAAAGGGAGTACGTCTGCTGTTTCGAGGGAGGGGGCAGCGGAAACCTCTTCGAGCTATCAGGCCTTAATGCGGGTGACTACCAGCTCCTGATAGAGGCTGAGGGGTACCAGGATTACCAGTCAGGTGCGTTTTCGCTGAATGATGAACAGGACCTTTGCCTGGGTGAGATCGAGATGGAACCGTGCGGCGTGCTCGACATTGAGGTTTTGAACGAAAACTTCCAGCCGGTTGAATCGGTGAGTGTCACCTGCGATGGAAGGCATCTGCGCTCCAGCCGCAGCTTTCAAGGAAAACGGCGTTTCGATAAGCTGCCCATCGGGCAGGTGACTCTTACAGTGGGATCACGAGGCTATTTGAGAAAAAGTATAACCGTGCGCCTCGTCCCCGCAGAACCGGTGGGGGCACGGTTGGTGCTGCATCCGGAATAGGGAAGAAAGAGGGCAACAACGGACAAGGGATTGCCCCTACACCCCCTTGTTCGTTTCCCCTCCGGCGCTGACAGAGCGGCGCCCTCCATTGCGGGACCGGCGTATGTCATTTCTTTTGGAGGGCGGCAGTCCCTTGCCGCCTCTTCGTTCCGGCGGCTGACAGAGCGGCGCCCTCCATTGCGGGACCGGCGTATGTCATTTCTTTTGGAG
>CAZIUL010000014.1:0-86334 GCA_964542475.1 uncultured Phycisphaerales bacterium | reverse complement strand
CGGGACCGGCGTATGTCATTTCTTTTGGAGGGCGGCAGTCCCTTGCCGCCTCTTCTCTTTTCTTCCTGAACACCGAACACTGAATATTTTCTTCTACCCGAACCAGAGGGTAGCCACACAGGGGGTTGCTCCTACATATTCCTCCTGTACTCCCCGCCAACATTAAAAAGCGCGTCTGTCAACTGCCCGATGGAGCAGTATTTTGTCGCTTCCATCATGTTCTCGAAGATGTTCAAGTTTTTACTGGCTGCGGCCTGAAGGCTCTTTATCGATTCAGCGGCCTCGCTTTGCCATGTTTCGTGAAGCGACCGGATCGTTTCGATCTGGAACTCCTTTTCCTCTTTCGTGGATCGGATCACCTCGTCCGGCGTGATGGTGGGAGAGCCGTCAGGCGAAAGAAATGTGTTCACGCCCATGATGGGCAGCTTGCCCGAGTGTTTCAGGTTCTCGTAGTACAGGGATTCCTCCTGAATCTTTCCCCGCTGGTACATGGTCTCCATCGCCCCGAGTACTCCGCCGCGTTGCGTCAACTTGTCGAACTCCAGCAGCACCGCCTCTTCAACAAGATCGGTGAGCTCCTCGATGATGAAAGAGCCCTGTATCGGATTCTGGTTCTTGGCAAGCCCGAGTTCGTGGTTGATAATCATCTGTATGGCGATCGCTTTTCGCACCGACTCCTCGGTGGGAGTGGTGATGGCCTCGTCGTACGCGTTCGTGTGCAGGGAGTTGCAGTTGTCGTAGATGGCATACAGTCCCTGGAGAGTCGTGCGAATGTCGTTGAACGCGATCTCCTGCGCGTGAAGCGAGCGGCCCGATGTCTGGATGTGGTATTTCAGCTTTTGCGAACGCGTGTTGCCGCCGTATTTGAGCTTGAGCGCCTTGGACCAGATCCTTCTCGCCACACGGCCGAGCACGGAGTACTCGGGATCGATCCCGTTGGAAAAGAAGAAGGAGAAGTTCGGCGCAAAGCCGTTCACATCCATGCCCCTGGACACGTAGTACTCCAGGTAGGTGAAACCGTTTGCCAGCGTAAAGGCCAGCTGTGTGAGCGGGTTCGCCCCGGCTTCGGCGATGTGGTATCCCGAGATGGACACCGAGTAGAAGCTTTTCACTCTGTTGTTGGTGAAGTATTCCTGCACATCGCCCATGAGCTTGAGCGCAAAATCGGTTGACAGTATGCAGGTGTTCTGAGCCTGGTCTTCCTTCAGGATGTCAGCCTGCACGGTACCCCTCACCTTGGAGATGGTGTCCTTTTTGATTTTATCGTATGTATCCCCTGGAAGGACCCGGTCGCCTGTGATGCCGAGCAGCAACGTGCCAAGCCCATCATTGCCCTCGGGCAGCTCACCGTTGTAGCGTGGCCTTTTGGTTCTATTTTTCCGATAGATGGCGCTGATTTTCTCTTCGGCCTCTTTTTCCATGCCGTTGTTTTTGATGTAGATCTCGCACTGCTGGTCAATGGCCGCGTTCATGAAGAAGGCGGTCATCATGGGAGCCGGGCCGTTTATGGTCATGGATACCGATGTTACAGGATCAGCCAGGTTGAAGCCGGAATACAGCTTCTTGGCATCGTCGAGGCAGGCGACGGACACACCCGAGTTTCCGATTTTTCCGAAGATGTCGGGCCTCTCATCCGGATCGTTGCCGTACAATGTCACGGAGTCGAAAGCGGTGGAAAGGCGCTTGGCCGGCATACCTTTCGACACGTAGTGAAACCGCTTGTTCGTCCGCTCGGGTCCTCCCTCTCCGGCGAACATCCTCGTCGGATCCTCGCCTTCCCGCTTGAACGGAAAAACTCCGGCAGTGTAGGGGAACTCGCCAGGTACGTTTTCCTGCAGGTTCCAATGGAGGATGTCACCCCAGGCCTTGTACCCGGGCATCGATATCTTCGGGATCATCAGGTGGGACATCGATTCGGTGTGGGTATCGATCTTTATCTCTCTGTCCCTGACCTTGAAAGAAAACAGATCGTCCTTGTATGTTTTTTTCTTTGTCTCCCACCCGTCGAGCATCGCGCGGCAGCCGCTGTCCATGCCTGATTCCAGCTCAGCGTAGAGCTCCTCGAGCCGTTCGGCCTGCTCTTTTCGCTCATCTTCTCCGGTTTCTTTAAGCGCTTCGATGGACTGGCGCATGCTGTAGAGCTTTTGAGCCGCGTCGGCCTGTTTCCGCGCCCAGCTGTTGTACTCGCGTATGCATCCGGAGATGTCGGACAAGTACCTGGTCCGCTCCGGAGGTATGATGTGAATCCTTTCCGTGAGCGCTTTTTCCACAGCCTTGGACTTGTCGAACCCTGCGCTGATTTTTTCGTTGATGGCGCTGATCAGCCCGCGATAGAGCCTGTTCACTCCGGGATCGTTGAACCTGGATGCGATCGTGCCGAAGATCGGCAAATCCCCCGGATCAGCATCCCAGAGCGAATGGTTGCGTGTGTACTGCTTTTTGACGTCTCTCAGTGCATCCTCCGCGCCGAGCTTGTCGAACTTGTTGATCGCGATGATATCCGCATAGTCGAGCATGTCGATCTTCTCGAGCTGAGTGGCAGCCCCGTAATCCGGTGTCATCACGTACATGGAGATGTCGCTGTGGTCCACGATCTCGGTGTCCGACTGGCCGATGCCGGATGTCTCCAGGATAACGAGGTCGTACCCCGCGGCTTTAACGATGTTGACCGCGTCTTTTACATGACTCGACATGGCAAGGTTCGATTGCCGCGTGGCCAGAGACCGCATGTATACCCTTTCAGTGTTTATCGAGTTCATGCGTATCCTGTCCCCGAGAAGCGCACCGCCGGTTTTTCGCTTTGAAGGGTCGGCCGAAATGATGGCAACGGTTTTGTCCTTGTAGTCGCTGATAAAACGTCTCACGATCTCGTCCACCATGGATGATTTCCCGGAACCGCCGGTTCCTGTGATGCCCAGCACCGGCGCCTTGCTTTTCGATGCGATTTCATCCACCTTAACCATGTTTATTTCCACGGATTCCGGAAAGTTTTCAGCGGCTGAGATCAGGCGCGCAACTGCTCGGGCATCCTTGTTTAGCAGCCGGTCGGTGTTATAGTCGGGATCTTCCCCTATCGGGAAATCAGCCTTCTCTAACAGATCGTTGATCATACCCTGCAAACCCATTTTTCTTCCATCGTCAGGCGAGTAGATGCGGCACACACCGTAGCTGTGAAGCTCCCGTACCTCGTCCGGAAGTATCACGCCGCCCCCGCCGCCGAAGACCTTGATGTGGTCGAAATTCGCCTCGCACAAAAGGTCCAGCATGTACTTGAAAAACTCGATGTGTCCGCCCTGATACGATGTAATGGCAACAGCCTGGACATCCTCCTGGATGGCGCACCTGACAATCTCCCGGACGGAGCGGTTGTGTCCGAGATGGATTACCTCAGCGCCGCTCGCCTGGAGGATCCGCCGCATGACATTTATTGTCGCGTCATGGCCGTCGAAAAGAGACGTGGCTGTCACGATCCGGACATGATTTTTCAGCGTGTACTTTTCAATCTCCTGGGGCATGTTCTCCATTCCTTCTGTGCTTGAGTTTTGTGAGCTTGTTTATCTCCTTGTTCGCTTGAACCCGGTCACTTGCCTTTCTTGCGCGCCTTCTCGAAACATTCGAGCACGCTCAATGCCGCGCGCGAGGCAGGCACAGTTCCCTCGAGCACCTGCTTTTCCATTTCCGGAAGGAGAGCAGCGACCGCCGGATCGCTGTAAAAGCTTTCCTTCAGGCGCTCATCCACCATCTGGTGTAGCCAATCCCTGGCCTGCTCCCTGCGGCGGCGTGTAAAGGCTCCGTTGTTTGAAGTTATTTCCATGAACCGCTCGATCGCTCCCCAGATTCTATCCAGCCCTTTGCCTGTGCGTGCCGAGGACGTGAAAACCCTCGTTTCCCAGCCCTCGGTGGGCGACCTCACGAAGTGCATCGCCTTCGAATACTCATCCCGCGTTTTCTCTGCGTCATGGGCGAGGCTGCCGTCAGCTTTGTTCACAACAACAGCGTCAGCGATTTCGGTGATTCCCTTCTTCATGCCCTGCAGCTCCTCCCCGGCGCTGGGGATGATAACCAGGAGGAAGAAATCGACCATTGAGCGAACGGTTATCTCGTTCTGGCCCACGCCAACGGTTTCCACGAAGATCACATCATATCCCGCGGCCTCGAACAGGATGATCGTTTCACGGGTTTTTCGGGCAACCCCGCCTAATATCCCACCTGTCGGAGAGGGGCGGATGAAGGCGTTGGGACTCCTGGATAGCCTCTCCATCCGCGTCTTGTCCCCGAGTATGCTGCCCTTGGACACGCTGCTCGACGGGTCCACCGCCAATACAGCGACCTTGCGGCCGTCCCCGGCCAGTTTCGATCCAACGGTTTCGATAAAGGTGCTTTTGCCTGCTCCGGGCATTCCGCTCATGCCCACGCGCAAGGAAGCCTTTGCGCGAGGCATCAGTGCGCCCAGAATATTGCGGGCCTGCTTCTGGTGGACCGGTGAGTTGGATTCGATGAGTGTTATGGCACGTCCGAGAGTCGTGCGGTCGCCGTCCAGAACACCCCTGACAACGGTTTCAGAATCCAAATCCGGGTTCGCACGAATGTTCTCTTTGCGCGGATTGTTGCAGCGTCCAGCTTCTACGCCAGGCTGAACGCGCAGGGCGGAAGGCTTTTTGTTTCCTGACTCAGAGCGCTTGTTTTTTTCGTCCATGCATTGATTATCCAGGCCGGATGCTCATCGATCGTAATCCAGCGCCTCCAGAATTTTTTCGGCTGCGTCTGGGATCTTGGTTCCCGGGCCGAAAACCGCGGCAGCACCCAGTTCGTAAAGAAAATCGTAATCCTGTGCGGGGATGACACCGCCCAGTACCACAATGATATCCTCTCTTCCCATTTTTTTCAGCTCTTCAATAAGCTGGGGAAGCAAAGTTTTGTGGCCGCCTGCAAGCGAGCTCATCCCGATTACGTGGACATCGTTTTCCACCGCCTGCCGCGCCGCCTCCTCCGGTGTCTGGAAAAGCGGGCTGATATCCACGTCGAACCCGAGATCCGCGAGCGCCGTGGCAATCACCTTTGCACCACGGTCATGCCCGTCTTGGCCCAGCTTTGCGACAAGTATCCTGGGCCGCCTGCCCTCGGCTTTCTCGAATTTGTCGGTAAGGCGTCGTATCCTGGAAATCGTTTCCTCCTCAGCGAACTCGCTGGAGTAAACCCCGGTGATCGGGTGAGGCTCGGCCTTGTGGCGGCCCCATACCTTTTCGAGGGCATCGCTTATCTCGCCAAGAGTGGCCATTGCCCGAGCCGCTTCCACCGAAAGCTCGAGCAGGTTGCCCTCTCCGGTGTCAGCGCATTGCGTGAGCCGCTCGAGCGCGCGGGAAACCGCTGCATCGTCGCGCTCAGCCTTCAGCTTTTTCAGTCGCTCTTCCTGCCGGGCGCGCACGATCTTATTGTCCACCTCCAGTATATCGATAGGCTCTTCTTTTTCGAGGCGGTGCCGGTTAGTCCCGATGATCGCCTCTGCGCCCGAATCGATTCGCGCCTGGCGGCGGGCTGCCGCCTCCTCGATGCGCCTTCCGGGAAGCCCGTTCTCTATGGCCTTTGCCATGCCTCCGAGTCCCTCGATCTCCTGAATGTGTTCCCAGCTCTTGCGTGCAAGAGCGTGCGTCAGCGATTCAACATAAAAAGAACCGCCCCAGGGGTCAATAACATTGCAGATTCCGGTTTCGCTCTGAAGGTAAAGCTGCGTGTTCCGCGCGATGCGGGCGCTGAAGTCGGTGGGCAGGGCTATGGCCTCGTCGAGCGCGTTGGTGTGAAGGCTTTGAGTGTGCCCGAGCGCCGCGGCCATGGCCTCGATGCAGGTGCGCTGCACGTTGTTGAACGGGTCCTGTTCGGTAAGGCTCCACCCCGATGTCTGCGAGTGCGCGCGGAGCATCATCGATTTCGGGTTTTTGGGCTCGAACCGTTTTATCAGCTTTGACCAGAGCATGCGGGCGGCCCGCATCTTCGCGACCTCCATGAAGTAGTTCATGCCCACCCCCCAGAAAAACGACAGCCTCGGGGCGAAATCGTCAACGCTCAGGCCGGTGGAGATTCCGCATCGCACGTACTCGAGGCCGTCGGCCAGTGTGTAGGCCATTTCCAGATCAGCCGAGGCCCCGGCTTCCTGCATGTGGTAGCCGGATATGGAGATGCTGTTGAACTTCGGCATGTGGGCGGCTGTGAAGGCAATGATGTCCGCTATGATCTTCATTGACGGCTGCGGCGGGTAGATGTAGGTGTTCCTGACCATGTACTCCTTGAGGATGTCGTTCTGGATGGTACCGGCGAGCTTCTCCATGGTGGTCCCCTGGTCGAGTGCGGTCGCTATGTAGAACGCCATGACCGGCAGAACCGCGCCGTTCATGGTCATGGAGACAGACATTTTGTCCAGGGGGATGCTGTCGAACAGGACCTTCATGTCGAGGACAGAGTCGATCGCGACCCCGGCCTTGCCCACGTCTCCAACAACCCTCGGGTGGTCCGAGTCGTAACCGCGGTGCGTGGGGAGGTCGAACGCCACGGAAAGCCCTTTCTGCCCAGCGGCCAGGTTGCGGCAATAGAACGCGTTCGACTCCTCCGCCGTGGAGAAGCCGGCGTACTGCCTGACCGTCCACGGTCTCACCGTGTACATGGTCGCGTAAGGGCCGCGCAGAAAAGGTGGAAGCCCGGCTGTGAAACCAAGGTGTTCCGCTTCATCGAGCTCCTTGGAGGTATAGAGCCGCTTGACATCTATGTTTTCCATGGTGCGCCGGCAGGGCTCGTCCATGTTCTCGTCACGCGTTTTTCCGGTGTACAAGCTGCTTGCAATCGCGTCAGGCGCGGCTCCATCGCCATCGAGAGCGATTTCATGAAAATCGGGTATGGTACTCATATCGAAATCCCTGTTCTTTCAGCTGCTTTTTTGAGCGTGTCGAGCATGTTGACGCGGACATGGATGAAAAGATCCACTCCGGACTCTTCGAACATACGCTGCTGTTCTTTGTCCGCCGGCAGCCCTGCGAGAACGACCAGCGTACCCGGATCGGCCTTTTTCGTTTCTTTCGCCACTATTGGCACGGACCCGGGATAATCGTTGTCGAGCCCGCAGATCACCACGACCTGGGCATTCTGTTCTATGGCCGCTTTTGCGGCTTCCTCCGGGGATTCGTGCCCTTTCGTTCTAATCACATCGAACCCACCGGCTTCGAAGAAAGAGGCTGAGAAGTCGAGGCGCGGCATGTACATGCCCGCCGGTCCGAGAGTGGCAAGGAACACCAAGGCCGGGCCTCCTTTCCCGCGATGCTTCTCCACAGCCTTGCGCAGCCGCTCGAAAGGCTCCGCCGGTCTTCGAAGCGGAATGCGGGTCATGCGCAGCGCTTCCCTTTTGCGGGTGGGAAGGTGCCTTGCGATCTCTCCGATGGTTGCACCGTTAGCGGCAGCCAGGATCACGGCTTCTGCAAGCTCCCCTGCGCCGGCTTTACAGCAGTTCTCGATCTTTTTCAATGGAACCAGGGCGTTTTCGTGTTCCGCTGATGCTTTGTGCTCCCTGAGCTCGGCCGCGCGTTTTTCGATAAATGCGGCATGCCTGGAGCCGGTGTCTTCCCGTTCCGGTGTCCGCTCAGATGGATTCGGATACCGGTTCGTACCCACGATCACATCTTTTCGGAGCGCAGCGGCTACATCGCGCGCATTAGCCGTTTTTTCCAGGTCAGCTTTTATGTTGCCCTGCTCGATCGCGATGTTCATCCCGCCAAGGCGGTCGATCTCACGAAACGCCTCCCATGATGAGCGTGCCACCTGGTCGGTCAGGCTTTCCACGTACCATGACCCGCCCGCGGGATCGGCTGTTGCATCGAGATTCGCTTCGTCGCGCAGGATGAGCTGTGTGTTGCGGGCGATGCGCCTGGAGAAGCCGTCACCCCGGGTGCTGCGCGCGATGCTGTCGTCGAACTGCCCGGCATGCAGGCTGTCCGCGCCTCCGACGATGCCTGAGAACGCCTGCGTTGTTGTTCTCAGCATGTTGACGTACGGGTCGTACTCTGTCTGCGTCCTTCTTGATGTCCGGCAGTGTATCCATATGGAACGTTTTTCAACGGGTACGCCGCATGCTTCGAGAACCCGGTTCCATACTATCCTGGCAGCACGGAGCTTTGCCACCTCCATGAAGAAATTTCCCCCGAGAGAAAAGCTGAACCTCATCTGCTGTGAGGCTCTCTCCGGTGCGATCCCTCTCTGTTCCATGGCGCGAAGGTGGAAGAGCGCTGAAGCCGCAAGGAAACCGAGCTCCTGCACCGCGCTCGCGCCCCTGTCGTGAAAAACATCCCCGCGCACCCAGATGGTGCCTACGGATGGAGCGTTGTCCAGGGCCCATGCGGTCATTTCCGCTGTCTCATCCATGGCCGCATCCAGCGGATGGGGGATCATCCCCTCCGAGATGAGCTCGGCCAGCGGGTCCGCTGCAACAGCGCCGCATAGCTTTCCTGGATCGATCCCCTGCTTTTTTGCCGCGGCCATGTAGAGGCCGAAGAGCGGGAGGCCCGAGCTCCCGGCATGGAGGTACACCGGAACCTTTTCCAGGTCCAGGTTGTTCAGCGCCCTCGAAAGGTCCTGCATGCAAGCGATCGATGCGCCGGTCGCGCCCACATCTTCCGCTTTTGCGCAGTCCGCGTCAGCAGCCATTCCCGAGGCCCTGTCCAGGCACAGGTTCACCGCGGAGGCTCCTCCTTGCATATCCTCTTCAATGGCACTCCCCGCTTCTGAAGCTCCCGGGTGCGGCACTTCCTGGGCGATTTCCCATGAAGCTGCCTTGTCCCAATTGACGCTTGCACCACGTACAAACGGGGGCGAGCCCGGAAGAGAATCCGCATGTGTTATGTCCGCAATATCTTCCCTGCAAAAAATCGGTTCGAGCGTGATACCCTCGTGTGTCGCGGTCAGAAGACGTTTCTCAAAGCTTGCGCCCTTCAGCAGGCGTTCGGCCTCTTTTCGCCACTCGTTATATGCCGTGGCGTCGAACTCCTCGAAAAGAGGAGCATCCGGAGGTGATTCGCCGTTCTTCTGCTCATTCACCTGCAGCATGGGTTGGCCTCCATAAATGCCTGCTGCGCCGGGGCAGCCGCAAAAGAAAATATTCTGTGTCGGACCTTGGATGATCAGTGAAAGCCCCAACACGTATGTTATGGATATTATGCATGACAGAGCATTCAGGGGCAATACCGATAGTGTGTGTGTTACATGCTCAAGCGCACTGCCTCACTACAATCCTGGAAAAACATCGTCATTTGGAACTTGAAAACCTGAGAGAGTATCAGGGTCTAGTCATGTACGATATCAACCACATAGATCACGATGCTGATGGGGGGGATGTGCAGGTCGGAAGAGTCGAAACCGTTGATCACATCATCTTCGATATTCACACCGGGCGGTTTCCCCGGTTCGTTGAAAGCCATGCTGTTTTCAGCCGTGATAACGAACCTTTTTGCTGATGATGCGAGCTCGGCTCCGTGCATATCGAGCTTCAGATCCATGCTTTTGCCGCACGAGTTCACAACAGCGATGGTCGCGCTTTTTTTGTCGTGGGTGAGCGCTGTAACAACGTCGAGCGGTCCGCCCGGTCCTGTGACTTTTACTGAAACATTCCCGTACATGTTGCGGTAGAGCTTGAGCGGAAGCCCGGTTGTTGCGAAACAGGCCTCTGTCTTGGATGTCTTTATACAGCCGATTACGTTCACTGTCTGGGCGTAGTTCGCCATGAAGAAGATGTCGGGATTTCGCGTCATCTCGTGAATACCTTTTGCAATACCGAGAGCGTCTTTCAGGTAGTACCGGACTCCGAGTTCGCCGTAGAGATGGTTGCCGTACCAGTAGTTCCATTCGTCGAGCGCTATGGGAACCTTCTTGTTCTCAAGCTGTGGGATCGTAGCCCAGTAGTTGCGGTGCGCTGCGGCCTTGGCGCGCACTGCTGATGGTATCTGGCTTATATGAGCATCGAGATCGTCCGATCCGCCGCAGTAGAAGTGCTCGCTCAGAAGATCCATTGAGCCCGCGCACTTTTCTAGCATGGTTTTTGACCAGTTGCCGCTCGCGCCCACCGCGACAACCTTGATTCCGGGATCAACAGCAAGCATTTCCCGGACGAACTCGTTGTGCCTGACACAGTAGCGGTCCATTGATGTGTGCCCTAGCTGCCACCCGCCGTACATCTCGTTGCCGATGCCCCACCATTTCACATCGTAAGGTTCAGGATGTCCGTTTTCCGCGCGCCTTTTTCCCCATCTTGACACAGGCGGCCCATTGGCGTATTCGACAAGCGCGGCTGCCAGTTCAGGAGATCCGAGACCCGTGTTGACCACGACCAGCGGCTCTGTCTCGATCTCCCTGCAGAACGCAGCGAACTCATCGATCCCGAAATCGTTGTACTCGAGCCCTGTCCATGCCGGATTCTTCCTGGTGGGGCGCCTGTCCGCCGGCCCGATGCCGTCCCGCCAGTCGTATCCGCTAACGAAGTTGCCGCCGGGCCACCGGTAGATGGGCGAGTTGAGCTCCTTCAGCCCCGCTATCGTGTCAGCGCGCATGCCATTTATGTTGTCGGCGGGCATGAGCGACACCGCGCCGATCCAGACCTCTCCGGGGCCGCACAGTGCGATGCTCAAGGAGGCATTGTCAGTGCTTGTTTTTGCAGCGAAGCGGATCGGCTTTGCAGCGAATTCCCGGCCGATATCCTTGATCTCGATCCGCTGAAACCCGTTGGGCCCATTCTTCCAGCGAAGCACGGCTTCCACAGTGCCTTTCCCCGCGAGCACCACGTGGCCCGCGTACTCCCTGCCTTGCACAACCCCGAGCCCATGCTGGATAATGCCGTGCGCCTCGTCCGGCGCTCGTTCCGATGCTTTTATCTTGATCGACCAGTCATCAACGTAAGGACGTTCCACATCCATGGTGAGCGAAAACCCGGTCTCGCCGCCCACGCGTTTCCAGGGCGAATGCTTCGATGTCACCAGGTGGTAGAACTTGCGGTCGACGAGCATCTCGGCCCATATCCCGCCGTAGATGCAGCGGCCCAGGTGTTCGATGAACTGGCCGTAGATATACGGCGAGATTTTGCCGAGCTCGGTACCGAAGTCGATCGTAGCTGCCGGGTTCTTTGCATCGAACTGGTGAATTAGCTCGAGGTTCAAATCGTCATACCATGCCTTGCCCGTTGCCAGCCCGAAGCCGCCGAACAGGCAGTTCACGAGGATCGTTGTGAGCCCCCCGGTTGAAAACTCGCATGAGACACGGGTCCAGTCACTGGTGCCAACGACAGCATCGGTTTTCGCATCGTGGATTCCGTGCACGTTCATCAGCGCACCGTAGCCGGTGACAGGATCGACTTTTTCGGTTCTGATCCAACCCGAGAGACGGTACATGGAATAGCGCTGCACAGGAACCGTGATTTTCCACGAGGCGTCTCCCCCATCGTCTGAGGAGATTGCTACGCAGCGGTTGCCTGTTCTGGAACGATCATCCCATGCGAACTCGGCCTTGCCTGCCCATACATGTTGTTCCCATGAAGCGGTTTCATCGCTGGAACCCTTCTCTTCGAAAGATGAGTTTTTCAGGATGTTGTCAGCGCATGAGGCGGACGAGAAGAAGAGGACGCTGAAGAGAAGAGTGTGGGCAGCAATATAACGGCGCAAAAACATGACGACCTCCGGAAGCGGGTTAAAGGCCCAATGATTCTACCAGGGAAGCCATCCCTATTTGGAGAGGTTTTTTATAGGTAAAGCCGGGGACAGGCTGCCGGATTTCGAAGAAATCGGGCAACCTGACCGCCGGGCTGGATGTTACAGCACGTTCATTGTCCAGAGGTTGGTCAGCTTCGGTCCGATCAGCGCCTGGAAGTAAACCGTATACGGTCCGGGGGGGGCTAACGGAAGCGTTCCCGTAAGCACTAGCACGCCGTTCCCGGGGATCGGCGGAAGAGGGTAACATATGATCATGGGCGGTGCTATGTACCAGAGACCGTATGCGCTCGGCAATGGCGGAGTGAACAAGTTGAAACCGATCACCAGGCCGACAATGTTGGTTCCCGGGAGTCCGACGAAGTTCATGTTCACGTTTCCTCCGGGAGTTGTTTGCCCTGTGAGGTAGAGGTGCCTGTGAAACTCATCCGCTCCCATGTCCACTATGGGGGGAGGGCCAATACCGGTGTCCGGGACCGATGGAACATCGGCGCACCTGGGGTCCCCCTCGAAATCAGAAGAGGCAATCAAGGGCGCCGCGTTGTTGCCCGAGTCGATGCATGGGGATGGGACTGTAAGGTGATAGTCCGGGGGTCCCATGAAGAGCGGGTTTGCATTGATGTTACCGGCCCCAGGGTACACGCCCATTGTCACCAACACATCGCTGTACGTGACAACGGCGAGCCCGGATATTTCCACGTTGGTCACCATCGCCGTGTTGTTCCAAAATATACAGTTGGTTACGGTTGGGGATGATCCGGTGATCGATTCGAGCCCGCCGCCATCGTATGTGGCGAAGTTGTCGCATACGGTGTTGTTGGTGATAATTGCAAAAGAACCGAACGCGCACCTGATTCCCCCGGCGTTCGCGTTCAACCCGGACACCCCGGCGATATTCTTGTAGATGATATTGTTGATTATCTCGCAGTGGGATTCCACGCAGTCGATGCCCCCTGCGCAGCCCACAGCCATGTTGTACTCGATGATGTTGTCACTTATGTGTGGATACGGAGCTGTGGAGCAGAACCAGCACCCGATCCCCGCGCCGTCGTCACCCGACCAGTTCTCGATTATCTTGTTCTTGCTTATGATCGGCGCTGAGTTTTCCTGGCAGTAGATTCCTCCGCCGTAAAAGGCCACACTGTTCCCTGTGATTATGTTTTTCCTGATGGTTGGTGATGTATAGGAACAGAAGATGCCTCCCCCGCAAAACCATCCGCCGGGCGGGTTGATGTCCGTGCCGGAGCCATTGGTGATTGTGAACCCCTCGATCACGGAGTTGTTTCCCTCCTGGCTCACGAAGGTGACAACGCTTCCGGTCTGGTTGCCGTCGATCGTGGTGAGCCATGCTCCCTTTTCGCTTTTTACTATGATCGCCTTGCCCAGGAAGTTGATGTTTTCCACATAAGTACCCGGCCTCACAATGATCACATCGCCGTTTACCACAACCCCGCTGCTGATTGCAGATTGAATGGTGGGGTAAGTATCAGGTACATACCACGTAGCGGCAGAGGCTGCAACCGGCACAACTACAATAATGCACACCACAAGCAGTGTTCTCATGATTCCCTCCTTTGGTTATCTCGACATTGCAACTGATCGATATAGCAGATATTATCCGGATTTCGATCCGGATCGAATACCTTTTGTTGATCAATGAAAACCTGTCATGGTGGATGAACTGATGGTGCGGCGATTTTCTTGTATCTTTGGCGTAAAAAGAGGTGTCAACGGTTCACTTTTTTTAAATTATGTTTTCTGAAATGGTACAAAAGACCGTGCCGCCACGCAATACTCCTGTTGTTTTTCCAATCAGCCGCAGGTATGCTGTTTTAACGGTTGAAATCGTTGTTTCGGTTTTTGTTTCCCTGCGCGCGGCATGTGCCGAATGGAGGTGTCCATGAGCTCCGGTATTGTGTCGAAAGGTCTTTCACGGAGGCGTTTTATTTTTTGCATGGCAGGGGCCGGGATGTCCGGGAGCCTCCTTTTTAACCGTGCGCTCAACGCGGCTGTTCAACAGATAGAGGTGGCAAGGCCCGGCAAACCGCTTGTCCGCGTTGTCTTCTTGAGGCCCAGGGGAGAGTACTGGCTCGGCTGGCCGGGAAAGGCCTGGGATGTGAACGGCGCGATCAAGAAGTTCACCGGGCAATGCAAGATTTTTGGAGATGAGCTCGGAGTAAAAATCGAACCGGAACCGGCGCCGCTATATGATGACGAGGCTGTCAACGCGTTCATAAACCGGATCAAGGGAGAGAAACCCCACGGTGTGATCGTCTTCCCCCTGCACATGAACCACTGGACTCATGTCAACCGTATCGCCAAATGCGGTACGCCTGCCGTTGTATTCGCCCCGCTGGGCGTGGCTTTTACGGGACACCTGCAGACCGTGAGCGACGAGCCCGGGGTCTACCTTGCATCGTCCGGTGACTTTGACCTGAAACCGGTGCGGTTCGGGCTCAAGATGATGCGCACGGCTCATGATATCTCTAACACCAAGATCGCGGTGCTCCGTGGGAACGAGACAAAGGAGAGCGTGCTCGACGGGCTCGGGCTCAAGCTGCGCTACCTGCCCAGGCAGCGTTTCGCGGACGAGTTTCACGCGATGGAAGAAACACAGGAGATGATAAAGATCGCCGATGAAACAGCCTCGGGAGCGAGGAGCGTCGTGGAGCCCACAAAGCAGGACATTCTGAACGCCGTCAAAAACCACTTTGTCGCGTGCAAGATCATGAAAGAGGAAGGCTGCCAGGGCATCACCATGGACTGCCTCGGGCTCGTTGCCGACAGGAAGATTCCCTCTCCTCCGTGCCTCGCGTGGGCAAGGCTGCTGGACAGTGGAATTACAGCCACGTGCGAGGCGGACATCAACGCTGTCATGTCCCATAACCTTTGCTGCCGTCTGCTTGACAAGCCCGGCTTTCAGCAGGACCCGGTGCCTGACACGGTAAACAACACACTGATCGGCGCTCACTGCGTGTGCGCCACAAGGCTGTCGGGGTATGGCCAGCCTGCTGTGCCGTACTCGCTTCGAAGCCACTCCGAGTCCGACCTGGGGGTTTCGTTTCAGATTCACTGGCCAATCGGCAAAGAGGTCACGATCATGCAGTTTACAGGCCCCAAGAAGATGATTCTCGGCCAGGGAAAGGTGGTTGCAAACCACGATACTCCGCCCGCGGGCGGGTGCCGCACCTCGGTGGAGCTCGACACAGACTGGCCCGAGGATGCTGTTGACACGAAAGGGTTCCACCAGCTTTTCATCTTCGGGGAACACGTGCGCGACTTCGAAGCATACGGCCAGGTCTACGGGATCGAAACCGAACACATCTGACAGCGGATCTAGCGGGAGGGCGTGCCGAGTGAAGCTGTTTTTAATCTCATGCGCGGTCCTATTAGCCGGTATTCACGGTTTTTGCCGGGCGGATGATGGCATCCGCATTCAGCATGATCCTGACAATGCACGGTTCTTTGGACCGGACGATTTCCGGAACATTCCGGTTTCATCGGCCTCGGAGATGACACCGATATGCCTGGAAGGCGACCGTCAGAAAGCTGTTGTCAACGGGGAGGGCGCGCTTTTTCTGTACGATGTGGATCAAAACGGCGCCCCTGTCGGCGCGCTTTGCGGGACCAGCGTCTCGGTTTCCCTGGAAGGATGGGCGCGAACGCCTGTAAAGCAGTATCTCGAAAATCCATGCTTCCCCATTGTTGATACTGTTCGTCATGACGGGGAGGGCACGGCACACCTGCGATGGCGGATCTTTGCGGTTGCGCCCGGGCCTGATGTGGAGCTGCCGGTTTACGAGCCGGGGCCTGAAGATGTAGTGAAACTGTACCCCACAACCAGTCCAAGGCTCCTTCCCGGCTGGGGAAAGCCGGGCGTGCCCTGCATAGATGCTTTCAGGAACATCGTTGCGGGATTCGACTGCCACATCGGCTACAGGTTCGATGCAGCCGAGGGCAGTGAATATACAGTTGTGCTGGGTTTCATGGAAAGCCATCACACCGCGCCCGGTATGCGCTTGGAACAGATTTTCATTGAAGGAGAGAAAAGGCACGAGCTGGATCTCATTGCCGACATCGGCCGCCATGTGCCCTCGGTCTTTGCCTTCAACGCCAAGGATTTGGATGGGGACGGCTTTGTGAACATCGATGTCAAGCCTGCTCCCGGGTCCAAGGATCAATACCCAATCCTCAACGTGCTCTGGGTCTTTGCGCAAGACGCGCCCGCAACAGGCGATCTCCTTCTGGGACAGAGCCGGCAGAGGCCGCTGGCTGTGACCGATTGCGGCGGCACCGGGCAGATGGAGACCGTGCAGCAGGGTCCGGCACGGGGGTACGTGATCCTCGTGAAAAAGAGGCCTTCAGAAAAAGACGCCATCTGCATCAGTCCATCGAAGACGCGGTTTGCCGCCAATGGGAAGAGCGTGCACCAACCCGCCTTCCGCTGCGTCTCAGCCAGCGAGCCCTGGGAGCGTCTCGATACAGGCGATCTTGTTTTCGACGAACGCGTTCATGAAGCAGCTGTTTACGTTGCAGCGGGTCATGAAGCGGGGAAGGTGGATCTTTCATGGGCCCGTGCACAGGAGGAGCGCGCAAAGGCGTACTGGTCGAAGCTGAATCCCGCGTTCCAGAGGATACGCGTGCCTGATCCAGGCATCCAGGCGCTGCTGGACGGATCCATCCGCTCCCTTTTCCAGGCCGCACGGTTCAATGACGGAGCTTTCCAGTTCTCTTGGGGGATCTTTTCTTTGGCGGACGAGGTCCGTATCTGCGACTGTGCTCCTGTTTTGAACGCTTTGGATCTCATTGGCTACTCCGGATTAACACAGAGCTCTATCGAGAAACTCCTGAACCGCTGGAGCAAAAACGGCTTCAGCGCCCCGTCGAAAGGCGGCGTTGCGGAGCCAGGGATAATGCTGACCTGCATGACTGACCACGCCAGGCTTGCAGGAGACAGAACATGGCTCCTGGAGCGCTGGTATGTGCTTCAGGAATCAATGGCACGGATCCGGAAGCTACGTCGTATGAGACTGAACCTGAACCAGGCCGGACCGGTCGATGAAGAGGCATCATATGCCGGGATCCGTTGCAATTTGCCGGGGATCAAGGCGGCTTTGGACGCAGCAGAGTACGTGGGTGTGATGACGCCTGAAACCGTTTCCTGGGAAGCGGAGTACGAGGATTTAAAGGCATGTTCACGCGATGCCGATCAACGCGGTCTTCGTCGAGAACCGGATAAAAAGCAGCCTTCCAAGCCGGACATGATGAAGCCTGAGAAGATGCCCGAAGAGATGGATGCCGCGCAGGCTCTATACGCTTTTGCCGAGAGCGCGTCACCCCTGCTGAGTTGGTGTAAAGATGAGAGCCGCGTGCCGGACATCGGAGCGTGCGCGGAGTTCATCCGGCTCGTGAGAAAGCTGCTGGTTCACGAAAGGCAGGATGAGCTTCACCTGCTGCAGGGCTTGCCCTGGTCATGGACGGCGCCCGGTACGGAAACGGTTCTCAGCTCCATTCCAACCTTTTTCGGGCCTCTTTCTCTGGAGGTGCGCCCCAAAGATCAGAGCATCCTCATCATCCTGAAGCCTCCGGCCGGCCTGTCATTGGACCGGATAACTCTGCACCTGGGTTTTTGGGCAGCGAAGAAGCCACCGGTAGTATCCGAAACTTCGGCAGGAGTGCTCATGATCGAGGTTCAGCGGGCTCGGACCGGGTGAAAGCAGGATAGAACCCGCAGATTTAACCCTTTTCTGCTGCGGCACCGTAAACCGCACTCATGCTGCGTTTCATGCCACATCACAGTTTACGGCACCTCGCCACGAAGAGTATGAAATAAGCGGGCTAAAGGAGGGATACCGATTATTGCAGCAGTTCGCGGGCGTGTTGCTTGGCCGCAGTGGAGCTTGCCTTGCCGCTCAGGAGCCGGGCTATCTCCTCGATGCGTTTTTTATCGTCCAGCCGGTCCACCCGAGTGAGCGTGCGTTTGTCTTTGCTGATTTTTTTTACGGCGAACTGCTCGTGCGCGCGCGCTGCTATCTGCGGAAGGTGAGTGATGCAGATGACCTGCCTTTGCTTGCTCAGCTCTGCCATCTTTTCGCCTATGGACTCCCCGGTGCGGCCGCTGATGCCTGTGTCGATCTCGTCGAAGACCAGGGTCGGCACCTGGTCGAGCGAGCGCATGAGCTCCTTCAATGCGAGCATGACGCGCGAGAGCTCGCCCCCGGACGCGATCTTTCTGAGCGGCTTCAGGCTTTCGCCGGGATTTGGGTTTATGAGAAACTCCACATTATCCGACCCGTGTGAATGAACCCTGTAACTCTTACCGTCCCGGAAAGCGACCGTGAGCCCTGCCGCATTACCCAGTGAACTTTCGCCTGATGAAGAATCCTCGTCCTGACCATCCATGGAGTTGTCGTTTTCCGTTCCGCTGCAAGCCTCTTCCCGTTTTACCAGTACATCGAAGCGCACGTGCGGCATCTCTAGCTCATTCAGGATCGCAACCAGTCCCGACGAGAACCTTTTTCCTGCAGCGCGCCTTTTTGTGCTCAAATCGTTCGCCGCATTGACAAGGTCCCGGGCGATCGCAGCCTTTTCTTTTTCCAGGCGCTCTTTTTCCTCTTCGCTGTTCTCAAGGCTTTCGAGCTCTTTTCCCATGCGGTCGCGTTCGTGTAGAACATCTTCAATGGTAGCGCCGTACTTTTTCGTTATCCGCAGTATGTTGTGAAGCCTTTCCTCGACCCAGTCCAGGCGAGCCGGATCGTGCTCCAGGGCCGTGGAGTACGCCCTGAGCTCGGATGCGATGTCATCCAGGTCCGCGATCGCAGCCTTGATCCTCTGGACGAGATCTTCGAGTGATGGATCGAGAGCAGCCGCTTCCTCGATTAACTTCCTGCTTTGTGCGATAAGATCGGCAGCGGCGGATTGTTCTACTTCTCCCTCGTACAACAGGTTGATCGCGGAAGAGGTGTTCTGCTGAAGCGTGAGAGCGTGCGTGAGACGGCTCCTCTCCTTTTCCAGGGCTGCGTCTTCTCCGGGCTCGAGCCCTGCTGAATTTATCTCGTTAAGCTGGTACTCGAGAAGCCCTTTCAACCGTTCGACCTCGCGTTCATCGCGCTCCTCCGTTTTCAAACGGCTGACCACGCCGCAAAAACGGGTATGGAGCTCCTTGTAGGCGGCAAGCGCGCTCGCAATCTCAGTGCCCCCGAAATCGTCGAGGATCTCCCTGTGGAGTTCCGGTTTCAGCAAGGACTGGTGCCGGTGTTGTCCGTGGAGGTCGGCGAGAAGGTCGCCGATCTTCTTGAGCACGCTGATAGTTACCAGTTTTTGGTTCACTGTGCCGCGGCTTCGTCCGTTTTTGCCGACTTCGCGCCTGATCACGATCTCCACCGGGCGGCGGGCGCCTGCTTGTGAATCCCGGCCGCGTTTTTCTTCGGGATCGAGCAGCCCGGAATCGGACAGGAGCTTGATGAGCCGTTTTTGCCTGGTGACATCGAAAAGCGCCTCAACCGCTGCGGATTCGCATCCGGAGCGCACATCTTCGATTTTCGCGCGTTCGCCGAGTACCAGGTTGAGCGCGCCGATGATGATCGATTTTCCCGCGCCTGTCTCCCCGGTGAGCACAGTGAACCCATCCGGGAAATCAAGCGTCAAGTTATCGATGATCGCCAGGTTTTTGATCCGGAGTCGAAGCAGCATCGGCCTGTTGGATCCTTTCAGGAGTACGGGCAGATCCGCAAAGGGGACAGTACAGGAATATGACCTAGTTAACCTTAATGCGTTACTTTTTCAAACGCAAAGTTGCAGCGGGCTAAACCCTAAAAATCCATGGCGAACCGGAAAAGAAACATGCGAGCTGTTCCCCGGTGTTCCAGGTGTGAGTGGATGTAGTTGGCGGAAAACGACACCCTGGAATTGAGATACCAGTTGAGCCCGGCGGTGTAGTTGGAAAGCTCGCTCCCGTAGAAAACGCCGGTGTCATCGAGCACGAGTCGTGAGTACCTTGCAGTGATCTCCCACGCGCCGGGCCCGTTGTCTTCCGAGAGGAAACCGGAAATGGGAACGACCCTGTCGAACGTTCCCGTTTCCCTGCTGTAGGGCCTGTGTTCCCCGGTCAGGAAGAAGCCGCTGTTGACGTAGAACCCCCAGAGTGTCGGGTCTGTGCCGCCAGGGCGGTCCACATCCATGCGCACGTACTCGGACTGGGCTGAGAACGGTCCCCAGCAGAAAGCGCTCTCCCCCCCGAAAAGATCGGCTGCATCCATGTCGATCAGGTGCGGGGAAAGCTCGTCATCAGGGAACCCGTCTGTGTCGATGAAGTCCGGGGCCATCTGGGTTTCAGGCCCGGCCTGGAGCAAAATATCGTCCTCGCCCCTCCGGCTGTAAGAGACGCCCGTGTGAAAAAGGCGCTCGTCTTCCTTATCTGTCCATAGCAGGCATGAGACGCGCGCTGTTGCGCTGATGTCGCCGCCGTTCTCGTCGCTTCCGAAAGAGTCGGTGTTGTGGAAGAGGCCCGCGGACCATGTCATGCGCGAATAGTAAGCGCTGCCAGACAAAGCGGCGCCGATGTTGCGGTACGGGTACAGGCTTCTGACCAGAGACCTCTCCAGGAACTTCAGGCCTGGAGCACAGGTGAGCCCCTCTAGCCCGAACGGCTCCTTGAAACGGCCGATCCTCAGAAGAATCCCCCCGGGCAGCTCCTTGATTCCGAGGTAAAGATCCTTGTAGTGTATGTCATCTTCTGAGAAGTCATAAGAGGCCTTGTAGACGAATCGGTCATAAAGCGTGCCTTTGAACGTGAGCCTCGCGCGCCTGAAATCGACTCCGTCATCCAGGTCGTCCCCGTGGCGTTCGAGAAACCTGTCAAGCTTTCTGGTTCCGCTGATGTAGGCGCCATCCACGTGCACCTTTCCGCTGATCTTTGCGCTGAACTCGCCGTTTTCACTTTCAAAGCAAAGTCCCCTGTCCCAGAAAAGACCGAGCGGTACAGCGCCCTGTTCTTTAGTATCTTTTTCAGCCAGCCTTTTTTCCAGCTCATCCATGCGTGCGCGCACGGCTTCTAGCTCCTTTCGGATTTCATCCCGGTCCTTGTTTTCCTGTGCGAACAAAGAAGGGGTCAAGAACGCTGAACATACGAAAACAAAGAGAGTTATGATGAAAACCCCTGCTGCCCGTGCCTGTGCTCCGCTGATGAGCCGGTTTTTTCTCGTTTTCAGTGCGCGTTTTTTGCATTTCATGTGGATGGGAGGGGGGATGGTCATGAGCCCTGTTCCTGAGATACAATTGAATTCAATGTTGTCAATTTTGTTCAGAAGTGGTATTATCCCAAGTACCTATCCTTTGTTAAATACATTTTGCCCGTAAGCACCCTATATCAGCCTAGATTTACGGTACCTGTTTTTCCATAAATGATTAGGAGTATTACCCCATGAAAAAACAGCTGTTTATTGTGTTGGTGGTTTCAATGGTTTTCTGCCTGCCGTTTGCTATGGCACAGGGATCGGAAATATATCACCTTGTCAACGTGAAGATCACGTCTAATCAGGATGTTTTGAACCTTCAGCTTCTTGGATTTGATCTTGTGGAAATCCATATGGACGGCTCGATCGATGCGGTTGTACTCGAAAATGAGCTGGCGCTTCTCGAGGGAGCAGGACTTACCTACGAGGTCAAGATAAACGACATGGCTGCCCAGTATGAAAAGAGGCTGGTCGAGGAGTACCCACCAGGCCAGCGCGGCTTTCCCGACGGCAGCATGAGCGGATATTACACTTTGGGCGAGATCGAGGACATGCTCGATGCATGGGCAGTGCAGTATCCGAACCTGATCAGTCCAAAGCAGAGCATCGGGACATCGATCCAGGGGCGTGACATCTGGGCTGTGAAGATCTCCGACAATCCGAACGTGAACGAGGCAGAGCCTGAAATCAGCTTCAACTCGCTGATCCACGCGCGCGAGCCGCAGAGCATGATGACCCTCGTTTACTACATGATAAAGCTTCTCGAAGAGTACGGCACCGATCCTGAGCTGACATACCTGGTCGATAACCGCGAGATCTGGTTCATACCGGTGCACAATCCGGACGGTTACGTGTACAACGAGCAGACGAACCCAAGCGGCGGAGGCATGTGGCGCAAGAACCGCCGAAACAACGGCGGCGGGGTCTACGGAGTGGACCTCAACAGGAACTACGGCTTCAAGTGGGGCTATGACAACTACGGGTCCAGCCCTGATCCTTCGAGCACCACCTACCGTGGCACCGCTGCTTTTTCAGAGCCGGAAAGCCAGGCTGTGAGCGATTTCATCCTTTCCAGGCCCATAGTGACCAGCTGGGACACCCACACCTATGGGAATCTGTACCTCTGTCCCTTCGGGTATGACAACGTGCTTCCCTACGGACAGGATTGGGACATCTATCAGGACTACCTGGACGACATCTCCGCTGAAAACGGCTATGCAGCCGGTCCGGTCATCCCGACAATCGGGTACCCTTGCAACGGCTGTACCCTCGACTGGCATTACGCAGTGGGGGTCTCCTTTGCCCTCTCACCGGAGATCGGGAACTCTAGCGACGGTTTCTGGCCTTCCTTCAGCCGGATTGTTCCCCTAGCTGAGGAGAACCAGCTCGCCCTTCGATGCTGGACATGGATGGGAGGAAGCAACGTGCTTCTGGAAGGTCACACCTTGGCCGATGACAACGGGGACGGGCTCTTCCACCCGGGTGAGCCGGTGGATGTCTTTGTCACGCTTTTCAACAAGGGGCTCGGCGCGACAGTTACGAATACGATCGCTACCATAAGCTCGGCCAGTCCCTATGTCGAGATCGTGCAGGGGACTCATGACTTCGGCTCTCTTGCCTCGTACACGAGCGCAAACAACAGCGCCAACCCGCTCCGGATCAAGCTGAAAGGCTCGGCGCCTTACGGCGAGTCGATCACCATCGATGTGGCGATAGATTTTGACGGGTACACTCTCGATCAGTCGATGAGCCTGATCTGCGGGGTTCCGGAAACATTTTACTCGTTTGACATGGAAAGCAATCCGGGCTGGACAGCAGGCGTACCCGGCGACACTGCCAGCACCGGAATCTGGGAGCGGGACGATCCCATAGGAACCTCTTCCGGAGGAAACTCGATTCAGCCAGAGGATGATCACACGGCCGCGCCCGGCACCATGTGCTATGTCACGGGCAACAACTCCTCGTCTGCAGGCGGCGATGATGTGGATGACGGCAAGACCACACTGGAGAGCTGCGTCCTCGACCTGAACGGGCTCGCAGGCGCCGAGATATCGTTCTGGCGCTGGTATACCACCCAGGGCGGCACTCCCGACATCTTCCAGATCGACATCTCAGGCAACGGCGGCGGGAGCTGGGTCAATGTGGAGAGCCTGGATCACACAGTGAACTCGTGGAAGAAGGTCAGCTTCAATGTGAGCGATTTCATTACACCCACATCAGATGTGATGATGCGGTTCATTGCTGAGGACGATCCCAACGATTCGCTTACCGAGGCTTGCATCGATGACTTCGAGGTCAGGACCTTTGAGTCGCCCATCAGTCTTTCACTTTCCGGCCCCCCGGCAATCGGGACCACTGTGGATGTCATCATTGACTCCCCTGCTGATGCCGGGCTGCCTTTCGTGATGGTGGCTTCTTTGAGCACCTACCCGGGGCTTCCCCTCGCGCACTCAAGGCTGTTTCCGCTGTCCTACGACTTCCTCATGCAGCTTTCGCTCAATCCGTTCAACGGCATCTTTGTCGACTTCAGCGGCCTGCTCGACGGTTCGGGATACAGTGCGGCTCCTTCGTTTGTCATACCGAACAAGACAGGCAACATCGGGATCGAGCTCTTTTTCGCGGCCGTGACAATCAACGCCGGATCGGTGCAGAATATCTCGGCACCGTTTTCTGTCGTCATACAGTAACGATCATCATCTATTTATTCAGGGGGGCGCGGTTGTTGCCGCGCCCCTACAACGCATGGACCTACGTGTCCGTCCCCTCCGGTATGTACCTAGTCGATTCGCAAGGTTACGATTCCCATGCCCGGCATTTCGATCGGGAACAACGCCTTTGCAGATCTTTCCTCGCCGGGGCTGCTGATCCACACCTCTTTCGGTTTTAGCCGCTCCCAGCCGATGTGCGCCTTTTTTGTGCTGCCCGATGCATTGAACAGCCTTACCATCAGGGCTTTCCCGTCCCGGCTCGATTTGAGCGATGTGACGATCACATCGTTGGGCTCGACGCGGAAAAACGAACCGGGCACGGGTAGCTTTTCGCCCGATGAGGTCGCGACCAGGGGTCGGCAGCAATCGATGGCAATGCGCTGGGCCTCGGCCGGGTCGTACACTCCGTGCGGCTCGATGAAGTAGCGGAACCGGATTAGACCTTCCTGGTCAGCGGCATAGTTGGTCTCCCAGTAGTTGTTCATCACGTAGGAGTAGAAGGTCTGCGTGGGTTCCACGCGCTGTCTCCACCGTTTCCTGGTGCCGTACACATCCATGGTTATCTTGCCCACCTCTATCATGGGGGCGTGTTCCGTGACCCAGGTGACACCGCAATCCCGGTTTGAAACATCCACCCAGCGCTGGACCGTGAAGTAGTCCTTGTTTGCGCCGCGCATCTGGTCGAGCTCCGGCCTCACAACAGCCCAGGGGGTGTCGATCCGGATTTGGCCGTCAGGTACGCTCCAGGGGAATGCCAGGTGCACGCCTTCAGGTGTGCGCACCTTTTCCTTGAGCAGCCTGTTGTTTATCTCGATGCGGTCTGATGCGTGTCTGATCCATATCTCCCGGGACATGCTGTCGCAGCCCGGAGCGTTGGAGCTGATCAAAAGCGCGGCAACGAGCGGTCCTTTTTCGAGCACTTTAATCTCAACCGGCCCCTCAACATACCTCTTGTCATCGCAATCCCTTCCCGTGACATAGATGTAATCGTTCAGCCCTTTGTGCCGGGATCGATCAACCAGCTCTGTGCCGGCTCCCTTCCGCTTCAGGCTTTTGATCGCTCCTGTTTCCGGATCGACTTCCAAAGATATCCTTTCGTTCCAGAGCCGGTTTCCCTCTGCACGGGCGCTGCCCGTTTCCATGGGTCTGCCTTTTACCAGAGTAAACCGTTTCGCACCGAAAGGGGGCACATCCTCGGCAAGGAAGCACAGCCGTTTCCCAAGGCGTTGTGAAGGTACGGGAATGCCGTCAGGGCCAAGCACTCTGCATTCTTCGAGCTGTGGTGTCGCTTCCGGACGAAGAATGCCTGCAAGGCCGGTGCGGGCCCAGGAACAGGTGTTGAATACATAGATGTAGTTGTCATGTGAGTTTTCTGCGGCAGGGCCGGTGTATTTACCCAGCGCCTGCTCAATCAAAAGAGAAGCGCGCCCGGAAGCGTTCGTTGCGCATTCGCTCTTCCATTCCGCCTGTGTCTTCACAAAGGGGTTGTCCGGATCGCTTATCGAGTTCCACGCGCCCCAGGTGTGCTCGTCGTACAGCACGCATCCCCGCCATGCCTGCCAGAAAGCGTCTTGTGCGTACGCCTCGGGATCGAGCATGGCAAAGAGCACCTCCGCCTGCACGAGCCGCTCCGCTGTTGTGCGGCAGATGCCCGTGTCCGCGGCGGTGGATGATGCCCCGTCCTCCCAGTACGGTGTAAAGTCACCTGTGAGCTTTGGCAGCTTGTCGCCGTATTTTTTCTCGAACGTCTCGAACATTTCCCTGGAGGTGGCGATCACTATCCTGGGATACGCGTACTTTTCGTTCCACTCCTTCACGAAGTCGCAAAGCGTTGGATCGGGCGGGCCGTTGTCCGCGCCGATGTTGTACCGGATTTGAACCATGTCGTAGGGGTATCCACTCTCTTCAAGCTCCTCAAGGTAGCTGAAGAACCGTTCCGGCGGGCGCCTGCTCTCGATCACTTCCGGGTCCACGGATCCGGTGTGAAACCAGGAATACCCCTTTCCTGCCATCCAGCAGAGGATCTTCTCCTTGCCCGAGGGGGAAACCCAGTAGAACGGTATGTCCCCGTGCGCGGACCGGGTGGAGCCGATGCGGTGCCCGGAGTTCGGCCCGATGGAGAGGTATCTGACCCCAGCGTGCGCAAGAGCGGGTACGATCCCCCATGTGTAGCCGGGCACATCCGAGATCATGGCCGTGTTGATGGTCACCCCGTACTCCGCCTCCAGGCTCTTGGCATAATCGGTGAGCGCGAAGAGCTCCTCCTCGGAATAGAGCCCTGTGAGCGCATTGCCGTAGAGCGCGTCTAGGCCGATCGTGCCGGCCTTGACCGCTTGGATGAACGCTTCCCGTTTTTCCGGAGATGCCGCTTTCATGTAGCTTTCAACCGGCCAGAGCCCTTCGGGCAGCCACTTGAACCGCGTGCCCGGGGGGTACTCCTTCGTCTTTTCGGCGAGCTCGAGCGCCTGGTCAATGAACCTCATTTGTCTCGCTTCCACCTCCTCCTGCGTGTGGGTGAATCCGATGTCCAGGTGCGTGTGATGCAGGAAATAGAGCACCCACCTGCGCGGCGCGACGAACATCTTTTGGGCTTTTATTTGCCTGTCTTCGGTGAAGAGCGTGACAGAAGCTGTGGCGGTCTCCATCGGTTTGTTCAGGGGCAAATGGAGCTTCAGGAGCGAGATGCCCATCGGGTCGGGCGGGATCACGCGCACGCAACCTTCATCGCCTGCCTTCAGTTCAACCCGCCCGCCGTCAAAGAGCGGGGCGCCTTCAATGAACAGCTCGAACACGCACGATGGCGATTCATGAGAGCGAACGTATACCGGTGTCGGCTTGATGCGCACTCCCGTGATCGGCGGTCTCTTTTCGACAGATGCGAGCACAACCGCGTCATAGATCATCCAGGAGCCGGAGAGGGTCTCGATCACGATCTCGTTTCGGCCGCTTCGAAGCAGGGGCGCGCCGAAGACCACGCAAAGCTCCTGAGGCCTGCCCGAGCCCGCGTGTGTCAGCGCATCATCACCCGACCCGGCTGCCACCTCGAGCTCCCTGGTCCGGCTGTTCACGCTGACACCAATGCGGGGCGGGATACGACCCTGCCCTGCCACCAGGGCGATCCGGAGCTCATAGATTCCCTTTCCCGGTTCATCATCAAGGTCGAAGCGGATACAGAAAGCGTGTCCCCTGCTGCCGGCCCACGCATCCGCTGGCCCGGGATGAACGTAAGGCCATGAATCGGCCGCATCGTCGCTGCCCACCTCAAACTCAACACCTTCACCTCCCCCGAATCCGGCTCTGAACCTGTCCCACTGGCCCGGGATGGCGAGCTCCGAGTACCCCCGGTCGACCTTTCCTATCTTCCAGATCACCTTGTCACCGCAAAAAGCGCATGTACCAGCGAGAAGAAAAAACAGCAGGGAAACAGTACAGCGTTTGAAAGTGGCGTGTGTGGTATGCATGCGGGTTGCTCTCCATTGATGAATATACAAGCAAAGCCTGTTCGAACCGATAGATTTTTATAATACCGCGGTAAAGGAAAGTGAATAGCTTTGTTGTCATTGCGTGGTCGACGCCGGAATCAGAGGTGGTTGGAGGGCGCCGCTCCGTCAGCCGCCGTAAACGAGGAGGCGGCAAGAGGCTGCCGCCCTCCAAAGAGCTCATGTGCCCGTTTGACAATGGAGGGCGCCGCTCCGTCGGCGCCGCGTCACTCACCCCGGAAATGTTTTATACATTCCAGCACCGGGATAGCAGTGCGCTCGCCGGTTGCGATGTTCATGCCGCACCGGTCTTTCCCATAGACACCGATGTGGTCCGCGCCGGGCTGTGCCAGAACCCTGTGGTGCCCGCCGTCCCATTTCCAGTGGTCCATCGCTGTTGTGACCGAGGATGTGGAGAGGTTCTCCGCTGCTCCTCCCACAGCTTTGTAACCCGCTTTTTGGACGCGCTGACCAACTGTCCATGTCTCAGGCGTCGTGCCGAAGTGGGTCATCTCCGTACTTGTCATGATGTGTTCCGTGATGGCGGATGTCAGCTTCTGGTGGATCTGCAGCGGGTTCAGCCCGAGGCTCACCCTGTAGTCGTTGTTCTTGGCAACAGCCAATCTGTCCTGTTTCGATGAGGGCACGTTTATCTTCAGATTGTATTCATCCACGAAAGATGCATACAGCGAAAAGAACAGGAAACGTTCATAACCCGAAAATGCGGGGTTCGGCTCGACAGCACAAAACTCCTTCTCTTTGCCGGCTTCATCCTCGGTTTCGGGCTCGTTTTCCTTTTCGCCGGTTCCCGCTTTTTTTGTGTCCTTTATGTCCGCTTCCGTACTGTTGCCGATAAAGAGTTCTGCCGCGTCGTTAAAATCCCCGCATTTCAAAAAAAGCATGCCCCAGGCAAAGCGCGGCATTGCGCAAATACCGATCGGCTCTCTGCCGTGCTTTTCGAGCTGTTCATCGAGTTCCACAGCGCGCCCTTTGGCAAGAAGAAGCGCATCGCGCGTCTTTTTTCCGTCCGTGCGGCTCATGGCCCTGAGGCGCTTCAAATCGTTTTTCACGGCCGCGCACAGCTTTGAGTAGAGATCTCTCGCAGGCTCGATCTTGTCCATGACCTCGTAGTAGCCGGTGTACGGCCTGTCGACCGGGCCGGGCGGATCAGGGAAAACAGCGGTGTCGAAAATGATGAGCATGGCCTGTACAGCAGCCTTTTCCCACTCCAGGTAAAGGGCGTCGTTCCTTTCCAGGCCCTTTTCATAATCGCTGATAACCGCCTCGAACTTTTTGGCCTCCCGCTCGAAGGTTCTCACGCATTTTTCCTGCTCTGACAAGAGAAACCTGAGAACATTCTCCCTGTCATTCGCCTCCAGCCCGGAGATCTCCTTGTATGCTTTTGCACGCACCTCCTTGTCAGGGCTCTGGATCATTTTCTTCAGATCGCGCAGAGCGGAATCCCTTGTCAATCCAAAACACGCGGCTGCAGCGATGAGTAGGTTCATTGTGAGGACGAACAACTTTTATACGCTCCAAAGATGTGAATGCAAAAAGCCGGTATTATACAGCATTTGCACGATTGATGTACTGGTTATGATCTAAATTCACACCCTGTAGGGTTTATTGTTCCTCTGGAACAGGGAGCGAACTCAGGTATATAGCGCAAGAACTCGCTCTTGTTTCACATTGACAACATATCAGCATTTATTTAGATTTATGTTTTGAAGGCCGGTTGCAAAGGATACGGCTTTCGAGGATCGCTGCAAGATCTTCTTGTATCGCGTGCTCCGGTGTATGGAAACCATTATCATTCCTGATCGTATGAGGAGGTGTCTGAGATGTGCAGATATATTCGTTTTGTTTTTTTCGCTGTTTGCGTTTTTGCGCTTCCCGTGGGAAACAACCCGGCTGCACAGACTGTACGCGATCACGACATCGTTCCAGAGGATTACTTCGGCATTGGAACGATCACCACCTGCGAGATTTCGCCTGACGGCGAACACGTTGCCTACGTGGAAAGCCGCTGGGGAGAAGGCAAGGAGGGCAGGAAGAACGATCTGTGGGTTGTTAACACGAAAACCAAAGAGCGCCTTCGTCTCACCTTCGGCGGGTTCGGTGCATCGCAACCGCTCTGGAGCCCGGACTCGAAGGCCATCTACTTTCTCGGGCGAAGTGCGCGCACAGGCGAAAGCAACCCTCCTTACGATGGGAGCACGCAGGTGTGGCGGATTTTGCCTGCCGGCGGAGAGCCGTTTCCGGTCACGCGCGTGAAAAAAGGGATCAACGGGTTCGAACTGGGGAGAGATGGCAGCACTATTTTTTACATCACGAAAAAAGAGGTGTACGAGGATGAATGGGTCGATCTTCGGAAGGAGTATTCCGACCTTGAATACGGCCACGGCGTGACCATGATGAACGCCATATGGAAACTGAACATTATAAGCTGGCGCGCGGAAAAGGTATTTGAGGCGGATCGTGTCATCCACGAGATGTCGGTTTCGCCTAACATGAAAACGATCGCAATGGTCACAACCGCTGACAACGAGCTGATCTTCAAGGAGGGCTGGTCAAAAGTGGAGGTGCTTGATATTGACGAGGGGAAGGTCGTTGCGGTGACTCCCGAGGGGTGGCGCAAGGAGGGTCATCCATCGCCGTATGGCTGGCTGGAAGAGGTTACCTGGGCCACGGACAACCTCGCCCTGGCTTTTGCCATCTCGTACGACGGATACGCGACGCGGATCTTCGCGGCCGAGAGCGGGGATGATGGGTGGAGCCTGTGGGAAGTGAAACGGCCCGACCTGGTGGCGCACGATGGAGGGCTCAGATGGAGGGGCAACTCGCGCACACTCTGTTTCAGGGGCGAAAAAAAGGCCAGGCTTCTGCTGTACGCGATCAACGACGTGAAAGCAGGGGAGCAGGGCACAACCACTGTCATGATACCGGGCGATGTTGTTGTCGGAGCTTTCAGCTTCGATAGGATAGGCAAGCAGACAGCCGCCGTGATCGAGACTACACTTCACCTCGGTGAGATTTTCTTGATAGGGAGAGAGGAACGTAAACGCTTAACCGTTGTAAATCCACAGGTGCACACATGGAAGCTGCCCCAGATCTCCCTCCATTCCTGGACAGGAGCGGATGGAGACACGGTCGAGGGGATCCTTGAGTTTCCTCCGGAGTACAAGCGCGGCCAGGACGGGCCCCTGCCCCTGATCGTTGAGCTTCACGGCGGGCCTACATCATCCACGAAGTTCCGCCTGCGGCTGTGGATATACGGCCGCGCGCTCATGGCTTCGAAGGGGTACGCGCTTTTCAGCCCGAACTACCACGGATCTACAGGGTACGGGGACGAGTTCACATCGAAGCTGATCGGCCGTGAGAACGAAATCGAGGTGACTGACATCCGTACCGGCATCGAGTCTCTCATCGAGGAAGGGCTGGTGGACCGCGGCAGGATCGGTGTCATGGGATGGAGCAACGGAGGTTTTTTAACGAACTGCATGATCACATCCGAGCCGGATCTTTTCGCGGCTGCATCAAGCGGCGCGGGCGTGCTCGACCAGGTTATCCAGTGGGGAACCGAGGATACGCCCGGGCACGTGATAAACTACATGGAGGGGTTGCCGTGGGAAAAACAGAAAGCATACAACAGCGGCTCCCCGATCTATAAGCTGAACCGCGTGAAGACACCCACGATCATCCACGTTGGGGGTAGCGACCCGAGGGTGCCGCCCGCGCACAGCAGAGCTCTTTACAGGGCGCTTTACCATTATCTGGATGTTCCCGTGGAGCTGGTGGTCTACCCGGGGGAGCCGCACGGGCTGACCACGCACGAGAACCGCCTCGCGAAGATGAAATGGGATCTTGCCTGGTTTGACAAATACCTTGGCGACGGTTCGGTAAAAGAGTAGGAAACATGAACGGATAGCTCGGGAGCGGACTTCGACCCCTTCCGTGCAGCAAAACGCAATTCCAGAAAAAAGGCAAGGAGCAGATATGCTTGATCTTCGAAAAAAGAAAACAAAGATTTTGTGCGCGTGCTTTTTCGTGTTCACCGCTTTTGCGGCCGCGCCCGCGGCAAAACCGCTTGACGACTCCCGGGGGGAGCCTGAAGACAGGTCATGCACGGTTGTGACGGTTGGCAGACTCGCCTCGGTCGACGGTTCGGTCATGACATCCCACACATGCGACAGCTACACGGGAAGAACATGGATCGACATCGTGCAGCATCAGAAGCACGGGGAGGGTGATGAGTGTTCCATCTACATGAAGACTGACAACCAGCTTTCGCCGAATGACAGAACCTTTGCAGAGCTGCACGGCACTATCCCGCAGGTACCGGAGACGAACGGCTACGTCTGGGGGTTTTATCCCATCATGAACGAGCACCAGCTCGCAATCGGTGAATCCACCTTTCACGGCAAGGAGGAGATGATAAGCGATGCCGGGCTATTGAACTGCTACGAGCTGACCCGCTTGCTTTCGGAGCGGTGCAAGACCGCGCGGGAGGCGATCAAGGTTGCAGGCGAGCTTCTCGAGGAACACGGGTACAACGATGGAGGGGAGGCGCTGACCTTCTGCGATCCGAAGGAGGCGTGGCTTTTTGAGGTGGTTGGACCCGGAAAGGGAAAAAAAGGAGCTGTCTGGGTTGCCAAGCGTGTACCCGATGGTCAGATAAGCGTGTACGCGAACATGAGCCGAATCATGGAAGTGGACCTTACCGACCCGGATACCATGGCGTCGGCGAACGTCTACTCAACGGCACGGGAGATGGGGCTGTGGGATCCGGATGGCAGCGATCCGTTCCGGTTCTGTTACGCGTACGCGAGCAGGAAATCGATGGCAGGGAGGCGCCGCGAATGGCGCGCCTACAGCATGCTCGCACCGTCGTGTGATTTCGATCCGAACGGCGAGAACTTTCCCCTGTTCATAAAGCCCGACAAAAAGGTGTGCGTTGCGGACATAGCGCGCATCTTTGCCGACACGTACGAGGGCACCGAGTATGACATGACAAAGTTCATGCTCGTCGAGGGCGAGGACGGAAAGATGGTAAAGAGTCCGTACGCGAACCCGTTCATGGCGTACGACGAGATGCCGCTCTGGAAGATAAACGGCGGGTGGAACGGAAAGGGCGAGAGAACATTGGCGCGCTCCTACTGCGTGTATGCTCACATAACCCAGTCGCGCGACTGGCTGCCTGACGAGATAGGCGGAATGTTTTGGTTTGGTCTAGATAACCCCGCGATGACATGTTACACCCCGATCTACTGCTGCCAGAAAAACCTGCCGCCTTCATACATGGTCGGCGGTGAAAACCTGGGGCGCGCACCGTACAGCCGGCAAAGCGCATGGTGGGCGTACAACAGGGTGAGCCATCTGGCAGCGCACCGGTGGGGGGACACGAGGCACGATGTCGCTGCTGTTCGGGATCCGCTGCAAAAGGGCGTATTCGAGGAACAGAACGCGATCGAAAAGGAGGCTCTTGGTCTCTATGCCGATGATCCGGCAAAAGCCGTGGATTTTCTTTCGAAGTACAGCTCGGACTTATGCGAAAAGGTCGAGAAGCTGTACTGGAAGCTCGGTGATGACCTTTGGGGCAAGTACGATGGGAAGTTTTAGCCCGCTTATTTCATACTCTTCGTAGCGAGGTGCCGCAGCAGAAGAGGATGAAATATGCGGGTTAGGAGGAGGCTGTAGGCTACAGCCTCTCCAACCGTATCTTCCTGAAATGAATCTCCGCCCCTTCCGACTGCAGGCAGATGTTACCCGGGGTCTCGGCAACGTCCCAGGCCTTGTTCAGCACCTCGCCGTTCACGATCAAAGTTACGTTTCCGTGATCAACGATGATCTCGTACTCGTTCCACTCGCCGATGGGGTGCTCGTTCCCATGGGTCTTCCTCGTGTTCCTTCCGCGCGTGCGCTCGGCAACGGTTTTCATGGGAAACTCTCCGATGCACCAGAAATCCCCTGCGCTGCCCGACTGGAGCTGCGCTTCAACGCTTTTCGGCCAGACTTCGTGGGGCCCTGTTCTCCTGAACAGCACGCCGCTGTTTCCCGCCTTCTTGGTGATGGGGTTGAACCTCCATTCAAGCTTTAGATTGAAGTTGGTGAACTCTTTTTCCGTGTAGATGTATCCGATGGGCTGCCCCTTGCATATAAGCACGCCGTCTGCCACATTCCACGTGCCTTCCATCTTCTCGCCGCCCGGAAGGAAATGCTTCCACCCGGTCATGTCCGCACCGTTGAAAAGGTAGGTTTTCACAATGTCCGGCTTTGGAGAAAGGTCGCGGATTTTTATGTTCCTGAACCAGATCTCGTGCCCGTGGTCCTGCAAAGAGATGTAACCCCGGCTGTTTTTCCCGAACCGCGGGTATCTCGAGAACTTGCTCTTGTCCCTGTGCTTTGCCCACTCCTCGCTTGCAAGGTCGAACTCAACGAGCTGGATCCCGTTGAGCCAGTGCTCGACAACACTCCCGCGTTTTACGATCCGCGACAGGTTCCATTCACCCGCGGGTTTCACTTTCTTGTGCGCCGGGTTCCTGTAAAGGTCGTATGCGCCGCCCGCAGAATGGCTGTCCGTGATATCGATGCCGTGGCCGAGGTCGTCCAGGATCTGGTACTCCGGTCCGGTCTTCCACGGGGCGTCTTCATGTTCGCTCACCAGGTAGATGATGCCGCTGTTGGCCCTCTCGGACACCTTCCATTCGAGCATGAAGTCGAACTCCTTGAACTGGTCCATGGTCATTATGTCCCCGCCCTGCCCGCCGGGCTGGAGCCTGAGGCAGCCGTTTTCAGCAAGCCACCCCTTCTGAGGCGGCCCTTCCCGCTTGTAATTGCGCCATCCCTTCAATGAAATGCCGTCGAAGAGGAGCTGCCATCCCGCTTCTTTTTGAGCGTCCGTCAGCTTTGCGGGCTTCGAAGCCTCCTGGTCGGCGGAAGAACAGAAACCGGTCAGATGTGCCGAAAAAACGACACACAGCAGGATCAGTGTGATGAAAAAATAACGCATAAAGTTACTCCTTGGCATTCTCAACGGTTTGCCTTCAGCCTCAAGTTTCCAGCCTATAACAGATAGTACAGAACAAAAGCCAGAATGCAAAGCAACGTTATGATCAGAAACAGCATCCTTGACCCGAAAAAGGTGTCCTGGGAACGGCCCCTTTTCTCCATCTCCTCGTCTTCGTTATCCCCGTATCCGGGAAGGTCGAGCCCGTCATAGATAGTATCATCGGACCAGCCGGTGTCCTTGTCGGACCCGCATTCGGGACAGGCTGGTGCGCGCGACTCAACCTCTGTTCCGCAAACGGGACAGATGAAATATTCGTCCATGAAAGAGGTGCTCCTTTTACAGGCCGGCTGCCGGGCAGGAATCGCTATCTTCGTTTGTACTCCTCGAAACGCCTGTCGAGCTCCTTTTTTGTTTTTTCTCCCTCGTAAACCACCACGAGAAAGCGAAAGCCCGCCTTTTCCCCTGGATCGAGTTCGAGCCGGAAGTGCTGCGGGTCGTTCACCTTTCTGGAGCTTTCGAAAGCGTGCTGCCCGAGCGGGTTCGCCGCAAAAAGGCCGTATCCGCGGGCATGCCAGAACGTGGGGTAGTTCACGCTCGATGGGTGGTTGAAGACGGCTATGCCCACGGTATGGCCGTCTATTTTTCCTTCGAGCCTGACCCATGCGGCGCGCTTTCCCCAGACGTTCTTTTCCGTTTCATCACCGCCAGAGCTGAGATACCTGCCGGTGCCCCCCTTTTCCTTCAGCCAGGAGGCCACCCTGATCCCGAGCATCCCTTCCTTGGTGTCCTCGAAAACAACCTTTTCCCGTAGCGCCACAAGATCGATGTGAAAATCGATGGCGTACTCGCCCGGGGCTGTGCTGAATGCCATCCTCCTTCTTTCCTCGAGCAGGGCCCCTTCGTTTTCAGGTACCCAGTGCAGCACCACTGACAGCGCATCGCCCCCCTGCCCATCAGGGAACATCTCCAACTTTTCGTGCCTGATCTGCGGCGGAGGGGAAGCGTTGTTCCAGAAGCCGTGGCTGTTCACCTTGTCGTAGGTGAAAAAGAGCCCCGCGTGGTGTGGATGATCCTCGCTCTCGCCTTCTTTTTTCGACAGTGGATAGCCCCGGTTCACCTCGATCCCGGATGCTGAACGCAAAGGATGAAGGACCGGCTTGCTCAGCTGGTCCCCGTGGCGATAGCTCGTAAAAAGCTCTCCAGCGATCAGCACGTCGATCCTGTCCGGGCTTTCTACGAACTCTATCTCGGGGCCTGTGGAGCAGCATGAGGAGACAAGAAACAGCCATGCAATCCACGGTGTGCTCTTTTTCATGAAACAGCCTTTTTTTAAAAAGAGACATGTAATTCGTTTTTGCGCGGAAACCACATATTCTAAGAGCATGGCGAGCCGCGCGCAAGAGGAAGCGGGGGGCTTGAATCCACCCGGGCGCGGGTTGTCGGGGAATAATTCAGGTATTAACTCAAAAGTCATACCTTGAAACCTGCCGATACATTCGGGAGCGCAAGTGCTTAAAACAGCTCTCTCTGCTTTTTGCATGACGAAGAACAACCAAAGCTGATGACGGATGAGCCTCGGATTTTGCCGTGGTGCATCCGCGTAATGCCTCATTACAAGCCGGATGGGAGAACATATGTCTCATGTCACCACGGATTTGGAAGAGAAAATCGCGTCCGCAAGGGCGATGCTCCTCGATGGCAAAACCGGGCAGGCGCTCGGGGTCATGAACCGACTGATCGCAGAGCATCCCGAGTCCACAGAGCTGCAGTCGACAGCTTGCAAGTGCTATCTTGCCCTTGGAAAATCGGACATGCCCGGGGAGTGGATATCGAGCGCCATTGTGCACGACCCTTCCATCAAGAGCGCCATCATCAAGCTGAGCACCTCCCTGTTCGAAGACGGCAGAATGGAAGACTGCCTCAGGCTGCTCGGCGCGCTCGTAAACTGCGATCCTGAAAACCATGAGGGGTGGAACGATCTGGGTGCGGTCCTTTTTGCCTCCGGAGATCCGGATGGCTCCATCCGGGCTCTTGAGCGTTCGCTTGCTCTGAAGCCCGGATACGGTGAGGCGATCATGAACCTGACCGGGGTGTACATGGCTTTACAGAAGCTTGATGACGCAAAGCGCGCGGCCATGATGTCTCTTGATGAAGGGTGTGAATGCAGCGCTGAGGTTTTGTCTGAAACCGCGAAGCTCATAAAGGATACCGCTCCGAAAGAGGCGCTGACGCTGCTTCGTAAAGCGAAAGAGGCGGCATCCGAACGCGTAGAGGTCAAGGAAAAAGAGCGGGTTGTCAAGCCGGCGGATGATGAAGCCGGCCGGGTGTTCGCCCCTGACCTGACCATGAAGGGAGTGGTCTGGTACAGCACCATGAAGTGCAACAACCACTGCCCCTACTGCCTGGCTCACCAGGTGCACGACCCGATGATGAAGGTCCCGTTCCGGGATTACAGGGAATGGGTTGACGCTTGGAACAGCTTCGATGGCCGCCTGCTTCTCGACATAACCGGGGGAGAACCGTTCATGCACCCTGGCATGGTCGACCTCATCAACGCCTTGAGAGACAACATCAAGGTCGCCGTGACAACCAACACCAGGTGCGATCTGACGGGGTTTGTACAATCGGTTTCTCCTGAAAAATGCATATCGATCACAACATCGCTGCACCCGTCATCAAAGATGAACACGGAGCATTTCCTGGGAAAGATACTGCTACTCAAAAACAGGGGGTTCCGTGTGATCGTGAACTACGTGTCATATCCGGAGCAGCTCTGGATGATCCCGTATTTCAAGAAGCTGGTCGAGGACGTTGACATCCCGTTTCACGTGGACCCTTACGGCCCCAACCCGAAGAGACCGTACAAGCTGTCCGCGGAGGAAGAGAAGTTCCTTAGGCAGTACGTCGGCGGAGACAGGGGCGATTTTTTCAACAAGGAGCCCGTGCTCTACCAGTGCAGCGGCGGAATGAACTTCTTCTCGACCCTGCCGAACGGCGACACCTACACCTGCGTGACAAAAAGGTACGTCAAGGAAAACTACGTGGGCAACATCTTCGAAGACGGGTTCAAGCCGTTCGATGAACCGATCAGGTGCAAGGCTGTAAGCTGTGCAGGATGTGATCTGGACAAGGTGACGAGGATACCGGCGGACAAGGTCCACGCCGTGCAGGTGTGAGCAAGGTTGAAACCGATGGAAATGGAAAAAAAGAAGGTCCGGAAGTCCGTGTGGTTCATCACGCTCAAGTGCAACATGAGCTGCGGCTACTGTCACGCGAAACAGGTGGGCGACCCGCTCCTGAAACATCCGTTCGAAGAGCCCGGGAAATGGATCGAGGGCTGGAACAGGATCGAAGGGGAGGTGTCGATCGACATAACCGGGGGAGAGCCGTTTCTGCAGCCCGGTTTCGTCGATATCTTGAGCGCCCTGGACGACTCCAAGAAGGTTGCGATAACATCGAACCTCAAGGCGGACCTGACCGGGTTCGTCCAGAAGATCACGCCGCAAAAGTGCTTCAGCATCACCGCGTCCCTTCATCCGTCCCAGGACATGAACGTGGAGTATTTCCTGGGCAAGGTGCTGCTTCTGAAGAGGCGCGGATTCAACGTGATAATAAACCTTGTGGCCTTTCCGGACCAGATGTGGCTGACCGAGCGATACAAGGAGTTGATGGAGAACAACGGCCTGCGATTTCATGTGGATCCTTACACACCCGGGCCGGTATACCCCTACAAGCCGACGGAAACGGAAAGGTGCCACCTGGAGAACTTCTTCGGGCCGGACAGGGATGATCCGTACAACGAGAAGGTTTACAGGTACCTGTGTGACGCGGGTATCAACTACTTCGTGGTATCGCCGAACGGGCAGGTCTCTCCGTGCGTGAGCAGGATATATTCCACGAAGAAAAAGATGGGGAACATCTTTGATCGCGATTTCAAGCTGCTCAGCGAGCCGGTGCTCTGCAACTCGAAGTTCTGCTCGGGGTGCGACGCGGACAAGACCGTCAGGAAAGTGATCGGAGAGAGGGAGCCTGTCGTGGAAGGCGCCGAGACGGATTCGGCTTTTAACCGAACGGGGAGGTAACAAGAGGGTTCAAATGAATGTAACGCTAGTATCGATCGATAACCTCCGTTTCGACTGTGTCGGTTATCAGAAAGACAAACGCGGGCTGAAGAGACACGATGCGCTCAAGCTCCTGCAGACAGATACAATGGACAGGATTGCCGAGCACTCTTTGTGCTTCTCTCAATGTATAAGCACCAACACCTACACCACGGCTTCGCACGCAAGCATCTTTACCGGGCTTTATCCGCCGAAGCACGGGGTCCGCGCGTTTTTTGACACGAAGCTGGACAAGAACGCGGTCACGCTGGCGCAGGTGCTTTCCTCGAAGGGGTACAGAACGGTCTGTTACACGGACGCCATCGAGCTCTTTTCTCCGCTTGGCCTGGCCAAGGGGTTCGATCACGTACTCAGCGGAAGCGACCAGGAGCTTTTTAAACTGCTCCGCAGCATGAGCGAAGAGGATGTGTTCCTGTTCTGTCATTTCATGGATGTGCACGAGCCGTACCTCAAATGCGAGTGCGAGTACGAACCCGGCGTGAACAACGACTTCTTCGCCGTGATGAAGGAGCTGTACAGAAAGAGGGGCTTGATTGATGCTTCGTGTGAGAATGCGGGCAGGGAAAAGCTGAACTGGCGCTTTCTCATGGAGAACTCCTTCAGGCACCGGCCCGTGGAAGCGATGCTGCCTCTTTATGTCAAGGGCGTGTCGAAGTTCGACAACGGCAGGTTCAGATACGTGATGGACAACCTTTCAGGTCTGGGGTTCGCGAAAGACGCGCTGTTGACGGTGCTGTCGGATCACGGGGAGGGAAGGTGCTACAACGATAACAGCCGCAAAGGCTTTTTCGGTCACGGCGGATCTGTCTACGAGAACGTGATCCGCGTACCTTTGATGATCAGTCACCCTGATATAGGTCACGGGATGATGGAGAAGATGGTATCCACGGTCGACCTGGCTCCAACGCTTCTGTCCATGTTGAGCATTGACCTGGAGAAGGAGACGGACGGCCTGGATCTCCTCGCCTGCGACAGGGACAAGACCTATTCGGAGCTGTGGATCTCCTCCAAGGATGCCTCGTCCTTTGTTGCTGATTACAAGAAAAAGTCCAAAGGCGGAAACGGAATCGAAGGCGACGAATGGCCCGGGTTCATGATGTGCCAGATGTCGGTCAGGACGGAAGACAAAAAGTATGTCAGGTGGAACAGGGGAGCGATCAATGACTTCATTCAAGATGGTGTAAAGGAAGTTCCCAACGAGGAGTTCATGAAAAGAATCTATCGGGACATCCTGGGAAGGTTCGAGGATTCGGAAGGCATCGATCATTTTTCAGGAGTCCTGGACAGGAGTGAAATGACGAGGAGGCAGGTGCTGGCGGCCTTCCTGCTGTCGGCCGAATACAGAAGCATCGAGAAGAAGCTGCCCAAGCACTCGCTCATCGAGTTCAAGGAGGATGTGGACGAGGATTTTCCGAGGGATGTTTCCTCGGATGCGGCAGCGATGCGCGTTTTCGATTACATGGACGAATTGGAGTCCCACGCAGTGGTGACTGAAAAAATACACGAGGCAGGCAAAGATGACAGTCAGGCAGCGGACGAAGACGAGGAGAATGAAAACGAGAAGCTGATGGATAGGCTCAAGGAGCTCGGCTACTTCTGATAACCGGACCTTATCCCGCATAGCGGCACCGTAACCTGCGCTCATGCTGCGTTTTATGCCATGAGACGATCCTCAACCTGTTATCAACCGGATACTGGTTATTCGAAAAGCGCGGGAGACGAAGAATGACAGCAAGGTATATTCTGGGATTGAAAGCATCCGGGCACGAATCAACCGTGTCCGTGATAGACCGTGACGGTACCATCGTGTTCGCACTCGAAGAGGAACGGATGAACAGGGTCAAGCACGGAAAGGGGTTCATCGGGAACGCTCTCCGTTGCGCGATGAAGGATGTTCCCTTTGGCCCCGAGGATGTCGAATGCGCGGCTTTTCCATTCGATCCCCCGCGTTTGAATATCCCGCAGATCGAGGTGAAGGCCGAGCACTTCAACGACAGGTATCGCGAAGTATACAGGAAACGTCTGTATCACACGCTGCTGCAGAGCCGCGACGCGTCGGACATGAACAAGCGTGCGCTCCGGGAGGTCGCAGGGTTCGAGGAGATGAAGATCGTGCTCGTGAACCACCACCTTGCTCATGCGGCAAGCGCGTTTTACCCCTCGGGTTTTTCGCACGCTGCCGTTTACACCGTGGATGGGTCGGGAGACCTGGAGCAGGCAACCATCTGCGTGGGCGATTTCGATAATGGGGTGCGGAAGCTCGAGTCACGCTGCCTTCCCCATTCCCTCGGCTTTCTCTACACACATTTCACCAGGTGGCTCGGCCTGGGGCGCGAGATGGGGAACGAGGGAAAAACCATGGGCCTGAGCTCCTACGGAACGCCGCGATACTCGGACCTTTTTCATGAAAACGTGGTGCGCGTGGATGAGCGCGGGGACACGGAGCTGAACATGGAGCTTTTTGTGAGAGGCTACCCCAACTACACGGATGCTTTTCTGAAGCTTTTCGGACAGCCGCGAAAACCTGATGAGGAGTTGTCGCAGTTTCACAAGGATGTCGCCGCGACGCTCCAGCATATCGTGGAGACCGCTTTCATTCGATCGGCGAAGCACGCCCGCAAGCTCACCGGCGCCAACGATCTCTGTCTTGCGGGCGGCGTTGCAATGAACAGCCTTGCCAACGGCCGCGTGATCCGCGAGTGCGGATTCGAAAACGTGTTCATTCAACCCGGAGCAACGGACAACGGTTCAGCGTACGGGGCAGCCCTCTACGTGCATTACGACATCCTCGGCCGGAGCAGCCCGTCAGACCGGCGCTCATTGATGCGCGATCCTTACCTGGGGCCGGAGTACTCACAGCAGGAGATAGAGGAAACGGTGAAGCGGTTCGGATACCCGGTGGATAAGGTCAAAAACCCTGAAGAGTGGGCGGCGAAGCGGATTGCGAACGGCAGCGTTGTCGGCTGGTTCCAGGGCAGGATAGAGGTAGGCGCGAGGGCCCTTGGAAACCGGAGCATCCTGGCGGACCCCCGTTTTGCCGCGACCAAGGACACGGTCAACAACAAGGTGAAGTTTAGGGAGCCCTGGAGGCCGTTTGCACCGGTTGTTCTTTATGAGCGCTGCGATGAGTATTTCCAGTGTCCGGGAGATTATCCGTTCATGACGGTTGTTCAGCCTGTTGTGGAGGAGAAGGCCGGGGAGATGGAGGCCACATCCCATGTGGACAACACGGCCCGCCTGCAAACCATCAAGCAGGAGCAGAACCCGATGTACTACCGCGTGATCCACGAGTTCGGAAAGATAACAGGCACACCTGTCCTGATGAACACATCCTTCAACGTCAGGGGAGAGCCGATCGTGTGCTCCCCGAAGGAAGCGATCAAGTGCTGGAGAAACACGGGCATGGATGACCTTGTAATGGGCCGGTGCGTTCTTACGAAGGAGGCTTAGAATGGCGTTTACATTTGACGAACATCTTCTGTGGGATTTTGTCAAGAGCAGGGGTAGGTACCTGATCGTCAGCGAGCGCCTTCCGGAACTGTTGGATGACTTCCTGGAAGCCGCTTGTAAAGAAAAGCCTGAAGCCCGTTTTGATCTTCTGGCTGAGGAGGGAACCATCGCTGCGCTCGCGCCCGAGTCCGACAGGCTGAAGAGCTGGAACGAATCATACACTTTTGTTTTTTCAGGGCAGGACTCTGTCAACATCGGCAAACAGGAGATCGAGTCCATTGTTGCCAACGGGTACAGGGGAGTGATTCTTTGCACCGCGGATTCGCTGAGCTATCGCGCTGACAACACGAAAAGGAGCAGTGTGCTGATCGTGTATGCGCTTGAGCTGGCTCGTGTGATGGGCGTGCTTCCCAAGCTCGGGATCGACCGTTTCGGCAGTGCCATCGACTATCAGAAACCCCTGCCGGGACACGCCGCGCTCAGGCTTGCCCACGCACAAAAAGTCACGGGAAGGTTCTATGAAGCATTGGCGTACTTCCGGCAGGAGCTCTCACGCTTTCCTTTTGATTCGAAGGCGCACAGGCAGATGATCCATTTCCTGCTCGATAACAACCGCCCGGCGACAGCGTTCCTGGCAATCCTGGAATGGATGGAAGAGGTGCCTGATGCCGAATGGAGCGCATACGAAGCTGCCAGGACGCATGCAGCTCGGAAAAAACAAGGAGGCTTCGGAGTTTCTTGAAAGGGAAGAACAGGGCTTCCCGGGAAAACCCGAGGTGCTGGATCGGCTTGGAGAGTTGTGCATTAGATTGGGTGATAGGGAGAAGGCGATATCATACTAGAAGCTGTTTCATAACCTCCTTCTGCTCCGACCGGCTGCAAGTCGTGCCAGCTGCGTCCTCAAGCAAAAACGTACTCAACGGCCTTACCAGGCCGCCTCCGTTCGTTTTCGCATTCGATCCTTGCTGGCCCAACTTTCGCTCGGTCTCGCTACGAAGCAGGTTATGAAACAGCTTCTACACAAAAGAGGCCTCGCTGGTTCCGGACGCACTCAATACAAGGATCAAGCTGGCAGAGCTTTGTTTGGAAGGAGATGACACGCAGGAGGCGCGCCGGTTCATCCGAGAAGCCGTGGAGCTGTCCCCTGACAACGAACGTGTTACAGCGCTTGCCGAAAAGCTGGGTGTTTGCGTGCATGGGCTTTCAACAGAAAAGCAGGAGAGCGGCGAAAGCGTTTAACCCCCGGCGCTCACGGCCCCCCGGGTGTGACGCCCGGCACTCCCCGATCCCTTCGGAACGCCAGGCTCCAGCCCGGCTCTTCCGCGGCGTTTATTCTTCGAGCACGTACCTTTTGTACCGCTTGGCCTTGCTGATCTCACCCGTCTGTGTGTAAAGCTCGACCAGCTTGCCTGCCGCGATGCTCACCACCTCGGCCATTGTGCGGCTCTTCCTCCTTTTGTTTTTCGTGGCGGCAATGACCAGCTCGTAGGCGCGTATAAGCTCCTTTTTGTCGCTTATCAGCGTCTCGATTGTGCCGAGCTTTTCCTTGGCTGCATCAAGAACATGCCTGTCTTCCGAGAAGCTGGTGAACGGGGAAATATAACACTTCAACGCCTTGTGGAGCTCGTCGCGAGTCATCCAGAAGTCGCCTTCCATGATCTTGATGTCGCAGGCGAGGTCAGGCCGCGGCTCCTCTAGCTTTTTGTAGATATCCTGAACGATGTGCAGCTTTCTCCCCGGATCTTCTATGCAGCCCAGGAAGCCGTAGAGTATATCCACGGTGAAATCGGGATACTCCTCGATCGTGTACCGCACCGCACGGTCGATCCAGTAAGCCGCTCGCTTTTCATCCATTTTCTTCTTCGAGGCGAGCAAAGAGAGGTACCTCCATGTTCTTGGATTGAAACGCGCCGCTTTCATCGATTTTTCGAGCAGCTCTCTGAGGAGGTCTTCCTTGTTCACACCCGACCTGCCGTCATCGGTCCACGCCAGCATGTTTTTGTCCGCCCATATCGCCGCATCAAGATAGAAGCTGCTTTTTTCGATTCCCTCTACAGGGTTCTTGGCTTTCAGCATTGCACCCAGTATCTTGACCTCAGAATCGGTGAGCCGTTCCGCCGTGTTTGTCGGATCGCTGACCTCTCCCTTGTAGTAGTGGTGAGACTGGTAGCGTCCGACGCTGAAGTTCCACTCCAGGCTCTTCCTTGCGCCGTCTTCCAGAACGCCTGCCCATGCATGACCTGCGCCGGACTTGCTGCCCCTACCGCTCGTATAAATTGCAGGAACTCCGAAGAGGCGAAAGATGTTTTCGGTGAAGTAAGCCTGCTCCATGCAGCAGCCGCCGATCTTCTTGATGGTTTCGAGAACGTAAGGAAGATCGAGCCCCTTTCCGTGGGCCGGGCTGATGGAGACCTTGTTGTTCAAGGTCCATGGTATGGAGCTGTAGATTGCTTTTGCGTCCAGGCCCCTGGAGTTGTAGTTCTTGTAGACCCAATCCCGCTCAGCCTTGCTGAGCCTGGATCCGACTATGAACACGTTGAGCTCGCAGGGGAGCTTTCCCGGCATGATGCGCATCTTTCTGTCTTTGTCGAGATAGGATCTATATGTGTTTAGCATCGTTTCTTCTTCGATGGGAGCCTGCACCCAGTGGTGACCCGCGAACTTGTCCCATACAACAGCATAAGCCAGGCAGAACTCGAACTTGTCCGCGAACGCCTCCGGATCGTTGTCGTAGAGCACACGGATTACTCTCAGGGCTCCGTCAAGCAGGTCGTCTTCATCGAAGTTGTGGAGAAAGCGTGAACACCAGCCGGGGTTTCTGAAGATCAGAAGCGCTGTTTCGCGGTCCTGCGCCCTGTAAAAAAGGGTTGCAGCTCCTTTCAGGATGAAGAGCTCCCGTATCTCATCGTACTCTCCTTTGAGCACAGCCTGCATGAGCGCCTCATCAATGGATTCGAGGGCCTTGCGCGGTTTTGCCCCGGTTTCGATGAGCGTCTCGACCTTGCCCGCAAGCGCGGGATGGATTTCGTAGATGGAGTCGTCATCCCCGCCCGGCTGCGAAGCCGCCGCAGCTGCCGGCAGGAAGAACGCCGTGAAAAGCAAAACAGAACCGATACACCGCTTGATCATTGCATCCTCCGCATGTTGTCATAGTCGCTGTCAGCGCTGCACATTATAACATTTGAGTACGGCTTTCGAAGCTATCAAAGTGTTGATCTCTCGGGCAATCTGGTACATCGTCATCAAGGATCCTGCGAAAAAAAAATATCCGGTCGATCGAGATGTCAAAGGAAGCGCTCGATAAGGGAAAGAGGCGGAAAGCGGGAATGTGGAGGAAGGGTCGCAAGAAAAATGTAAACTTTCGGCCGGATGCAGGGGCGGTTCGCGAACCGCCCGAACCGGAGGGCAACCACACGGGGGGATTGCCCCTGCATGATTCAGAGCCCCCGCCGGCCAAGGTGCGGCTTCAAGAAGATGTAAACGCCTGTTAGCCATGTGATGAGAAGGAGCACCGCTGCCGGGAAAAAGATCCAGTGTTTTGCAAGGTCATGGAAGAACGATCCGTCGTGGATGTCTTCGATCAGGTCTGAGCGCCTGTATGCCTTCTGCAGCATCTCCCCGGTCCTGGTGTCGATCTGTATCTCCCACATGTTGTTCGAGCGGAGCTTGAGCATGCCTTTGACCGGCCTCACATCGATGCGATCCACGTCGTCCCAGCTTTTGATATCAGCCTCGGGCACGCTGCACGCTGCTTCCAGGATTCGATCGAAACCGATTTCAGGAGATCCGCCTGCTCCTTGAGCGGTCGGCGGCTGTATCCAGGCCGATTCCTTTTTGAACTCCAGAAGAACACCAGTGACAAGGATGACCAGCAGGGGCAGTGCTGCAAACACGGCGCACCATTTGTGCAGTTTGCGGATCAATGTTGAAAAACGCATCCGATGACCTCTCTTTTTCTAAGCAAGCTCTTTATACGATGTCTTGAAGTCAACAAACTCGTATTATACCATTTCGATCGTTCGTCCAACAATTAATCGTATCGGCACAGCTGATGTCTTGATGAATTAAGGATAGCTGCCATGAATGAAGAGCTGCGATACAACATTGCTGACCAGCGTCTTTCCTACAGCGCGAAAAGCGATGTTCTACCGTTCAACAGCGACCGCCTGGTCGAATTCAACCACCGCCACAACAGGGTTCTCTCGAACTACGAACTCACGCTGGAGGATTGCACCCTCATCACTCTTCCCGACCCCATCAGCAACAATTCGAACCTAGGGGCCCTGCGGAACCGGCAGGTGCGCCAGTCCGTGATGCTGTCGGCAGCGCTTTCAGCGGCTGCCGTGGGGCTGCACGGCCTGGGGAGCCTGAACGAATATCCGAAGGAGCAGGTTACCAATGCGCTGAAGAACGAGCTGAAGCGCGCCAACGACCGGACCTCCGCGCAGGTCATGGCGGAGGTGCTTCAGGCAACAACGGAGATGCTGCCCGAAGGGGAGGAGATCCTCATCGAGTGCACCATCACGGAAGGAGTCCGCAACAAGCCCGGCAAGGAGGTCGGAGGAAACCCGACAATCGCTGTGGGCGCTGTCTACGGGAAGGATCAGCACAGGGAGAGGTACGGAACAGGGACGCCGCGGAGCGTCACTCTTTTGAGCATGGGAACCGACGTGATCGACGGAACAACCAAGTCGATAAAGGGGCTCCATTCCAGTTTCACCTCGCTTTTCATCACGGAATCTCATGTGAAACGGCACCTTCCGGACATCTATGTGCAGCGGTGGATGAGCAGCGGTTATTTCGAGGAGTTCAACCCCAGGGACACAGGGCTCGTGGAAGCGGCGGAGATCATATCGAAAGCGTGCGGCCTTGCGCGCGTTGAGGACCTGAGCGCTTTTTTTCTGGACAGGCCGAGGCATGTTCCTGCCATGGACCAGCTCAACAAGGCGGGCGTGGCAACCCCTTTTGACAAGGACGGCGACCTCATGCCGTGTGTCGTGCTCGGCATGGATGGGCTCCGGTTTCCGGATGAGCGGGGGCTCTGGTCCATGATAGGTGAGATAGGCGGGTCAGCCGAATGGGTGGTGGGGGTCCTGCCGCTCGTCTGGCGCGGAGGACAGGCTATCGGCATGCTGACCAGCCATTCCACGCTGAGCCGTAAGGACCTGAGTTCAGACGAACAATGGAAGGAGCGCTTTCACTACACCGAAGAGGAGTTCATGCTCATCCAGGACGCGCGCTTCGAGAGGAAACCGTTTTTCACGATCAGCGATATCATCGAGGATCCGTTCGCAGGAGGTGTGAGCGCGTTCGGGGCCATATCCGACAACTACCTGATGCCGTTGCTCAAGGGGGTAGAGGCGGATCATGAAAAGGGAACGATTTCCGTGAACGCGCTTACCGTCAACTCGCTTGGCAGGGTCCAGTGCTGGCAGCTCCGCTTCAAATGCAGGCAAAGCGTTGACAAGACGCTCGAGCTGATGGTTTCCCCGAAGGAGCGGCTTGTGAGCCTCAGCGGCAAAGACCTGAAGAACAAGATCAAGGAGATGCTCGATGATGAATATCTGAGCAAGCGGTACAGGATCTTTTTCAACAACGAATACTACCCTGCGCTGATTCCGGTTCACGACAAGAAGGTGATACTGAGAAAGGTAGTCCACAGCCTGATCGCGAGGGGCGCGCTGGATGACAAGGACAAAGAGATTATCGATGCCACGGAGGAGATAGCCGGGGATTGGTTCGTGTCATAGGATTGAGAAGAAAGCGGAGGAAGAGACAAGAAAGAAAAGAGAACCACGGATGGACACGGATCGTTTTATTCGGTGTTTGGAAGGAGGGCTTCTACGCCGTCCTCTTTTGGACAAAAGTTTAGGAGTCAGACCATGAAAAAGCCGCTTACACGACGCACCTTCTTAAAATCAGTTTCCCTGGCCGGTGCAGGCGCTTATCTTGCGGGCGGAACGAACAGCGTGTTCGGTTATCCTGCAAACGAAAAGCTCAACATTGCTGTGGTCGGCGTGGCGAACCGGGGCGGCGCCAACCTCAACGGGGTGTCCGGCCAGAACATAGTCGCGCTTTGTGATGTGGACGACAACTACCTGGGCAGCGCGGGCAAGCGTTTTCCAGGGGCTGCAAAGTACAACGATTTCCGCAAGATGCTGGATCAGAAAGAGATCGAGGCGGTTGTGGTGTCCACTCCGGATCACACCCACGGCGTGATCGCGCACGCAGCGCTAAAGGCGGGAAAACACGTGTACTGCGAAAAGCCGCTCGCTCACTCGGTTCATGAGGTAAGAGCCCTTACAAGCGAAGCCGTAAAAAGAGGGCTTGCGACACAGATGGGGACCCAGATACACGCGGGGGGCAACTACCGCCGCGTGGTCGAGCTGATCGCCACAGGAGCAGTCGGGCCGGTCAAAGAGGTGCATGTGTGGTGCGGAAAGAACTGGGGGGGAGGCGAGCGCCCGGAAGAGACTCCCCCCGTGCCCGCGAACATTCACTACGATCTCTGGCTCGGACCGGCTCCGTACAGGCCGTATCACCCCGTATACCTTCCCGGAAACTGGAGGCGATGGTGGGATTTCGGCGGGGGCACGCTTGGGGACATGGGATGCCACTACATCGACCTTGTCTTCTGGGCGTTGAAGCTGCGCTACCCTTTGCGCGCCTGGGCGAATGGGCCGAGGGTTCACGATGAGACAGCGCCTGTCAAGATGTCTGCCTCGTGGGAGTTTCCTTCACGCGGGGACCTGCCTCCTGTGAAGCTCACATGGTACGACGGCGGCGTACGCCCGGACCTTTTCACCGAGGGGAAGCTTCCTGAGTGGGGAGACGGTGTTCTTTTTATTGGTGAAAAGGGGATGCTGATCGCTGACTACGGAAGGTACGCGCTGCTGCCCGAGGACAGGTTCAAGGGGTTAGGAAAGCCTGATCCGTTCATACCCGACTCAATTGGCCACTACAACGAATGGATCGAGGCGTGCAAGGGCAGGGGCGCAACCACGTGCAGCTTCGACTATTCCGGCCCTCTCACGGAAACCGTGCTGCTGGGATTGGTAGCCTTTCGCACCGGCAAAAAATTCGAGTGGAACGGGAAGGCCATGGACGCGGTAGGCTGCCCGGAAGCAAACGAGCTGATCCAATACGGCTTCAGGGAGGGGTGGGCGATGTAGGGGCGCACCTGCGCGTGCGCCCTCAGCCTGCGGTCGTCTCCTGACATGCGCTTGCCACATCACAGTTTACGGCACCTCACGACGATAATACGGCCTGTAACCGAATTATCTTGCTTTATGGGTCCGGCGCATGCGATAATGCACGCGTACATTCTACAAGCCGATCACGCATTGACACAGAAAGGCATCGTTTGAATCCCTGGTCTCGCGCAACATACTCTTTCATCGATACAGCAAAGGAGCTCGAACCTCTTCTCTCCCGGATGGATAAAGCCCCGAGGGTCGCGATCGATACCGAAGCTGACAGCTTGTATCACTACTTCCACAAGGTGTGTCTGATACAGCTCACAGCTGAAGGAGAGCACTTCATTGTCGATCCTCTTGCCGGGTTGGATCTGTCCCCGCTGCTTGGCCTGCTTGCCCGGAAAAAGCTCATCATTCACGGCGCTGATTACGATCTGCGTGTGATGCGTGCATCTTTCGGATTCCGCCCAAAAGGAGATGTCTTCGATACGATGCTTGCAGCCACGCTTCTGGGTTACGAGCGGTTCGGGCTTTCCTCGATTGTTGAGTCATTCTTCAAAGTGCACCTGACAAAAAAGGGGCAGAGGTACGACTGGTCGAAGCGTCCTCTTTCCGGCAAGCACCTTGACTACGCGTGCGAGGACACGCGATACCTGGAGCCGCTTGCGGACCGGCTCACAAAGGAGCTGAAAAATCTCGGCAGGCTGGATTGGCATTCGGAAACCTGTGCCGCAATGGTGAATAACACGGATGTGGACAAGGATCCGCCTGAACCTGACGATGTGTGGCGTATCAAGGGCGCGAACGGGTTCGAGCCGCTTCAGCTTGCATACCTGCGCGAAGTGTGGCACTGGCGAGAGAAGGAGGCCAGGAAAGCGGATCTTCCTCCTTTCAAGATCATGGGACCTCAATTGCTTTTGAAGGTTGCCAAGAGAGCGGCTGCAAACGGTGCTGATCAAGCGTTGCAAAGCATTAAAACGCCCATTACCTGCAGCGGCCGCCGGCTGCAGGCGCTGAAGAAGGCGATGTCCAGAGCGCAATCGTTGCAGAAATCGAAATGGCCTGAGAAGCCAAAAAGCAGCCATGTCAAGCGGTTCGTTAGCCCGAGAGTCAAGCTCATCAGAGCTGAAAGAGACCGTATTGCAAAGGAGCTGAACTTGGATCCGGCCGTGATTGCACCGCGCTCCGCAGTGGATGCCTGTGCATGCGGCAAACCCGCAACCGTGAATGAAGTCATGAAAATCGCCGGCCTGACGCGCTGGCAGGCGAAGATAATGAGAGAGGCGGTTAAAAAGGTCCTTTAGCCCGATCTCTGCGTTGCGAGATCCTCAACGAATCCGCTGATTCGCCCACGGTCTCGCGCCTTGACCTCGGTCGAATGACTCGACCTCGCCTCCGAAGCACTTTTTCAACGGACTCCAAAGGGAATGCGGCTTATGTGCGAATGCGGATAAACCGGGTATGGAGTGTTGAAGATGTCTGAAAAGTTTGAAGCGTTCCGCGTGGATAGGGTAGAGGGTCGGTTCGTCGGCGCGAAGAAGACGATCAGCGTTGATGATCTCCCCCCGGGCGATGTGCTGATCGATGTGGCTTATTCCGCACTCAACTACAAGGACGCGCTTTCCGCCTCGGGGAATCCCGGGGTTTCAAAGAGATTTCCTCACACACCGGGAATCGATGCCGCGGGGATTGTCGCACACTCAGACGACAGCAGGTTCACGCGCGGGCAAAAGGTTGTCGTTACCGGATACGACCTGGGCATGAACACGCCCGGCGGTTTCCAGGGGATGATCAGGATTCCTGCGGATTGGATCGTGCCTCTTCCTGACGGGTTGACACTCCGGGAGTCAATGATACTGGGCACAGGCGGGCTCACCGCCGGGCTTTGTGTGGAAGCGCTGCTGAGCCGCGCGATCGTGCCCGGCAGCGGCCCTGTGCTTGTCACGGGCGCCAGCGGCGGGGTTGGCAGCCTGGCTGTTGCCATGCTGACAATGCTCGGATTCGAGGTGGAGGCAGGGACCGGAAGCGCTGCTGCCCACCGTTTTCTAGAGGAGCTCGGCGCGGCAACAGTGCTTGACAGATCCGAGCTCAGCGGATCCACGGACAGGCCGATGCTGTCGAAACGATGGGCAAGCGTTGTGGATGGCGTGGGAGGCACCACGCTTGAGAACGCGGTAAAGTCGCTCAAGCCGTATGGGGTGGTAGCGGTGTACGGCCTCGTGGGCGGGCCCGGATTTTCGCTCACCGTTTTTCCGTTCATCCTTCGCGGGGTGAGCATGGTCGGCATCGAATCAGCCGAGTGCCCCATGGATGTGCGCAAACGGATCTGGTCGAACATGGCAGGCCCGTGGAAACCTGATAAGCTCGATAAGATAGCGGTCGAGATCGGGCTGGACGGACTCGACAAGGCGATCGACGATATCCTTCGCGGCAGGACCCGCGGCAGGGTGGTTGTCAGGCTGTAGGGGCGGTTCGCGAACCGCCCGGAAGAAAAAGAGAACCACGGATGAACACGGATCTTTTTATCCGGCGTTTGGAGGGCGGCAGTCTCTTGCCGCCTCTTCTCTTCCGGCGTCGACAAAGCGACGCCCTCCATGCGGTCCTCTTCCGGTCGGGAAGGAATCCGGCCCGCCTGTTTTCATTCGGTTGAAAAGCGCTGGTACCGTTCATCTTCCCCGGCCACTTCCCTGATCCGTTTCAGGTCGGGCTTGCCCGTACCGAGAATGGGTATGGAATCAACCCGGATGAAGTCTTGCTGCTTGGGGATCCAGAGCATGGGAAGGCCCGACTCTTTGAGGCGCTCGGCAGCATCCATTGCCAGATCGTCCGAGACCGTGTAAAGCACAACGAGGCGCTCGCCCCGTGCCGGATCCGGGATCCCGGTCACGGCAAAGACCATCTCATCCATGCCTGCCGCCTCCTGGAGCGCATCCTCCACGCGTATGTGCGGAACCATCTCGCCGCTTATCTTGGAGAAGCGGGAAAGCCTGTCGGTTACGGTTACAAAACCGTGCTCATCGACACGGGCCACATCCCCAGTGACGTACCACCCGTTCTTCAGAACCTCGGCGCTTTCCTCGGGCATCCGTAAGTAGCCGCTCATCACGTTGGGCCCCTTGACAAGCAGCATGCCGGCCTTGCCGGGCAACAGCTCCTTCCCCGTATCCAGGTCCTCGATGCGGATCGTGACACCGGGCAGGGGTCGGCCGATGCTCCCCGATCTGACACCCTGCTGGAAAATGCCGGTTTCGCGATAGTCGGGGCTGTTCATTGTGACGATGGGGGAGCATTCCGTGCAACCGTATCCTTCCATCGGCCTGATTCCGAACCTTTTTTCAAAAACCTCCGCAGTGCGCGAACGGAGCTTCTCAGCCCCTGTTAACACGACCTCGATCGACCCGAACTGGCCCGGATGAACCCTTCTCGAGTACATGGATAGAAATGTCGGAGTCGCAAGAAGGTGCGTTACCGAGTGTTTTTCAGCGAGCAGACCCACCTGTGCTGCATCGAGCGGGTTGGGACAGAACGCAACTCCAATGCCTTTGGCAAGGGGAAGCCAGAAGTGGGTCAGGTAACCGAACGAATGAAAAAACGGAAGCATGCCGAGCATTTTCGATCCGGGGGAGCTTTGAAACATCTGCCACGCGCCCAGGATGTTGGATCCGAGGTTCCAGTGGGTAAGCGGCACTCCCTTGGGCGTGCCTGTGGAGCCGCTCGTGAATATGTAGGTGACAACGTCGTCGGCACGCGCGGGCCTTTTTCTGCCGAACAGGCGCTCAATTCGTGCCACCGGCAGGAAGAGACCGCGTGCGAGAGATACGAACTTTTCTTCGCGAGTCAGCTTACGGACATCCTCCAGGTAGATGATGCGATCGATATCAGGGAGCTCGACCCCGGATTTTTTCAGGAAGATTCTCGATGTTATGAGCAGGCGGAGGTCACAGCTTTTCGTGATCTGCTCCAGGATGGAGAGGGATGAGGTGTAGTTCATGTTCACGGAAACCTTGCCGGCTGTGGAGGCTGCCATGTTGACCGCGCACGCCGGGATGGAGGGCGGCAGGAGTATTGCCACGTTGTCATCGAACTCCCACTCCTTTTTGAGTTTGCTTCCCAGGGCGACGATCGCCGCGAGCATGCCCGCCCCGGAAACAGCTCCCTCGATCGAGGGGTCCGTAAACTTTCGTGCAAACGGATTTTTTCTGAGTGACCTGATCGCCATGCGGTGCAGAGGCGGAGTGCGTTCCTTTCTGAACGCGAAAGCGTCTGTCATGAGGTCAATGATCCGTTTTCTCAGCTCAGGCGCGGACGTGTCGCCGGACAGCGGCTCTCCAACAGCCACGTTAAGGCGCCGCCGAGGCCACGGCCACGGAAGCCGGAAGCGTACCCGGAAGAACCCGGAGGAAACGGAAAGGCTCGAGTCGTAGGCGCCGTCGATGGCTATCGGAATGATCGGCTTCTCAACGCCCTTCATCACGCGCATGAACCCCTTCTCGAAAGGCAGCAGCATGCCGGTTCGGGTCATCTGCCCCTCCGGGAAGATGCCCACTATTTCGTCCTGCTTGATGCTCATCCGGGCAGATTTAAGGCCCTCGAGCAGGGAGCGCGCGGACAGCGTCCTGTGCACCGGAATCGAGCGCGTCAGACGCGCAAACGGCCACAGGAACCACTTGCGATAGAACTCGTCGGACATGATGAACCGGATCGGCTGCTCAGCAAGAGAGCTCAGCAGAACAGCGTCGATGTATGACTGGTGGTTTGCCGCGACCAAAGCCCCGCCTTCGTCCGGTATGTTTTCAAGCCCTTTTGCCCTTACCTTGTAGAACCCGTTGAAGATCACCAAGACAAGGAAGCGGAGCGGGATCATGGGGAATCGGAGGCAGATGACGATGCCGGCCAGGAGCATGAGCAGGCCGCCCACGAGGAACACGAGGCCGGGTGATGATGTCATCATGACGATGACACCCGCGGTCAGCGCGCCCGCAATCATGCCCAGAGCCGTGAGAACGTTGCTGGCTGCCCAGACCCCGCCGCGGACCTTAGGGTCGGTGATCTTGAGTACATAAGACTGAAGAGGCACTATGAAAAATCCGCATACAAGGCCCACAAGACCCATCAACGCCGGAAGCCTGATCTTCAAGGAGGACAGCGCGTCCTGGTGAAGAGTCTTCAGCGATTCCATATCCGGTGTGGCCCACCAGACGATGGTACAGGTCAGAAACATGGCGAGCGCGCCGAACGGAACAAGCCCCAGCTCGATCCTGTCTTTTGAGATCATTCCTGTTAGCATGCACCCGAGCCCGATCCCCACCACGATGGGAAGAAGAGCCAGGCCGGTCTCCGCGTCGCTGCAGTCGAGGACCTGCTTTGCCACAAGGATGGCCGCGCCCTGGCACATCACGCCCGCCATCCACCAGACGACCATGCCGAAAACAGACCACCTGAGACCTGTCTGTTCGAGGATCTCCCTGCCGTAACGGTGTAGCATGCGCAAGGGGTTCAGAAGGAAAGGCTCGGCCGGGGATGCTGCCGCAATCGGGTTCATCAGCATGGAGATCAGGAAGCCGAGGCTTGCCAGAACCACAAGAAAGATGCCCGGCACCCAGAGCTCGTGCTCGAAGCAGCCGTAGATCCAAGGTCCCGCTATGGTGCCGACTATGATGGCGAGAAAGGTCCATCCCTGCAGGATGCCGTTTCCCCATGCCAGCTTATCGTTGGGAAGAAGCTCGGGCAGGATCCCGTACTTAGAGGGGCTGAAAAGGGCTGACTGGAGCCCCATCAGGAAAAGGACACCGGTTGTCAGCCACACGTTTTCAAAGGCAAGGGTCATGACCGCGATCGACATGGTGACCGCCTCCATGGCCTTGGTCCCCCGGGTCACGCGCACCTTTGAGAAACGGTCGCTCAGCCAGCCCGCCACGGACACCGCCAGGATGAACGGCAGGATGAACGCGACATCCACTATCATCTTGTAGGCTCCCGCCAGGGATGTGGCAGCTTCCCTGTCGCCCGGATGTTCGGCGCCGGCGAGCCGTATCGCGAGCATGGCGAGCATGAGTTTGAATATGTTGTCGCTGAGCGCGCCCTGGAACATGACCCCGTTGAGCGCCCAGAAAGTTTTCAGCTCTTTTCGCACTTCAGAACCGCCTTTTTTCATTACGTCGCTGATTTTGGCAATGAAGATCTGTTGAATAGAAAAATACGCCTCGCATTATTTAAAAGGACGCGTTGCTTTTTATACAGAATCTCTTGAATAATTGTACATGATTATCGGATACCGAGGAACCGGGATGGACCACGGCCAAGCCGGCCGCCTCTTTCAGCCGGCGGTTAAGCCGGCCATCCCGCTGGCTGATCGGAGCGCAGGGCATGAACTCATCACGGTACGATATCGCGATCATAGGCGGTGGCATCGTGGGTATGGCTACTGCAATGGCAATATTGAAAAAGGACCCGAACCGCTCCCTCGCGGTATTCGAGGCGGAGGATCGCCTTGCCGCGCATCAGACAGGAAACAACAGCGGAGTGATTCATTCCGGCCTCTATTACAAGCCGGGCTCGCTCAAGGCAATAAACTGCGTTCGCGGCCGGGAAGCGCTTTACGCGTTTTGCGCGGAGCATGACATCCCTTTCGAGCGGTGCGGAAAGATCGTGGTTGCGACACGCGAGGATCAGGTTACCGCCCTTGATGAGCTCGAGCGCAGGGCCGCGGCAAACGGGCTTTCAGGGTGCAGGCGGCTTGGACCTGATGAGATCAGGGAGCATGAGCCCCATGTGAGGGGCGTGGCCGGGCTGTTTGTTCCTGAAACAGGCATTGTTGATTTTGTCAGGGTGGTCGGGGCTTACAAAACCGTGGTTGAGGAGAATGGCGGCCAGGTTCATACAAGCGCCCGAGTGAATGGGGTGATCAAAGAGCCCGGCGCGCTCGTGCTCGAAACCTCCAAAGGATCGTTCCGATGCGGATTTCTAGTGAACTGCGCGGGGTTATACTCGGATAGGGTGGCTGGGATGTGCGGGTGCAGGCCGGGGGTCGGGATAGTGCCTTTCAGGGGAGAGTACTACGAACTTGTACCGTCCCGTGCCTCGCTCGTGAAGAACCTCGTCTATCCCGTGCCCGATCCGAAGTTCCCTTTCCTGGGCGTTCATTTTACAAGGATGAAGAGAGGCGGCGTTGAAGCCGGGCCGAACGCGGTGCTTGCTTTCAAGAGGGAGGGCTACACACGGTTCAGCTTTTCGTTCAGGGATTCGCTGGAGATCGCGATCTTTCCCGGATTCAGGCGGATGGCCGGCAAGTACTGGAGGACCGGTCTCAGGGAGTTTTACAGGTCTTTCTGCAAGAAGGCCTTTGTCGCGTCGCTTCAGGAGCTGATACCCGGCATACGCATGGAAGACGTTAAAAGAGGCGGGGCAGGGGTCAGGGCCCAGGCGGTGGAAGAAAGCGGCGCGCTCGTGGATGACTTCCGGATAATGACAGGGGAGCGCATGGTTCATGTGCTGAACGCCCCGTCGCCCGCTGCAACCGCATCGATAAACATAGGAAAGGAGATCGCCGACCGAGTACTCCAGGCGTTCCCGTAGGGGCGACCGGCCGGCCGGCCGTACGCCCGAAGCGGAGGGCAAGCACATCAAGTTGCCCTACATCACCGGGCCGTTCGCCCCCTCAAACCCGCATGCTCTTCCACTTTCCCGATCGGTACCGCAGGTACATGCACACACCCAATGACGCAATGAAAACGGTTGCCGCGAGCCAAGCGCCTTGTACCCCGATTTCCGTGAACTCGCAAAGAATGTACGTGAGCGGAAGAAAGACACCCCATGCCAGCGCCATTGTCATCAGCATGGGCCAGCGCGTATCCCCTGCGCCGCGTATCACGCCGTTGCAGGTTTTACCTAGACCGTCGAAACACTGGAACGAAGCCACGTAGATGAAGATCACGCTCCCGGTTTCGATCACACGCGGGTCCAGGGAAAAAAGCGACATGATCCAGCCGCGCAGAACAAAAAACAGGATCCCCATGGAAAGGCAGAACAACACCCCGCAATACACGGTGGTCCTTGCCGATCTTTGAGCTGTTTTCACGTCCTCTGCCCCTAGGTACTGGCCCACGAGCGTGGTGACAGCGGTGCTCAGCGAAACCGCTATCATGAACGAGAAATGCATCACCTCCACGATAATGCTCGTGGCGGCAAGGGCGACCTCTCCCATTCTGCTCACGATCCCCATGAAGAATGTCCAGCAGACCATTTCCAGGGCCCAGCTGCCTCCTATGGGGGCGCCGGTTTTGAGAAAGGAAGCTGTATCTTTAAGGGCAGGTCCGCGGATTTGTCGCGTGCCGAACTTTTGGCTCTGTTTACCGAAGAAAAAGAGCGCGAGGTATACAACGGAGAAAACGGCTGTGGCAATGACCGAAGCTGATGCCGCGCCTGCCGCGCCGAAACCTTTGAACCCCCAGGCCTCGATGCCGAGGATGAGAGGATAGTCGAGCACGATGTTGAGGATGTTGGCTCCGATTGCGCAGTACATCGGCGTTTTGGTGTCGCCAATTCCGCGTAGAAAGCTGATCAGGGCATAGTTCACCAGGACGAAGAAGGACCCGTAGAGGCGGATGGAAAGGTAATCAACAGCGTGCGGTATCACCGCTTCATCAGAACCGATAAGCTCGAAGATCGGCAGGATGAAGAAGGAGGCGGCCAGCAGCAGAACAGCGGAAGGCAGCGTAAGGTAGAGCCCTATCCACGCATCTTTTCCGCAGCGCTTGTAGTCCCCCGCACCGTAATGCTGGGCAGAAAAGGTTGATATGCCCTGTAGAGTGCCCACGAAAAGAGAGGCCATGCTCCAGTAGAGTACAGCTGCCAGCCCGACCGCGCCCTGCTCAACTGTTCCGACTCGGCCCATGTAGAACGTGTCCACCACACCCATCACGGTCTGTGAAATTGTGGCGATGATTATCGGGTACGCCAGAAACCAGAGCTCACCTATCCCGCCCGGTGTGTGTTTTTTGTTGGTCATATCCATGTTTTCGGGAATTGGTTGAGACAACTCAGGTTGATAAGGTTAATGCTTAAGCAAGAATCGTAAACCTGGAGTGGACGGCGTGGAAGCCGTCCCTCCAAACGCCGAATGAAAAGATCCGTGTCCATCCGTGTTCTTTCCGCCTTTTCTTTTGACGATATCTCGATTGCGGCGCCAAAAGGGTACCCCTACCTGTCATCGGCGTTTTACCCTGCATTTTTATCAGTAATTTGACGAAAGATAAACCTGTGCCTATACAGAAAGGGAGAAGACATGTCCAGTTTGAAATCAGGAACCAGCGACAGGGTAGATCAGCTCTGGAAAAAACGCTCCGAGTACCAACAGGGCGGTGGAAAGAGTCGCATAGATAAGCAGCACAAGCTCGGCAAGATGACAGCGCGTGAGCGCCTCTCTTGCTTGTTTGATCACGACTCGTTTCAGGAAACTCACCTCTTCATGAAGCATCGGTGCACTCATTTCGGCATGGCAGGGAAAGAGGTGCCGGGCGAGGGCGTGGTCACGGGCGTGGGCCTTGCGGACGGGCGGACCGTTTACGCCGCGAGCCAGGACTTTACCGTTGCCGGCGGGTCTGTCGGCGAGGCCAACGCTTACAAGGTCCAGCAGCTCATGGATGACGCGCTGAAGACGGGCGATCCGTTCGTGTTCATAAACGACTCGGGCGGGGCGCGCATACAAGAGGGAGTGGACGCACTTTCGGGATACGGGGGGATCTTCAACCGAAACATCATGCTTTCCGGTGTAGTGCCTCAGATCAGCATTGTTGCGGGGCCTTGCGCGGGAGGCGCCGCGTACTCGCCTGCGCTAACCGATTTCATAATTCAGGTCCGGCACGAGGGGCGGCTTTTCATCACGGGCCCGCAGGTGATCAGGCAGGTCACGGGCGAGGAGATTACAGCCGATGCGCTGGGCGGAGTGGAAAGCCATGCCCATTATTCGGGAGTCGTTCATTTCGTTGCGGAGGACGATGAGGAAGCGCTGAGCATCACGCGCCGACTCCTCTCCTTTCTGCCGAGCAACAACATGGATGAGTCGCCGTATTGCTCCGGGCCGGACGGCGTCGATGTCATCGATAGTGAGGCGCTGAACCATGTAGTTCCCGAGGACTCGAAGATGGCGTATGACATGCGTGAAGTCGTGTGGGGGATTGTTGACGACGCGGACTTTCTGGAGGTGCAGGAACATTTTGCCGAAAACCTGCTGATCGGTTTCGGACGGCTCCTCGGAAGAACCGTCGGTATAGTCGCAAACCAGCCCAAACACAAGGCCGGGGTTCTCGACATCAACTCTTCGGTCAAGGGCTCCCGCTTCATACGGTTCTGCAACGCGTTCAACATACCGATCATCACCTTTGTGGATGTACCGGGCTTTCTGCCGGGGATCGATCAGGAGTACGGCGGAATCATCCGGCACGGTGCGAAGATGCTGTTCGCGTACGGCGCCTCCACCGTTACAAAGCTGACCGTTGTAGTAAGGAAGGCGTACGGTGGTGCGTTTCTGGCGATGTGCTCCAAGGATATGGGAGCGGATCGTGTCTATGCCTGGCCATCCGCCGAGATCGCGGTTATGGGCGCGGAGGGCGCGGTGAATCTGCTCAACCGGAAAGAGCTCGATGAAGCTGAAGATAAGGATGCCGTGAGAAGGAAACTTGTCGAGGAATACAAGGCCGCGTTCGCAAACCCATACTTTGCAGCCTCACGGGGGTACCTGGATGACATAATCGAGCCCGCCCAGACACGCGCGACGCTTGCGGCGGCCCTGGAGGTCCTGAGCGACAAGCGAACACTCAGGCCGCAGAAGAAACACGGATTGATACCTCTTTGATTCGAATCGAGATGTGTTATGTCGGAAACAGTGGAGTTTGGAATCAGGTTTTCCCTGATAGGCTTGAGCGTTGTCTTCGTGGTGCTTTTTCTGATCGCTTGCCTGGTGGCGCTTGTGCGCATGCTAGATGTTGGCTGGAGGGAGCGTGAGAACAAAGAGGGCCAAGAAGCGCTCCGGAAGCCGCCGACGATCGACAAGACCACGATCTTCATAATCGCGTCGGTTGCCGCAGCCGTGCTGTCGCGCCGAGCGCGCGTCAGAAGCGTTCGGAGAATCATGCCGGGCAATCCACAAAAGGGGCGGTGGTCCATGTACGGGCGGGCTGTTCTTCATGGATCGCATGTTTTGAAAAAATAGGACGGACTTGTTTTTCGAAGTTAAGGATGGGACCAGTGAAACTTAAAGTTACTGTTCATGGCGTTGCCTATGAAGTGGATGTGGAGGTTCTGGACGAGGGGAACGGAGCCGCGCCCTCTCTTCCATCGATTTGCCAGCACGAGCATCGAACTGCTCCATGTGCCTCGAATGTTTCCGCACCGAGGCAGGCAACGACACCTGCGCCGGTGCCTCCTGTCCATGCCGCCGCAGCGAATGGGATGGTTATCTCTCCGATCGCCGGAACCGTTATTGAGGTGAAGTGCAAAGAAGGCGATCAGGTCGAGAAGGGGCAGGCTTTGATAATTGTCGAGGCCATGAAGATGGAGACCGAAATATCCTCTCCATCAGACGGAAGGATAAAGACGCTGGAGGTGTCCGGGGGCAACGCAATCCGTGAGGGCCAGACCGTAGCTCGGATCGAATAACTCGAAACAGACGGTGTGATACCATGGATATCCTTCTTGATTTTCTGCAAGCCGGCGCAATTGGGAACTTCACTTTCGGCCGCTTGTTGATGCTGGCTGTAGGGTGTCTCTTCATTTTTCTTGCCGTCAAGAAGGATTACGAACCGCTTCTTCTGGTTCCCATCGGGTTTGGAATCCTGATAGGAAACATCCCTTACGCCGCCGGGATGCGGATCGGTGTGTACGAAGACGGGAGCGTGCTCCAGATACTGTACCAGGGGGTCAGCCAGGGCTGGTATCCGCCGTTGATTTTTCTCGGTATCGGCGCCATGACGGATTTCTCCGCCATGCTTTCCAATCCGCGCCTGATAATCCTTGGCGCTGCCGCCCAGGCAGGCATATTTCTCACGCTTGTAGGGGCTCTTCTTATCGGCTTCGACAAGATGTCAGACGCCGCGGCAATAGCGATAATTGGAGGAGCGGACGGGCCTACCGCGATCTTTTTGTCCTCGAAACTGGCGCCGCACTTCCTCGGCGCCATCGCCATTGCCGCATATTCGTACATGGCGCTTGTACCCGTGATCCAGCCGCCCATCATCAAGTTGCTGACCACAAAAAAGGAGCGGCTCATCCGCATGAAACCCACGAAACCGGTCAGTAAGCGCGTTCGGATCGTCTTTCCGATAGTCGCATTCCTGGCCACCGGCTTCATCGCGCCCGCTGCCATTCCTTTGCTCGGCATGCTTTTTTTCGGGAACCTGCTCAAGGAGTGCGGGGTAACCGAGCGCCTGGCCAACACCGCGCGGAACGCTTTCACCGATATCATCACGATCCTTCTGGGGCTGACAGTGGGCACCTCAACAGACGCCACACGGTTCCTGACATCGGACTCGATCAAGATCTTTGCGCTCGGAGCCTTTTCGTTTGCGGTTGCAACCGCTACGGGAGTGCTGTTTGCCAAGGGCATGAACCTGGTTTTCAAAACAAAGATCAACCCGATCATAGGTGCCGCTGGCGTGTCAGCCGTGCCTTATTCGGCAAGGGTCTGCCAGATGGTGGGCGCAAGGGAAGATCCTCAGAACTTTCTGATCATGCACGCCATGGCACCGAATATCGCCGGAGTGATCGGTTCGGCGGTGGCTGCCGGTGTCATACTCGCAACACTCGCATCCTGACCGCGGGGCTTCGCCCGCGTAAAACAGTAAAATAGGTGACTGTCCCATATTTCCGTTGTTCTTCCGGCACATCTATTTCTCCCTGGCGGGCGGCACTCTGTTGCCGCCTTCAGTTCCGGCGCCGACGGAGCGGCGCCCTCCATTGTCCAACCGGCGCATCTACTTCTCCCTGGAGGGCGGCACTCTGTTGCCGCCTCTTTTCTTCCCTGGCCCCTTCTTTGTAATAATGCCCTATTGATTTTTCCTCCCGATGACCATTAACTATGCGGTGCATCATATGCGTTCCACAGGATCCATGGGTCAGGGCCGGTAAGATGATATATACATCCACATTCAGCATTGGCATCGACATAGGCTCGGTGAGCATCAACATGGTCGCTGTTGACGGCTCAGGAGCGGTCGTGGGGGCCAGGCCGTACCTGCGTCACTTCGGTCGATTCCTAGATTTGCTTCCGCGCGAATACAAAGCTCTTCTGGAAGAGCTCGGTTCCTGCTGGATAGATACCGTTGCGTTCACGGGTACGCACGGCGAGGCGGTGGCAAGATCGCTTGATCTTCCCTACGAAACCGAAACCAGCGCCTCCCTGGCCGGGATGTCGCGCACGGCGCCGGAAGCGGGAAGCGTTGTTTCCATCGGCGGATTCGACAGCGCCTTTTTCAGCCTGGGTGAAAGCATGAACGGTCGGGCGAACCTGAGGGAGTTCAAGCTGAACGAGGCATGCGCGGCGGGCACCGGCTCGTTTATCGACCAGCAGGCCGAAAGGATCTTCATGGATGAACACACGCTGCAGGGGATTGAAGATCCTCAACAAAGGATCGAGAACACACTCGATCGTTTCGTTGAGCTGGGTATGGAATCTGACGATCCTGCAAGCGTGGCCTGCAGGTGCACGGTGTTTACCAAGTCCGATATGATTCATTTGCAGAACCGCGGTATCAAGACGAAGCATATCATACGCGGGCTGCACAGAGGGGTTGCCAAGAGCTTCAAATCGACTCTCATAAGCAACATTCCGGTGCGCGGCCCGGTGTACATGATTGGCGGGTGCGCAATGAACAGGCTCGTGCGCATCTCTTTCGAGGAGCTACTGGGCGAGACGGTCCTGGTCCCTGAACATGCTTATGAACTCGGGGCGCTGGGGGCCGTTCTCAAGGCAAGAGAGGATCGAAAATCCGGCCGGCTTACCGCAGGGAAACTCGCTTCCCTTTCTGATATGAGACATGTAAAAGCTCCGAGGGGTTCGCGTTTGAAGCTTGCCCTGTCCTCATATACGGGCGAAAGCCGGGAAGAAGCGCCACCCCCAATGCTGGAAAAGACGGAGTGTTACCTGGGCCTCGACGTTGGCTCGACGACCACCAAGGCGGTTCTGATCCGTCCTGACGGGAGCCTGCTCTACAAGCGTTACATACCCACCGAAGGCAGGCCGATACTTGCCATAAAAAAATGCTTTCGCCACCTGGTCGAGAGGTTCGGCCATGGAGCCGAAGTTCTCGGCGCTGGAACGACCGGATCCGGGAGGGAGGTGGCTTCGCTTTTCGTGGGAGCGGACGATGTGGTCAACGAGATCACGGCGCATGCGCTCGGAACTGTTCATAAAAAACCTGATGTTGACACGATCTTCGAGCTAGGCGGACAGGACGCGAAGTACACGCGGCTTGTTCGCGGGGCGGTTCAGGATTTCAGGATGAACAAGGTCTGCGCTGCGGGCACCGGCTCTTTTCTCGAGGAGATGGCGAACAAGCTGGGCGTTGCGATCGACGGAGAGTACGAGAGGCTGGCCATGGAATCGAAACAGCCTCTGAAGCTGGCGGAACGCTGCACGGTGTTCATGGAATCGGACATGATGAGCCTCCTTCAACAGGGTGCTTCTACCAGGGACCTGCTGGCAGGTCTTGCCTGTGCGGTCGTGCACAACTACCTCAACCGCGTTAAGGGCAAGGGCGGGATCGGAGAGGTTATCTCCTTTCAGGGCGGGCCTTCGCTGAACAAGGCTGTGGTGGCCGCATTCGAACAAATCGTTGGAAAGCGGATCATAACGCTTCCGGACCGCGAGGTCATAGGGGCCATCGGCGCCGCCCTTCACGCGCGCGACGAGGTTGCCCGTATCCGCGAGAAAGAGCCCGGCTACCGCACACGCTTTCACGGTTTCGGTGTCAAGGACGAGCAGTTTGTTCACGAGGAGGATGTCTGCACGGACAACAAAAAGTGTCACAACAAGTGCAAGCTTCAGGTCTACCACGTGGGCGGGAAGAGGGCGGTCTACGGCGGCGACTGCGGCCTGCACGAGGGCTCGCTGGTTCCGGTTCGAAGAAAAAAAGCTCCGGATTTCTTTTCGATCAGGAACCGGCTGTGGTTCAAGGCGATGAAGGGCAGGTACATCCCCCTTGAGGAACTCGGCCACAGGAGGAACACGAACGGGCGGCCGCTGGTTGGGATACCGCGGGCGCTGAGCTTTCATCAGCTTGGTCTTTTCTGGGTGCATCTTTTTTACGAGATGGGTTTCATGCCTGTCATTTCTCCGAAAACCGATGAGGAGATCGTGTTGGCCGGTATATCGGCAATGACATGCGATGCCTGTTTTCCGGTGAAGCTGGCTCACGGGCACACACTGGCACTCGATGGACGGTGTGACTTCATGTTCGTTCCGGTGCTTGTCGAGATGGATGGGGGGGACAGCGGAAGGCGCGGATTCTATTGCCCGTTCCAGCAGGGCAACTTTCACATGATGAAAGCTGCGGTCGGGCTGAGCGAGTCGAGTTCGATCCACCCTGTGTTACGCCTGCATGAGGGGCGCCGCGGAATGGAGAAAGCGTTTCGTTCGGAGTTTGAGAGGCTGGGCCTGAAGCTCGCAAACTTCCGCGATGCCTGGGAGAAAGCCCGGCGTGCGCTTGACATCTTTTCCAGGGAGATCCGGGCGATCGGCAGGGCGGCCCTGAACAGCTCCGACCTGAAGCGCGCTGTGGTGGTTGTTTCGAGGCCGTATGCGCTTTACGACGCGCGCACCAACCTCAACCTTTTCAGGACCTTTTCCCGTCTCGGGGTCGTTGCCCTGCCAATGGAGTTTCTTGATATCGGGGAGGTGAACACCTCAGGCGACTACAAGGGAATGTACTGGGGATTCGGGGACGATATTCTTCGCGCGGCCGGGTTTCTGGACAGGGATGAGCGCTTGTTCGGCCTATACCTAACCTCCTTTTCGTGCGGGCCGGACTCGTTTGTTCTTCATTATTTCAGCCGCGAGATGCGGCGCATCGGCAGGCCGTACCTGGAGCTGGAACTTGATGAACATTCCGCCGGGGCCGGTGTGGAAACCAGGCTGCTGGCGTTTCTGGACGTGATAAGAAACCACAAGCCCGGGGTCAGGAAGAAGGCGATTCCTGTTTGCACCGGGAAGGCGTCAACGCAACTCATGGAAAGGACGGTTTACGTGCCGTTCATGGGAGATGGCGCTTTCATGATTGCCGCCGCTTTCAGGGCACTGGGAATAAACAGCGATGTGATACCTACATACACTTCAGAAGGGCTGGAGTTCGGGCGGAGGAACACATCAGGAAAGGAATGCTTTCCGTGCACGGTAACGACCGGAGACATGTTCCATCAGATCACGAGGCTGCGGGAGCGGGGAAGCGACATCGAGAACGGTACAGCCTTCTTTATGCCGTCCGCTGACGGTCCCTGTCGGTTCGGACAGTACAGCCGGCTTCATCGGATGCTTCTGGATACATACGGTTATCACGACATTCCCATCATTTCCCCGAACTCCGAGGATGCCTATCAGTGCGGCGGTCTGCTGGACAAGGTTCAGGCGAGGGAGTTCAGGAAGCTTGCATATGCAGGCCTTGCCCTGAGCGATCTTCTGGAGATGGCGCGATGCAGGGTGCGGCCGTACGAGAAATGCGCCGGAGAATCGGATCGTGCCTTTGAAGCGTGCATGAAGCTCGGGGCGCAGGCGGTTGGAACGGGACGCGTGAGAGCCGTACTCGATGCCGCTACGGAAGCTGCGCGCTTGTTCGAAGCGATCCCGGTCAGCGAAGAGGAACGGCCGCGGGTCGGGGTTGTCGGAGAGATATATGTCCGTTCTCACGAACACACGAACCAACAACTGAAAAGGGAGCTCGAGAAGCTCGGCACGGAGACTGTGACCTCACCGGTTACGGAATGGATTGACTATTCCACTCTTGGCTTCATATCGGCCGCAAAGAGGAAAAAGGCTTTTGGCCGTCCTTCTGTATGGAAGGAGCTAGGATCGCTTTATGTTGCGAACTGGTGGCAGAGAAGAACCCACATGCAGCTTTTCGCCCCTTTTGCACGGCTGCTGGCGGGCTTTGCCGATCATTCGGTTTCCGAGCTCCTGGACAAGGCAGGTGACCTGCTCACGCCGGAGCTTAGGGGAGAAGCGATCCTCAGCATAGGCGCTGCCCTGGCGTTCGTGCACTCCGGGTTCGACGGGGTGGTCAACGCCATGCCGTTCACATGCATGCCCTCGACAATCGCGTCCTCGATACTGAAAAGCAGGATGCGGGGGTATGCTCCGTACATCGATATGATCTACGATGGAACAGTGCTTCCAAACCGGAAGACCAACCTCTCCACCTTTGCTCACCAGGTGCATCAGCGGTTTCGGGAGAAAGAGCATAAGCGATAGCTTGTGCTCTTCAGAGTTAAGAGTTCGGGGAGAGGGTTCGGGTCCAAAAGAAAAGTTTATCGGGATTGCAGTGCCTTTAAGGCCTTGTTGCGGAACCCCTCGATGATTTCCGGGTAGGTGACTGGAGAACCCTTGTCCGAGTTTTCAAGGTACAGCTCTTCAGCTTTTTTAAGCTGTTCAGCCGCCATATTTTCCTGATTAGATTTTTCCTGCCCGGCATCGAGCGTGGACGCGATCCCATGATGAGCCAGTGCGAGAAGGTACATGTCGCGCGCGTTCTCAGCCCAGCGATGCATTTTTATATCCGGCGGCCAGTGCTCTCTGATATTTATGGCCTTGTCGATGTTGGCAAGAGAATCCCCGTGTTTTCCCTTGAGGAAGAATGCACTGGCCGCGGCACTGTTGCTGATAGCGGAATCACACGCTAGCAAGACAGCATCATTGGCCAGGAGTTCCGCTATGGCGCCCGCTTCACTGGTAATGTGTTCCTTTGGCATTGATGCAATCAGAAGGCAGGCAAGGCTCAGATCTTTGGGAGATTGGATCGAGATCGCGGAGATTTGTTGAAAATCTTCGAGCGCTTTTTCGAAATCGCCCTTGGCCATGTACAGGCGGGCGCTCATCAGATAAGCGGACGCAAGCTTGGTTTCTACTCTGACCTTGCCTTCAGTTCTCATCTTTGCCCTATTTGTGTGGTTCCGTGCCTTTGCAAAATCACCCTCTCGAAAACAGAGCTCGGCAAAAGCAACATTTACATGTGGATCCTCGGATAACAGATCCAGCGCCTCTTCGTACATCTGCTTGGCTTGTTCGAAGCGGTTGAAAAACGCGTAGACTTCGCCCATGCCCTTCAAGATGTTGTGTTTGCTACTGGGATGCTTTTTCCTTTCGAGTATTTTTTTGAAATACTCGTATGCTTTGTACTTATCACCGCGCAGCAGCCAGATCTGCCCCAGCGTCGTCTCGATCAGGGTGTATGGGTCGTTTCCCGCGTATTTTAATGCCGTATTGAGGTTGTTACAGGCCTCGTCAAGCATTCCGAGGTAGTTGTAGAACCGCGCATAAAAGTACTGCACACGCCCGAGTAACGTCAGGGCGACGACGCTGCGGGGCTGTCTCTCGATAACGGCTTCCAAATGCTGGATGGCTGATTCGAACTCCATCTTTTTTCCACCCAAAAAGAGGGCCTGAAAGAGGTAGACGCCCTGGTAGAGGTGAACAAGATAGTGGTCGGAGTTCAACAACAGGGGCTTCAGGCACCATTTGTCATCCTCGGTTTCGCTGCAGGGTTTGCCGTTATGGTGCCATAGAAACGCGTCCATAGAAACGGGATCAAAGCTCCCGGCCTGGCTGAGATCGAACTCCGCTTCCTTGATAAGATCCGTTTTTGTCCGCTGATGAACGATTTTTCCGTGCATTATCCTGTGTTTGACCAGGGCACGCAGGTATAGGGCGTCTTTTTCGAGACAGGTTTCGTTACGGAGCCTGCATCTCGGAATGCAATCGTCGAGAAGAGTCAGGGCTTCTCCCAGGTCAGAGGCTTCGATCAAATCGATCGATCTGAGAATGTATCCGCTTGGATCATCCGGATCAGCCTTGGTGCACCATTCCCAGGGATTTCCAAATATGGATAAGTCAGGCCAGTTGAACGCTTCCTTTACCGGCAGGAACTGTTCACGGATGAGTTTGAGCACCTTGTCGTGCTGTGAGGATATGTATGCGAGCAGAACAAGAAGAATCGCAGCCGCGGACAGGGATGACAAAGCCGCGATGGTCAGCAACCGGTGGCGACGGACATATTTCCAGGTTTTCCTGATTATTCCGCACGGTTTGGCCGCGATCGGCTCGTTTTTCATGAAGTGCTTGAGATCCCCGCTGAACTCCTTCATGGATTGGTACCTGTGCTCCGGCGCCTTTTCCATGGCTTTGATACAGATCGTTGACAGGTCCAAAGGCACATCCTGGTTCGCTTTTCGCGGATCTTTCGGTTCCTCAGAGATGATTTTCCTGGTGATCTCCTGGGATGTTTTTCCGTCGAAAGGCCTATCCAGGGTGAGAAGCTCGTACAGCGTCACACCAAGCGAGAAAACATCCGTCCTGGCATCCAGCTCCTTGCGGCGGCCTTCGGCCTGCTCGGGCGACATGTAGAACGGGGTGCCGGAAAACTCACCGCTCTGTGACAAAAACAGCGTGTTTTCAACCCTTGCGAATCCGAAGTCCGCCACCTTTGGCCAGCCTTTTTGTGTCAGAAGGATGTTGCCGGGTTTGATGTCGCTGTGGATTACTCCGGAGTCATGAGCGTGGTCTAGAGCGTCAGCCACATCAGCAATCACCTTTGCCGCTTTGTAATAGTAAACGGGGGGCAGGTCGCGTGATTTCTTGAACTTCTCAAGCCCCTGGGCAAGTGTATGCCCATCCTTGATGAGCTCCTGTGCAATGTACTGAACCCCGTTGCATTCGCCCATCTCGTAGATGGTGACGATTCCCGGATGTTGCTGTCTGCTCCCCGCTTCCGCCTCACGCTTGAAACGCTGCGTTGCTTTCTTGGAGAGGGTCAGATAAGAGGGAAGGATTTTCAGGGCCACGCGGCGACCGAGTGAGATTTGTTCTGCCTCATACACCTTGGCCATGCCCCCGGCCCCTATTTCACGGATGATCCGGAAATCGCCTATTACCTGGTTTTTTTCAGTGATAATGTCGGGATGGCCTGGCACGGCCTCATCAATCGAAGGTTCTCCTGCTGCCTCCTCCATGATATCCATGAACAGCTTTTTCAGCTTTTTTTCCAGCGCGGGTTTGTTTCGGAGGATGGATTCCGGATCTGCTTTTTTCCTGGTGCTGTTGAATGGGCCGGAAGACATTTCACCTGGTCCTTTGACAGCTTCCCTGCGTTTTTTCCGTTGGTTTCCTGTGTCTTTGCTTTTTTCCATCGTGTTTGAAATATCGGGTGACTGCTGAACCTCTCGGTGTGCGAAGAGCCTGATAAAATCTTGAATTATGTATTTACAATAATACCATAATTTACAGGATATAACCATTCATATGAAATCGATCGGGGATAATAAAGGTGCGGGCAATACATGAATAATGACAACAGCTATTCAGAAGATGAAATAAAAGAGCTGATCATTCGTTCTCAGAACGGTGACCGGGCTGCCATGTCCTGCCTTTATGAGAAGTTCAAATACAGGCTGATGGCCAAGATCCGGGAAAAGGTAGGGGGAAAACTTCTCAGCCAGGTGGACAGCACGGACCTTTCGCAATCGGTGTGGAAAGATGTGATAAATGACATAACCACCTTCAAATACAACGGTTCCGGATCCTTTTTCAACTGGCTAGTAACCAGGTCCATCCACAAGATTCAGACCAAGGGAAGGTATTTTGCCGCTGAGAAACGCGATTTGAAGAAGCAAAAGCGAATCAGGGGAGATGATTCCACTGTGTCAGGCGTTGTTTCTCCCCCTGCTTTGGACCCGAGTCCGAGCACCAGAGCCATGAACAAGGAGAAGACAGAAGCGTTCATGCGTATTCTGAACCGTTTTCCGGAAATCCCGCGTAAGGTCCTGATCCTGAGGATGAAGGATGAGCTCGCGTACGATGAGATCGGCCGAATAATTGACAAATCCACTGACGCGACAAAGAAGCTTTACGCAAGGAGCTTGAAGAAACTGATCCAATTAATTGGGGAAGACAAGCGGTTGAGCGAAGACAAAGATAATTGATAAGGAAGCCCGCCTCCTTGACGACAAGGGTAATTCCTTGTGATTAATGACATTAGCCCTTCCCGCAATCGCATTCCAGTACATTTTTTAGAGTCGTGCGGCTTGAGCTCTCATAATGGTGCGATTTTTTTTGCCGGCGGAAAAAAGTTGTCCCAATACTGGAGCTGATTACGCTTAAAAAAGTGTAAGAGTGTGATGTTGAAATTTGTAGAGCAGGCTGTTAATGAGTTTCAACGTGCCCAATGATTGGTTGCTAAGCAGTTCCTGATGCGGATTAAAAAAAAGTACACCCGGGCTCGGTGGTAAAGCCTGGCGTATCCTGGTAACTCCGGGAGCGTTCCGGAAGAGTTTTGTTCTACTGATAGAGCAAGAGAAGAGAGAGAGCGAAGGAAAACAAGGGATAACGGGGATGGGACCCTGTAGCTGAGGGGGCGCCGGTTTGCGGAAACGCAAGGGCGCCTTCTCTTTTTTTGGGTTAACCCGCATATTTCATCCTCTTCTGCTGCGGCACCGTAAACGGTACCTCGCCACGAAGAGTACGAAATAAGCGGGTTATAGTCTTCTGTTCTGTGTATGATGTGTTGTTTTACGTGTTTTGCCATAACAAAGACATCCCCCAAGTTCGAGGATCAGTAAACATGTCAAACAACGACAAAACCTTACACTCCGGGTTGACCAGGCGTGATTTCGTTGTTTCCGGTGCTACAGCGTTAGGTGCTGGAATAGCTTTGAAGGGTTACGGAGCGGTCCGGCAATCCGGGCGTGGGAAGGACCTTTTCCCTGTGTTGGCTTCCACCTGGCCGTTCGGCATGAAGGCGAACAGGGAGGGCATGAAAGTTTTTGAGTCCGGGGGTGCGGCAATGGATGCCGTGGAAGCCGGTGTCCGGGTCATAGAGGCTGATAAGGAGAACAGCAGTGTTGGTTACGGGGGTACCCCGAACTCTGACGGGGTAGTGGAACTGGACGCATCCGTGATGAGCGGTGCGGATTTGAGGTGCGGTGGAGTGGCCGCATTGAAGGGAATCATGCATCCGGTATCTGTTGCCAGGAAGGTGATGGAAGACACACCGCATGTGCTGCTGGTAGGAGATGGTGCTTGCAAGTTCGCAAAATCAAAAGGGTTTGTTGAAGAGGACCTTTTGACACCAAAAACTAGGAAAACATGGGAGAAGTGGAAAAAAAGCCGCAACAAAAACAGCGCCCCCCCCAAAGGCAGTCACGACACGATCGGGATGATAGCTCTTGATGTAAACGGGCGCATGGCAGCCGCGGTTACAACGAGCGGTCTAGGGTACAAGCTCCCCGGAAGGGTTGGGGACAGCCCCTTGATAGGCTGCGGCATGTATGTTGATGACAGGGCAGGCGCGGCAGTTGCAACGGGAGTGGGAGAGGAGGCGATCCGAATCCTGGGTTCTTTCCTTGTTGTTGAGATGATGCGAAGGGGCGCTACTCCGGAAGAAGCCGTGATGGAGGCGCTGGAGCGTGCAAAAAAAGCGGGGGAACCTCTTCGGGGAAAGTTCCAGCTGGCCTTTCTCGCAATGACCCCGCAAGGGGAGACATTCGGCGCCGGCGTCCAGAAAGGGTTCTCGTATGCCGTTTCAGACGGCAGAGGAAAAAACGAGCTCGTGCAAGGTGAAGGGTTGTAGGGGAGGTTCGCGAACCGCCCGTCCGGATTCCGGACCGGAGCCAGGCTGAAGCCCGGTGTTTCCGGGCCTGACGCTAACCCGCTTATTTCATACTCTTCGTCGCGAGGTGCCGCAAACTGTGTTGTGGCAAGGCGCATGTCAGGAGACGACCGCAGGCCTGTTCCTACAGGTTGAGGATCGTCTCCTGGCATGAAACGCAGCCACGGCGCAGGTTACTGTGCCGCAGCAGAAGAGGATGAAATATGCGGGCTAAGCTGGTCCTACGGCGCCGACGGAGCGGCGCCCTCCATTGTCCAATCGGCACATGCCGATTCGTCTGGAGGGCGGCACTCTGTTGCCGCCTCTTTTCTTACCTTGAACACCGCTATCCCTCCCTCCCCTCAAACTGCAGCTCATACAGCCTCGAATAAATCCCCCCTTCAGCGATCAGGGATTTGTGCGTTCCCATTTCCCTTAGTTTTCCCTTGTGTATGACCAGGATCCTGTCCGCGTTCATGATCGTGGAGATCCTGTGCGCAATCACGATCGATGTTCTGTTTTGTAGAAGACGGCCTGTTGCAGCCTGGACAAGGCGTTCCGTTTTCGTGTCAACGCTTGCGTAGGCCTCGTCAAGGACCAGCACTTCGGGGTCATATGCCAAGGCCCTCGCAATAGCGATGAGCTGTTTCTGGCCCACACTCAATGTGCTGCCGCGCTCCATGACAGGAGTGTTCCACCCTTCAGGAAGCGCCCGGACGAACTTCATGGCGCCGGCAGCTTCCAGAATCCGTTCGAGTTTACTATCTCGAACCTTTTCTCTTTCCATCAGAACATTGTCAGCGACAGAGCCGCTGAAAAGAAAAACGTCCTGCGGAACTGTTCCGACTCTTTTTCTGAGTGCTTGTGTGTCGATTTGACGGATGTCGATGCCGTCGAGACGGATGCAACCGGAACAAGGCTCGTATTGCTTCAGAAGAAGGGCTCCAAGCGTAGTTTTTCCGGCGCCCGTGGCCCCGACAACGGCAACCAGTTCTCCTGGACACACATCAAAAGACAGATCCTCTATCACGGGCTTTCCCGGCTCGTAAGCGAAAGAAACGTTTTCGAACGAAATCGCTCCATTGACGCTGCCCAATGGCCTCAAAACCGCTGTTGACGGCGATTCCGTGGGGAGGTCGAGTATTCCGAATATACGCTCGGAAGATGCCATTGCCGACTGGAGTATGCTGTACCTTTCGGCGAGCTCCTGCACCGGTTCGAATATCAGGTAGAGCAGCATCCAGTACCTGATGAACCTCCCGAACGTGAGTTCGCCCGACCCGACCATGGATCCTCCCTCGAAGAAGGTTCCTCCGAGGATCAAATCAGAAAAGAAGCTCACAACGGAGAAGAAAACGGAATAGTAGAAAACCGTCTTGAGCAGAGTGCCGAGGTGATCGCGGCAAACGCTGTCGAACCTGTCCTGGGCCCAACTCTCTTTGGTAAAGAGCTGGACCTCCTTGATCCCGAGAATAGCTTCCTGCAGGAACGAGTTCACGTTCGCTATCGCCGCCCTGGCGGCCCTGTACGCCTTCCTGGCACGGTGCCGGAAGACAAAAGCTGCCACGCACATCAGCGGCAGGACCGCAACGACCACCATAGTCAGACGCGGCTGGAGCGTGTACAGGATCACAACGATGCCTATGATCTTCACCGAGTCGTAGAAAATGGTGACGAATCCCGAGGTGAACAGCTCGTTCAGCGTTTCAACATCGCTTGTGACTCGGGTCACGAGGCGGCCCACGGGATTCACATCATAGAAAGAGAGCGGGAGCGTTTCCATCCTTGAAACGAGCTGCTGCCGGATGTCCAGAATGACCTTCTGGCCGGTGAGTCCCATAAGGTATGTCTGGGAGAACTTGATCAGCCCGCAAAGGGCCGAAAAAAACAAAAACAGCATGCCAAGGCGGATGATCTCCTCGATGTACGGTTCGAGCTCAGCCTCACCCGGGTTTTCAAGCGCGGAAGCAGCCTTCACAGGCCCGTCAATGGTCTTTTCAACGATCCAGGGAAAGATCCCCGCTTCCATGGCAAAAGAGGCGAATAGAAGGAAGATGCTGAGAGCGAACATAAAGGCGTAAGGGCGCGCAAAGCCGATGAGACGCTGCAGGCGTTTCATGTCGATCCTGCTCTGTGATGCTTTTGCCTTTTCTTCGAGTGTTTCGCTCATTACCTTCTGTCGCTCAGCCTGCCCGACCGTGTCCGGCAGGCAATGACCCTTAAAAACCGTTCAGCTCCTGTTCCATCATCTGCTGCTTGTGGAGAGAAAAGTAGCTTCCCTTCATCTCCATGAGCTCATCGTGGGTTCCTGTCTCTGTGATCCGGCCATCCTCCATAAAAACGATCAGGTCCGCATCCCGGATGGAGGCGATGCGAAGGGAGACCATGACCGTGGTTCGGCCTTTCCTTGTTGTTTTCAGGTTTTCGAGCAGCTCCTTTTCGGTGGATGTGTCCACCGCTGAAAAACAATCGTCGAGAAGCAGCACCTCCGGTTTCATGATCAGCGCCCTTGCCAGCGTGACCCTCTGACGCTGGCCGCCCGAAAGGATGATGCCCCTCTCGCCCACTTCCTGCGATAGCCCTTCTCCGCGCCGCAGAAGGTCAGCCCCGAGCCCGGCGAGATCGGCTGCATGTTCGGCATCCTCGGGATGCGGGTTGTGGCTTCCGAACTCGATGTTGTTTTTCAGCGTATCCGAAAAGAGAAACGCTTCCTGGGGCACGTAACCAACCAGGGTTCTAAGCTCTTTGAGCCTGAGTTTCGACGTGTCGCATCCGCGCACAACGACCCGCCCTTCGGATGGGTCGACGAGCCTGACCACGAGCTTCAGGAGTGTTGATTTTCCTGACCCGGTCCTTCCCGTGACAGCGCATGTTTTGCCCGCCTGTATCTTGAGCGCGATGCCATCCAGCGCCTTCTTTCCGTTGTACGAGAGGCTGACGTTTTCGAACTCGATTGAGCATGCCTCTTCTTGCGGGCTGACAGGGGTGGATGGGTCGCTGATGTCGGGGCTGGCTTCGATGACTTCGTTGATCCTGTTCATGGAGACGCCTGCCCGGTGGTACATGGCGATCAGCCAGCCGAGCGCTATCATCGGCCAGAACAGGCGCTGCAGGTAATCGATGAAGAGAAAGAAATCCCCGGTGCTCAGCTCTCCCCGGATGAGGTCGGCCCCGCCCGCCATGATGATGAGAAGAAGGCCGAGGTCCTTGACCGCATGGATCAGGGTGAGCGTCAATCCGCGTACTCTTGTGAGCCTCATGTTCGAGTCCATGTAGGCGCGCCCGAGGGTTTCGAACCTGTGCACGAACGTATCCTCGCACACGTAGCCCTTGACGATCCGGATGCCGTTGAAGTTTTCCTGCGCTATTGTGGAGATGTCGGCCAGCCGTTCCTGGCTTTTCAGGGCATGCCTGCGTATGAACGGCGAGAGCGCGCCGACAGTGAGACAAATCCCCGCGAGCGGAATCGAGACGTACAGCGCAAGCTTGATGTTCAGAAAGGCAAGCACCCCGAGCGCCAGCGGAAGCATCAGCACGGTGCGGGTTCCCAGCATTAGTCCCATGCCAAGGAACATGCAAACGGATTCGATGTCCGAGTTGCACCTTGAGATCAGGTCCCCGGTTTTGGTTTTCTGAAAGTACGATTGAGACTGATGTTTCAGTTTGTCGAAATAGGCGGATCTCAACTTCGTTTCCACCCGGCGCGCCGCACCCATGATGCAGGTGCGCATGAGGTAGCGGGAGATGCTCTTGAGCACGGCAAAGGCGACGATCACGCCTGTGAGCCCGAGCAGAGCCTCCCTGGTGATCCCTTCTTTGAACCGGTTGATGCCGTGCCTTACAACGAGTGAGGAGCCCAGGTCGAAGCTCACCGTCAGGATCACGGCGAGGAGCCCGACCAGGAGAAAACGCTTGTGCCGCGGGAGGAAAGCAAGCGCTGTTGAGAACCGTTTCATGGGAGTGGTTTTTTGCACGTTAACCCGCATATTTCATCCTCTTCTGCTGCGGCACCGTAAACTGCGCTGTGGCTGCGTTTCATGCCAGGAGACGATCCTCAACCTGTAGGAACAGGCCTGCGGTCGTCTCCTGGCATGCGCCTTGCCACAACACAGTTTACGACACCTCGCGACAAAGAGAATGAAATAAGCGGGTTAATCCATCCGGCGTGGGTCCGTTTGCGGCGCCGACGGAGCGGCGCACATCCTTTTCTCGTGGAGGGCGGCGCTCTGCTGCCGCCTCTTTTCTTCCTGAATTTCGCAGAGAACCGGATCTACGCCGCAGTTGTTGCACTGCCGGCCAAGGCAAAAGGGAGTTGCCTCCCCTGTCTGGGAACGGGTGTATTCGTTTCGAAGAAAGTTTCGAGAGGGGCCTGGATCGATGTGATCCCACGGAAACAGCTCCTTCGGCATCCTTTCGCGGTGGAGATCGGGCTTTGGATCGATTCCAGCCTCTTCAAAAGCTTTATCCCAGAGCGCCTCTGAAAAGTGGTCTTTCCAGGCGTCAAAGCAGCATCCGTTCTTGAAAGCGGCTTCAATTACGGGGTACAGATCACGCCCTCCCCGGGCCAGCACTCCTTCCACGAAACTCATCGATGCGTCGTGAAAACGGAGCCTTACATGCTTTGGAAGCCCCGCTCCCAGAAGAATTCCGTGCTTTTCCTTGATCTCCTCCTTCGATGACATGGGACACCACTGGAAAGGGGTGTGGGCCTTTGGAACGAAGGTGGAGACGCTCACGTTCACATGCGCCGGCCCCTGGCTCACGCGCTTCCTGAGCATTGAAATACGCTTGGCCATGTGTGCTATGGCAAGGACATCTTTTTCGGTTTCTCCGGGCAGGCCGATCATGAAGTAGAGCTTGACCCGGCGCCAGCCGAGCTTGTATGCGTTCAAGACACCTTGTTCGAGATCCTCGTTGGTCGTGTTTTTGTTTATCTTTTTGCGGAGCCTGTCTGTCGCGGCCTCAGGAGCGAGAGTGATGCCCGCCTTTCTCACTGCAGCGGCAAGCCCGGGTATCTCCTTAAGGTTGTCGCGCACTCTCAGGGAGGGCAGGGAAAGCCCCACCTTCAGCGGTGCGAACTTATCGTTGAATAGATTCATCATCCGCTCGAGGTGAGGGTAATCGGATGAGGAAAGCGAGCAGAGCGAGATTTCGTCGTACCCGGTGTCGGCGTACACCTTCCCGGCGGCTTTGAGAAGCGTTTCAGGACTGCGGGTTCGCACGGGCCTTTTGATCATCCCTGCCTGGCAGAACCTGCATCCGCGCGTGCATCCGCGCATGATCTCGAGGGTGATCCTGTCGTGGACGCAGCGTATGCCGGGCTGCACCGGAGCTGCCGGGATCGGGAACTGTTCGAACCCTTCGAGCACCCCGGGTCGGATTGTGCGGGGCGCTTCATCCAGCAGCCGGGTCATGCCTGAAAGGGAACCGTTTTCATCGTGCTCGGGGCGGTAAAAAGACGGCACGTAGGCGAACGTCATCTTTTTGACGGCCTCTTTCAGCATCTCTTTTTTGGGGAGACCATCTGCCTTGCATTGTTTGAAGAGATCGATCACCTGGGGGAGTGTGACCTCTCCGTCACCGGGAAGGAAAATGTCGACCACATCCGCCATGGGCTCGGGCGCGTGAGCTCCAAAGCCTCCTGCCGCGATGATCGGGTAATCATCCCCCCTGTCAGCGGATGTAAACGGGATTCCTGCAAGGCCGAGCATGTATAGAACGTTGGTATAGAGCAGCTCGTGTTGGAGCGAGAAGCCGACCATGTCGAACGTTTTCAATGCTGAAGCCGTTTCGAGGCTGAACAGCGGGATGTCGTTATCCTTCATGCGCTTTGCCATATCCGGCCACGGCGCAAAGCACCTCTCGCAAAGGACATCCTCGTACGCGTTCGCCAGGTGGTACAGGACAGAAAGACCCGAGTGGCTCATCCCGATCTCGTAAACATCTGGATAGCAGAGCGCCATTCGGTAGCTTACGCTTCCCGGATCTTTTATGATCGAGTTCTTTTCCCCGCCCACATACCTACCCGGTACGGCCACCTCGTTCAAAAAACGCCGTATTTCCAGCTTGATGTTGTTCATGATCCTATTTTTGTTTTATTCTCTTCTTAACTTCCATTCGTCACGGAATGGGGAGGGGGTTAAAAAAGCGCCTCCTGGCAATCGCCTGTTTCCTGGACCAGACGAGCAGATCGTTGTTGCACTCGTAAAAGGCTGCCACCTGCGGCGCCTTCTTGTCTTCGGGAAGCATGCGCGCAGCGTCAGCGATTTTACAGGCGGTGATTTCCGGATCACAGGAATCTTTTTCGAGCCTTCTCGCCCGTGTCCCCGTTTTTTTGTCGTTGATCAGCTCAACCCGCTCCTCCCAGGGGAAACGGAATTTCTTGGACATGAGCCCGATGATTTCGGGAAGCACCGGGTAGTCGAGCAGGGGGAAAAGCTGAAAACAGAAAAGAAACGGGCATTCGTCGCGGTCAATCGGCAGGATTCCAGCCGAATCGAGCGCCTGCATGTCCGGGATTACGAGCATTTCGTTTGAGCGTGCCCTGCAGCTCCATTCGCGCACCGGCCGCTTCAGGAGGCTGCCCGTTGCAAGGGCAAGGATGTTGGAACCTCCGCCGATGTGCAGTATGGCATCGACGCGGATTTTCAGCCTTTCCATTACAGCCTGCAGCAGCCTGAGCAGGGCGCCGGTCGCAAGTGCGTTCATGGCCTGGTTTTCGAAAAGACCGCGGCTGGATCCCGCGCTCGACTGGGCGAGCAACGCCCCGCCATGCCTGATGAAATGCCAGCATCTGAGGTCGAGCGGTGTTGATGAACGTTCGAGGCGATTGTAGCGTTCGTACATCAAGGCGAGCGCCTCAAGAGTGCCCGCGCGTTCGTTTGCCCTGTCTTCTTTTCGCGCGAGCCTCAGAAGCTCTGCTCCTTCCCCGGCTCTGTCCGCGTAGAGCAGGCACTCGATTCTCAGAAACAGCGCGGCAGCCGCCCGCTCAGGCGACAGGTCGGGTACGGCCTTGAGGAGGATCTCGTTTGCCCGGTTGAAATCGCGGTTAAGGTAGTTGCAAAAACCGAGCTCGTAGAGCACGTCCGCGTTGTTACCCACTTGCAGCAGGCATCTTTCCAGAAAGCTCTTTGCCGCGTCAGGTCGCTTCATGCTCACAAGGTGATAACCGAGCCTGTACAAAAGATCCGGATCCTCCGGGTTGCTGCAAAGCTCCTTCATGAGCCCCGCTCCCTTGCTATCCCTGAGTATGGACATCAGCTTCGAAGCCGCGCTTAAACCCTCCTGGTGGCACGGGTCCACGGAAAAGAGCCTGAAAAGGGTCGACAACGCTTTGCCGGAGTTTCCAGAGCGTACAAGATCTATGGACTCTTCGAAGAGAGATCGTGTCTGTTTTGCGTTTTCACCCGACATTCTTTATCACCCCCTGCTCAAGTCCACGTACACGCCCATCATCATCTCCTCCAGGATGACCGGAAGCACAAGGTCGAGCGGGTTGAGCGCTATTGCTATCCTCATGTCCCTTATCGCCGCGTTCTTCTCCCCATTTTTGTAGAGAAGCGATGCGCGGCGCTGGTAGAACTTTTCGTTCAAAGGGTTCAGCTCGATCGCTTTTTCGATGTCGAGAAGCGCTTTTGTGAACTCCTTGTGCTCCTTGTAGACCATGGACCTGTAGTAGAACGAGGCGGCTTTGTTATAGCCCATCTCGTCGATCGCTTTCACGAGCGCGTCCAGCGCCCGTTCCTGGAGTTCGTCCTGTTTCTGTTTCTTTTTATCTTTGTCCTTCTCTTTTACCCTGAACGATTCGTTGTAAAGATCCCTGCCGAGCACCATCCAGCCGTAGCCGTCCACTTGCTTCATATTTATCAGGATGAACTCCTCCCATTCCTTTTGCAGAGCGTCCCAGTCGCTGATTCCGAGGTTTTTTTCGAACTTGGCAACCGACTCTTCGGGCGTGACCCTGTAGAAATCCGCCCCCACCATGATTTTCTCGAAGCCTCTCAGGGAATAGAGCTTTTTGTAGAACTTCAGAAAACGGTCTTTGTATCTGGGGTGTGTTATCATGAAGTGAGTGAACGACCACCAGTAAGCGTAATCCTCGTACTGGTAGGAGTCGGTTGCAAGGGCTTTCCTGAGCTTGTTGACCTTTCCTGTTTGGATCCTTTCCGCGACGAGGACCAGTCGGTTTCCAAGTATCTGTCCGGGCTCCAGCACCAGCTTTCCCCACCTGTCCGTAGAGATTTTGCAGCTTCCGAAATACTCGGCAGTACCCTCCTCGATCCAGTGCGGCCTGCCTGCGAAGCTGGTGTTGTACAGGAAGTTCAAAAGATGTGTGCCTTCATGAAGCAGGACCCATTCGGTGAATCCCGGGTCCTCGAAGTTGTGATACAGGTTGAGCGTGTTGTCCGAGAAAGAAAAGTAGCCTCCCGTGCCCGGCATCCTTGAAAACCTGAGGTATTCGCGGTAGTCCTTGAACACCCGGACCGTGGGTTTTCTTTTGCTCGCCTCCCTTGACACGTTTACCTTCAGCTGCTCCTCAAACGTGTCGATCAGCTCGTCCAGAACGTTGCAGTAGCGGTCGAGGAGCTCCTCGCTGGTCGTGGTTTCCACTGTGAACAGCGATGTTCTCCTGACCCAGGGGTTGGAAGGGTCCGAGTGCTTTTTTAGCTCGTCGATCTTCTCCCTCAGCTTTTCGCGGGCCTTTTTTATTTCTATTACACAGCTGCTCTTCAGCATCCACCTGTCCTGGAACCTGGTGTAACCGTTTGCAACACGTTCCTTGTCCTTTTCGGTCTTTGGCTCGAACGGCGGCGGGGTTCCATACTCCACATCCCTTACAAGCGAGGCGGGCACTTCGATCGACTCCCCTCCGAGCTCGATTTGGAATCCGTCATGCTTTTCTTGCACAACGCCTTCGATGTAGCTGCCATGCGGGGTTATCAGGATGTCCGGATACTGGGCAGCCGGTTTTGCAGCCTTGGCAGAAGGGCGCCCGGCATCGTGCGCGGACGCGCCCGCGTTCCCGAACTTTTCGGTGGATGTGATTTCGAGGGAGTTGACAGCCCTTTGAAACAGGGCATTCCATTTCCTGTATTCGTTCTCCAGGACCGAGTAAAGAAACACAACCTCGTGCATGCCGGATACGTTCACGGATACGGCATAGTGTTTGAAATTGACCTGACGGTTGGTTTTGGAAAGGAATTCGTATTCAACCGCAGGCAGCCCTGCTACATCGGTTTGCTTTTTTTCGAGCATTCTCAGGCCGGTGAGCCCGCTGAAGTTGCCGAGCCACTGCTCGAAGTCGCGGGCACGGATGCGGCCGTAGCGCTCATTCAGGAGTTTTTTCCTCTCTTCCTCACTGATTTCGTCCTTTTCCCGGCCGGACCCCTTGTCCTTGCCCGTGGTTTCGGTCCCTTTTTCGGGCATGGTTATAGAGCCCATGGGCTTTGATTCGAGCCACAGGATGTCGGCGCGCGCCCGGAAGGAGACCTTGCCGAGCCCCCTCACATCCTCGGTCATTTCCGGCCCGAGCCACCAGGCGACCCTGTGCTTGTCTTTCGAGTTTACCTTGCCCTGGCTCCATTCCGCCGGAACGCGGATCCAGAAACCGTGGTCCTCACACTTGAACCAGCCACCGAGAGCGACTTTGTCGGGCAGGGTTGCCGGAAAGCAGAAGTACATCAAGACGGTGACGATCAGTGCTTTTACGAGTTGCTTCAACAAGAATCTTTACTCTTTATCAATGTCTTGGGTGTATTATAAAAAAAAACGACCGATGGATTGTAACAGATGAATCCGGCTCGTTAACCGTTAACCCGCTTATTTCATACTCTTCGTCGCGAGGTAGCTGTAAACTGTGATGTGGCAAGGCGCATGTCAGGAGACGACCGCAGGCCTGTTCTTACAGGTTGAGGATCGTCTCCTGGCATGAAACGCAGCCACAGTGTAGTTTACGGTGCCGCAGCAGAAGAGTATGAAAAATGCGGGTTAAAGTCTTTATTGAATATACTCGAAAACTGCTTGAGGCGGCTATGGTAGGCTTCAGAGCGAGTGTTGGGCTGTTGATCAGATGAAACAGGCAGCAACGAATATGAAAATACCGGGCTTTTATCGGAGCATAATCGAGGTCCAATCCGGATTTCATGTGTTTCCTGACCAGGGCAGGAGGTTGCCTGCGGTGCTAGAGCACATCATCAAGCCTGAAAGCCTGGAGAGGATGACAGAGGAGATATCCAGGCTTTCATCGGTGCAGCTCGATGAAAGGCTCGGGCTCATGCGGCGCTGTTTCGAGGGGGTCCGGGGGCTCGACGATTTCCTGCTGAGGGTTTTCGATCAGCACTTTGGTGATACCTCGCCGCTCAACAGCTGCTCGCAATCGGTGAAGATCGTGGCAGCCGCCTCACTTGTCCAGGTCTTTCCGTACGAGGGGCTTGCCTGCTTCAACCCCACGATTGTTACTTATCTCGGTCGACGGACCGATGCCGGCGCTGATGGACAAGAGCCGGTGGTTGTCGCGCAAAGAAGCTACGGCGAGTACCATCGCTCATCCATCTCGTTCAGAACAGGGGTTCTTGACGGAGAAGGCCTTCTGCACCTGGATGAGCCGGAAAAAACTCCGGGCGGGTACACGGTTACCGAGCTTCCGGCGGTCAACGGATCGTGCTTCTCTTTTCCGGAAGACGCTGACCTGAACCACTGCGTGCTTTACGCGCCTTTCATGACAGATATCTCCGAGACATGGGAGGACATCCGCTTCACCCGGTTCAGCGGGGAAGGCGAATTCAGCGGTGCCTACCTGGGAACGTTCACTTCGTTCAACTTCATCGAGCGAAGGCTTCTGGCCTGCATGCTCGTAACTCGTGATTTCAGGAGTTTCGAATACCAGGTCCTGAAGGGATCGGGCGCTGAAGACAAGGATCTGGCGTGTTTTCCAAGGAAGATAAACAACCGTTACGCAATGCTGTCCAGGAACAACGGCCGCGATCTCTTCTTCATGACATCCGAAGATATGGTTTTTTGGAACAAGAAGAAGCTGATCGCGAGGTGCAGGCCCGGATCGTTTGACGCGCACAAGATCGGGATCTGCGCGCCCCCGATCGAAACTTCGGATGGATGGCTCGTCATCTACCACGGTGTTGCTGATCCCGGCCAGATATACAGCCTTGGGGCCATGCTGCTCGACTTCGATGATCCCACAATCGTGACCGCGCGCCTGCCGTACACCATCCATCACCCGTTCGCTGACGAAAAATATGGCATGCTCACCACGATCAACTACACATGCGGGGCGATCGTACACGAGGCAACAGGCACGCTCGTTATCCCGTACGCGTGCAACGACACGTGCTGGAAGGTGGGGCGGATCAGGCTGGATGAGCTGCTTGCCAGGCTGAAGGAGGATGGGGCGCTCTAGAGAGAGCGCTGTAAATCGCTGAATACTGCATCTTGAGGGGCGATTGGAGCGAAAACGCCGGTCACGGAGAACGGACGATAAGAGGTGAAAGGGCACGGCAATGCCGTGCCCTTTTTTCCCGTTTGGCCGGGGCTACCAGGCCTTAATTGATACCGCCACAGACGTAAATGGCGAGCTTACCGCTTGAGTACTCGACACGCCCCGTGGTTTTCCAGTTACCCGGTACGGACTCGTCGAACGCCTTATCGACTTTTTCAGCCACCGATTCAGGGATGCCTGCGAAACCGATGAAGTTCCCATCGCCTGAATGCGTCACGGTGCCACTGCCTGTGAGGTCGAACCCGTTCGGCTTGATGCTTCCGCCTGTAAGGTTGGCGTACATGTAACACTCGCCGTCATAAGGGTTGTCGCCCCTGGTGAGCGGGTGGTCGATGTACGGTCCGTCCCATCCCGTGGGGCTCGTCTGCTTCAGGGAAAGCTGGTGGTACTTGCTCGCCGTGTAGCTCTTTTCGCTGTACTCCGTGGCATACTCGCCCGTGTCGGACTTGTACCTCTCGCAGGCGCTCCTCAATGTGTCCGCGAGGGTCAGGATATTGCCTGACTTGGCCTTTTCAACCTGCTTCGAGACCACGGGGATCGCGATCCCCGCCAGGATTACAAGGATGGATACAGCAACGATCACCTCGATCAAGCTGAAGCCCACGTCTGTTCTGTGCTTTTTCATTTTTCCTCTCCAAATAAACAATGTTCAGAAAACGAATATATGTTATGCATTATCCTCATTCGAGGGCGGATTTTCAGCCGGACCGGAAGCTCCTTCCGCATCATCCCCGGTCTCTTCCGAACCTCTGTTTTCCTCATCCCCGGTGCTGTCATGCGTGCGGATACGGCCTCCGCTTTTCGGCTCGAGATGTCTTGTCCAGGTTCTGCCTGTTTCAGTGGATGTGAAGATCAGTCTTTTTTCCTCGATGGTACTGAGCACGATCTTCCCGCTGTTCAGATAGTCACCGGCCTGAAGGATCATTCCGTTTACAAGGGCTGACGAGCTGTTTTTTCCAAAGATGATGCCCTGCACCCGCAGGTTCTCCACCGGGCTTTTCGAGATGGTCTTTACCAGTTCATCCATCTGTTCCGGCGCGTCTGGTTTGTCCGCTGTGTCTGCGGTCTCGCACGATCCATCTTCGCCTTTGGCGGTACCGTGGCCGGCTGCAGTGTTTCCAGGCATATTCCCCCGGTTCCCTTCCATGAACGAGGCGACGAGATCTTTCCATACGGTTCCTTCCCATTCCTTCCCAAGCAGGGCGTCTTCAGAACCGTGGCCGGCTGCAGTGCCGCCGTCTACACCGCTGAGTGCGCGGTTTTCCCTGCTGTCAGGCGGTTTATTCGAAGGTCCGCCGCTTAGGAGCTCTGATATGACCTGCGAATGCTCCCCGGTTGAACCGGTGTTTTCTTCTTCCTCCCATGCATCTTCCGGGCTTGTTTCAGCGGAGGAATCATACGGTTCATCGGCAGCCAAACCATCATCACCGGATACACCGGTTTCCGATCCGCTCAAAAGAAATTTTGTATCGTAGGCCACTACACCTGCGGCAAGCATTACCACCATGACAGCCAGCGCCACTTTCAGGTTTGCTTTCATATGGTTCTCCTCATGGATCTACTCCATCATGAGCGTTTTCAGAGTCTTCTTCATCGTCGTAAGCGCCTTCCATATCGGAAAGCTCTCCCCTGAAGAATACATTGAGATCGAGCCTGTACGATATGCAGCCGTATTCCGACGAATCGGAAGCAAGCTCCATTGCGTTGAGCGTGTACACGTTTCGCGTGGATTCCAGGAAGTGTAAGAGCAGGAGCAGGTTTTGAAAGGGTGCCGAGCCTAAAAGCTCCATCTCTGTGCGTGCGACACCGGTGCATTCATCGATGCACGGAACCGCGATGCCCGTGAACTCGGGGACCGAATAGGTGCAACTTTGGATTTCGACATTACAGGCCGCAGCCTGCGCCAGAAGCAGGTTCCGCAAGGTAAGAGCGTTATCGATCCTGGGAAAGGCGTCCGCTGCATCGCTGATGGTTTTACGAAGCAGGCCCGGCAGCTTGCTCTCCAGGGCCACAATCTTTTTTTCGGTGGTTTTCAGGTACTCTTGTCTTTCCTCGGCGATTGCTATCGATCGCTTAAGCGGAAATTTGCCAAGCAACGCGGGCATTGGCAAAGCGCACATACCAACCATTATCGCGGTTGCCATCATGCCCACAGCTGTTCCGCGCCTTCGCGCTGCTCTGGCTCTTCCGGCTTTTGCTATACGAAAGCTTTTCATCTTAGAACCAGCTCCATATCAATTATCTCGTTCATCACCTTGTCCTGCTCGGAAGACTTGCTTGCGCTGTTTGTGTTGAAATAGACCTCCTGGAAATACCCTGTTTTATTCAGCGACCCGATGAAATCGAGCAGGTTGACGGTGCCGTTGCCGGTGAAGTCGCCCTCGATCTGTGCTATGATGCTTCTTGCCCATGCATCGCAACCGTTTGACCCCTGATCAACAGGCATGTCACAGCAATAGTTAATTGATAATAGCTTTGCCCTGTCCGGAAGGAGCTTCCGGATAGCATTCACCGGCTTTGCCACGCTTTTGCTTTCTCTGTTCGATATTTTCAGGAAATCTCTGACCCTGTTGCAGGAGTCGTTGATTTCGGACAGTTTTTCAAGCTGTGAGACGAACTTGTCAAGCGGTGCTGTTTCGGCGTTGATCTTGTCAATATATGACGACCATTTTTTGTTCGAGGAATCGATCATGTTGGCCACGGAGATCGTTCCTGCCAGAGCGATTGATATCAAGGTTGCGGCTAGTGCGCCGAACAGCACGGTTTTTTTTCGGGGTTTGGCAAAGTTGAGCCCGATGTTTTTGCCCTTGATAACCGCTCTGCCGTCTTTTTTTCCCGAATAGAGAAGCCCTGCCAGAAGGAAGGCCAATCCCGGCTTGACCGGTTCTTTTTCCCCTGTCGTGTGTTCGGGCACAGGAAGATCGATTACATGCAGACCCCCAAGAAGGGCGGATTTGTCGTTTGCAGAACCGCCTTCGAATCCAAGCAGGCCTGCCTGAGGGCCGATAATTAGTTCCTGTTAAAAAAAGTGTGAAGACGTCACGAACCGCCGGACTTCA
>CAZIUL010000013.1:65510-95667 GCA_964542475.1 uncultured Phycisphaerales bacterium | reverse complement strand
TTCCGTTCATGCTCTTGCCGTATATACTCGGCCACGTCAGTGCAAATGATATTTTTCGGCCAGCTATCATGGGATTTGAGGCAATACCTCATTCTCGCGTGTGTGGCGAATTCCTTTCTGGAAAACCAATCTGTAGCAGCACCCCGCAGTTCACGCTCAAATGCCTTGTAACGCTTGAATGGCCATGTTCGAGCCAACTGTCTGCTGTTCATTTTAGCCATTCTTGCCCCTCGTTTCCGTTACAAGTCTTTCTGTCAGCTCCGCGGAAAAGAAAATCAAACGCGATTTTACCCCGCTACATCAAGTTTCGCCATCAAAATAACCATGGCTCTACCAGTCAAACCGAAGGGGAGAGACCTGTTTTTACCCGCTTGTAGTGCTCTATTCGGGAAAAAACCGCCCTTTCACATACCTGCTTGAAAGGCAAGAGGCCAGATGAAGTCTACGATGGTCTCTTCCCTGCCAACACAAAACCACGGATTGAACCACGTCCACGATGGCCGCGTAAAAGTCCCTGTGCATCGCCACAAGCAAGCATCCGAGGAAAGCCCGGCACCAAGTTCGTGCTAACAGTGACATACATGGAAAACAGAAAGCACCTGCCGGTCATCGAGCTTCGAAGAGTTGCTTGATAAGCTTGTTATTTCGAACATGTTGATAATGGGTGAGGTCTGTACATCTGCTGGATTTCAACGAAAATGTGAGAAGGCGGTCATCAGAATTGGCATGACGAGACGTTTAAAGCCTTCGCTTCGGTTTAGGTAGCTACCAGGAATTCCGGTTTTCGGCCCATCAAAAGTCCTTGGACCAGTACACCAGTACACCGCGTACAAAAAATCAACCCATCTTACGACAATTCAAAACGCGAAAAAGCCGTCCCGTTTCCTCCTGGATGACAGCCCATACCTCCTTGTCATCGCTGTAAGAGTGAGGTGGTGGGCCTGGACGCGTTGAAATCTCCTCGAGGAAATGGCAAAAACTTGCCTGTTTGGCCTTTGCAGTCGCGAATTTCTGCGCCTCGACGCGCTTCAAAACGTTCCAAGCTGCTGTTGCTTCGCGCAACTTTCCCCTCATTTCGACTTCTCTTTTGTACTCTTCGAGTCTGGCGAGGTCTTCAACGGCAGCGCTCAAAAGGGAGTGAAGTTCGGATTTCATTTGATATCAATTTTCGTTGCCGGGTATTTTTGGAGCACTGCTTTGACTATTTCTGCTTTGTCACTAGGACTAAAATCAGAAATGGCGTCTAGAAAAACAGGGAGGTCTTCTCGTACAAGTTTTACATAGGGATTAATTGTGTTTTCGATTTGGTTCGCCGTCCCTTTTCTCTGTGTGCGCGCCAACTCAGTATTGGCTTCGACCAATTCAATGTTCTTTTCTACTTGGCTTGTTTGTGCGTCAATTTTCTTGATGGTCGCAATTGTGTTTGCGAGTTTTATCCCACCATTCACAAAGCCGCGTACCACATCCAACCCTTTGCCAATGTTGCGTAGGCGTTCGATTTCGCCACGTTCGCTCAATTTGCTGATTTTGTCTTTCACTTTTGAGGTCAGCGCTTCATTTGTTTCTTTGTCTGCAGCCTGCAATGAATTCTGTTCGGCGGTATCTACAAACTCTGCGTCATTTACGTCACTACGTTCAGGTTTTTTTCCATTTTGCATTCTAATTTCTCCAGCTTGGCCAATAGATTGGACCATGTCTCGCGGCTCTTTTTGAGCGCTTTGCGTTCGTTTTTCCAATCTGCAATGCGGTTTTCGATTTCTCGCGTGGCTTCATCAACCGTTGCCTCAAACCCACCTTCATAGTGGAATATGCTTTTTACAACATCTCCAAGGATCTCTTCCATACCAGGCTGGGCAGGTATTTTTAGTATTTTTTTCTTCAAAAGTCCTGGTTTTGTCCCCTTACGAACCGCCTCGATAGTATCTTTGACCATTTTGCGCATTTTTGGCTTGGTTCTGAGCAAACCCCAGCAAAATTCAAGCAATTCCATAACGATTTGGACAACCCAAAAACGTTTTTCCATTTGTTTGAACAATTTCGCGAGCGGGCGGACTGCATTTGGAATACCGCGCCGAATGAGATCAGCGGGGGCCTTTTTTCCGAAAAGCTTGTAGATTTTTGCCGTATATTTGCGGGCAAAATTCATTGTTCCGAGCGATACACCTCCGCGACCGCCCATGTTTTTGAGGTTACCCAATAAATGCCGCAACCCAGGACCACGAGCAAGCTTCTGCATTTCCTTTTTCAGAGTGGCAAGATCATCGCGTGAGAGATTTGTCACGTCAACTGGTGGCAGTGGAACCTCTTGCTCAAATTCATGCAAATAGTCCTCAAATTGAGCAGCTAGTTCCTCGATTTTTACTTCCAGTGATTCTTTTGAATCAGCAACGATTTGTTTTATTCGTTGGTCCAGAATGTTTACAACCTGTTCGCTGTATGCTTCCCAAACAGTGATCTCTGTATTGTCATTTGGATTGCATGATGTAGCAGGAAATATCATGGAGTGGTGTCAAAACATTAGCAAAGATTATAATAATATTTCGAATGATCATTATGCGAGTCCTGAATCGTTTCGAGTATTGCGCGGGGGAGCATATTGTGGGCCGGGGGTTTTTTGCCGTTCAGCAATGCGAATGCATCTCCCCAAAGATTTCAGCATATTCCATACAGGACTCCGCCCCGCCTGTTCTTTGCCATCAAATGATTGAGTCTTTCCTCCACCCGTTCAACCCTCCTCCACACCCGACGCTCGAACCATCGCCATGATACCCGCCCTGACTGCCTCGGGGAGCCTATCCCACGCCTCCGCCGCTTCAGCCAAGTCCGGCCGGTGTCCACATAAAAACGCCTCACAGGACGTCTCACTCTCATCGGGCTTCGCTGTAACTACTTTATTATACAAGGGTTTTGAAATGTCGAGCGTCTGATTCATAATCAGAGGGTCCCAGGTTCGAGTCCTGGAGGGGGTACCAGATTTTTTTGAACGGGAAGTGTCACAAAAGGCATTGGGTCGTTGATTATCTGCTTTCTGTGGCACTTCTTGTTTTTCGCCCCATACTGAGAAGGAGTTTCGCGACTTATTCAAAACAAGCCTCTTTCCCATGAGCTCGAAGTTGTGGCTGTACTTTCGCCACCAGGCAGAGTTGACTTGATGCGGAACATCGTACAGGCTGTAGATGGTTGTGTCCTCGTACGCATCGGCTGCAACGCCTGTAATTGATGCCCCACGTGATTGGAGGTCGTTGAGAGGTGCCTTGTTGATAAGCATGGTAATCGGGATGGGATTAGCTCGCTTATTTCATACTCTTTGTCGCGAGGTAGCTGTAAACTGTGATGTGGCAAGGCGCATGTCAGGAGACGACCGCAGGCCTGTTCTTACAGGTTGAGGATCGTCTCCTGGCATGAAACGCAGCCACAGCGCAGTTTACGGTGCCGCAGCAGAAGAGGATGAAATATGCGGGCTAGAGAAAGGACAGAAGCCGTGAAATATGTAGAGCTCACACAAGAAGGAACGAATGCAACCGTCAGGCTGAACCGTGGCAAGGTGAATGCTCTGAACGAAACGGTTCTCGAGGAACTCCGCCATGGTTTCAAGACGCTCTCCGAAGACGAAGCGATCCGTACCGTGGTGCTCACCGGTTCCGGCCCTTTCTTTTCCTTCGGCTTCGATATACCGGAGCTGTACCACTACACCCGGGAAAAATTTACCCGATTCCTGACCAAGTTTACCGGTCTTTACCGGTATCTTTTCCTCTATCCGAAACCGGTTGTAGCAGCGATCAACGGGCACGCCATTGCCGGGGGATGTATGCTGGCAACCGCCTGTGACCACCGGATCATGGTTTCCGGCAAGGCCAAGATTTCCCTCAACGAGATAACCTTCGGCGCAAGCGTGTTTCAGGGCAGCGTGGAGATGCTCAGATACTGGGTGGGAGGACGGGTCGCCCAAGACATCCTGTTCAGCGGAGCCATGTACACCGCGGAAGAGGCGCTGAAGCTCGGCTTGATCCATGAAGTCACTCGGCTGGAAAACCTCCCCAAGAGAACGGTTCAGATCGCGGATAAATTCACCTCCCTGAGCCCGTCGGCTTTTGCCCACATGAAGAAGCTCCTGCGGCGTTCGGCCCTGGACCGCATGCAGGAAATCGAGAGAGAAAGCATCGAGGAGTTCATTGAAATCTGGTATTCGGACAAGCTCCGGGAAAACTTGCGCAGCATCAAAATACGCGACTGAGACAGGGCAAACTGTTACGCGGGGGATGGCTTTTCAACCACTGAGCAGCGAGGAGCGGGTCAAAGATCGAGTGCAACAATAGGCTGGTGCGAGCAGCCGGCTTGGTGTAGAAGAAACACTGACGATGCTTTACAACTCGTAGACATGGTTTTTTGCGTTTAACCCGCTTATTTCATACTCTTCGTCGCGAGGTGCCGTAAACTGTGATGTGGCAAGGCGCATGTCAGGAGACGACCGCAGGCCTGTTCTTACAGTTTGAGGATCGTCTCCTGGCATGAAACGCAGCCACAGCGCAGTTTACGGTGCCGCAGCAGAAGAGGATGAAATATGCGGGTTAAGGCACGAGATGAAGATGCGAATGTTCATGGCAGCAGCTATATATCTGGTAGCAGCCGCAGGGTGTGGCATCGGGCCGAACCCTTGCGAACAGCAGATAGCCCGGGCGCAACCGATCACGCTGCAGGGTGCGCCCAACCTGCACAAGGTCAGCGACGATCTCTATCGAAGCGCACAACCCACGGCCAGGGGCATGCAGAACCTTAAAAAGATGGGAATCCGGACCATCATCAACCTCCGCTCCTTTCATTCCGATCGAGACGAGATCGGAGATACGGACCTGGGATATGAACACATCTACATGAAGGCCTGGCACCCGGAGCGGAAGGAAGCCATCCGGTTCCTCGAAATCGTCATCGACCCGAAGCGCACCCCTGTACTGGTTCACTGCCAACACGGCTCTGATCGCACAGGTGCCCTGTGCGCCTTGTACCGCATCGCGGTCCAGGGCTGGACCAGGGAGGAAGCCGTTCGAGAGATGACACAGGGCGGGTTCGGATTTCATGAGATATGGTTGAATCTTCCCAACTGGATCAGGGAGCTGGACATAGAAAAGATCAAAAAAGAAGCGGGCATTCATCGGCCGTGAGGCCGATCGGATTTAGCCCGCATATTTCATCCGCTTCTATTCCCCGCGCAGGCGAACAGCCTCGTCTCTCAATCGCATCGCCTCGGTAAAAAGAGCGTCTTTCGCCCGGTAGTGTTTCAGGAAGAACTCCAGGTGGATGAGAGCCTCCTCGGCTTTTTTCTGGCGGAGCAGCGCATCGCCCAGCTTGAACCGGCTGATAAGGTCGTGGGGATGAAGCTCGTAGTTGATCTTCAAAAGAGCGATAGCCTCATCAAGGCGGCCAAGCTTGAAGTGGCAGGTGGCGAGCAGCTCGCGTATGTTCGCCATCTCCAGTTTTTCAAGCGATTGCTCCGCAGCCCGCTGGGCCTCGCTGTAAAGGCCCGCCCGAAAATAGACCGTTGCGGCGTGCGCCAGGTAGGTCGGGTTGTTCGGATCTTTGCGCAGGGCATCGCGGATCAGGCTGACCGCGTTCTTGCGGTCCGCCTCGGATGGCCGCATGGCCAACTCAAGCGCTTCGTTGCAAAGCTTCATATCGCGCAACCCCTTCGCAGGATCAAGCAGTCCGGCAAACCGCTTCCCGGGCAGCAGCGGCAATGCCGTCTCCGAAGAGGTTGCCGGGCCCGCATAACCCAGGGCCACGATGCGGCTCTGGTCTTCCCTGCTCAGGACAAACCGTTTCTGTTCCCGAACGCGCTTGCCCAGCGGCCCGAATTTTCCGCGAAGGCTTTTCACCTTTTCCGGGAACCGCGCGGCCAGGTCCTCCCTTTCCGCAGCATCGGCGAAAGGGTCGTAAAGCTGCGGATCAGGGCCGTCGATCAGCTTGTAGCCGTTCTCGACGATCCCGAAAAGCGGAGACCAGTTGTAGTTGTAGTAAGGGCGAGCGGTCTCGAAGTAAAGCAGGCTTGCTTCCGGTCCCTGATCGGTCGCTGAAAAATACGGGGTCAGGTCGGTGCCGGCCGCCTTTTCGAACGGTATGCCAAGCAAGCGCATCAGCGTGGGCGCCAGATCCGAAACCGACACAGGCTCAGAAACAACCTTTCCTTCGGGCAGGCTATTGTGATGAAGAATCATTGGCACGCGAACGGTCGTGTCGTAAAGCAGGAAAGCGTGCGTATCCTCGTCGTGGTCGCCGAGGCCCTCGCCGTGATCCGCCACCGCCGCGATGAGCCACCCGCGATCCGGTTGTGCATCTTGAAGCCCCTCGATCAGGCGTCCGATCTCGTTGTCCATGTACGCCACTTCGCCATGATAAAGGCAGCGCTGGCGCGAGTTCTTGGTCGCCGACGACAGACCTTTGAGCGCCTGCTGCATGTAAACAGGCGGCGGCTCGTAGGGAAAGTGCGGGTCGAAAAAGTGCACCCACAAAAAGACAGGTTGATCCGCACCAGCTTCTTTCAGGGCCCTCAACGCTTCATCGACAACCTCCCCTGCCGTGCGCTGGTCCTCTGACCCGCCCAGGCTCAGCTTGATGCGGGGAACGTCAATGTACTTGTCAAACCCCTGATCCAGGCCGAAAGACGAATGCAGCACAAAAGCGCCGGTAATCGCATGGGTCGTATAACCGGCCCGCTTCAGGCGCTCGGTAATGGTTTCGATCTTATCCGGCAGCTGGAAGGTCCCGTTGTCCCGGATGCCGTGCTCGAACGGATAGAGCCCGGTCAGGATCGTGGCATGCGATGGCAGCGTTATTGGTGTCACGGTGCGCGCCTGCTCGAAGCGCACCCCTTCGCGCGCCAGGCGGTCCAGGTTGGGCGTGATCCAGTCCGGGCCTCCGTAGCATCCCAGGGCGTCGGCGCGCGTCGTGTCGAGCGTGATCAGCAGCAGGCTGGCCCCTTCGAGGTCGACATGTTCATCGGTTCCCTCTGAATTGGAGCAGGCCATGCAGGCCAACACAATGATCAGCGCGGAGGCACCCGGCCCGCACGCATCGCCGCCAATGAGTCGACATGCGGACACGAAAAAACCGGGGACCTTCGAACCAATAAAATCGGCTGCAGCGGAGACAGAAAAACTCAACATGGTTAAGACTCCTTCCGGATTTCAGCGCAGCAGATCCGGGGGCTTTCAGAACATCAACGGCTGCTCGGCCGGATAAGCAAAAAAAGGCAACGCGACGATAACGTAATCAAAGTTCGGTGCCGGTTCCAGGGCAGGCACAATCACAGAACATCAATGAGTATACAGTACAGACGGCCGTCTACCACTGAATAAGGCGGCACCGATATCAGCGCTCTCAACCGGTTGTCACCTAAGAAAACTCCGCGGAATCTTATCTCGATTATCCTTGCATTCAGGGAGTGTGCTCCTGTAGTATGCGGATATATTAGTTTTGTGGGGTAAAAAAATGGAAGATCGACTCAAGAATTATACTGCCATTTCAGACAGGGGAGCCAATCCGGCGCGAACTGAAAAAAGGAGAGTCCGATGATAACAATTCAAAAAAGGGTGGAAATGCTTGAACAGAGCAACCGCAGGCTGAAAACAGTGCTTTCCCTTGTTGCGTTCGTCTTCGTATGCGGAATGGTTCTTGCCTGGCAGCAAAAAGAAAACTTCTTCGAAGCCGGGCATTACATTCTCAAAGAAGGAAGCAAAGTGAAAGCCGATTTTTGCATAACAAACTCTCCTCACAAGAGCCCCGGAATCTGGTTCTTCAACGACAACGAAAACCCGCGGCTTTTCATAGGATTGAACAATGATGACAACCCCGTGGTTTACTTCCTGGATGAAGAAGGGAAAATAGCAGACTCAATCGGACTCGTCTCCTCGGTCTCTTCCGGAAAGGTGGGGCTGAAAAAAATAAATCCACGATGGCCTGCCGATATGTACAAGAAATACTATGTCGAAAACACGCGAACATCGAGGAGCTTTCATCGAAAGAACTGTTCCATGCTGGAAGGAAAGACACTAAGAGAACTTTCCCTGAAGCTGGCAAAGGAAAGAGGAATGCTGCCTTGCAAGAAGTGTTGCCCTGATCTATGGCCCGGACTCTCCGATTAATCCGCTTGTTTCATACTCTTCGTCGCAAGGTGAAGATGCAGGGCGCGCCCAACCCGCACAAGGTCAGCGCGGTTTCGGGTTTCATGGGGGGATGGAAGAATCTGCCCGATTGGATACGGGAGCCGGACATAGAGAAAATCAAAAAAGAGGCCGGCATTTCATCGGGAGGCGGCCTGAACAGCTCTTCGTGCAACCTCCCGCATCCTGACAACAGGCCTGCCTGAACCCGCTACCAGATCGAACATTTCCTCGGCGTGCTTCAGCTTTTCCGACAGAGGGACGTTCATCCGTTCCAAGGAGTGCCCGTACTTCGAATCGAGGTCCCCATGCCCGATAAAATCAGCCGGATGCATGAGGTAGTAAAACGGTGCGTTGCTTTCGATCATGCCCGAGGCCAGCTTTTTCAGGCGATCCCATCCCAGGGCGAAACCGAGCGTGTGCCAGCAAGCCGGCCGGATGCGCCCAGGCGCGGGCAGCGGCAGAACCAGGATGCTGCCGGGGCCGGGCCCGTCAGCCGTTTTGCCGGAGCGGTCCACGAAATGCGGCCCCACGGGACGCGTCAAGGGGAAGAGCCAGTCGCTGCGGCTCAGAAGCCTGAACATCCTGGCCGGGCTCCTGCGGCTGATCAACAGGCACTTGGCCAGCAGCGCGTAAAGAATGACGGACGGGAAAACGGATGTGTCGTACTCGTACCCGAGATCGATCAGAACCGAGACGGCCCTGCGCGAAAACGACCAGTTGGGTGCGATGAAACCGGTTGGCGCGAGGCCCGTGCAATCAGCGATCAGGTCGTGGGCGCGCCGGATCTCGTCTTCGACGCACGTGTAAGCCGGCGATCCAAAGTTGAACGGGTGTGACCAGGTGTGGTTTCCCACCTCGTGGCCCATCTGCGCCCACTCGCGCACGCGCGAAAAGATCTCGGGGTTTTCGAGGTCGCGGCCGATCACGAATATCGAAAGCGGGACATCGTGTTTCTTCGCCAGCGTGTTTATGCGATCGAACACCTCGAAGAAGGAGCTGTCCCTGAATCCGGCGGGGAACCCGTACGCCTCGTTCAACGAGTCGAAGTTTATGTTGAAAGCAACAGGTTCCTTCTCAGGCATGGATCAGAACTCGTCAAAGTTTCCAGGCCGACGGAATATCCTTCATCCGGATGATGCGCCCGCCGCTTTTTTTGAACTCCCCATACTCCTGCCTGCCCGGGAGCCCGTGATAGGACGGTGAAAGGCCGTGCGAGGGAACAATTCGCCCGCCCGCAACAATGGCATCCAGGGCCTTGATCAGTATATCGGGAAACCGGTGCTGCACCGTTACATAGAAATCGATCATGCTTTTTGATGAATCCCGCGATACGGTTTCCTGTACGAGCACATCTCCGCTGTCAACCCGGTCGGTAACCACATGAAACGAGATCCCCTGTTCCTGGCCTTTCAGCTTCGCCCAGAAATAGGGGAACAGGCCCTTGTTCGCGGGCAGCAGGGCCGCGTGCTTGTTAACCGTGCCGATCCTCGGGGCCTTTAGAGCCGCATCCTCCAGGATGCTGTTCACCATGGTGACAACTACGTCGATTTCGTTCTCCGCCGTCCACCGGAAAAAAGCCGGATCGTTGGGTCCGGCGCACCTGTACCATCGCACCCCGTTCTTCCGGCACATGGGACCAAAGCCGAGGCTTCCAGCGCCTGCCATGCTTTTTGCCAGCCTTCCCGATGCTGCAAGCGCAGCGAACAGGCCCAACTTGACGAAGTTAGACAGGCCGAAGCTGTTGAGGTAGTACAGACAAACAGCCGAGCCTTCCAGCCCGGGCAGCTTTTTCGGGCAGGTCCAGATCGCCTCCACAGCGTGTCCGGCGCGCTTTATCCGGGGCAGGGCCCTCTCCCACGCGGGCAGGGTCCAGGTCTGGTCGTTTTCAAGGATAGCCGTCACTTTTACCATTTCAGCGTTTCCACACAAGATATGTGCGCGGTACCAAGGCCTTGACAACCGTTTGTTTACAGACAAGGCGCTGTTCGCGGTTGTCCCCATGAACGAGCAGTTTCCCGCGGACAGCGGGCAACACCCTTTTTACCGGATTACCGGCGCCATTGAAACGATAAAGAGCCGATGCCGCCCGCTTTGCCGGAAAACAATACCTTCCCCCCCTCTATCACGAACACGCTTCTGGTATAATCAGACACGCTGTGGCATAACGATGGAAAAAGCGGAAACGACGCCAAGTCATTTTTCAGGGGTGGTACCGGATGCAAAGATCAGAAGTCAAATCACGGGCTGCTGCTGCGTGCTCGCTTGCGGGCTTGCCGGCGGCCTGCCTTGTTTTTATCGTTTTTTCGTTCTTCCATGAAACACCTTGCCTTGGGCAGGCCTCTTCAGCCGGACAGGATGGCGTGCGCGCATGGGAAGAGGAGATCATCATCCCGACCTACCTGGTGGGACCCGCCAACGTAAACCCGATGTTTTACAACGGAAGGGCTTACCAGGGAGCGAAAGGCCGTGTCTACCCTTACCCTCTCCTGGACAAGCTCACCGACGAGAAAAAGGATGTGGCGTACAAGGCTGTGTACCTCGAGAACCGCTACGTGAAGATATGCGTTCTCCCGGAAATCGGGGGGCGTATCTTTTCAGCGCTGGACAAGACCAATGGCCACGATTTCTTTTATCGCCAGCACGTGATCAAGCCCGCGCTCATCGGCATGCTCGGGGCGTGGGCTTCCGGAGGTGTGGAATGGAACTTCCCCCACCATCACAGGCCCACCTCCTTCATGAAGGTGCACCACACTGTCACGCAGAACAAAGACGGGGGCAGCACGGTTTGGGTGGGCGAGACCGAGCTCAGGCACAGGATGAAATGGATCACAGGCCTGACTCTCCGGCCGGGAAGCTCCTGCATCGAGGTCACGATCAAGCTATTCAACAGGACACCGATCCAGCACTCGTTTCTTTGCTGGGCCAATGTTGCGGTGCACGCGACCCAGCAGTACCAGGTGATCTTTCCCCCGGATACGGAGTATGTCACATACCACGGGAAGAACCAGTTCGCCTGCTGGCCCGTGTCGCACGAGCTCTACTACAGGGTGGACTTCACCCGCGGAGTTGATGTGAGCCTCTGGAAGAACCACCCCTCCTCCACCTCGATGTTCGCGTGGAATTCGAAGGGAAACTTCACAGCCGGATACGACCACAAAAAAGAGGGAGGCGTGGTGTTCACGGCTGACCATCACACATCTCCTGGAAAAAAGTTCTGGACCTGGGGGACCGGTGACACCGGCAGGATGTGGGAAAAAAAACTGACCGACAGCGACGGCCCGTACCTCGAGATCATGGTGGGAGCGTTTTCCGACAACCAGCCCGACTACTCCTGGATCGGGCCTTTCGAGACCAAGTCGGTCACGCAGCACTGGTATCCGATCAGGCGGATCGGAGGGGTGAAAAGCGCCAACAGGAACGCGGCAGTGAACCTGGAGTTTGCAGGGAACAGCACCGCGCTTCTGGGCTTCAACACGACCAGCGCGCATGAAAACGCAAAAATCGCGCTGGAGGATGCGCAAGGCAGGGCGATATTCGCTGTAACAACGGACATCAGCCCTGAAGAACCGTTCGTCGAAGAGGTGCCGCTCCCATCCGGGATCGCAAAGGAGAACATCAGGGCCGTGCTCTACTCTGCTGAGGGCGAGGTCCTGGTTTCGTACACCCATACGACAAAAGAGCGCGGTCCCATGCCAGAGCCCGCAGCCCCGCCGCCCCCGCCCGAAGAGATCGAGACGGTCGAGGAGCTCTACCTCGCGGGGCTGAGGCTCGACCAGTTTCACAACCCTGCCATGGAGCCGCGGCCCTACTACGAGGAGGCTTTGAGGCGCGACCCGGGTCATTCGAAAACCAACACGGCGCTCGGGATCAGGTGCTATGATCAGGGGCTCCTGGATGAAGCGGAGCGGATGTTCGGGCTCGCGGCCAAGCGGCTCGCAGCCAACCACACGCGGCCCAGGGACGGGGAACCGCTTTACTACCTTGGAGCCGTGCAAAAGACGATGGGGAAAAACGACGAGGCCTGCGACGCTCTCAACAGGGCCGCATGGGATCATGCTTTCCGCGCGCCCGCGCATCATTTGCTCGCAGAGATCGCATGCCTGAAAGGGGAGTACCGCGTCGCGCTCGATCACATAGAGCGATCCCTGCAGGCGAACGCATCCGACACCAGGGCCATGGATGTCAAGGCAGCTATCTTGAACAGGCTCGGCATGCACTCACAGGCAAAAAAACAGGCAATGAAGACGCTCTCCATCGATCCGTTGGATTACATTGCACTGAACGAAAAACAGCTCGCAAACGCAAACATGGCGCCCGGGATGAACTCCGCGCCAAAGGGGACCGGCGCTCTGAACGCCGCAATGGGTGATGATGTCCAGGCCTTCCTTGAAGCGGCCTGCGACTACATGAGCTGCGGCATGCGGCAAAAGGCCGCGGGTGTGCTTCTCGAGTGCATCAACTACCGCAAAAAGAACAGCCTGGCGGCAAGCCCTCTGCCCCACTACTTTCTCGGGTACCTCTTTGAAAAGAACGGCATGCACGAACAGGCGCTAAAGAGCTACAGAACGGCAAGCTCTCTTCCCCCGGGCATCTGCTTTCCCTTTCGCCTGGAATCGGCTGAAGTGCTTCGCTTTGCAGCCGCTGCAATGCCGGATGATCCGCGGCCGCACTACTACCTCGGGAACCTCCTGTTCGATGCACAGCCCGAGAAGGCTATGAAGGAATGGGAGCGGGCAAAAGCCCTTGGCAGCACGCTGGCAACTGTGCACAGGAACCTCGGGCTTGCCCACGAGCGCGTTGAAAACGACATCACAAAAGCCGTGGACGCTCTCGAGCGGGCTGTGGAGCAGGACCCCGGGGACGCAAGGCTCTTTTTCGAACTCGACCTTCTCCTGGAAAAGGCGGGCGTTTTGCCTGAAAAAAGGCTCGCGCGGCTCGAAGCAAACCACCGGGTCGTGGCTGAGCGGGATGACGCGCTCTGCAGGGAGATCATGCTGCTCATCCGGTGCGGGCATTACGGCAAGGCAGCGGACCTGCTCGCAGGCCATCACTTCCACAAGTGGGAAGGCGTTGGCCAAGTGCATTCGCTTTACGTGAACGCACACCTTTTGAACGGCATGCAATTGCTCGACCGCGACAAACACGCGGAAGCGATCGAGGAGTTCGAAGCCGCGTGGAACTACCCTGAAAACCTGGAAAAGGGTAAGCCAAAACACCGTCCCACCGCACCAAAGATCCATTACCTGACCGGGCTTGCTGAAAGAGCCGGCCACGACCAGGAAAAGGCGCTCTCCTGTTTCAAGCTCGCCGCGGATGCCGAGGGAGTATCCCCAGGTTCGGAGGGCAGTTTTTACCAGGGCTTGGCCCTTTGCGAGCTCGGACAAAGGAAGGAGGCGGAGGAGCTGTTCGACAGCCTGATCCGGATCGGCAAAGAGAGGATCGACACCGTCACCGATGCCTCGGTTGATTTTTTCACCAAGTTCGGGAGTAAGCGATCCCAAAGAATCAAGCGGGCGCGGGCTCACTACATCATGGGGCTCGGACACCTCGGCAGGGGAGATCGCGCAAAAGCGAAATCCGAGTTCGAGAAGGCGCTCGAGCTGGATATAAACCACACATGGACCGCGGCCCGGCTCGCGAAAATGCGTGAGCAGCAAAAACAGTGACAGCCCCTGCAACTTTTGTTTCGCAAATAATCCGGGAAGCGGATTCTTGTTTTTGTAACAATGGACCGCGGATCTAACCCGCGAAATACAAAGGCTTGAATAGGAGTTCGAAAATGAACGGATGGATCGACGTGAAACGGTGCCTGGCCGCGTTTGTTTTGATTGCAGCGCCGGGCATGGCGGTTGGTTGCGGCACAAAAGGCGATGATGCGCAGGAGCAGGTCAAGGACGCGGCAGCTATCGAGGAGGACATTGACATGCAGGCGCGCGCAAGGGAATTTCTCGATTCGTATCAGAAGGAGTTCGACAAATGCTGGTGCGAGTGGACCGCCACCGAATGGGATGCGGCGATCTCCGGCAAAAAGGAAGACTTCGACGCACATGCCGAGGCGGAGCTCGCTCTAAGCAGGCTGCACAGCGATCCAAGTGGCCTCGAGGAGATCAACGGGTTTCTGGAGAAAAAAGATCTGCTGGAACCGCTTGATGCGCGCGCGCTCGAAGTGGCGAGGTGCAAGTTCCAGGAGCAGCAGCTTCCCGGGGATATGATCAAGGGAATGGCTGACATGTCCGCGAAGATCGGGCAGGCGTTCAACACGTTCCGCGGCGAGTTCGAAGGATCGAAATGCTCGAACAACGAACTCCTCGACGTGCTTGCAAAGGATAAAAACGGGTCAAGGCGAAAGGCGGCCTGGGAAGCGCTCAAGCAGGTGGGAGGAGCTGTCTCGGGCGACCTGATCGCGCTGGCAAAGGTTCGGAACGAGGGCGCGAATAAGGTGGGCTTCGAAAACTACTGGGAGATGAAGATCCGCCTCCAGGAGTATGATCCGGCCGTGCTCATGAAGACCTTTGACGAGCTCGAGCAGCTCACGCTCGATCCTTTCAGAAAGATGAAGAGCAAACTCGACTCGGAGCTCGCCAACAGCTTCGGGATCGATTCAAACGAGATCATGCCCTGGCACTACAACAATCCGTTCTTCCAGGCCGCCCCTCCCTCGGCCGCGATCGACATGGACGAGTTTTACCGCGGGAAGAGCCGGGAGGAGATCAGGGACATCGCGATCCGTTTCTACGATGACATCGGCCTGCCTATCAAGGAGATAGTCTCGCGCTCCGACCTGTTCGAAAAGGAGGGCAAGGACCAGCACGCCTTCTGCGAGGACATGGACAGGAAAGGGGACGTGCGCATCCTGGTGAACCTTCGCCCCACAGCGGAGTGGATGGACACCATGCTCCACGAATGCGGACACGCGGTCTACGACGAGCACATCGACGGATCGCTCCCGTTCAACCTGCGGGCTGCGAACCACATGTTCACCACCGAAGCCGTGGCAATGCTTTTCGGGGCGCTTGCGAAAAACCCCGCCTGGATAGTTGAATACGCCGGAGCGAATGAGGAACGGGTCAGCGAGATGTCGGAGGCGATCCTCGAGCAGCGGAGGCGCGAGCAGCTGATCTTCTGCCGCTGGACGCTTGTCATGCTGCACTTCGAAAAGGCGCTCTACGAAAACCCGGAGCAGGACCTGAACCGGCTCTGGTGGGAGCTCAAGGCTCGCTTTCAGCTCCTGAAAAAACCCGAAGGGCGCGACTTGCCGGACTGGGCGGCAAAGCCGCACTTCACCATAGCGCCGGTCTACTATCACAACTACCAGCTTGGCGAGCTCTTCGCCGCACAGCTCAGGACAACGCTTGCAAAAATCGCGGACCACCAGGGCCCCCCATCGAGCCTGAGCTTCAACGGGCGCAAGGATTTTGGGAGTTTCTTGAAGGAGAAGGTTTTCAACGAAGGAAAAAGCGTGCCCTGGTCCGAGTTCGTTAAGGAGGCGACAGGCGAGAAGCTCACCGCTGAACACTTCGCATCCGAGTTATAAAAACCGGAGGGCGCAAGGCATGACAATAACCGCAACCTGTTTTGTTTTTCTGTTCACCCTCCCGCTGCCTGCATAAGAGGAGCAATCATCCGGCAGCTTCGAGGTCGTGCCGAAGAGCGGCAACGGAAAAAAGAGGGATCAGGCACTTTTTCGGCGGAGATGATGCCTGACCGCTAATAGTTACTTCGTTAAATCCCAGTCATCTGTCCTGAACGGCGTGGCAGGGAAACCTTCGTTGCTATACAGGTTGCAATCAATTGGATTGTCCGCCCAGGCATAACGCACTGCAACAGGCCCCCTCACCTGATCACTGCAAACAATAACATCATTACCATTGATCTTTGCTTCCGCCCAGACAAAGTTTCGATCGGCACCTGCAATGGCAAATGTCTTCAACTCTTCGCCTTCTCCCTTCACAGCAAGACCTGATCCCGTGTACTCAAAGGTGATAATGATCTTGTCTCCATCGATTCGATGCGTCATGTATATGGGACATGTCGGAGTATCTTTCCCATAAGTTTTGTTCAGGATCGTTGACGCCATCCGTTTACCCACATCCTGCTTGTTCTTGGGGTGGATGTCGTCTTCCTCCCCCGTATCGATCGCAACCACCATTCCTGTATCAGGAACATTTCGCAGGACATGGACGAAGCTTTCGCGCGTTACAGGCCAGCAGTTTTCAGCCTCAACCGGTTTTGATTGCGGCTTCATGTAGTTTGTAAGCTGAACAAAGTAAAACGGAAGATCCTGATTCCATACAGCACGCCAGCTTTTTATCAACCGGGCGAGCTGAACACGGTAGTGTTCTGCCTTGGACACTTTATTGGAATTGGTTTCGCCCTGGTACCAGATAGCTCCCTTGACAGCATATGGGACAAGTGGATTGATCATCCCGTTGTAAAGATTGCTTGGACAGTTCTTATGCTTGTGTGGATCCGGCATGGGCGTTGGGCGGCTTGGCGGGCTCTTCTTTTCCGCTTCCGCCTTTTTTACCGCTTCTTTCCATTCTTTTATGGCTTTATCAAAATAATTCCTGGCTTTCCTTTGCTTGTACTTGGCCGCATAAGCGTCGTACATTTTTATCTGAGCTTTGACTAGAGGATCGTCTTTTTGCGCCTCTACCGAAGTCCATGTTTCAACGGATGAACCGCCCCATGATGAATTGATCAGGCCGATCGGGATATCGAGTTCTTTGTGAAGATCACGTCCTGTGAAATAGGCTATCGCGGAAAAACTCTTGACTGTTTCTCGAGAACATATATGCCAGTCGCCCGCGCAGTCTTTTGCCGGAACCTTTGTCGCGTTACGAACAACCTTGAAATGACGAATACTCGGAAAATCGCTGTTTTCCGCCTCTTCCTCGGGATTGTTGCACCTGCTGACATCCATCTCCATGTTGGACTGGCCCGAGCATAGCCAGACATCCCCTGACAGCACGTTTTTACAGGTGGTAGCATTTTTACCTGTAAATGCGATTTCATGCGGACCTCCCGCTTCCGGGGTTTGCAGCTTGATCATCCACTTGCCGTCCTTGTCAGCCGTTGTTGCTGCTTCCGCTCCCCAGCTCGCGGATACTGTTACTTTTTCGCCGGCTTCAGCCCATCCCCAGACAGGAGCGTTTGTCTCGCGCTGGATCACCATGTTGTCTGTAAACAGTTGAGCCGGTTTTACATCCGCCTGGGCCGCGTGAACCGAGACTGCTGCCGCAAACACGGCAATCAACAAGATACCTGATGTCATCCGCATTATTGCCTCCATCTATCATTCCTCTGGCAGTAGGTTCAACTCAAATACCGCTGGAGGCCCTTTGACACACGAACCGTTGGCCGCTTGATCCGGCTTTGACGGAGACCAAAGGAGCTTCGCCAGGCAGAATTGTAGCCAACGGAAACAGCAATGTCAGCACAATACCAAGCCCGCTTATTTCATACTCTTCGTCGCGAGGTGCCGTAAACTGTGATGTGGCAAGGCGCATGTCAGGTGACGACCGCAGGCCTGTTCTTACAGGTTGAGGATCGTCTCCTGGCATGAAACGCAGCCACAGTGCAGTTTACGGTGCCGCAGCAGAAGAGGATGAAATATGCGGGCTTGGCCTGTGAAATTTTGCTGTCGGGGAAGAAGGAAGAGAAAGGGCGAAAGATTTTTCGCCCCTAACGCCATCAGCCTTGTGGTAAAATTTGCCTTGTTTTTCTATGATCCCATCGAGAGATTTGGAAACCAAGAGTGCCCGTGAATTCGCATCCCAGGTACACTGCAGCGGCGCTTCTCGTTACCGTTTTTTTCTGCCTTCCGGCGGCCGTTCTAGAAGCGTTGCCAAGCGCGCCGCAGGAAACGCCCTTCGTCCGCTGCGGCGCTCTCCCCGAGGACATCCGCATCGACGGCATGCTTGACGAGCCCGCCTGGTCTGATGCAGATGCCATAGAGAACCTCATCATGATCGATCCCATGGAAGGCGGCGAACCCACCTTCCGCACCGAGGTCCGCCTTCTCGCCGACGAAAAAGACATTGTCATCGGCGTCATCTGTCACGACTCCGACCCCGGCGCCATTGTGAGCTGGTCCGTGGCCCGCGACTCCGGCCTCCGTGACGAGGATCATGTGAAGATGGTTCTCGACACCTACGGCGACGGCCGCAAAGGTTACATTTTCGCTGTCAACCCTTCGGGCGCTCGATACGACGCTCTCGTGTCCGCCCGCGGCGAGCACGAAAACAGCAACTGGGACGGCCTCTGGGAGGCGAAAACCCTCCGCATCTCCACGGGCTGGTGCGCGGAAATCCGCATCCCCATCGCGACACTTACCTTCAAAAAAGGCCTCGATGCCTGGGGATTCAATATCAGCCGCCGCGTGCAGCGCCTCCTCGAAACCGACCGGTGGGCCAATCCGTGCCGCGACTTCAGGGTAACACACACGCGCCACGCCGGGCGGCTCGTCGGACTGCCCGATTTCGACCTCGGATTAGGGCTCTCCGTGCGCCCATCCCTGGTCACCGGGTTCGCGCGCCCATCGCGGGACGAGGATCGGGATTACGACAACGACCTCTCCATTGACTTGACCCAGAGGCTCGCCTCGAACCTTACCGCACTCATCACGGTCAACACCGACTTCGCCGAAACCGATGTCGACTCGTTTCGCACCAACCTGACCCGCTTTCCCCTCTTCTTCCCTGAGAAGCGCTCCTTCTTCCTCGAGGGGAACGAGGTTTTCGACTTCGGGCTCGGCGTGGGCAAAGACGCCCTGCCTTTTCACAGCCGCCGGATCGGCCTCGTGGACGGGGAGGAGGTGCCGCTTCTTTTCGGGGCAAAGGTCTACGGACAGGCAGGGGACACGAACGTTGGCATCCTCGGGGTGAACTGCGGCGAGGAGTCGGATATCGCGCCCGAATCGAACATGGGAGTCGTGCGGCTGAGCCAGAACGTTTTCGACGAATCGTCGGTCGGTTTCATCGCCACCCGGGGCGACCCGCTCGGCCGGCGCGGAAGCTGGACCTTCGGAACCGATTTCACCTACCAGACATCGAACTTTCTCGGCAACAAGAACTTTCTCGTCGGCGCGTGGGGAATCGCAATGGACCGCGACGACATCGAAGACGGCCAACGGAACGCCGTGGGCATCAAGATCGACTACCCGAACGACCTCCTGGACGCGGCTGTCACGTACAAGCGGATCGGAAAGGCCTTCGACCCATCCCTCGGTTTCGTGCAGCGCTCGGACATCAACATGTACACGGCCAAGGCGGATTACATGCCCTATTCCAGCCTCGACTGGGTGCGCCAGTGGTTCTTCGAGCTCCGTTCGTCGTACGTGACAAAGATCGGCGGGCCGTGGGAAAGCTACCGTGTCTTCACGGCGCCGATCAATTGCAACCTCGAAAGCGGCGATTCATTCGAATTCAACGTGATCCGCGGCGGCGAGAACCTCCCCGAGGACTTCGAGATCTCGGACGGCGTTACCGTGGACGAGGATGTCTACGAGTGGATGCGCTACCGGTTGAAGGCCGAGTCTGCGTCGAAGCGCGCACTGAGCGGAGAGCTGTCGTGGGAGTTCGGGCCCTTTTACGACGGGCGCCTCGACACTTACGAGGCCGAGCTCGAGTGGAACCCTGATCCGCTCGTAACGCTTTCCCTCGTGGGCGAGCAGAACGTGGCGCGCCTCGATGCGGGGGATTTCACCGAAAACGTCTACGGTACGCGGATCCGCCTCAACTTCTCGCCTGACATGACGCTGAGCAGCTTAATCCAGCACGAGACCGAAAGCGACACGATCGGCACGAACAGCCGTTTCCAATGGACGGTCACGCCCAAATCGAACCTCTACTTCGTGGTCAACTACAACTGGCAAAAGCTCGACCACCACTGGAAACGCGAATCGTACATGACCCGCCTCAAGCTGGAATACACCTTCCGGTTTTGAAGGCCGGTTAGACGGCGATACCGAGCCCGAAGAAAATTTCACCGGGTCAAATTTTGCAGTTGAGGAGGAAGGTTTGAGGCTTTAGCCTGAAGGCTTTAGGCCGAAGGACACCGGAAAATTGAAATTCATCGCCCTCGACTTTGAAACGGCTGACTACTACCGTGACAGCGCCTGCAGCATCGCCCTGGTACGGGTGGAAAACGGGGCCATTGTGGATCAGGCGCACCGCCTGATTCGGCCGCCGCGTTCGGAGTTCGTTTTCACATATCTTCACGGTATCGATTGGACAATGGTCAAGGATGAACCTCGCTTTGCCGAGGTTTGGCAGGATATCAGGGGGATGCTCGATGGCGTTGATTTCCTTGTGGCTCACAACGCGTCATTCGACAGGGGGGTCCTGGACACATGCTGCGCCAGCTGCGGGATCGAACCCCCTGCCCTTCCATGGCAATGTACCGTGAACATCGCCAGGTCCTTCTGGAACATCTACCCTACCAAGCTCAATATGGTCTGCGAGCAGCTCAGCATTCCCCTGAAACACCACGACGCGCTTTCGGATGCACAGGCGTGCGCCAGGATCATGATGGCTGCAACGGAAGAAAACGGCCTGGAGGGTCGGATTCCACCCTGATGCGTTTCATGCCAGGATACGATCCCCAACCTGTAAAAAGAATTCAACGTCAACGTCTTATCCGTTGACCGGCGGCAAGGCGATCAGCGGCTTGAACCGCTCGTAAGCCTCGTCCCACGGGCCGGTGTCTTGCGGCTGGTAAAGCACCGGCCTGAACGATTCGCGTACCAGCGTGCGGGCATCTTCGAGGGAGCCAAGCTCACCCATGGTTCTCCACTGCACCAGGGCGTTGCCCAATGCCGTTGCTTCTCCCGGACCGGCCACGACCCGGCGGTTTACCGCGTCGGCTGTCATCCGGCACAGCAGGGCGTTCTGCGCACCCCCACCGACGATGTGCACCACTTCGACCTGCCGCCCGCTCACGTCGATCAGCAGGTCCAGGACATGACGGTACTTGAGTGCCAGGCTCTCCAGCACGCAGCGCACGGTCTCTCCAACGCCTTGCGGTGGTTTCTGTCCGGTGCGACGGCAGAACGCAGCAATACGCTCCGGCATGTTGCCCGGCGGCAGAAACGATGTATCGTCCGGATCGAGCAGCGCAACATGCGGCTCGGCGCTGCGGGCCATCTCGGTCAGTGTGCCATAGTCGTAGGCCTGGCCCTGGGCCGCCCAGGCCGCGCGGCACTGCTGCACCAGCCACAACCCCGTGATGTTCTTGAGAAAACGGAATGTGCCATCCACGCCGCCCTCGTTCGTCAGGTTGGCTGCCAGCGCCTGTTCGTTGATGATGGGCCGGGGGATCTCCAATCCAAGAAGGCTCCATGTGCCGCTGCTGATGAAGGCAAAGTCATGGGTTTCCGTCGGCACCGCCGCCACCGCGGAGCCGGTATCGTGACAGGCGGGCGCGATGACGGGAACGCCTTCGTACTCGCCCAGTCGCGTGCCCGGCTGCACAACGGGCGGGAAGATGTGTGTAGGAATGCCGACTTTTTCCAGCAGGTCATGGGCCCAATCCTCGGTCAAGGGATTGTAGCACTGGGTGGTGGTGGCAATGGTGAACTCGCAGACCTTCCGGCCTGTGAGAAAGTAGTTGAACAGGTCCGGTACGGTAAGAAATGTGTGAGCGATCTCCAGCAACGGGGATCCGCTTTCGACCAGGCTGACCAGCTGGTACAACCCGTTCGGATCCATGAACTGGATGCCGGTTTGGGCAAAGATCTCTTCTCTTGGAACCTTGCGACAGACCTTCTCGATCATGCCCCGCCTGCTCTCGTCCCGGTAGTGAATCGGATTGCAAATGAGGCGGCCCTGCCTGTCGAGCAGCCCGAAATCCACGCCCCATGTATCGAGGCCGATGGATGCCGGGCCGCGGTCCCGGCCTGCGGCCAGGCCTTCCTGGATATCGTTCCACAACCGCAGAACGTCCCAGTAGAGCGTGCCCCGCACCATGGCCGGTGCGTTTGGGAAACGGTGGACAATCTCTAGTGAAACCTTGCGGCCATCAAGCGAAGCAGCGATGACGCGACCGCTTTCAGCGCCCAGGTCAATCGATAGAACAGTCGAGAAACTTTTCATTTCTTCCTCGCCCCAAAGCAGCAATAGGAAATCACCCATCACCTTTAATTGGCGCGTTATATTACGCGGCTAAACCTCGAAGATTCCTTTTTTTTTACCAAGGCACCACTCCTATTGCAATGCAAATCAAACCGATCAGCCACGGAATCAACCTCGTTGAAGGGATGATCCGGGGACTGCGGTCCGCCCGTTTTATTCAAATTAAGGGCAGTCACATTTTAGTAATGCGCTCCTTTTTTAGGAGCTCCTTCAGAAGAAGTTTGAAATCCCGGGATGAAACGAATAACTTTTCCCCATGCGATCAATTCACATGACCGGAATGCTCCTGTGGCGCGGCGGGCTCATCCTGGCGGGAGCAGCGGTGCTGTTCGAGGCCACGCGATGGCTGCTGCGCTTCGTGGACATCCCTTCGCAGCTCAAGATCGGCTTGGGCTTTCTAGTCGCAGGAGCGACGCTGGTTATCCTGTCCCTTATCATGGAGCGTGTCCGGGACAGCCGTGCGGAAGGAGATCTCCGGAAATGATTCGACTTATTCGCATAGTGGGATTCCTGTTGATCGCCACAGGCGCTGTTTGCCTTCTTGCGTGGCTGATCAAGCCGCTTCGCTTTCTGTGGCCCTGGCTGCGCGCTCTTCCTTGGCCTATCCAACTCGGGCTTGTGGTTGCGGCGGCCGGCCTGCTGTTGCTCATCGGCTCCCTCATCTGGGAGCGCCTGGAGGACCGCGAAAAGGACCGCAGCCTGCTGGACGACGGTTGATTCCGTGGATGTTCCAAAGATACAGATGAAAGGAGCTTTTGAAATGATCACCGTGAACACCGATTTTGTGAGCGGCCACAGGATTAGCGAGACGCTCGGCATAGTTCGGGGAAGTACCATCCGGGCCAAGCACCTAGGCAAGGATATCATTGCGGGGCTGCGTACCTTGATTGGCGGTGAGATCAAGGAGTACACCGAAATGATCGTGGAATCCCGTAACGAGAGCATGCGCCGCATGGAAGCCCAGGCGAAGAAGCTGGGAGCGGACGCTGTCGTGAACGTACGGTACGTAACCTCCCAGGTAATGACCGGCGCTGCCGAGCTTCTCGCTTACGGCACCGCGGTGAAGCTTGAAGACCAGTGACCGGGTTAATCCGCATGTTTCAGGACAAATCAGGGGCAGTTACACCTTTTCTTACGCTGCGAATCGTGATGGTTTTGTCCTGACTCCGTGGCGAGGTTCAAGGTTCAAGCACGGCCTTCGGCATATCCGGGTGATTTGGTCCGAAGTGCTTCAGGATCACCATGGGCTCGCATCGGCTGTGATTTGTGATGAAGACCCCCTCCTTCGCAGCACCTTCGCTGACAAAATACTCGTCGGCGCTCATCCGGCCGAAGCGCAGCATGATGGCGGCTTCCGCGTCGTGGGCGCCGAACTTGCCGTGCCCCTGCACAATGATGCAGCCATAGGCCGCGGGATCCTTGACGGTCACGGTACGGCCCGGCGGGATAGTCAACTCCTTTGCGCCGAAATAGTCGTTCCCGTACAGGATCCATTTTTCAATGAAACCTTCTCCTGAATGGGAACACGGCAGGGGCGGACGGAAGAAACGTTTCTTGTAGTCGGGATCTACATTCTTCTCCCAATCCATGAGGCTCATGATGTAGTCCACGTCGCGTTTTCGGTCCTCCGGACAGTTTTCCACGAGGAACTCGTAGGGATAGATTTCCCCGGCCGTGACGTTTTCAAAGATGGAGTTGACGTCGCTGTTCCACTGCGGCTCGTAGGTCAGCACTGACCCGGGAGCATGAACGACTCCGGGCGGTGTGTACCACCCCGTTCCCAGCTCGATGCGGTACGCGCGCGACAGCTCCGTTATGCGGTTGTCCGTGCTCTCGTATTGAAGAAGCCGCTTGCGCACCTCCTCTTTGGTGGTCTCGGGGGCCCAGCCTAAATAGGTGTGGGGAAAAGACCCGAGGTGGTTGTTGAGCTGCAGGGGAAAGTAATAGCCCTCGGGCTTTCCGATCATGCCCACGCGGCCGGCAGCTTCATCGCTCAGGTGCAGGTGATGAAACAACGGTCCTTCATAGTCGAAGAACTTGGCGTACATCGGCCATGTGCCGTACCTGGCCTTCATTTCGGCCCCGATGAGGTCGGCGCCCAGCTCCTCCACGGCGTCACGGAAAAGGAATTTTTCTTCCGGCTTGTTGCCGAGGGGGGCGACATAGCTCAGCCCCTCATCCGCCGGGGCGAGGGGGCCGTTCATGGCGGCGACTATTGACGAGAACCAGCGTTCCTTGATGGAGCCCCGGTTCATTCCCAGGGCATAGTAGTCATCCGGATGAAGCCTGAGCCGCTGCCCGGCGGAACCGAAACGCCTCGGCACAAAAACCGGCAGCAGCCGAAAGACGCGTCCACCCTTATCAAAAGTGTCGCGGATCAATGCTTTTTTATCCATCACGAGTCTCTCCAGGTGTGTGGTTTATTCGGGGAGAAGCAGCGGTTTTACCCTGCACGCGAGACCGCCCAGATGCGGGCTCGCCGCCGTTGCCGTGCATGAATATTATCAGGGGAAGCCTCTTTCCCGGTCTGTGATCCGTTGGAATATGGAAGAGATCGGATCTACTGTTTCGTTCTTGTTTTAAGTTCGTCTGAATATTTGCACCATACGGGCCGGCCTTTTTATTAGGGACGGAAACCAAATTTTACCCACGGGGTTGTCTTTTTTGTTTGGAACGTATACACATTTGCTATGTATTTTTTCGGGAACTTGGTGACGAACGCGACCTCTTTTGTGCCGTACTTAGTTCCTACCGCTATAATCGTTGCCTGTAGCACGTTTGCATTGTTCATATAAACCCTCGCCTCAATATTTGATACCCTTTGTGGGGCTTGTTGCCCGGAAACGTGGTAGCAGGAGTATTCTGTAATTGGGAGGTTCATAGCATATCGATAGGCTTTTCCGCTAACCCCCCCACACCCTGTATTTGCTGCCGTTGAACATGCCATATCACTTTGTGCAGTGCCACGGACGTTGTCAAAAGCAGACTTAAGTTTTTTTGGACTCGCGCATTGTGCAATCACCCAATTCCGGACACTTGTTATGTTGCATGATGTCGCATGGTTCGGCTGAAAATACCGTGGTCCGAAACCACCCCTTCCATTGATTGTGCTCGGCGAGTCGTTGGTACATCTCCATAATAACATCACAGTTTCTCCTCTTTAAAGATAGACGAAACTGATGGGCGGATAAGTAAAACAAACGCAATTTTACCCAACTACATCAAATATCGTAATCAAAATAACCACGGCTCCCTCTATCAAGCCGAAGTGGAAGCCGGCCCCCCAAATTCGCGGTATGCTCATCCATACACGCCAAGATCATGGTACGCCTTGAACAGCGCCTCGATGTTGTCGATTGGCGTGTCGACCTGGATGTTATGGGCGGTGCAGTAGATGAAGCCTCCTTGCGGGCCGAGTTCCTCGAACCTTTTCCTCACTTCGTTCCTGACCTCTTCCGGCGAGCCGAAGGGCAGGGTCCGCTGAATTGAAATGGAGCCGTGAAAGCAAAGCTGTTCGCCGAAACGCTTCTTCAGCCCCCCACCGCCCATACCGCGCGCTTCCGGTTGTATCGGGTTCAGAATGTCCAGCCCGCATCCGATCATGTCGGGGATGATCGGTTCAATGGCGCCGCATGAGTGGTGCGCTGTCCAGAACCCGTGCTTCTTCGCCAGGCCCATAAACGCCTTGAACCCCGGCATCAGAAAGCGCCGCCACATGTCCGGCGACATTATCAGGCCGTTCTGCGTTCCGAAGTCATCGCCTGTCATGAAGATGTCGATGCCGTTCCCGGCCGCCTCAACGATGCGCCTCGCGTACTCGAGGTAGAACTTCGTTATGCGGTTGAAAACGTACTCGGCGATCTCGGGGTTTAGAACCAGGTCCTCCAGGATCTTCACGATCCCGCGCACGTACATGGCGGGTTTGAGCTGGGCGCAGCGGTTCATGCGGTCGCCGATGAAAACGATCACCTTTCCTGTGCGCTTCAGCCCGGACACCTGCTCCTTGACGCACTCGTAATCGAACCAGTCGGGGTCCGGCCACTTGTGGTAATCGATGACCTCCTCGATGGTTTCCGCATTTTCGAGGGGAGAGCGGACCACCTCCCAGTATTCGCCTGTTTGCCCGCCGTGGCCAACCTTCACGCGGGTGCGCGGCACGCCGAAATGGTCCTCCACGCTGCCGTCCGGATGCGTCAACGGTTCGGGGCCGATGTACGCCGGCCCTTCCAGGTATCGAAAATCCACATTGAAATGGTCGAGCAGCTCATCCTGCGACGAGAACCCGTACCGCTCCAGCAGCCGCGCGTTGACCTCCGCGGTGGCCCAGTAGTCGATTGGAACGCGGTCAGGCTCCTTGTGCTCCAGCGCGCGCGCCACTCTTTCCCTTGAATCCATCTATGCCTCTGTACCTGTACCTGTACCTGAGCCTTCGCCTTCGCCTTCGCCGCGCCGCGTTTCTGGTCCCACCTTCCAGATGAGGCACACCAGAAATGCCCCGAGGATGGCAGCCGCTCCGAAGACGACAAAGGTGAATCCGTAGCCGCACTTCATGATGAGCACACCCGCGCCCCAGCCGGCGAGGCTGGCGCCGATGTAGCCCATCCCGTCGATGAAACCGGCAGCACCGGCCGCGCCGGATTTCCTGCCGAAGTCCTGGGCGGCATGGCCCACCATGAGGATGTGCGGGCCGTATGTGCAGAACCCGATGAGTGCGATCACGAGGATCACTGCCCAGCCCCGGCTGGGATCGATGTATGGGAAAAGAATGGAGAAAACGCCCAGCAGCAGAAGCAGCATTGCGATGACAGGCGCTCGCCGCCCCCCGAAAAAGCGGTCCGTGGCCCAGCCCGCGACCACGGCGCCGGCTGCCCCGGCCAGGGGGTGGATGCAGCGCTTCATCACCTCCTTGAATTCGAACCCCTCGACCCCCACTGCTGTGCCGTGCTCCTCCAGGAAAGCGGGCAGCCAGTTGACGAACCCGTAGCGGTTCATGTCGAGAAGAAAGAAGGTGAAAGCCACTATCCAGATGTAAGGGTTCTTCAGGGTTCGCACGATGTTTTCAGCCAGCTTCCCCTGCGAGCTGTTTTTACGCTCTTGTTCGTCCCTCTGCCCCGCTGTGGCCTCCGGTTCAGACACAGCCTCAGCCTCGGCTTCCGCGGGAAGCAGCCCCGCATCCTCCGGGCTGTTCCTCACCATCAGGAAGAAGAGAATGCCGGCCCCCGCGAAAAGCACGGCCGGAACCCAGAACACGGCGCGCCAGTCTCCTCCCAGATGCTGCACGAAGTACCCGACAAGAAAGAAAGCCAGAAACCATGAGAACGCGCCGCCGAACTGGTAACTGGCCCCCAGCAGGCCCATCACCTTGCCGCGGCGTGAGGCGGGAAACCAGTGAGCCATGATTTTCACCATGGGCGACCAGCCCATGGACTGGAAATAACCGTTGGCGCCCCAGAAGACAACAAGGAGAAGCAGCACCGTGTCGGAAGAGGTTGTTTCGGACGCAAGAAGCGTCAGGAAAAATACGGCGAGGTTCATCACGACCGAGCCCGCGACTCCCAGGCTCGCGATCCGCCGCGCGCCGAACCGGTCCGCGAGCTGTCCGTTGACAAACTGCCCCAAAGCGTACATGGCCGTCAAAGCGGTAAAGACCATGCCGATCCGCGCGCCGTCCCAGGAGTAGGTATCGCACAGGCGTGTCTTTGCCATTGACATGTTGTAGCGGCAGAGATAGAAGGCGAAGTAGGTGATCCAAACCGAGCTGAAGATCCTGAGCTGCCATTTATTCATGCATACAATGGTACCATGTGCCGGCTCGCGGCCCGATAACAATTACCCGCCGGCTCTCATTTTCGGCCTAACCCGCATAGCGGGCTAAAGGATATCGACTTCGATGGGCACCCGGATTTTTCCGGCAGCTACCTTCTGCAAGAGAAAAACGATGAGGCGGTGAGGAAGCTCTTCAAGAGACGGATCCTGTCTTACTTCGAACAAGCAACCGGTCTCTCAATGGAATGGAGGGGGGACGGGCTGATCCTGTGTCGCTTTGGCCCGCTTATTTCATACTCTTCGTCGCGAGGTGCCGTAAACTGTGTTGTGGCTGCGTTTCATGCCAGGTGACGATCCTCAACCTGTAAGAGGTTTTTCACTGTTATTGGCAGCCTCCTGGTGGCGGACGCGGCCAAGCTTTGTGTGCGGTAGGGAGTTCAGAAGGGGTCAACTTCTTATCGAAGGCGTTGGACACATAATCTGCCGAATCGCAAGCTTTGAATAGCTCTTGTCGGAATGCCCCTGTTTTTCGTACACTTGGCCATGTCGGCTTCCTTTCGGCATCGGGATCGGTAAGTTTGTTTTTGGTTTCCCAATCCAATGGATGCTGGCAACTCGTTGTTCAACATGGTAGCTATGCTTCTGCATCAAGAACCGCGTGCTCACCGAGAGCAATCCGGTCTATGCACACAACACGACCCTGCCGAAGATCTGATCGGCCTCATCGTCTGGAGAAAAGCAAGGCATGAAAACAGTCAAACAGTTCATGGGTATCCTGGACGCTCACACGGCAATCGTCACCATACTGGCTCTTTTGTCCACATGGCTCTGTCGGCGCTTCAACCTGGCGGCGGACATTCCCACGGGACTGATCGGGATCGCCATCATATTTCCGATCGTCTTCTCGATCAACGCCGCATACCGCCGGCGCGAGGAAGCGCTAAAGAGCTTCGCCTCTCTAAAGGCGCACGCCATCGCGATCTTTTACGGCCACCGGGATTGGGTTCCTGACGGCAAAGGGGAGAAGGATCACGCTCCGCGGGCGCGACAGGCCACCCTCGACCTTCTCTCGGGAATCAAGGAGTACTTCAACAAGGGATGGCGCGACAACGATCCCGACCTGGCCGGTGTGTACAGCCACTTCTCGGCCTTTTCCAGATCGATCGAGACAGCGCGCGCGGCAGGGCTCAAAGCAGGCGAGGCGAGCCGCGCAAACCAATACATGCGCGCCATGATGATCGAGTTCGAGCGGATGCGCAACATCCTTGCCTACCGCACGCCCGTGGCGCTGCGCGCCTACAGCAAGGTGTTCCTCAATATTTTTCCGGTTCTGTTCGGACCCTACTTTGCCTACATCGCCGAGTCCAATAGCGACTACCCCGTGATCGGCTACGGTGTGGCGGTTCTCTACAGCCTCGTGCTGGTGAGCCTCGACAACATTCAAGAGAAACTGGAAATCCCCTTCGACAGCGTGGGACAAGACGATCTCAGGCTCGACATAGGAGCGCTCTACGCCCCGGTGCTGGATTGATCGAACACGGGCGCTGCCTCGCAGGGCGATGCGCACGGCAGGCCCGGTTTTTCGGGTTCGGTATCACAAACTCCTCATTTCTTCTTTCTGCGCACGGCATGGATGACCTCGTCGAGACTGTGGAGAAAACGGGAACGATCCCGTTTCTCAAAGGGAGCCGGGCCGCCTGTGATTGTTCCGAGCTCGCGAAGGTATGACATGGCATCCCGGGTCGCCAGTGCATCGCCGATCGATTCCTCCTTGAAAACACGGCCCTTTGGGCTGAGAACACGCGCTCCCTTTTTCAGGCAGCGGGATGCGAGCGGAATATCTGATGTGATCGCGATATCATCCTCTTCGGCATGCTCCACGATCCAGTCATCCGCAGCGTCGAGTCCGTCATCCACAAGCACAAATTCCACGGAAGCGTTTTCCGGCAAACGCATTCTTGAATTTGCCACAAAGGTCACCTTGAGTTCAAAGCGGGCCGCCACACGGCAGACTTCCTGCTTCACCGGACAGCCGTCGGCATCAACATAAATGTCCAACATTCCGTTTCCTTTCTCTATTCCGGCATGCAAGCCACCACCGTT